>CASFWW010000068.1:0-62420 GCA_949298505.1 uncultured Christensenella sp. | reverse complement strand
GGTTCCTATACAAACAAACACGACGTTTCTTTTTACTTCCATACGGATATTATTGACCGCGTGCCGCCGTTTAAACGGCAAGAAAAAACAACGCGCTCTGCCGCTCCGCACATATGCCCTGCGCAAGTTCTCTCTCCGCTCTCCGGAACCGGGCGGGTACGTTGTGTCGGTTTTCGGAATAATTTTGCGTTATTTGTTTATTTATTTTGTTTTAAGCCTTGACAAGTCGTAAAAACTTTGGTAAAGTTATATTAGAGCCGAAGGTTATATCCCTCGGTAATACTTGCAATTGAAAATTTCTGAGTGCGTCGCATAAAATAAATAAGGCGTTATCAGTAAAATTAACGGAGGGTGAAATAATGATTCTTGGATTGGATATGAGTTCAATTCCCCAACTTCCGATCTCGTATATTACGATCGTGCTGATCGTTTTCATGCTTCTCGGGCTTATTTCGGGTTTGATCAAAGGCTTCGGCATTGAATTTCTCGGCCTTCTCAAGATGGCGGGTGTTATTTTCGGCGCGGCTTTCGGCGTGGGCTTGATAATGCCTACGGTCGGACAGTATCTCAGCTTTATTACCGATGAAGGAATAAAAGAGACCGTCATATACATCGCGCTGTTCATCGTGCTGTGGATCGTGCTTGCGCTGCTCGTCGGTCTGTTCAAGAGACTTTTCCTGCGTCAGCTCCCCGGCGGATGGAGCAAATTCTTCGGCGGTATCATCGGTATGCTTAAAGCCGGCATCATCGCGATCGCGGTCATCTACGTATACACTCTGATCGCCGATGCTCTCTCGAGCGTTGAGGTCCTCACTTTCTTCGTAAAAAACGCAAAGTCCGAGCCTGTCGGCAAGTTCCTCGTCGAGAACAACCTTGTGCAAAAAGTTGTGGATATGGTGAAATCGATCATTACCAGATAACGGGACGAAAACAAAAATACGGACGGCGCAAGCCGTCCTTTTTTTTACAGAAAAAGAAAAACGCGGAAAGTTTTGTCTCTCCCGCAACCGTCCGCGCCACATCGCTTTCAGAAGCTCAACCCGACAAAAAGCCTTGCAATGCAAAGCGCCGCCTGACCTGCGATCCCCAGCAGTCCTCCGACGGTAAGAAGCAGAGAATCCGCTTGCTCAAGCGCAATGAACGCGAGCGATGAAACAAAACCTGCCGCGGCGTTTGCAAAAAAAAGCAAAAACGCCGCCTTTTTCTTCGCTCCCGAAAGAAAAAGCGCGAGCAGAGACAGCGCGAAACCGACGAAATAACATGAGACGTACTCGTATATCTGCATACGATAATATATGCCGTATGTCAGACAGTAATAATACGGCAACGACACTTTTGCTTTATGGTTTGCCCGCTTATACGACGCCTCGGCGCAAAAGATCAGTTCTGTTATGCTCTCGCCTTTCAGTTTGCGTTGTCTGCGACTGTGCCGCAAAAACGGCCGATCGTACTCTTTCTCCGCCCGTCGGAAGGAGTACTTCAGCCGTTTTTCGTCCTTTTACGATGAAAACCGCACGCGCCGCGCGATATATCGCGGGCAAAGTCAATATTTTTTCTTTTTCTGTTCATTTATTTGCGCGATTATGATATACTTAAACTATGTCTGATAAAACGGCAAAATGGCTGAGGCTGGACAACAGCGCCAAAATATTCCCGATGATGGCGGACAAGCAGAATCAGAACTTGTTCAATATCTTCGTGCGCCTGAACGAGGACGTAGACAAAGAGGTCCTTCAGCGCGCGCTCGAAGTTACGATAAGGCGCTTCCCTTCAATGAACGTCATGCTAAAGCGCGGCGTTTTCTGGTTTTATTTCGAACAGCACGGCGGCAAGCCGAAAGTATACGACGCAGACCCGATCGTGATGAAAAAGATCACTTCTTCCAACTGCGGCGGCTTCTGCTTCAGGATCAGTTGTTTCGAAAACGTGATCTTTGCGGACTTTTTCCACGCCGTGACGGACGGCACCGGCGCGGCTGAATTTGTCAAAAGCCTGCTCTTCACCTACTTCACGCTGAAAGGCTACCCGGTGGACGGCGAGCAGAAAGTGCTGACGATCGGCTCCCCGGTAAATCCTCGCGAATACGAAGACAGTTTTCTGACCAACTACAAGAAAAAGAAGATAAAGGATCTTACGATCAGTTCCCTCAAAGGCAAGAAGTCTTACCGGATCTCCGGCATCCGCTTCGACAACGCCGGCAAGGGCGTGATCAACATGTACGCGCCGGCGAAACAGTTCGTCGCCGTATGCCGCGAGCACAACTGTACGGTCACGGAAATGATAGGCGCGCTCTTCATGCTCAGCGTATACGAGACCAAGATCAAGCCGCTCAATCTTCCGCCCCAGGACATTCAGCTCTTCGTGCCGATAAACCTGAGAAAGATCTTTTCTTCAGTCACTCTGAGGAATTTTTCTCTGTTCTCCAGGATAGGCGTGACGGCGAGCGACGGGATGACGCTGGAGTCTCTGACTGCAACGATACACGAGTGCCTGAAACGCGACACGCAGAAAGAAGTGCTGTCTGACAAGATATCCACGACCGTATATGCGGAAAAATTCCTGCCGATGAGGATTCTTCCCCTCTTCATGAAACGGCTGATCTTCAAGATCTCCAACCTCTTCTTCGGAAAAAACAAAAAGACGGCGACGTTTTCGAGCGTGGGCGTGGTCTCTCTGCCCGAAAGCTTCAGACCGTATATAAAAGACATGGGCTTCGGGATCACGGCGAACAACGCCTGCCCCGTCACGATAACCGCGGCGACGGCTTTCGATACCATGTGCATAAACTTTACGCGCACTATCACGGATACCGAGATAGAAAAGCGCTTCGCGCGCTATCTGACCGACTTCGGTATCGACCTTAAAGTGACTTCTAATTTCTGGGAGGTGGACGACGATGCGATGCAAATTCTGTAACGTGGAAGTTGACTGCAAAACGCATATATGTCCTCTGTGCCACGAGCTTATCGCGCCCGAGGAACAGGACGAAAACCTCACCCCCGCTTTCCCGCCCAAAACGCAGAAGGCGGAACGCAAAAAACATACGCATTTCACGTTGTCCAACATTTATCTGGCGGCGAGCATGATAGTCTTTATCGTCTGTCTGGCGGTAAACCTGGGTCTTAAACAGCCTACACACTGGTTTCTTATGGTGGGAGCGGTGCTTCTTTACGGCTTCCTCACGATGAGAAATACGGTGATGAGCAACAACAGCGCATGGATAAAGGCGTTCTGGCAGATAGTGATGATAGTGCTGATACTGTGGCTGGCGCAGGTCGTTTTCGACGATGTCATGGAGGATACGTACTGGCTGCTCGACCTTGCGCTGCCGATAGTCATCATGCTTTCGGTGCTGACGCTCGGCGTGATCTCGTGCGCGGTGGTGCGCAGGAACAAGGCGCTTTTATACGACACTCTGTTCCTCTCCCTGATCGGCTTCGTGCCGATAATCCTGTTTGCGTTCGGGCTTGTCAGAAAGGTGCTCGCCAGCGCGATCTGCGCCGGCTTCTGCGCCGCGGTGATTGTCTGCGTGATAATCTTCGCGCGCAAGGAAATTCTTGAAGAAATGGAACGTCGCCTGCATTGGTGACGTATTTATAAAACTACTCTAAGGAGATTTTATTTATGTATTACATAGGTGTGGACGTCGGCGGAATGAGCATCAAGGGCGGTCTCGTCTCCAAAAACGGAAAGATCGTCGCAAGATTCACAGTGCCGACGAACGTGTACGACAAAAATTACAGCATAAGCGAAGATATCCGCAAGGTCATCGAAGGCACGATGCAGGCGGGCGACGTAACGATAGAAGATATCGAAGGCATCGGCATCGGTCAGCCCGGCGCGATTGATTCCGCGCGCGGCGTTATACGTTACAGCAACAACATTGCCCTCGAAAACGTTCCCGTCGTGGACGAACTCAAAAAGTATTTCGACATTCCTATAAAAATAAACAACGATGCCAACTGCGCCGCTCTCGGAGAACAGGTCTTCGGCGCCGGCAAAGGCTATAACGACGTCGTTTTCGTCACTCTCGGCACAGGTGTGGGCGGCGGCTTCATCATCAACGGCAAGCTGTTCGAAGGCAGAGAATGTGCGGGCGCAGAACCCGGTCATATGGTCATCGTCGTCGACGGCGAAAGATGCAATTGCGGCAGAAAGGGTTGCTGGGAAGCGTACGCTTCTGTCAGCGCGCTCATACGTCAGACAAAAGCGGCTATGGAGACAGACCCCTCTTCTCTTATGCACGAAGAAGCGGAAAAAGAAGGCAAAGTCAGCGGTATGACCTCTTTCGTTGCGGCTAAACGCGGCGACAAGACGGCGCAGAAAGTCGTGGACACCTATATAAAATACGTGGGAGAAGGTCTGATCAACCTCGCCAACATCTTCCGCCCCGACGTGATCCTGCTCGGCGGCGCGATATCCAAGGAAAGAGACCGTCTGACCGTACCTCTTCAGAAGATGATGGACAAAGAATCCTTCGGCGCGAAATTCAATCCGCGCGTAGAGGTAAAGATAGCTTCTCTTCAGAACGATGCGGGCATTCTGGGCGCGGCAGCTCTGCTGCTCCAGTAAAACGTCGGACGTATAAATCAGTTATTATAAATTACTAAAGGGAGACCCGGCAAAGTCTCCCTTTTTTATGCCGGATTTCCCGAGCTTACCTTTTCCCTGAGTTTACGTTTCACGACCCGCCTGACGTAAACACGCGTTGCCAGGATAATATCACCGAAGTCACTTATCCGCCGCCTGAACTTCTCGTTCAGGCTGTGTTTTTTTCCGCTGTTCTGAGACCCGGAACTTAATACAGACGCTCGGCACTGCGTGGCAGGCAACTGCATGCTGACAAAAAACCCTCCTTGCGGAGGGTCGTTTTCATTGCGTATGCGTTGCCCGGTTTATTCTTCTCTTTCCCGTGCCTGCTCTGCCGCTTCAGCCTTTTTCGCTTCGTTCCTGATAAGCTTTTCGAAATATATCTCAGAAGGAACGATCGCCGCGATTATGCCGACGATATAGACGACGACGAGTATCGCGACCTGAGCTACCGCGCCGAAAGCCGCGCCGAGCACTATGCCGAACGCCTGACCGTAATCGACGACGTTCACCGCACCGTCCTTTATCTCTATCTTTGCGTTGGGGTACTTTTCGTTGAGCGCGTAATACGCGATCTTTTCGCCGTTATATTCAAAATTGTACGCTCTCAGCGTAACGGTCACGACGTTCCCGTTTATCTCGTAATCCTTATATTTTTTAAAGTCTTCTTCATCGTATTTTCCGGACTTGGGCACGAAATCCGCGGTTATCCTGAATTCGTCCTTGCCGTTGTTATTCATATGTACGGTTATCGTATAATCGTCGTCCAGATCGGTCTTCTGCAAAAATTCTATCGCGCCGTCGATATCGTCAAAGGTTTCGACGACGTTGGCGTTTCTCGCGGTATACATCGCAAGCTGGAAGCCGACGATCCCGGAAAGCAGACATATCGCCGTGAACGCCGCGACAACGGTGGTCGTGGCAATGACGGGTGTGCGCCCCCTCTTCAGCATATCCTTGCCGTAGACGTCGGGACGGACGATTATCAGGATCTTGTCCACAACGAAAGCCGCCGCTATTATTATCGGCACGGCGATCAGCGGGATCTCTCCGTTGACGTTGGAAAAACAGAGCGCGACTATGCTGAGTACGACCGCAACAACTGCGACGAGCGCCCTCTTTTTTGCCGTATAAGACAAGATCTTTTTTTTGCTGAGAACCTCTGCGTCTTCCACTGTTTCTCCCCCGTAAAGATATCATATATATAATATCATAAAGCAACGCCGCGTGCAATAATCTTCCTGAAATCTTTTTTTCTTTTGCCCCCGTCATTTCTCTTTTTTATCGTTGAAAGCATATCGCAAAAATGATGTTACGCTTTTATTTCATGCAAGAAAAATTTGCGTTTATCCTACACGGGCACGGAAATTTTTTTGCGCTGATTCTTTCCCTCAGAAGTATTCTTAAAACGCGCAACAAAAGACGCTCCGCGTTTTTCGCGGAGCGTCTTTCGTTTTGAATCGGGGATCATTCGCCGTCGCCGGGAATTTCTCCGGGCGCCTGCCCTTCTCCTGCCTGAGCGCTTTCATCGCCCGTTGCGGTCTCAGCCGGAGCCTCGGTCTCCTCTCCGTCGTCATGCGGTACGACTGTGAACGCGGACACCTTGCTCGAAGCGTCTTTCATGCGCATGATCTTAACGCCCTGGGTATTTCTGCCCATCTTGGAGACGTCGCCCGCTTTTACGCGGATCGTGATACCGTTGTCGGCGATGATGATCAGGTCGTCCTTCTCGGGGTCTACAAGCTTGAGGTTGACGACGTTGCCCGTCTTTTCGTTGAGCACGCCCACTTTGACGCCCTTGCCCGCTCTGCCTTGCAGAGTGTATTCGGAAAGGTCGGTGCGCTTGCCGTAGCCGTTCTCTGTGATCGTCAGCGCGTCGCAGCCCTCTTTGATTATCGTCATATCGACGACTCTCTCGCCCTTGTCCATTCTTATGGATTTGACGCCCTGGCTGGTTCTTCCCGTCGGACGTACGTCCTCTTCTTTGAACCTTATGCACTTGCCTCCGCTGGACGCCATGAGTATTTCGTCGGTGCCGTCGGTCAGCTGAACGCTTATCAGTTCGTCTTCGCCTACGAGAGATATCGCTATCTTGCCGTTGGTCTGTATGCGCTCGAATTCTTCGAGAGCGGTCTTTTTGATGAGACCTTCCTTGGTCGCCATGACGAGGTATCCCTCTTTCATGTCGCGCGGTACGGAAACGTATGCGTTGACCTCTTCTCCCGCATCGAGGTTGAGCAGGTTGACGATCGCTCTTCCCTTGCTGTTCTTGCCCGTTTCGGGGATCTGGTAGCCCTTGCAGCGGTATACCTTTCCCTTGTTGGTAAAGAACATTATGAAGTCGTGAGTATTGGTCGCGATGACGTTTTCTACGAAGTCCTCTTCCTTTGTCTTATGAGCGGTGACGCCTATGCCGCCGCGCTTCTGCACGCGGTATTCGTCAACGCCCATGCGCTTGATATAGCCGTCGTGGGTGACGGATACGATCAGGTCTTCTTCGTCGATCAGATCTTCTATGTCGATGTCGCTGTAATCGTAAGACAGCTCGCTCCTTCTGGGGTCGTTGTACTTGTCCTTGATCTCGAGAAGCTCGGTCTTGATGATGTCCACGACTCTCTGCGGAGTGTTGAGGATATCCTTGAGGTCTGCAATGAGTTTGTCCAGTTCGTCGAGTTCTTCCTGCAGTTCGTGTACAGCCAGCTGATTGAGTCTGTGCAGTCTCATATCGAGAATGGCGTTGACCTGCTTTTCGGAAAGTTCGAATCTCTCCATAAGTCTCTGCGCGCTGGTCGCTCTGTCGGGAGACTTGCGGATTATTGCTACTACTTCGTCGATATTCGCCTGCGCAATCACGAGACCCTTGACGATGTGTTCTCTTTCCTGCGCCTTGTCGAGGTCGTACTGCGTACGGCGCACGATGACGGATTTCTGGTGCTTGATATACTCTTCAAGGATCTCCTTGAGGTTGAGTATCTTCGGCTTTCCGTCGACGAGCGCAAGCATGATCATGGAGTTCGAGACCTGAAGCTGAGTGTGCTTGTAAAGAAGATTGAGAACTACCTGCGGATTGAAGTCCTTCTTGATCTCGATGACGATCCTCATGCCGTCGCGGTCGGATTGTTCGTGAATGTCGCTTATGCCCTCGATCTTCTTCTGCTTCACGAGGTCGGCTATGGATATGATCAGGTTTGCCTTGTTGACCTGATAAGGGATCTCGGTGATGATCAGGCGGCTCTTGCCGTTGTTCATCTCCTCTATCTCCACTTTTGAGCGGATGATCGCGTTGCCCTTACCCGTGCGGTACGCCTTCTTTATGCCGCTTCTGCCCATGATGACAGCGCCCGTCGGATAGTCGGGAGCGGGGATATATTCCATCAGCTCGTCGATGTCTATTTCCGGATTGTCGAGAAGGGCAACCGTGCCGTCTATGACCTCGCCCAGGTTGTGGGGCGGGATGCTGGTCGCCATACCCACCGCAATGCCGTCAGAACCGTTGACAAGCAGGTTGGGATAACGGGAAGGAAGCACCACAGGCTGTTCGCGCGTATCGTCGAAGTTGGGGTAGAAATCCACCGTCTTCTTGTCGATGTCGCGTATCATTTCGTTGGCTATCTTGGAAAGCCTCGCTTCAGTGTAACGGTAAGCCGCCGGAGGATCTCCGTCCACGCTTCCGAAGTTTCCGTGGCCGTCGACGAGAGTGCATCTTATCGAGAAGTTCTGCGCCAGTCTGACCAATGCGTCGTAGACGGACGAGTCGCCGTGCGGGTGGTATTTACCCAGAACGTCGCCGACGATAAGCGCGCACTTTCTGAACGGCTTGTCGCTGGTAAGTCCCAGTTCGTTCATATCGTAAAGGATCCTTCTGTGAACGGGTTTCAGACCGTCTCTTACGTCCGGGATCGCGCGGGATACGTTGACCGCCATCGCGTATGCGATGAAGGATTTTTTCATCTCGCTTTCAAGCTCTATATCGACGATGTTCGTCTTTTCAAGCATCTCGGCTATATCTTTCTTGTTTTCGTTTTCCATGGTTCACCTCTTATACGTCGAGATCTGTCACGAGGTTTGCGTTCTCCTCGATAAACTGTCTTCTTCTTTCCGGTTCTTCGCCCATCAGCAGGCTGAACAGTTCGCTCGCCTTTTCCGCTTCCTTGACGTTGACTCTGAGAAGGGTGCGCGTTTCAGGGTTCATCGTCGTCTCCCACAGCTGTTCCTGGTCCATTTCTCCGAGACCTTTGTAACGCTGAACTTCTCCCTTTCTGTCAATGCTGACAAGGAAAGCTTCAAGGTCTTCGTCCTTGTAGAAATACTCCTCTCTCTTGCTGTTCTTCACCGTGACTTTGTAAAGCGGCGGCTGAGCGATATATACGTGTCCTTCCTCAACTAGCGGCTTCATGAAGCGGTAGAAGAAGGTCAAAAGAAGGATCCTGATGTGGCTTCCGTCGACATCGGCATCCGTCATGCAGATGATGCGGTCGTACTTGAGCTTGGAGAGGTCGCAGTCCTCGTGTATTCCGCAGCCGAAAGTCGTGATCATGTTCTTGATCTCCTCGCTTTCGAGTATGCGGTGCAGGCTCGCCTTTTCAACGTTCAGGATCTTGCCTCTGAGCGGCAGTATTGCCTGGAAACGCCTGTCTCTGCCCTGCTTCGCGGTACCGCCCGCGCTGTCGCCCTCGACGAGGTATATCTCGCACTTCTTGGGGTCTCTCTCGCTGCAGTCCGCAAGCTTTCCGGGAAGGGTCGTAGACTCGAGGAAGCTCTTTCTGCGGGTAAGGTCGCGCGCGTTTCTCGCCGCGTCTCTCGCCTTCTTCGCGTTGACCGCCTTTGTGATCAGCTCTCTCGCTTCCTTCGGGTTTTCTTCAAGATACGTTTCGAATTTCTCGCCGAAAACCTTGTTTACGACGTTTCTCATAAAGCTGTTGCCCAGGCGCGTCTTGGTCTGACCTTCGAACTGCGGGTCAATCAGCTTTACGCTCACGATCGCGACAATGCCTTCGCGGCAGTCCTCGCCCGAAAGCTTCTCTTCGTTTTTAAGCAGCTTGAGCTTTTCGCCGTAATCGTTGAACAGCTTGGTGAGCACCGCCTTGAAACCGTCAAGGTGCGTGCCGCCTTCGTGCGTGTTGATGTTGTTCGCGTAGCTGTATATCGTCTCCTGGTAAGAGTTGTTGTACTGCATCGCGATCTCCACCTGATAGGTGTCCGTCTCCGCGTGTATGTACAGCGGCTGTTCGGGCATACCTCCCTTGGAGTTCAGGCTGGAAACGTATTCGACGATGCCTCCCTCGTAATGGAACGTCTCGCAGTTTTCCTTGAGCGGGCGCGAATCCTTGAGGACGATCTTCAGACCTTTGTTCAGATACGCGAGTTCCTGCAGACGGTGCCTGAGCGTGCCGTAATCGAACTCCAGCGTTTCAAAGATCTCGGCGTCCGGATAAAATACGACCTTGGTCCCTCTCCTCTTCGTCGTGCCGATCTGCGCGAGAGGCTTCTGCGCCTTGCCGCGCGAAAAACTCATCTTGTAGAGATAACCTTCCTGCGCCACTTCCACTTCAAGCCATTCGCTGAGCGCGTTCACGCACGAAACGCCGACGCCGTGCAGACCGCCGGAGAATTTGTAACCTCCTCCTCCGAATTTACCGCCCGCGTGGAGCTTGGTCAGAACCACTTCTACCGCGGACTTTCCTTCCTTTTCGATAATTCCCACCGGAATACCTCTGCCGTTGTCGGTAACCGATACCGCTCCGTTGGAGAGCAGTTCTACCTCAACGGTATCGCAAAAACCTGCCATCGCCTCGTCGATAGAGTTGTCCACGACCTCGAATACGAGATGGTGAAGACCTCTTTCGTCCGTCGAGCCGATATACATGCCGGGTCTTTTGCGTACAGGTTCAAGACCTTCGAGCACTTGTATGTTGCTCTCTGTGTAGCCGTCGTTTTTGGACATTTTAACCTCCGTTTTCCCTGCGCGCATGCGTGTGTGCGTGCGCCAATGCGCGTGCGCTCGCGCAAGATTATAATATTTTAACAATCGTATTATATCACAGCTTTTCTTGCAAGGGCAACCCTTTTTGCAAAAAAGGTTGTCAGAGGGCGTAAAAACGCCGCTTCGGGTTTTCTCGTACTTCTTCCCGAATGCGGCTTGAATTTGTCTTAAACGGCTTGATTTCGCCTTTTGACGTCAATTTTTTATGATTTTGCGCTCAATCTTCTTTTTCATACTCTTTTTCCTCTGCGCTTTCCGGCACATTTCTCGTGACCGTCATTTCAGTGATTCTTCTCTTTTCCACCTTTTGCACCTTTATCGTCAGATCTCCGTCCGCCAACTCAGGCGTATCGCCGTCTGCCGGCACCTTTTCCAATTTGCCCAGCACATAGCCCGAAAAGGTTTCATATTCCTCGTCCTCGTCAGGCTTTATCCCGAAAAGATCCTCCGCTTCTTCTATCGGCAAAAGACCTTTGACCTTCCAGCTGTTTTCGTCTACGCTTTTCACCGTGTAGTCCTCTTCTTCGTCCTTGTCCGTCATTTCGCCGACGAGCAGTTCGAGCAGGTCTTTTATCGTGACTATGCCCCTCATGCCGCCGTATTCGTCCACGACGACCATGATATGTTCCTTGCTTTCCTGCATCTTGTAGAAAAGGTTGTTCGCGGTCAGGTTTTCGGGCACGAAAAACGCAGGGCGCACCGCCTTTTCCATGACCTCGCTTCTGCTCTTGTCGGGCAGTCTGAAATATATCTTGGTGTCAAGCATACCCACCACGTCGTCCGCGTCCTTGCCGCAGACGGGGTAATAGATATGCTTGTTTTCCATGATTGTCCTGTTCCAGCTCTCGTCGTCCTCGTAAGTGAAAAGTATTACCACGTCCTTTCTGTGAGTGCAGACGTCGCCTGCGCTGTTTTCCTTGAACTCGAACACGTTTTGTATCATCTCGTTTTCCTGCTCGTCTATCTGACCGGTTTCCCTGCCTGCCTCCGCCATCAGGATTATCTCCTCTTCGGTGACCTTTTTATCATCCTCTTCTGCCTTAACGCCGAAAAGCTTGAGCACGCCGTTCGCCGTAACGGTAAGCAGCCATACCAGCGGCGCAAAGACGACCGATACCCCTGTCAGCGTACCCGACAGCGCGAGCGCGAGTTTTTCAGAGCTTTTCATCGCAAGCCGCTTGGGTATAAGCTCCCCGAACGTAATATTGAAAAACGCAAGTATTATCGTGACGAGTATCACGCACACCGTCTCAATAACGCCGCGCGCGCTTTCCTTTACGCCGAGGCTCATTATCGCCCCCGCAAGCGGTTCTGCGAAAAAGTCCGCCGCGAACGCGCTTCCCAAAAGTCCTGCAAGCGTAATCGCAACCTGTATCGTGGAAAGGAATTTCGCCGGGCGCTCCGTCAGGCTGACTATCCGCCTTGCCCTCTTGTCTCCCTCTTCAGCCATTTTTTCCAGCTTCTTGCCGTTGCATGATATGACCGCAATCTCCGCCGCCGCGAATATCGCGTTGAGAAAAATGAGTACTATCTGTAATATTATCGCTCCAACCATATTTCCTCTTTATAACGCAAAAAAGCACAATCCGATTTTTGTCGGATTATGCTTTTGTCGTCTTAAATTATAGCTTCTACTGTGAGAACCGGGGTCCTCGCCGCTCAAATTGTTTCTCCTTTTTTCCGCCGTTTTTTTAATAGGCGTTTATACGGCTATTATACACAATATAAATATATCTGTCAAGCGCTCGGTGCGACCCGGAGCAGTGGGTGCTAACAGCGGCGAGGCAGGCTTACCCGACCGTGTGACGGGGAACATGGGCAAGCCGGCGCGGAGCGTCAATTACCGTGCATGGTAAAATGGGATGAACGAAAACATGAACGCACTCTTGCGCAAAACGTAGCGAAAATAAATAACAGACCATAGAAAGTTCTAAACTTCCAACCCCCGGCAGACTTGTCTAAACAAGAATTGTAAAAGTGTTGCGCTTAAATTGACAATCCTCTTATTAAATAATCTGTGTTTTGCGTTGTTAATATCCTGTAATTACAGCCGTATGACCTTAAACGCGATTTGTACCAGACCAGAATAATACAAACCAGCCCTGAGGCGCGCCTTTTGTGTGTTTTTTAACGATTCTCCCTTAAAAATATTATAATATTATCTGCGCTCGCCTCGCTAAACACTCGCTAAAAATCATCGCCTGAGGGTGTCCGCAGTTTCAAGCCGGCAAATTTTTGTTGATACAAGGCAAATGCCGCAGGTAATATTAAACATATTATCAAGGCATTTAACGCAGTAGCTACGTAAATTTGCCGCTTTAAACCTTGTTCGTATTATTCTGGTCTGGTATAGATTGCGCGATTATGTTTTTTCTTTTGTGTTTTTTTTCAAAGGTGATATAATTTATATATGTTCATAAAAAAGGTGACTTTGAAAGATTTCAGGAATTATCGTCAGCAGACGGTGGAACTTGACCCCGGTCTGAACATTTTCGCGGGCGAAAACGCAAGCGGAAAGACGAATTTTGCAGAAAGCATTTATTTTTCCGCACTCGGAAAATCTCCGCGCACCGCTCATTCGAAAGAGATGATAAACTGGGATAAAAAGCAGGCTCTCGTCAGCGTGACTGTCTCCAAAAAATTCCGCGATCACGAGATCACACTCGTCGTCGACAACAAGGACAAGAAGAAACTCCTTCTCGACGGTCTGCCCTGTTCCAAACTCAGCGACGTCGTGGGCATGCTCAACGTCGTATACTTCAGCCCGGACGAACTCAGAATGATAAAGGAAGGTCCGCAGGAAAGGCGCAGATTCATAGACATAAGCCTCTGTCAGCAATCCAAAAATTACATTTATTCTCTCCAGAAATACAACGCGGTTCTCGCCCAGAGAAACAAACTTCTGAAATCGGGGTTCGGCGCGAACACTCTGAAAGAGACCCTTTTCGTCTGGGACGCTCAGCTGGCAAAATACGGCGCTTATATCGTCCGCAAACGCTATCTGTTCGTCGAAAAACTCAAAAAACTAGCGCGTCAGTCTCATTCTTCTCTGTCGTGCGGCAAAGAAGAACTTTCAATTTCTTACGACTGCGCGCTCGGCTTTGACGAAGAAGAAAACATAGAAAAAGAATTCGAACAATCGCTCAGAGCTTCTTTTGAAAAGGACACAGAACTCTGTTTCACAACGTTCGGCTGTCACCGCGACGATCTTGATATTTCGATAGACGGGACAGACGTCAGAAAGTTCGGTTCCCAGGGTCAGCAAAGGAGCGCGGCTCTTTCTCTGAAATTTGCCGAAATCGGGCTTTTTGAAGAAGAAGTGGGAGAAAAACCTGTACTTCTCCTTGACGACGTACTCAGCGAACTCGACGAAAACAGGCGTTCAAAACTGCTTGAGATGTCCTCTTCTCTTCAGACGGTTATCACCTGCACGGAGTTCGGAGAAAACGTCCCTCATACCCTTTTCAGAGTGTCGTCAGGCACCATAAAAAAGGCGTGAGCGCGCCTTAATTGTTACCCGTTTTTTATTGAAAAATTTTTTAAATGATATTATAATATTATATATATGGACGAAAGCATAAAAATCTGGAAAGATATTTCCTCTTACATCGAATCGGCAATGTCGACCGTCAGCTACGAAATGTGGTTCGGCAAACTCGTGCCTCTCACGGTGGAAAACAACAAACTCATCCTTGTCGCTCCCCTCGTTTCGGTGAAAAAGACGGTGGAGAGTTTCAGAGACACGGTGATAAAAGAAGCGATAGAAAAATCGGGCGCTTACGTGACCGATATAATCGTCGTTACAGAAGAAGAAGCCGCAAGCTATACGCCTGCAAAAGCTCCCGTTCAATCTCCGCAGGAAACGCCCAGAGAAGAAGAATCTTACAAGATCGCGCTCAATCCGTCCTACACTTTTGACAATTTCGTCGTCGGAGACTGCAACAATATCGCGTCCAGCGCCGCAAAAGCCGTGGCGGAAAATCCTGGAACGCTTTACAACCCTCTCTTTATATACGGCGGCGTGGGACTCGGAAAAACTCACATTCTTCACGCAATAGGAAACTACATTCTTTCCGTCGACAAGAAAAAGAAGATACTTTACGTGACTTCCGAGCAGTTCGTCAACGAATTCATAGACTCTCTGTCCCCTTCGAGACAGCAGTCTAAAATCAGCGACAACAAACTCAACAAGAGTTTCCGTGAAAAATACCGCAACGCGGACGTGCTGATGATCGACGACATCCAGTTTTTGTCTAATAAGATGAGTTCGCAGGAAGCGCTGTTCCACACTTTCAACGATCTGTATCAGAACAAAAAACAGATCGTGCTTTCAAGCGACCGTCATCCGAGAGAACTCACATTCATAGAAGAAAGGCTTCAGTCGCGCTTTCAGTGCGGTCTGACGGTCGACATCACCAATCCTTCTGTCGAAACCAGGGTCGCCATCCTGCGTAAGAAGGCTGAAAACAAAAAATTCAGAGTGAGCAACGACGTCATCTTCTTCATTGCGGAACTTATCACTTCAAACGTCAGAGAACTTGAAGGAGCGCTTTCAAAAGTCATGTTCTACTGCTCTCTGATGAAAAAGGACGTATGCGACATAGAGACTGCGAAAGAAGCCCTGAAAGATTTCATAGGGGTCACCAATCACGTGATCTCCATTGACAATATAGTGGACGCAACCTGCACCTACTTCAACATCAAGCGCGCGGATATAGTGGGCAAAAAGAAGCTCAAGAATATCGTGGCGGCAAGACAGATCGCTATCTATCTGATAAACGATATGCTCGGCTTGCCTCTTACAAGCATAGGAGAATACTTCGGCGGCAGAGACCACACCACCGTCATGTATGCGCGCGACAAGATAACCAGCCTGCTTAAATCAGACCCGATGATCCAGGCTCAGGTCAACGACATAAAAGCGATGATCCAGAAGAAATAAACGCCTCTTGTGGATAATGTGGAAAACCCGAGAGAGTTATACACATACTTTTCAAGAGTCTGCTGACATATAAAAACCCGGCTGTGTGAGGATTAAAAGGTTATAATTTGAGTTATCCACTAATCCACACCCTTTATTAGAGTTTTTATTGTCCATTTCTTAAAAATATAATACTGTAATAATTAGCCCAAGGCATAACGGGCGTGGAGGAAATATGAAATTAAGTTGTAAAGGAAATCTTTTGTCGGACGCATTGTCCAGAGTTATGAAGGCTCTGCCCATCAAGAAAACCATGCCTATTCTCGAGGGTATAAAACTTACCGCGGAAGGAAATTCTCTTACCCTTACCGCTACGGATACAGAATTTGCGATCCAAAAAACAATTGTCGCAGACGTAAAAATGGAAGGCGAAGCCCTTGTCCCCGGCAAACTTTTCGGAGAACTGGTCAGACGTCTCCCTTCAGACGAGGACGTTGAACTCTCTTATATGGACGAGCAGAATTTCGTCATCAAGTATATGGATAGCGAAACCACCCTCAAGGCAATGAAACTCAAGGACTACCCGCCCATTCAGCAGTTCGATTACGAAATCAGCGTCGATATGCTTCAGAAAGACGTCAAGGACATGATAGGAAAAACCATCTTCTGCGCGGCTACGGACGACGTAAGACCCGTGCTTAAAGGTTGTTTCCTTGAGATAAAAGGAAACAAGATCAAATGCGTGGCTCTGGACGGCTTCCGTCTTGCTGTCACCGTAAAGGACCTTGTGATGGAATATCCGGATACGACGGCTATCATCCCCGCTAAAAACCTCAGCGAGATCTATAAACTTCTTGAAGAGGACGAAGAAGTGGTGAGCCTGAACTTCTGCCCTAAAAAGATAATGGTGGATATGAAACATACTAAGATCATAAGCAATCTTATGACAGGCGTTTTCACCCGCTACGAGTCAAGCATCCCGGCAAGCTTCGAGACCGTGATCACCATTGACAAGGCTATGCTTGAAAACAGCCTTGAAAGATCTTACGTCATGAGCCGTTTCGAAAAGTCGAACATGATAAAGATAGAGATCAAAGAAGGCGGAAAAATGACAATTTCTTCCAACAGCGAACTCGGCGACGTCAAAGAAGTGATCTCCGTGTTCTCGACCGGTAAGGATATGACCATTCTCTTCAACTCCAAATATCTTCTCGATTGCATGAAGGTCATAGACGATCAGTTCATCAAACTCAGCCTTACAAATCCCACTTCGCCCAGCACGATAACTCCTGTCGAAGGAGACGGGTATTTGTATATGATACTTCCTCTTCGCGGCGGATATTCAAGATAAACCGCGTATAAGGGCGCATCTTCTGCACTCTCATCGAGATTCAAAAGCGACCGTTTACGTTTAGTAAACTGGGTCGCTTTTTCACTCTCTTTCGTACAAAATCTGAAACCCTTCTAAGCGGTTTACAGAGTGTAAAGTAAATGGCACCAAAATCACGTCGCTTAATCAAATGGCTGTTCGCAAAGACAGCCCTTTTTCATACACGCAGAAATTTTGTTTCCCCCTACTATACCCCCTCAGACAAAAAGTCTCGCCCTGACTCGACTTTTTGCAATGTACTTTCTGCAAAAAACTTGGTTTTTACCGAAAGGGAATTAATAATGTTATCATTGAGAATTGAGGGCATTTTTCCCAGTTTATTGGGAAAATCATTTATCTTATTTCCGTTTTTTCGATTCTCCCAGTTTATTGGGAAAAGTTGCTTTTATTGATTTGATTTTTTGCGTTTTCCCAGTATATTGGGAAAGCTAGTTTTGCTGATCTGATCTGAATTATTCACGCTTTTCCCAGTTTATTGGGAAAAACAGATTTTACCAATATTTTTAGTAAAAGATAATTAATAGATGACATGTGCGCGCTGCTGTGGTTTTTCGAAAGTGGGATAAGTTAAAATACCATATTGAATTAAAGTCATTTTCCCAGTAAAATGGGAAAAGTTATTTTTACTAATCTGAAACGATTCCGTTTCTCCCAGTTTATTGGGAAAAACAGATTTTACCAATATTTTTGGTAAAATCAACAATCAAAACTACAAGCTTTACCAATATTTTTTGTAAAAAATTAAGTAATAGATAATATATGTGAAAGGCTGTGGTTTTAAATGAAACGGGAATGTGTTTAAATACCATTTTGAAATTTATCCAATTATATTGAAAAATATGGTTTTATTAGCATGAATTTTCTATATTCTCCAAGTATAATTTGAAAACATGATTTTGATGTTTTAAGTTATTTTTTCCCGGTATATTAGGAAAAATCTTTTTATTATTTTGAGTAATTCCCGC
This sequence comes from uncultured Christensenella sp., assembly GCA_949298505.1. Classification (GTDB taxonomy): domain Bacteria; phylum Bacillota; class Clostridia; order Christensenellales; family UBA3700; genus Ornithoclostridium. The sequence goes on along the minus strand of CASFWW010000068.1, from coordinate 44,571 downwards.
TTTTCAGGTATATTTGGAATATTGATTTTTAATGATCTGAAAAGATTCCGTTTTTCCCAGTATACTGGGAAAGTTAGTTTTGCTGACATGAAAGATTTATGGTTTTCCCGGTATATTGTGAAAATAGATTTTACCAATATTTTTGGTAGAACTAAAGTTAAATACAAGCTTTATCAATATTTTTGGTAAAAACAACTATGCAATGGTTTGATTTGGCGGCGTTTTGGTGAAATGATCATTTAAATCGCATGGAATCGTAAATTTTACCAATATTTTTGGTAAAATTTATAATTATATTAATATTTATTTGCGTTTAAATTAAATGTTTCAGTTTTTTTATATTTACAATTATTATACTATTTTTGTGCTTCAGAAATATGACTGAAATAAGACTTATAATTGATGAGAGAGCTATGACAAAAGATGCTATTGAAACAGCTATAACTGCTGTTTTGTAATCTTTTTCAATCATATCGCCGCTGCTGTTTTCAGGTGTTTCCTGATCAGGTTGATTTTCATCGGGATTTTCCTGATCGGGCAGATATTCGTCCGGATCTTCAGTGGAAGGAGGATCGTTTTCTTTTGTTATTTCAGATATTTGCTGAGAGGCTGATAATATAATGCTGTCGATCTCTTCTCCGCTTGCAGAGGACAACAAAGAAGACTGAGAGGTTTTTATTATTTCTTTTATCTTTTCAATATTTTCCTGACTGTACAGAGTTTCGTCAATGCTTTCAAGCAACGCGTTCAGCTTTTCAATTGCCTGAGTTTTCAATGATGCCATGTCCTGCGCTTTTATAAGGCAGTCTTTCAACTCATGATCTATAAACTTTATTTCTTCTTCGTAAAAAGAATAATATCTGTCAATCAGAATAAGACAAATTTCGTAATGTTGGGGAAGAACTGCGCTCAGAGGTTTTTCTGCGACGGTCTGCGTATCAATAATCCATTGAGTGGCGTTTTCCAATATTTTTAAAGAGTTTATATAATCTTCTGACAATGCAAGCGCGTTTAAAGCCGCGTCGTTTCTGTACGCTTCGTTTTGCAGAGAAGAATAAGAAATAAAATTCTGAACGTCGGCTTCGCTCAGAGCGGCAGAAACTTTGTCAAGGCAAGTCGAGGCGTCGGACGCAGGCAAAGGATATAAAGACAGATATTCAAAGCACGAAGAATTGGCTGATTTCCAGATATCGGCTATCTGCACTGCTCTCATCTGAATCGTATAAACTCCGTTCATGTCAGCAATTGCTTTTTCCGTTACGCTTTGCATCAGCGCGGTATCGTTTGCACTGTTCACGGCGTTCAAAGCCAGGTTGTATATCGAAGTGAGTGAATCAAGGTCTTCTTCATAATAATCCTGAACACTGAGTGTTTCAAAGGTTTCTCTCAGCGAGTTAAGGTAAGGTTTTTTTAAAGTTTAAGAGTTTTCCGACCATACGGCATAAAGAGTGATCACGTCTCCTTCTGAAGAACAAAGATCAGATACGCTCTGACCGTCTGAAAAATTCACTTTTCCGTCTCTGTTAAGCGACCATCCGGCAAAATCGTAACCTTCTCTCTCGTATAAATTGGAAGGAAGAACCATAGAAGAACCGTAAACCGCGTCGGCAACAGGCATTGTACCCGTTGCGTCGTCGGCGTTTTTATCGAAAGCAATCTTATAGTTGATTCCCTGCCATTTTGCGTAAAGAGTGATTTTTTCACCGTCGTATCTGCTGCCTGAAAGATTAACTACGCTCTGACCTTTCAGATAATTATTTCCGCCTGAATATTTGTCATCGCTCCAGTATAAAAAAGAGTATCCTTTCTTTACCGGCACGGTCTGGGGCAAAGAAAAAGCTCTGTCGTAATAAGTCTTTATCTGAGAAGGAACGCCGGAGGCGCCTTCCGCGCTGAAATTGACGGTGTAAGAATTGGCTATTCTCTTGGCATACAAAGTCTGCCATTTTGCTTCAACGTCTGAAGTAACTGGGATCGTGAAAGCTTCGTCTTCATACCACAATACGCTCTCATAACCTTTTTAGGATCCTGTTCTGCAAAGTCGTCGAAATAGACCGTAAAGCCTTCTATCACGGGGAGAATTATCTTTCTGACATCATGGTTACTGACGACGAAACCGCCGCCCTTAAAGTTGAGATTTTTGCTCATGTCGAGCTCTGTCAGCTTGTTGTGATCTATATGCAGAAATTCAAGCTCAGAAAGCATAGATACGTCTATGCTCGTCAGCATATTGTCAAAAGTTTCAATGAATACCAGTTTTGTATTGTTGGAAAGATCGGATTTTCCAACAAGTTGTGGCGGCAGTATAATACAGTAAGAGCGGGATTTCCCGAAAGATCGAGTTCTGTTAAATAGTTGAACTCGCAATAAAAAGTTTTGAGAGAAGAAAGAGAACTCACGTTCAGCTCAGTCAGTTTATTATACGATCAGTTGAGATAAGTGAGTTTACCGTTACTCTCAAAATCCAGAGAAGTCAGCGAGTTGTAAGGTATGCTGAGAGAAGTGAGTTCCGTGAAAAAATCTATCCCCGTCATATCTTTTATCGTACTGTCAGAAGTTCCGCTTATGGTAATGCTTTTTATATCAGATATTTCTTCATAGGTAAGAAACGAGTCTGAGCCGTAACCGTTGATGTTGGAAGGATCTTTCAGCCAGTTTCTGAATACCGGGTCAGGGAAATTGTTTTCGTCCACTCTAATGCCGTCAAGTCCTTCTCTGTCTGTCAATATTTGCAGTTTGTCGGCATTTGAGCCGTTTTCGCTGCCTGGGTCACGAACGCAGCATGATAAAAAGCAGGAGAGAAACGCCGCAACAAATATTAAAACCGTTAAATAAATTCTTTTCATAATTTTATTTTACATATATGTCTGACAATAATGCAGATCATACGCTTTTTAATGTGATCATCACAAGTTCAGGCATATTGTTTATACGCGGAAGATAAGAATCCCCAAGTCCTCTGCTTACGATCATCGTCGAGTCGTTTTGTGTATGCATTCCCTGATAATATTCAGGGAATATGCCCTGACCGGGAGAATAAATGCCGCCGGCGAAAGGCAGTATCATCTGTCCGCCGTGAGCGTGTCCGCAAAGGATCAGATCAGCGTCCGTTTCAGCGTAAGAAGAAAAATATTCAGGGCGGTGGCTCAGGACGATATTGTAAAGACCTTCAACAGTCAGAGAGTTTATCTTTTCTTCGAACACGGCGGCGAAACTGATCGAACCGGATCTGTCATTAAAAGAAGGATCGGAAAGACCTGTAAGATTTATATAAGAGCCGTTTTTTTCGATAATTACGCTTTCGTCTTCAAGGACTTTTGCTCCGTATTCTACGAGAGCATTCTTCATGAAACCGTAATCGGTCATATAAGCTTCGTGGTTGCCGCTCACAAAATAAACGGGAGCCGTTTTTACGGCTTCTTTTACGAAGTTTAAAGAGTTTGAATAATACCTGTCGGAAGAATCGACTATGTCGCCGGTAATGACGATCATATCGGGCTTTTCTGCGGCGATAAGGCTTTCAAGCTTCCCTCTCCAGTTTTTGTCGTGAAGGTCTGAGACGTGAGCTATTCTGAAGCCGTCAAATCCGGTGGGAATAAGGTCGTCTTTTACCTCGTAATGAGAAACTTCTATATTGCAGTTGGTGTATGCGATCCATATCCCGAAAGAAGAGAATATAAGCGCGAGAACTTCGAGAATGACGATTATTTTGAAAGCTTTGTCCTTTTTTACCATAAATAAATTATGACTGACAAACAAGAAAAAAGCAAGGTAAAAAATCACCCGAAGGCGGACCTCCGGGTTTTTCATATGTATTTTTTAATGAGCGAGTATTTTTAAATCTTCCGTATATCCTCTGCTGAAAAGTACTTAAACGTTCTTTTGTGCTCAAAAAGTTTTTCTTGAGTAAAGATATCTTTTGTGCTTTCTCACCGTTACTCCTGCTCTGACAGGGTGTCTATCAGTTCGTAAATTCTGATGAGGTCGTCTTTTGTATAATAATCTATGAAGATCCTGCCCTTTTCGTTGTTGCCGACAGCTTTGACCTTTGTGCCGAACGTGCGCTGCATGTTGTTGACGAGTTCTTTGAGTTCGGGAGAAATGAACGCTTTTCTCGGGGTCTTGGGTTCTTTGCCGGGTTTCAGATATGCCCTGACCATGTTTTCAAGCTGTCTGACTGAAAGCTGCTTGTCGCACGCCGCGAGCGCGTACGTCGCTTGTACGCCCATATCCTTTATCGAAGCGAGGCATCTTGCGTGACCTGAAGAAAGCCTGCCCGTCTCAACCATTTCGACTACGACGGGGTTGAGAGAAAGAAGTCTCAGGCTGTTGGCGATGACAGGTCTCGACTTGCCCAGCTTGTCCGCAAGTTCTTCCTGCGTGAAACCGTATTTGTCCATCAGCGAGCGGTAAGCCCTCGCTTCTTCAATCGGATTGAGGTCCTCTCTCTGAAGGTTTTCTATCAGCGCGATCTCCGCCATTTCCGATTCAGTAAACTGCTTTACGATCGCGGGCACAAAAGAAAGCCCGGCGATCTTGCTCGCTCTCAGTCTTCTCTCGCCGGCGATAAGCTCATATCTGCCGCCTTCCTTAGGACATACGAGAATTGGCTGTATAACGCCGTAATTTCTTATGCTTGCCGCGAGTTCGTTCAGAGAATCTTCGTCAAAACGCTTTCTCGGCTGATTGGGATTGGTGTCTATAAGTTTTGATTCGATCTGGGTGACCTTTTCGTCTTTAGTATCGTCGCCGGCAAGTTTCAAAGCGAGATCTATCGTGGAACGGTCTTCCGTTTTTTTAGCCATACGTACCTCGTGCTTTCAGTAAAAAAAAGTAAAATAATGTATTATACTGTTTTCAGACTGTTTTATACCTCAATTATATCAAATCAGATAAACTTATGCAATATATAATTCCAAATAAATAGCACAGGCACGAAAAAAACGTATTCGTTATAAATACGGATTAAAACTTAAACAGACGTGATCTGACGTATATCCGAATGTATAATAAGCATTGAAGAGACCGCAAATATAGTCTTGATCAGACGTTTCACGAGAAAGAAGAAATAAAATAAAAAGTCGGTGAAAATTCTCCGACTTTATAAGTTTTCAGCACTAAACAGACATTATAAGATAGGATTAATTCTCGGCTTGTTGCCGCCGCGAGGATATTTTTTGTCGCACGGTCTGACTTTTTTGTATACCGGCACGACCCTGACGTCGCCGCCCGGCAATACGAAATCAGCCTTTTTTTCAAGTCTTGCTCCGAGTACGCAAGCGGCTTTTTCAGCCTGTGCGATCTCTTCATCCGCGCCCGCTCCCTTATATGCGATTATTCTGCCGCCGACCCTGCATAAAGGCGCGGTGTATTCAAGCAGGATATTCAAAGACGCCACGGCGCGCGCCGTCACGACGTCGAATTTCTCCCTGCCCGTTCTGGCGAAATCTTCGGCGCGAGAATGTACCGCAACGCAGTTGGAAAGCTTTAGTTTTGCTATGACTTCGTTGAGAAAATTCACTCGCTTATTCAGACTGTCGACAAGGGTGAAAGAAACACCGGGCATGACTATCGCGAGAGGTATCGCCGGAAAGCCCGCTCCGCTGCCGATGTCCGCGACCGTCTTTGCTCCGGCAAATTCTCCGAAAGGTAAAAGACTGTCTATGAAATGTTTTTTCTCAAATTCTTCCGCTCGGGTTATCGCGGTCAGGTTCATGACTTTGTTTGTCTCGGTGACGCAATCGTAATATATCCGGAATTTTTCGTATATTTCGTCGGAATAAAGAGAATTTTTTTGCAGAAATTCTTTGAGGAGATAGAAATCAGCCGTCATTTTTCCCTCCTTGCCAGCCATACCATCAGCACGGTAATATCGGCGGGAGAAACGCCGGATATCCTTGAAGCCTGACCGAGGTTGAGCGGGCGTATCTTGTCCAGCTTCTGCCTCGCTTCCAGTCTAAGACCCTCTATCGAGAGATAGTCCGCGTCCTGAGGGAGCGCCTTGTCTTCAAGCTTTCTGGTGCGCTCGATCGCGGCGGACTGCTTGGAAAGGTAACCTTCGTATTTCGCGACTGTCGCGACTTCTTCAAGGTAACGGATATTGTATTTCCCAAGCTCGGGGAAATACTTTACGAGAATTTCCGCGGTGACTTTAGAGCGTTTGAGTATCTCCCTCAGCGACATTCCGGCGTGCGGCACATAATCGCTTATCTCGGCGAAAAGGGGCGCGGATACGGACGGCGGAACGCTTCTTTCAAGCGCTTTGTTTATCTCGTTGAGAGAGTTGATCTTGTCAAGATAACGCGCGTATCTTTCGTCGCTTACCAGCCCGACTTCTCTGCCGACCGGGGTGAGTCTTTCGTCCGCGTTTTCCTGCCTCAGGTTGAGGCGGTGTTCCGCGCGCGCGGTCATCATACGGTAAGGTTCGTTGGTGCCCTTTGTGACGAGATCGTCAATAAGCACGCCGATATAAGAACTCTCTCTGCCCAGTATCACGGGCGGCTTGTCGGTGATGTATCTCGCGCAGTTGATGCCCGCCATTATGCCCTGCGCTGCGGCTTCTTCGTAACCGCTGCTGCCGTTGAGCTGACCTGCCATGAAAAGCCCGTCCACGCATTTTGTCATCAGAGACGGATAGAGCGCGGTGGAGTCTATGCAGTCGTACTCGATCGCGTATGCGTACCTCATAAGGCGGCATTTTTCAAGCCCGATCACCGAGTGGTACATCGCGATCTGCACGTCTACCGGGAGCGAACTGCTCATTCCCTGCACGTACATTTCGTCCGTCGAAGCGCTTTCAGGCTCAATGAAGATCTGATGTCTTTCCTTGTCGGCAAAGCGCATCACCTTGTCCTCTATAGACGGACAATAGCGGGGGCCGGTACTCTTTATGCTGCCGTTATAAAGGGGCGAACGGGCTATGTTCGCCATTATTATGCGCTTGGTCTCATCTGTCGTATAGGTCAGCCAGCACGGTTCTCTGTTCTCTATAAACCCGTCTGTCATAAAGGAGAACGGGTAAAGCTTTTCGTCGCCGTTCTGCACGGTCATCGCGTCGAAATTTATCGTCTTTTTGTCCACTCTCGCCGGGGTGCCCGTCTTGAAACGGCGGGTGGGGATGCCCATGTCGAGAAGACATTGAGTCAGCGCGGTCGCACGGCAGAAACCGTTGGGGCCCGTCTGCTGACGGAATTCGCCTATTATTATGTCTGCGTTCAGGTATACGCCGGTCGCGACGACGACGCCTTTGCATGCAAATGTCTGCCCCTGAAGGGTGGTTACGCCGACGACCTTGCCGTTTTCGGTGAGTATTCCGGCGACTTCTCCTTGCAGGACGGTAAGGTTCTTTTCGCGTTCGAGCACGCGTTTCATGTAGAGGTGATATGCAGACTTGTCCGCCTGCCCTCTCAGACTCTGTACCGCGGCGCCTTTGCCTGTATTCAGCATGCGTATCTGCAGCAGATTGTGATCCGCGCTTATACCCATCTGTCCGCCGAGTGCGTCCACTTCACGGACGAGGTGCCCTTTCGCGGTGCCGCCGATGGCGGGATTGCAAGCCATGAAGGATATCGCGTCGAGAGAGAGCGTGACAACGAGAGTTTTAAGACCGAGGCGCGCGAGAGCGAGACATGCTTCCACTCCGGCATGCCCTGCGCCTATCACCACCGCGTCATAGATCTCGTCGTATCTTCTCTGCATATGTCCTCACTGCCGCATTAAATTTACGGCGCGTATTCCGCAGGACGCGACGTCTGCGAGACGGCTTCCTACGTACGGTCAATTATAGCACAACGCGCTTTTATTTGCAATCACAGCGCGCGTGTGATATATTATAAGCGTTAAAAAACCTTTTTCGGAGACTGATATGCAGACGATAGCGGCGATATCCACCCCGCTCGGAGCGGGTGCGATCGGAATTGTGAGGATAAGCGGAGACGACGCGCTCAAAGTGGCGTCCGCGGTCTTTTCGACGTCAAAGCTGAAAGATCTGAAAGACGCGATCCCCAACATGATGTATTACGGTACGGCAAGCGCAGGCGGCGTGAGCGACAGGTGCCTCGGCGTATACTTCAAAGCGCCCAGAACCTACACGGGCGAGGATATTTTCGAGCTGCATTGTCACGGCGGAGTCAGGATAGTAAGCGAGATTCTGAAATGCTGTCTGGAAGCGGGAGCGCGCGCCGCGGACAAGGGCGAATTCACAAAACGCGCCTTTCTCAACGGCAAGCTTGCGCTGAGCGACGCAGAAGGCGTGATAGCGATGATAAACGCGGAGAGCGAGGCTCAGCTCAAGGCGTCTTACCGCTCGATGACGGGGCAGCTTTCAAAAAGCGTTTACGCTTTCGAGCAAAAGCTTCTCGACGCGATAGCGACGATGGAAGCGGCGCTCGACTACCCTGAGGAAATGGAAGAAGAAAGCCGCCGCGTGGCTAAAGAAACGGTGACTTCGCTGTGCGACGAGCTGGAAAAACTCATCTCCACGGCAAAGACGGGAAGCTATGTGAAACAAGGCATTGACGTCGCCATAGTGGGCGTCGCCAACGTGGGAAAGTCCTCCACTCTGAACGCGCTGACCGGAAAGGACAGGGCGATCGTGACTGAAGTTGCCGGCACGACCAGAGACAGCCTTGAGGAGCGCATAGAAGTGAACGGACTTCTGCTCAACCTGATCGACACCGCAGGCATACGCGAGACGGACGACAAGGTGGAAAAGCTGGGTGTGGACCGGAGCCGCACGATCGCGAAAAACAGCGACGTCGTGCTTTTCGTCACAGAAGCGGGCAGGGATCTTACAAAAGAAGAAAAAGATATATTGAGTTCGGTTGAAGGCGCGAAGGTGCTTTACGTGTTCAACAAGGACGACAAACCGCACGCGAAGGACGATAGAAAAGGGATCTTCGTAAGCGCGAAGACGGGCGAAGGGATAGAAGAACTCAAACGCGCGATAGTCGCCTGCGTAATAGACGAAAGCGTGGATTTTTCAGGCAATATCGTCACGGACGCCCGTCATGCGGACGCGCTCAGGCGCGCGTATTTCAGCCTGATGCAGGCGAAGCAGAATTTTGACGACGAGCCGGCGGAATGTCTGCTGGTGGATATGAGAGACGCCTACTCCGCTCTCGGTGAGATAACGGGAAACACGGCGGACGAAAGCATAGTCAACGCGATATTCTCCAAATTCTGTCTGGGTAAATAAAAAAAGCTTCCTTCACGGGAAGCCTTTTCAGCGTTTCTTTTTTATTTGGTGTAGCTGTCGTCGTCGTTCATCCCGACGAAAGACAGCGTGCCGTCTCCGGAGAGGATTGAGCCTTTTACCAATTCTCCTTCTTTGAAAGCGCCGAATTTTTTCGTGCCGTCCGACATGAACAATTCTCCTTCTCCGTCAAACTCGTTCTCTTTGAAATTTCCCGAGTAAAAATCCCCGTTGCTTGTGTAAAGCATTCCTTGACCGGTCCTGTAACCCGATCTGAATTTTCCGACGTAGACGTCGCCGTTTTTAAAGACGTAGGTGCCGTCTCCTTCAAAATTGTTGTCGACGAAGTCGCCCATGTAAACGTCTCCGTCAGGGAGGATCATCGTGCCCTTTCCCATCAGCTTTCCGTCGACGAAATCGCCGGCGTACAGTTTGCCGTTTTTCCATATGTTCACGGCTTTGCCGGTGCGTTTTTCGTCGACGTAATCGCCGGCATAAACTTCACCGGTATTCCATTTGCAGATCCCTTTGCCGGAAACCGCGCCGTTTACGACGTCGCCGGAATAAAGCGCGCCGTTGGTATAAAGATAGGAGCCTTTACCGGTAAGGTTGCCATGAGCAATGTCGCCGGTATATTTTGAACCGTTGCTCCAGGTCACCGTGCCCTTGCCGTGAAAGGATCCGTTCACAAAGTCTCCCGTGCAGACCGTGCCGTTGTCATAGATCATAGTGCCTGTTCCGTGCATGCGTCCGTCTTTGAAGTCTCCTTTGTAAAAGAAGATGCCTGTCTCGCCGATGAATTTGCCCTGCCCGTTCTGTACGTTTTCTTCAAGAGGACATTCCTCATACAATTTTTTCAGATCCATAATATCTCCTGTGATTTACAGCTCGATACAGCCGTTTTTTATTATCATAACACGGCGCTTTGCACTTGTAAATATTCTTCGCGGAACGCAAAGTAACTACGTTTCATGCGGACGCTTTTTCCGATCACCAGTCGGTGGGCTGGTTTTTGTGCCAATAGCACGATTTTGAAGTGCCGTTTTTATAATACATCGTGCCGTACCCGTTGCGGTATCCCTGATGCCAGTGACCGTCGTATTTCTCCCCGTTTTTCCAGGTGTAAACGCCCATGCCCGAGAATTGACCGTTTTCGTCGAAACTGCCGTCGTAAACGTCGCCGTTTGCGAAATAATAGACGCCTTGACATTTGACCCCGTCGTTAAACGTACCCTCAAAGACGTCGCCGTTCTTGTAGCGGTAGGTGCCGATTCTCGGTTTGTCGTACAGCCAGCTGCCGTCGAAGATCTCGCCGTTTGCGTAGGCATAAGTGCCCTCGTGGGGTTTACCGTAAAGCAATTTTCCGCAAAAAGCAGATCCGTTGGCGCAGTACATAACGCCGTAGCCGTTGCACACTCCGTCTTCTATCTGACCGCAATAATATCTGTCGTGCGACCGTGTGATGCTTTTGCCCTGTCCGTTTTTCACCTCGCGGAACGGGCACTCTCTGTATTTTGACATCAGATCCATATGCTTCTCCTTTTGCGGACGCAAATGTCCGCAGTTGTATTTTATGAACACGGGCGCGTAAATTACTGATCTGCGCACAACTTTTTACGGTATACCGGACCAGAATAATACGACAAGGTTTAAAGCGGCAAATTTCCGTCCCGGTGTGACCGGCGGCATCAGACGGCTATCGCGAGTAAATACTAGTTACGGTTAATGTAGCATAGAACAATTACAGGTGTATTGTAAAGCTTTGCATTATGTAGTCAGATACAAGAAACAAGGCTTGAAACTACATGCTACCGCAGGCAACCGCGTGTCAGGAGCAGATCGTGCGCCGCGTAAACGATCTGAAGAATAGCCGGGAGACCGGGCAATAGCGTCTGTAATAATTATAGATCTTACGATCATAAAATTCAACAAAAAAAACGGCGTACCTTTACGGATACGCCGCATATTTTTAAAATCAGAAAGTGCGTTTCTTTTCGCCGAAACTTCTCAGCTTGCCGCCGCCGGTGCGCTTGAAGTTGATGCTGTACTCGTGATTGTACATATCCTTCGGCTTTTCTTCGACCGGCTCCTTTTTCTGGACGGGAGCGGAAGAAGTTGAAGAATTGTACCTGCTTCCCCCCTGCCTGCCGCCTTGTCTGCCTCCGTTGCCTCCTCTGCGGGGACGATCGGAATGACTTCTCTTGTTGGGCTTTATGACGATATAGCGGTTGGGTTCTTCGCCTTCGCTTTCGGTGGTGACGAACTTGTCGTCTGCGAGCGCGGAATGGATCACGCGTCTTTCGAACGGGTTCATCGGTTCGAGCGCGACGTCTCTGCCCGTCTTGGCAGCCTTTATAGCCAGTTTCTTTGCCAGCTTCGAGAGAACCGCCGTTCTCTTTTCTCTGTAATTTTCGCCGTCTATGATGATCCTCTTGTCAAGATCGATCGTCTTGTTCACGACAAGCAGGGTCAGATACTGTACGCAGTCGAGCACGTCGCCGCGGTAACCGATGAGGGTCGCGGTATCCTTGCCGGATACGGAAACGTAATAAGCGTCCTCCTCTTCCCTGATCTCTGCGGAGCAGTCAAGCCCCATCTTCTGAATGAGCGCGTTGATGAACTCTATCGCGATGTCTTTAGCCGTTGCCTTCTGAGTGACCTTGACGGTCACCTTTTTGCGGATGAGACCGGTCTGCTTTACGATCTGAGCTTCGACCTGATCTTCTCTGAGCCCGAGCGCTTCGAGAGCCTGGGCGAGAGCGTCCTCGTAACTGGACGCCGTGATTTCTATTTCTTTCATTTTTTTCCTCCGACGTAGGTCTTGGACAGGATCATGTCCTTTTCCTTCTTGTCTTTACTTTTCACAATGAGATTGAACACAAGACTTACCACGGTGGAATACACGTTGCTCAGGAAGTAATATATCGCGAAGGCGGCGCTGTACATGATCGCGAAAACGCCCAGCATAAGCGGCATTACGTAATTCAATATCTTGGTGGTAGTCTGTTGGGTTTTTTGCTGTTCCTCGGTGCCGGTGGGCATCTGCGGGTTCTGACTCTGCATCAGCTTGGTGCTGATAAAGCTAGTCGCGATGGACAGGATCGGCAGGCCGAAGTAACCGTTCCATCTCGCCGCGTCCCAGAAGGACTGCTTGTTGTACAGATCCATTGCCGGTCCGACCAGCTTGTCGTACGTAAGTCCGGGCGAAAGCTCGGGCATCGTCGCGCCGATCGTGCCGAGGAAGGTGTCGATATCGGGGATAACGTTGGTGCCGATATCTGACATAAATACGTTTTTGACCCACAGCCAGCTGTGCAGATCGTAACTCTGAGCGAGCAAGGTGTTGAGCTCGTCCATGGACATGGTGCCCGCCTGCACTTTTGCAATGTTGTCGTTGTAGATCGCCATCAGCTTTTCTACGATCACTTCGTTTTCGTAAGCGACGAGCGCTCTGAAACCTGCCCAGACCACGAAGAATATCACGATCGTGATGATCATCGGGAGACAGGAAGCGAAAACGTGGATCTTCTCTTTTTTCTGGAGTTCAGCCTGTTTCTGGCGCAGAATGTCAGGGTGATTTGCATACTGTTTCTGCAACTTTTCCAGTTGCGGGCGTATGCGCTCCATCGCCTTGGACTGTTTGCGCATGGAAATTTTCTGCCAGATGTCCAGCGGAAGTACGACCGTCTTGAGCAGCATCGTAAATACCACGACAGTCCAGCCGAAATCGCCGATCGCATTATACAGCACCAGCAGGAATTTACCGACGAGGTTTGTCATCTCCGCAGAAAGCAGAGTGTTCATAAAAGCCATTTTGCACGACCTCTCAAATCGTCTTTGACGGGATCAAAACCGCCTTTTGAAAAGGGGTTGCACCTGAGAATACGCCATATTCCGAGAATTACTCCCACCGCGAATCCGCGCTTCCTGACCGCCTGCACCATATAAGCCGAACAGCTCGGCGTATACTTGCAGTTGCCTGCGAAAAGTGGGTTGTAATATCTCTTGTAAATGCCGACGGCGCGTGAAACCAGACTCATTGCGCCACCGTTGCGCCCGCCTTTGCGAGCAGAACCAAAAGATTGTTCTCCAACGTCGCGAAATCGCATTCCGCCGCTTGCGGACGCGCTACGATCAGATAGTTGAAACCGCGTTTAATTTCCGGAATATGTTTGCGGAAGGCCTCTTTCAGTCTTCTCTTGGTCTTGTTGCGTACGACGCTCTTGCCCACCTTCTTCCCCACCGAAAAGCCGACGCGCATGCCTCTGCTCGACGGGGCGGAATAAAGGACGAGACAGCCGTCTCTCACGCAGGTGCCTTTACGGTATAGATAGTCGAACGACCGGCTGTTTGTCAGCCTATACCGTTTTTGCATAAATTACGCGCTGAGGTGCTTTCTGCCCTTGTTTCTGCGTCTCTTGATGACGTTTCTGCCGGCAGTGGTGCTCATTCTCTTTCTGAAACCGTGCACTTTGCTGCGCTGGCGCTTCTTGGGTTGGAACGTTCTCTTCATATATCTGTCCTCTCTTTTTAGTATTGTCGTTATACGGCTGCCGCAAACGCGTGCGGCGTGGAAAAAGCGTGCAAAAGCAAACTGTTTTCCACAATAGCGAATGTATTATAATATAAATAAAGAACGTGTGTCAAGGATTTTCACGGACTGAAAATAAATAATCGGCACTTGGCGCAGGCGCGTTTTTTCTCCACAAGCTGAAGCCGCTTGCGCAACGCGAACGTATTTTGCGCTCAGATAAAAAATTCTGGATGCGGCAGTATGAAGAAAAACAGTTCCAGGAAAAGGATTTTTAAACTTTCAAAATACTGTAAGACGGCGGCAAAAAGCGCGTTTTATCGACACGGGCAGAAAAAAGAAAAAGGGAGAGATATTTTCCCTCCCCTTTCTTATTGCTTTTTCAGCCGTTGCGTCACAGCGCGCGTATGCTTTCTACGGGTCTCTTTCTGGAGATGGAATAAACCGGCAGGAAGGTCGCGATCACAGAGGTGACGAGGGCGATGCCCAGCATTATCAGCCACGACACAGGTCCGAATGAGAATATCGCCGCGCCCAGGGATGCTGCAACCTGGTTGTTGAGCAGCGGGCATATCACGAAGCACGCCGCCATTGCCAGCACGTAGCATATCGTCGTGATGATGGACGATTCGGAATAGAAGATCTTGAATACGTCCACGCTTCTCGCGCCGACCGCGCGCAGGATTCCGATCTCCTTCTTCTTGTTGGAAATGGATACCGATATGAAGTTGAAAAGCAGCAGCATCGAGAACAACGCCATACCTATGCCCACCCAGAGGAAGATGGTTTCAAGGCTTTCGATCAACGAGTTCGCGAATTGCAGCTGATCGGACAGCGGAGACGAGAGACAGCTGAAAGAATCGTCGTCAGCCACGACGTTTTCGTCGTTGACGATCGCGGTGAGAACGTCATTTTCGGGGAAAGGGATCACCAGATAGTTGTATTTCGCGTCGGCAGATTCCTTATATTTGCTGGTCTCTTCGTAATAGTATTCTCCGTTGGGGTCGTTGCCTGAAAAGGTGTTGCCGTATTCCGCAAACAAGGACGTGTAAACGTCGTCCGCGAAGTAGGTTATCGACGAGTACAGTGATCCGCCGTAAACGAAACCTGCGCAGACGAAATCAGTCTGAGACGCAATGTTTCCGGACGATTCGCAAAGTTGCAGAACTTCTTTGGAGACAGACGAAAGGTCGCAGTTTTCGTTCATGAAATCAAACGCTTCTTTCAGATCGGTTTCAGTCGCAACGAAATTCATGCCGTCCTCGTAGTATATGCCGTTTTCGATTATGCTCGTAGCGTTATAGAACGAGTCGTATATTTCCGAACTGGCGGCGTTACTTGCCTGGTCTATATTGTTGTAGAAGTTCGGATCAAGGGTTTCCATATACGGTACGAGTGAAGACTCGGCATATTCTTCTGCCTGCTCCGGTGTATATCCCATGGAGAGGTAGAAGTCATACTGCTCCTGCCTGTAAGATTCGATCAGGGAAGCGTATTTTTCTTTGATGAGCGCGATCTGTCTGTCGTATTCCGCTTTTGCGGCTTCTTTTCCCCGTTTGCTTGCCAGGTCGGAGATATAGATATCCAGATAGCTGCTGATCGCGGAGAACGGAACGAGCACCTCGTTCTTTTCAAGCGATGTCTTTCCTTCTGTGAAGAATACGGCTTTTTCGCCTGCTATCGGATATTCGCTCACCGGAGCAATATGTTGTATATAGCAGAGCTGGTACTGATACGAGTCGTCAAGATTTATATTCAGATACAGAGAGTCCGAGAGAGAATATTTGGACATATCCTTATAGTTTGAGCCGGACAGGATTATCTGATGTTCGTCGTAAAATTCTTCAGAGACAAGCACCATGCTGTACATGCCGGATTTGATCAACTGCTGGTGCGTCGACGAAAGATCGCTGTCTGAAGGTTCGGTACCCTCTTTTATCGTGTCGTACTTTTCGGGAGGAGCCGCCTGGTAGACGCCGCGTACGGTTACCGGTATCGTGTTGGACGAGCCGTTGCAGTTCAGCGCCAGCGTTTTGCCCACAATGTCTCCGTATTCGTTCAGCGTAACGTAGCCGCTCGACGCAGAATAGCCGTCATAAAGCCCGGCTTGTTTCAGCGAATCGAAAAGGAAAGACGAGATCACGACGTCGTTTTTGCCCAACGCGCCGAGGTCCGTGCTTGTCAGAAGTTGGAAGCCGCTCGAATCCTGATTTACCTCAACGAACATACCGATGTTTGTCGAATAGTAGACAGACGAGAGGTTTTTGGTGTTGACGACCGGGATGCTGCTGTTGCTCTGATAATTAGCTGCGGAAAAATTGTATGCGCCGTAAACCGTGCCGTATTTTTCTTTCGCCGCATCAAGTTCGTCGGGCGTGAACCTTGTCATATAATATGAGGTGTAGGAGTTCGTCTCTTTTCCGTAAGTATAATACGTCGTCGTGTAATTGTAATTCTTGACGGAATAAAGATAATCGTAGCCCGACTGCTGATACGTGCTGACCGCCGTCGTCTTTGCGTTGTAGAAAGTCAGCGTGGAGAACAGACCGAACATCACGAACGCCACCACGGAGAGAAGCACCGTGAAGAACAACCTGAACGGCTTGACCTTGAGTCCGCTCGCTCCGATGCGCAGCGCGTGTCTCAACGGCAGGCGCGAACGGATCAGCTTGTTTTCTTCGGCAGTGTATTCTCTGCTCTTTGTATCAGATTTTTCGGTATCGCGGAAACTTTCCTTCGAGTTGTTTTCGTCGATCTTCGCGGCTTTCTTGTATGCGGAAACTTCTTTTTCTCCGCTTGCGATTACCGCCCCGCCTTTCTTTGAGGACAAAAAGTCCTTTATCCTGACGAGATCTTCGTCTGTCAGCGCGGAGCCGTCTTTGACGGATACGGTGTCGTCGCCTATGAACGAAACGTTGTCGCTTGTCTCCACGGCGGCGATCTTCGTCTTCGTCACGTCTGAAATGATCTTGCCGTCCTTCAGCTCGATTATGCGGTCGCCGTACTGCTCCGCAAATTCGCGGTCGTGGGATACGACGATGACCAGCTTCTCTTCAGACAGCTTCTTCAGTGTGTCAAGCACCTGCTTGCCCGTGTTTGAGTCAAGCGCGCCCGTCGGTTCGTCCGCAAGGATTATTTCAGGATTCTTGACGAGCGCTCTCGCAATCGCGATACGCTGTTTCTGCCCTCCCGAAAGCGTGTTGGGCTTTCTCTTGGCAAAATCTGCAAGATCCACCTTTTCAAGGATCTCGGCGATCGCTTTCTTGTCTTTGCTCTTTCCCTGAAGTTCGAGCGCAAGCGCAATGTTGTCCTCAACGGTGAATTCGTCCAGAATGTTGTATTCCTGGAAAACGAAACCCACGAACGTGTTGCGGTAACTGTCGAAATCGGCTTGAGAAAAGTCTTTGCTGCTTCTTCCCTTGATAACGATCTCGCCGCTGTCCGGAAAATCCAGTCCGCCGCACAGGTTGAGGAGTGTGGACTTACCGCTACCCGATTTTCCGAGCAGGAAGACCATCCCATTTTCGCTGAAGTTTACCGAAACGTCGTCGATCGCTCTTACGTCGTTACCCCCTTTGGCGCGGTAAACTTTTACGAGATTCTTTATTTCTAGCATTTGACCTCCTTCGCGTCGTCCGTAGCTTTTCCCGGGCGACAGGTTTTTGTTCTGAGCATAACTTGATTATACATATAAGATGCGAAGCCGTCAACAGTTATGACACAATCAGCACTTATACGATATAAGTTTTGATTATTGATAATTACCGCAGGAGTCGGCTGTGAAATAAGTCTTGTACCCTGATGAGGAGACAGGCGTGTTCATCCCGGAAGCAGAAGCGGTGACAGATATGCCCGGTCCGAAAGGAAGAGACGGGCATGGTCATGCGGAAAAAAGCTGTGATATACCGGACCGGAATAATACGAACAAGGTTTAAAGCGGCAAATTTCCGTCCCGGTGTGACCGGGAGCAATAGTCGGCTATCGCGAGTTGATGCTTGCTACGGTCAAAGAAGCTTATAACAGTTACAGGTGCATTGTAAAGCTTTGCATTATGTAGTCAGATACGAGAAACAAGGCATGAAACTGATGCTACCTCAGGCGATGATTTTCAGTGAGTCTTTTTGAAACTACGGCATAAAACAAAAAGGCTTCGCTTTGTGAATTGGGCTACTATACGCGACAGCGACAAATGCTCCCGCCACGCAGGCGCCTCAGGGCTGGTTCATATTATCCTGGTCTGGGGTATACTCAGCCTGAAAATAAATAGCGTCTTGCCCGGTCCGAAAGAGAAAGACAGATATGCTCATTTCGAAAGCAAATAGCGGAAAGCTTTGCCCGGCAGAAATAGCCATGTGCCCCCGGTCTGTGAGTAAGCGATTGCAAGTTCAGGCAGAAAGAGAGTGACGAGGACTTGAAACCGGAAGAGCGTTACAGGTATGCCAGGTCCGAAAGAAAGTGACGAGTGTCTGGCACAGATATGCTCAATTTTTAATAAAGCAACAAGTATGCTAAGTCTTGAAGAAGTGACACGGATGCAGGAACATGAAAAAATTGCGAAAATAAAAAATAAAATTGTAAAAAAGCAGACGCGCATAACATATGATTATATACGAGTTAAAGCAAGAAATACAACCAAACAGAATAAAAATATGAGGAACGGGGAAATTGCGTTAAAGCATATTCCATAATGCAACAGATGAATGAAAAAAAAGAAACAGGCAGAGATATATCTGCAAAAACTTATTGAAGCAGACGTGTCGATGCGGACTTCCCTTAAAAAGCTTAAAAACTGACAATTTGAGAGTTCAAAATACGTTAAAAGGGAAAACCAAGACTTCTACTGCCAACGGCATTGTTTTCTGCCGAAAAAAGACATATAAAAACTTTACCGACAAACAAAGATACCGTTAAGCAAAGAAAGAAAAACTTGCAGAGTTCAAAAGCAAAACAGAAAAGTCTGAAACGGTGCCGAAATTAAACGTATTCAGCAAGATTGTCTGCAATACAAATAAAAAACAGTCGAAAAGACGTAGCAAGCGCGCTTTGCGTGGCAAGTACGGTTAGTTGAAGTTATCAATCCGCATTTCTTAAGTCGGTCGCACGCGGTATTGCCGCAGTTCCTGGTGGAAATTCAGGCAGATCTGAAAGAGAGTAAGGCTTTTATTGCCAGAGAGAAATTCAGTTTGACCGGAGAAATCGCCGCTGAGACCATGCGCAAAAAGGCGACAGATGCGGACTTTAGCGCAAAAACCTCTGCCCTTACCGGTTACATTGCGTTTCCGAAAAGACTAAATTGTGGCAAAAAAGCGGCTTTCGCCGTGGCAGAGTCCGCTATCAGGCAACTATACGGTCACAAAAATGTGGATAACGTTGTCGGCGAAGTTTCACATGAAACAATTTCCGTGAAAGAGTTATCCACAATGTCTGACGGGAATCAGGCGAAAGCGATAAAAACAGGCAAATTGTCGAAAAAAGCAAAAATTTTATAAAAAACCGCCTTCGGCGGATAAGTTATCAAAAAGCGCCAATCAAGGAACATTTTTCAGCAAAGCCGAGCGTGTTTAAATAAAAAACAGCAAAAAATCGGGTGAAAAAACCGGTGATACACAAGAAGCGTCTTTATTTTGACAGGCATGCAAAATAACATGCAGAAAGTTGCACTTTATACGCAATCAGGGCGCATTAATGAAAAAGTGTGTAAAAACAAATCGCCAAGCAGGCAATCAGACAGAAAAATCGCCAAGATTTCCACATTAAGAACGATCGTGCGGTACGTAGCGAC
Source organism: uncultured Christensenella sp. (assembly GCA_949298505.1). GTDB lineage: Bacteria > Bacillota > Clostridia > Christensenellales > UBA3700 > Ornithoclostridium. The sequence continues at coordinate 25,065 of CASFWW010000068.1, read as the reverse complement.
GGTAAAAAGTGAAGATAACATCTGATATTTTTGACAAATGCCTGATGTCGGGCTGTCAAGTCCGTGCTTTACTTTCTGTCCAAAAACAAAGGCGATTCGTGAAAAACATTGCAAAACGTAGCGAAAATAGCTTACTTAAACTGCAATGCGGCTTTGATGAACAAGAAAAACCCGCAGCTTATTTTGGTAAAAAGCCGGATATAACAATTTATCAGGTAAAAAATTTTATCCGTGCTTCATAAAAATGTTTGGAATATAATATTGCGAGCGTTACCCGTGATCGCATATGCAAAAGCTGAACGGACAGCTCATTTCCCGGACAATACGGTTGAAAAAGACCGTCTTTTTCCATATTGCCGCCTTTGCCGGGCGTAAAAGAGGCAATTTCTGCGCGCAAAAGACCTTATCTGTGACAAGAGTCGCCCGCCTTAAGCCGAATTTGCATCGGACAAGGCTAATCCGAGACAGGAAGCAAAGATCATTTTAATATTTTTTAGCGTCAAAACCTAAGCGCCTGGTAAAAACAGACGAAAAATTAACGTCAGCGGTGTCAAAACTCAAAAGCCGTATAAAATCCGGATTGCGTTTGTCGGAAGGGGCAATGCGGAATTAAAAGCCGTTTGCAAAACGACGAAAGCGGGTGTCGGGGTAAACGCGCGGGGTGGTGAAAGCGCAATAAAGAGCAATGTTTATAGCCGTAAATCCCCGGGCGAAAAAACGCCGTCAAACAAAGTGAATTTGCAGGGGCAAAAACCGTTTCACTCCCCTGCGTCATCATGCGCGCAAGATCGGAATGAATATATTGTCGTCACGAATAGTTGCAAGAGGCGCAACGTACGACGGCTAACGAAAGCAAGTTGCTTAATCAGACGTTGCGCCTGAAAAAAGCCGTGTTTCATGTGAAACAACGATAAAAATGATGAAAAACGAGCTCTGAATCCTGTTGGAAATAAAGGAGTTTTGAGTATTGTAAGTAATGATGCCGCGATCGTGACGAGACTCAGAAACCAAGTAAGAGAGGGATTGTAAGACCGACAACCAAGTCGTGGGGCGACAACCAAGTCGTGGGACGACAACCAAATAGGCTTTGCTAAGCGCAACAAGCGTCGGCATGTGCCGGCGATCAATGCTCTCTGTCGGTCGAATTGCGGCGGTACACAGTCTTTGCTTGGCGCAACAAGCGTCGACATGTGCCGGCGATCAATGCTCTCTGTCGGTCGAATTGTGCGGTACACATACTTTGTCGGGCGCAACAAGCGTAGATATGCGCCTGTCGACTAATAACTGCGGCTGTTGTCATGCCTCCGGCGATGCGGATTTATTGCGGGTTTTGCCCGGAAGCGCGATGTGGTAGTGCGTTGTAGGATCAAAATCGGTTTAAGGCAGAAAAGATCGCTTTTTTGCGGGCTTTCGGAGTTCGTACCGGGCTTATCTCGTTCGTTTCCGTCTCATCGCGTTTTTATGCGCGCAAGGTAAAGCAAACGGTAGCATTTCGTGCTGTTTGAAAACAAAAACAAAACGTTTATTTCTGCTAGTTATAACATATAGCAATATCTGCAAAAGTGGGCGCATGACGGTTGATCGAGAAACATAAGCGAAATGTAATATTTGCAGAAACAAGGACTACTCTGCTGCGTACACGCTGAGAGTGAGCGGAAACATTGGTCGGCTATCGCGAGTTGATGCTTGCTACGGTCAAAGAAGCTTATAACAGTTACAGGTGCATTGTAAAGCTTTGCATTATGTAGTCAGATACAAGAAACACGGTTTGAAACTGCATGCTACCGCCGGCGATGATTTTCAGTGAGTCTTTTTGAAACTACGGCATAAAACAAAAAGGCTTCGCTTGTGAATTGGGCTACTATACGCGACGGCGACAAATGCTCCCGCCACGCGGGCGCCTCAGGGCTGATTCATATTGTCCTGGTCCGGTATGGCAGAGACGCGTAAAAGCGTAGCTGACGGTAAACGGGTTTTTCGAATCGGGTGAACTTATGAAAAACCAGACGGTTGCGCAATATCGCTAAATACGCATAACGCTCAAGTCCTGATTTTCCGCGCTTCTTTGCAGGGACAGCAGGTGAAAAGCGTGGTTCGCAAATGAGAAAACGCGATTTGGCGCGCGCGAGACATCAAAATTGGCGAGGTTGTAAGCTGTTTTACACAAAGTAAGACTTGCGTGAGGTGGGCGAGAGTGGCGAACGAACTTTGCGCGAAAAAGGCGGGCGGCAAGATGTTCAAAACGAGATCGCTTGCGCGCTTCCCTGCCTGATTCTGCTTAAATACGATTAATTCCGCACAGAAGTCAACAAGCGTGTGGGTAACATGTGGTCAACGTTTATCGGCGACCGGAGTTTAGGTCCGACGGCGCCTGCCGTTATTCAGGTGAGGTAAAAGAAAGCAAGCGAAAAATGCGGGATTCACGACGGCGTGTTTGAGAGGATCGATCAAACTGCGTAACGGGAAGAATGTGCGAAAAGAGACGACGTTCGTCGCGTGGCGAACTGTGTTCGGACGGTCGCACTGACAGGAAGAACGGGTGGGTCTGACGCCGAAGAAAGCGTCTCCCCGATGCAGAGGCAAGCTTCGCATTTTAAAAAGTTTCACGCGGAACAAATTTTGTCAAAAAGAAGACAAATATAGGCTAAATTATAATTAATAAACATAATAATTAACTAACAATTATGAAAATCAGCAAATTTCCAATAGCAAACAGTTATATTTATGCAGACAAATTCCGGCTGAAAAATCATAAAACAAAAATATTTTTGCCAATGTTTCACGGGTTTTGTGAAACATTTATAATCATAAATTATCGGTTTGATTTACAAAGCGATCTGTCCGGCGAAAGGATACGTTTTTTTGCCTGAAATCGCATATAAATCCGCAGAAAAATTGCGAAAAATCTGTTTAAAGCCGGTACAGGGTCGCCGGAATCTAGCATAAAATCAGCAAAATAACGCTTTCTTGTTTTACCGCTTCTTGATTTTACAGCATGCGTTTCCGCTCTTCTCTGCCTCCGCAGACTATTGTTTTGCTTTTTATCCGAACGATTTTATCGGAGCGCTTTTTTGCCCGGGCTCCTTCGCCGGTGCTGTTTCGCTGAAGAACTTTTCCGGACGGCTTTTGTCGGAATACGCTCGCATAGGCGCTTTTGCCCGGGCGTCTTCGCCGCGGTGAAACTTGCTCGGGAAAGCTTGCGCCGGCGCGTTTTTTGTGCGCTCTCCGCAGAGGTGGCTTTTGCTGAGTTTTCACGTCCGGATTTATCCGTATTGCCGGTCAAAGTATGCCGTCTCGTTTTGTTTCAAAAGGATTTTATGTCTGGGTTCGGTTGCCGTGGCGCGAAAAGCTTGAATATGCGGCAAGGTTGTGTTATCTTTGAAATGACGAAATCAGGAGGTTGTCCGAGTGAACGAACAAGAGGCTGCAAAAGAGATTCTTGACGCCTTGACCGGCAGGTACAGGTTTTACGCGGTGGGAGAAGGTCATTCCATCGTAAAGCACGTAAAAGGTCTGGTTTCAAACAGCAAGCCGAATCCGACACGGCAGTACGTTGCGGAGGGGCTTTGGTTCAACAAGATGCTGGTTGACGCCGGCGCGCGGCTGCATGCGATAATAATCTGCCCGGAGAAGGTGTATACCGTCGAGGCGGCAAAGCTTGCCGAAAGGCTTGCGGAGGCGTGCGATCAGCGTTTTACCGTCAGTGCGAAGACGTTTGAAAAGATAAGCGAGAGAGAAAAGCCGGACGGGATCATGAGCATAGCGTATTTCTCGCTTACCGACGTAAAAGACATCGCGTTTACCGACAAGAGCGTGGTTCTCGTTCTTGACGGGGTGGAGATCCCGGGGAACGTCGGCACGATGATAAGGGTCGCGGACGGCGCGGGAGTCGACGCGGTTTTTATCTGCAACAGAAAGGCGCGTATGACCCATCCCAAGCTTCTTCAGTCGAGCATGGGGAGTATTCTGAGCATTCCCATTGTAGAGTTTGAAAACGCGGAAGACTGCTATAAAGCGCTGTCTGAGCTCGGCTTTGAGGTTTATCTGACTGACAGCAGGGCGGAGAAGAGCTATTACGAGTACCCGTACGGAAAGCGCACGGCGTTCGTGATGGGCAGCGAAAGGTACGGCATTTCGCGCGCCTGGTATGACAAGGACGTGTTGCTGTTGTCGATTCCGATGTTCGGCAAATGCGACTCGTTAAACGTCGGAGTCGCGGCAACGGTCGTCTGTTACGAGGCGAGCCTCAAGAACAAGGGGTTCATAAAGAGATAAGCAGTAAAAGCCCGGGAGACGCGTTCTTTATGACGCAGGCGTAAAATAATGCCGTGATCCGTTGATGAGCCGGCAAACGGCGGAAAGGCGCGTGTAAGGTGCAAAATACGCGATCTGAGCGCGATAAAGGCGTGTTCTGAAGGAGAAAGGCTGAGTAACTGCGGAAAACAGCGAAAAATCGCGGGAAACAAGGCTGAGCGTCGGCTCGGTCTTTTTTATGCCGAAAAGCGGAAATAAAGCGGAAACGAAGTCATTTGACGGCGAAGTCGGGTGTGTAAAGGAAAATGCGGTAAAAGAGCGAGAATAACGCCGATACGGGCGTGTTCGCGCAATACGGACAAAAATACGAAAAACAGTTTTCAAGGCGCAGTATCGCTATATTACGCGCGTAATATTTAAAGAGATGTCGAAAAAAACGTGCGAAAACATCAAAAAATGGATAAACAAGGTATTTTAAATCGGAATATAATCATCGGAAAAGCGTTGATAACTAAAAACAGGTCAATCAAAATTAAAAAAATTAAACTTTAGTTTTAGTAATAATTTGAGTAAAAAATATTAAAAAAACGGCAAAATAATGCTATTTTAGTATATATCTGGCTATAAAACTGCGTCTGAAAGACTGAGAAAAGCGTTCAGCGGCTTTTTTGCCGTGCGGTACGAGGGGGGATAAAAAGAACGCAATACTTGTGCGAAATATTACTGTTAAAGTTATTGTGTACACGAGAAAAAACGCTCTGAAATCGCCGTTGTTAAGTTTCAGAACGGCGAGCCACAGCAGTGCCGAAAATGCGGCAACGACAGAAAATTCAGCAAAAAAGCGGAAAAACGACCTGAGCGGCGCGCATTTGTCGGCAAAAGCGGTGAGAGCCAGTCCTCCGCCTGCCCCGGCAGATATCGCGGAAAGACACGCCAGCACGGCAAACTGACTTCCCGGGTCTGTCATTATTTGAAAAGTCTGGCGAAAAAGCCTTTCGGAGTTAGCTGTCTGCTTTGTGTGACAGAGCTGATTTTTCCTTCGATCACGGCTTTTTTGTTTTCAACGTCGATAAGTTTCGGGCTGAGACACTCTCCTGTCACCGTGATTACAAATTCGCCTGCTTTTGCCACAAAAGATTTGTCTGATGAAGAAACGGTTCCGGTTATGCCTCCGAGCGTGACCGATCTTGAGAAGTCCACCTGAGCCGTTGCCGACGGTTTTGCTTGTTGTTCCCTTTCCTGCATTGCGCACCTCCCAAAGATAAAATATGAATCCGACCTGACGTTTATGACCTTTTGCGCTCCACGGGAATCAAAAGCTTTGCCACTATGCGTGCCGGAGCTTATTGAGCGCGGCATCTGAAGCTGACAGATCGTTTGATTAGCGTGGGTTTGAAGACTTGCGGCAGACTTTTCAAAGGCAAGTGATGCGACGGCGCTTTGCAACCTTATATATAAATCTGAAGAAAGGAAATAATGATTGTCCGGAAATCCTGATATATTATTCCGGTCCGGTACTGTATTAATTACGGGCGACGTTGAGAGAGGACCCCCGCATTCCTGCGGAGGTCCGACTGAGATGTCAATCCTGGAGCGCGTCGTATCCTTCTTCGCCCGTTCTGACTTTGATCACGTTGTCGACCCTGTAAACGAAGATCTTGCCGTCGCCGTAATTGCCGGTGTAAAGCGCTTTTTTCGCGGTGTCGATCACTTTCTGTACAGGTATGGCTGTGACGACCATTTCGAGTTTGATCTTGGGAAGCAGCTGTACGTCGACTTTTGCGCCTCTGTAATAGTTTGTGAAGCCTTTCTGCATACCGCATCCTTTGACCTGAGTCAGGGTCATTCCGGTGATGCCGATTTCGTCGAGAGCTTTTTTGAGTTTTTCAAACTTGTCGGGTCTGGTTATCACGGAAATTTTAGTAAACACGTGTTCTCCCGAGCCTTCGCTCACCGTTCTGACGGGGACCGCAAGATCTTCGGGCACGTCGTTTTCGGCATATCCGGAGGAGAGTTCAGCCGTACCGTCTTTGGAAAGCATGACCGAGGGTACCGGCATGAAGTCCGCATACGAACTTTCGAGGCCGTGTTCCGAAAGGTCAAGGCCGGCAAGTTCGTCGGCTTCGCCGGCGCGGAGCATTTTGAGTTTTTTCATCACGGCAAAGACGGCGGTCATAGTGACTGCGACCCAGAGCGTGACAGCTACCACACCCAGCACCTGGACGCCGAAGTAAGAGAAAGCCTGAGAAGCGGTCAGAGACTTGTTGTATATAAAGCCGCTCACGATGCCTTTGTCCATATCGAGGATCCCGACGAGCACGGTGCCTGCGGCTCCGCACATGCAATGTACGCCGATTGCGCCCACCGGATCGTCCACGTGAAGTTTTTTGTCAACGAATTCAACGCCGTAGACGATTATGAAGCCGGCAACAGCTCCGATCACAGCCGCGCCGGGGACGGATACTACGTCGCACCCTGCGGTGACTGCAACGAGACCTGCAAGCGAACCGTTCAGAGTCATTGAGACGTCGGGCTTGCCGTATCTTATCCAGGTGATCGTCATTGCGACGATAGAAGCGACAGACGGCGCGACGGTGGTGGTGATGAACACTCTGGCAACGGAATCGTTGACTGCGTATGCGGAAGAACCGTTGAAGCCGTACCAGCCGAACCAAAGAATAAACACGCCCAGAGCGCCAAGGGTAAGAGAGTGCCCGGGGATCGCTTTGCTTTCAAGGACGGGGCGGCCTTTCTTGTCCAGTACCGCCGGATTTTTCTTGTATTTTCCAAGGCGCGGACCTATCATAGCGGCGCCGATGAAAGCCGCGACGCCTCCGACCAGATGTACGGCTGTCGAGCCGGCAAAATCATGGAAGCCGAGCTGAGAAAGCCAGCCGCCGCCCCAGATCCAGTGCCCGGAGACGGGATATACGACGAGTGAAATGACGAAGCTGTATATGCAGTATGCGAGAAAATTCGTTCTCTCAGCCATTGCGCCCGAGACGATGGTTGCGGCAGTCGCGCAAAAGACGAGATGGAACATGACTTTGAGCATATCTCCCGTGGTGAAAGAAGAATAGATCACGCTGAGATCTGCGACGTTGCCTATGACGCCGCCCACGTCGGCGCCGTGCATCAGCCCGTAGCCGAAAGCGAGAAAAGCCACCGTTCCGATGCAGAAATCCATCAGGTTTTTCATGATGATGTTGCCTGCGTTTTTTGCGCGGGTGAAGCCCGTCTCCACCATTGCGAAGCCCGCCTGCATGAAAAAGACGAGGCAGATGCCGATCAGGATCCATACGAAGTCTCCTTCAGACATATCCGAATAGACGGAAGACAAATCGGCTGACAGAATAGTTGTTTTCATAAGAACCTCCTCAAATGAAAAAGGCGCGCCTTGAGAGGGCACGCCTTTGTGCTTTTTTATATCCGTATTTGTGTTTTATATGAAAACAGGCGCTGTGGAAAACCACAACGCCCTTGCTGTATAGTCCAAGTATATGAGCGAAAAATCCTTTTGTCAAGCGGAAAAACAAGATTTTTTCAAATATTTTCAATACTTTTTTGCAAAGGAGAAAAAGGCATAAATTATAATATATGCGCGTTGTTTTCGCCTGCGAATGAAGGAAAACCTGCCCTTGCCGTTCCGGCTGACAAATGCGGTCATCCCCACCGATGTTGAGCGCGCACGGCGGGAAGGCGACTGTTTTTAACCGCTTTTTGCGTTTCCCAGGGTAACGGCGCGAAAAGCGTCGAAAATCACGGATTCGTCGCCTTCGCAGTTATTCTTTACCCAGAGCAAGGTTATGTTGGAAATTGCCCCTGCGTAACCTGCCGCCTGATAGGGGTTGTCGTTTTCCAGGTCGCCCGTAAAGTGCTTCGACAGCGCAGAATCCACAAAATCGAAATAGATGTATTCAAGACGGGCTTTGCAGAGAAGTTTTAATTTTTCCCGATATTTTCTTATGTACGAGATCACCCTTTTTATTATGTCTTCATAGTCTTCGACAGAGCGGGGACGATAAATCTGTTCAGAAGAAAATTCTGCTCCCGTCCTGTTCAGAAAATACTTTATCACGTCTTCTTTCGAGGAGAAATATCTGTAAAAAGTGGCTCTCCCGACCCCGGCTTTTTTCGCTATGTCGGAGACGGTTATTTCGCCGTAAGGCCGGCTTGCCATGAGTCTGAACAGCGCTTCGGTAACATAGTGTCTTGAATAGTCTTCGCGCGGAATATCCATGATACAAAAATCCTCCTTTTGTCTCAATCCGCGAGACAGAGCGGCAGAAGGTGTCCAAAACGCGTTTCAGGCGCTTGAAATTCTGATTTTCATATATTACGATACACTTGTCTCACGGAAATGTCAATACAGGCTGACCGTGAAAAATTCAAGGAGGACGAAATATGCAGGACAGAAATTTTACCGTTTACGAGTACAGAACGGAGACGGTGAGGGCAAAGGACCGCGCCAGGGCGGTAGACGAAGCAGAGGCTTTCGGTTGGGAGGCGACCGAAACGCAGAGAGCGATCGGAGACTGTTGCAACATAACTTTCAGGAGAGATCGCAGGATTGAACACAGGGCGGAACTGATCAGGCTGGAAAAGCGCGTGAAAGACGCGAGAGAACAGGTATCCGCACTCGAACGCAGTAAAACAAGGGCGGCGCAGATATTCGGGTGGATATTCGGCGTCTGCGCGGTGCTTATCGCAGGAGGCGGGATGAGCCTCGTCATGGCGTCAGAGCCCGAGCTTACTGAAATGATCGTCGGGATAATACTCGGCGTGATCGGCATCGGCATGTGCTGTCTGACCTATCCCGTATATGTGAAGATCGTGCTGAAAAAGACGAGAGAAGTCTCCCCCGCCATAGATTCCGGAGAAGAAGCGATAGCCAATCTTCTCGAACAAGGCAACGATCTTCTGATGAACAAGGACATCTGACAAAAGAAGGAGAGCGTTCTGAAAATGCCGACTTAGGCGATTCAAAGGACTGTATTGCGGACAAAACCGCCCTAAAGGAGAAAAGACAGTGAAAAAAGACACAAGAGGATATTTATCCGTTGCGATAAGCGCGATCACCACGTTGGTCAAGATGATCGCCGGCGCAGTGTCGCTTTCGGTATTTACCGTGTTGTCGGCGTTTTATTCGTGCGGATTTTCCATAGCCAAGGCTTTGTGCGTCAAAGGCAGAAAGGAAAACGTAGCCGGCAGGAAGGCGGCGCTTTTTCTTGCTGTGGCTGGCGTCACGGGAGTATCGTCTGTCTTTTACACCGTCGGGGCAGTCAGACAGATACTCAGCCCTGCCGATTTCGGCTACGGTCTTATCCCGGCGATCGCGGTTGCCGCAGTTGCTTTTTACGACCTCATATCTGCGCTCGTCGGGCTTGTCGGAGCGGCACGAAAAAACGACGGCTTCGGCACGGAAATGAAAAGAATAAACCTGTCCGGAGCGCTTGCCGCGCTCGCGCTCGCTCAGACGGCGTTGATGTCCGTTGTCGGAGAGGGAGCCTCTCCGTCCGCGGGAATTTTCGGGATAATCGCCGGGGCAGCTACGGCGATCGGCGCGGCTTTTACGGCGGCGAAGGGGCTGAGCCTTTATTCGGCTGTAAACAAGGCGAAAAGACTGGCGGACGAAAGAGAGGAAAAAGGTGTCGTCACAAAGCGACAGAGCGAATGATCTCCGCCGTTGCTGTCGGGAATGACCGAAAAGCGCGTCGTTGAAAGCAAAAGAATATGGACAAAACGGCGGTTGCTTCAATGAAAAAAGCTGCGGACGACGCGGCTTTTTTCTTTTGTGTTTCCGACAGAAATTGAAGGAAAAAATGCAGAAAAAAGCGATTATCGAGACAAAAAAACGGCAAAAAAAAGAAGACTTAAGATACGCAAACTGCGTAGATGCCACAGGACAAGAAAATCACGTCATAAGCCGAGGTTTTTTCAGAATATAGGTATATCGGCTCAAAAATACAGCGCCCGGTCATCAGGTCTGAGCAACCTCGGGAAAGCGGTTTTTAAGGCACGGCGAGCGCCGAAATGTCCATAAAATTGCGGATAAATTGCATATGCGCACGGCGCGCGGAAAAATATTTGAAAAATTTTTAAAAAAGTGATGAAAAAAGTATACGGATTTTGAAAATTTGTAATATAATGTCGCCGACGAAAGGGTTAAAGTTATGAATTTCGCGGGGGCGGAATTGTGAGAATAATTACAGAGGGAATTATTCTATGACCAAGGATCTGACGGTGGGGAAACCGTTCAAGAGCATTTTGTTTTTTACGCTGCCGATTTTTATAGGCAACGTCTTCCAGCAGTTGTACAGTATGATAGACGCGGTTATCGTCGGACAGACGATCTCGGACGCGGCGCTTGCAGGCGTGGGGGCGACGGGCGCGATCTCATTTCTTATCATAGGGTTCGTGCAGGGACTTACCGCCGGGTTTGCCGTCAAGACAAGCCAGCTTTACGGCGCGGGCAACGAGGAAGGCATCAGGAGAAGCATTGCGTCTTCGGTCGCGCTTTCGGTCGCGCTTTCCGTGATCCTGACCTTTGTCAGCGTTTTCACGACGATGCCGCTTCTCAGGCTGATGCAGACGCCCGAAGACATAATTCAGTATTCCTACGACTATATCGTCACGATATACTGGGGTCTGGCGGCGAGCGTTTTTTACAATCTCGCTTCGTCGATACTGCGCGCGCTCGGGGACAGCAAGACGCCTCTCGTATTTCTCATCGTTGCGGCGCTTCTCAACGTGGGCTTCGACTTCGCGTTTATCCTCGGCTTGGGAACGGGCGTGGAGGGCGCAGGCTGGGCGACGGTGCTTTCTCAGGCGCTTTCCGCGATCGGATGTTTCGTTTACATGTTCGTCAGGTTTCCGGTGTGCAGGGTGAAACTCAGACATTTTCTCAACAAGCCGCTTTTCTATCTTCAGCACCTGGCGATCGGCGTGCCGATGGCGCTCCAGTATTCAATCACGGCGATAGGAATGATGGTCCAGCAGACCGCGCTGAACAAGCTGGGCACGCAGGTGGTCACGGCATATACCGCGGCGTCCAAGGTGGACAACCTCGCTCAGCAGAGCATGTCCGCGCTCGGCACGGCGGTGGCGACTTACGCGGGGCAGAACTACGGCGCGGGAAAGTTCGACAGAATACGCAAGGGCGTGACTCAGAGTATGATCATGGGCGCCGTATGCGCGGTCGGAAGTCTTGTCCTCGTGGTCGCGCTCGCGAAACCTCTGACAATGCTGTTCGTCAAGGACGCGTCCGAAGAGATCATTTCTCTCAGCAAGGAATTCCTTCTCTGGCAGGGAGTGTTCTACGTTGCGCTCGCGGCTATATTCGTATACCGCAACGCGCTTCAGGGCATAGGAAGGAGCGCGCTGACGATGATCGCCGGAGGGACGGAACTGGTGATGAGATCGCTCGCTTCGATCTTTCTCGCGAAGTGGTTCGGCTTCACCGGAATATGCTTTTCTAGCCCGTCGGCATGGGTGGGAGCGGACGTGTTCCTGCTGATCGCGTATTTCGTGATAATGCACAAAGTGATAAAGAAGGCTATGCGTTCGGGGGCGGAAAATCCCGTTACCCTGGTCTATCAGAAAAAGGGCGTGCCCAACGACGGCAAAGTTCAGCCCGTGCCCGAAACGCAGGTTTCGCCGGAGAGCGGGACGGAGCAGCCGGATGCGGAAGAGTGCGGAAAAGAAAAAGTGAGAATGAGCGGAAAAGCGCTGGCGGGCGGCGCGGCTGAATGAGAAGTTCCGGAAAAAATCATTGTTTACAAAAGGAAAAGTAACTGAAAAGACGGTGAGGACCGTCTTTTTTCGTGATCATTGAGAGACCGCGCGCCTTGCGGCAGAAAGCAGAGAAAGGGCGGGATCCTTGCTGTCGAGAGAATAATGCCACGCCGCGATCCCGGCAAGCCCGGCGTCGAGCGCGAATACCGCCTTGTCCGAGACGAGCTGTCTGCCGTTGAAATAGCAGGGTTTGTATTCCCCTCCGCAGTCAGCCTTTGTCGTGTTTGCGAAAAAAGGCAGGGAGTCGGCGTATTCGGCGTAGAAGGGGGAGTGCTTTGAGCCGTCGAGAGGCTTGGAGTACAGCGGGATCCCCAGTTTTATTCTGTCCGAAGGGATCCCTTCTTCTTTAAGCTTTCTTATCTGAGAATATGCCGTGTAAAAGGTCGAGTGGCAGCCCCTTCCGTCCGGGGAGTCGTATGCCATAAGGACCAGGCTGTCGAAACATCCGAGAGAGTCTGCGCTCAGCCGTTTCTTGTCAACGCACCACGAACTGACCGCCGCGGAAAGGGATTTGTCCGCGGGAAGAAGTTGTTTGAAAGCGCGGCAAAAACCGGTGAAAAGGGAATAATCTTCTTTAGAAGAAGGGTATTCGTAATCGAACGAGATCCCGTCGAGGGAGTAATCGTTTACGAGCGCAAGCAGAGAGGAAGAAAGATGGTCTGCGTTGGAAAAAGCGCCCGAACAGCGCTGTTGAACCGTAAGTCCGTCTCCGTCGCGTTCTCTGTCTCCGAGCACGGTCGCGAAGATCTTCGCGCCGGGACAGGCGTTGCGCAGATTTGAAACGCACGTCCTGAGGACGTCTTCGCCTTCTATCCTTTTGCCGTCCAGGTAGTAGTCTGGGAAAAAGACGTTGCCGTCCTTGTCGAGATATGCGGAGTATATTATGTCGAACACGTCCGACGGAGCGCCGCCCGGAGATAACGTATACGCGCTTTTTGCGGTGACGTAAGAGGTCAGAGAAAAACTACGCGTCCGGCGCGGAACGAAATACGCTTCCGCTTTGCCGAAAGCCCACCCTCCGTCCGAACTGAAGGAGAGGATTATTCTGTCCGTCGTGACTGCGGGAAAGGTGCAATAGCGGTATCCGCCTATGAAATCGTTGCCGTAAAAAGGCGACGGCGCGCCCGGCAGAGACAGAGAAAAAGAAGTGATCCCGGCAGAAGTTTCTCTGAGCACTAGCCGGTTCAGAGAGACCGTCCTGCCCAGAAAAAGCACGGTTTCTCCGTCTCCTTCTCCGCATTTTTGCGAAAAGGAGTGCTTTGCGGCGAGATCTGAGTATTTTCCGCTTATTTCCGCAAAGGTCGGGTCTGTCTGCGTACACGAAAGCGCCGGAAGCGATACGAATATGGCGATCGCGACGATCAGCGCCGCGGCAAAGAGACGTTTCATGTCCTTAGCGTGCGTAAAGAGACTGAAACAATGCGGCGAGGGAAATATCTTTTTTCGAGGGCGCGTAAAATGAGGAGAAAGCCGCCGCGGAAAACGCGCGACACGGCGGGAAAAAGAGAAAAAACGGCGGTTTGGGCGCAGAAAAGCGGCAAACAGGCACGACCCGGCGAGGGCGTTTACGGCTCCTTGAGGACAGCCCGAGACAAAAAAAGTTTGCAATGCGGCGATTTTATTGTATAATAAGATAAATCGGTATGCGCGTATGCGCGCCGGAAAGGAGAGTTTTGGCTGAAGTCGGAATATATGGATACAAAGAGGTTTGTAAAAAACGTCAAGGACAGAGTTTTCACTCCGATAAGGCTCGTGATGCTGAGCTTCTTTGTGATCATCGTCGTGGGCACGTTGCTGTTGCTGTTGCCTTTCGCTACGAAAAAATCCGGTTCGCTTTCGTTCATCGACGCACTTTTCACCGCAACCAGCGCCACTTGCGTTACCGGTTTGTCAGTAGCCAGTCTGCAAGACGATTTCACCGTGTTCGGGCAGGTGGTCGTTCTTTTGCTCGTTCAGCTGGGCGGTCTCGGATTCATGACGCTTACGTCCACGGTCTATATCCTGATAAGGCACAAGATCTCTCTGAGAAAGAGACTGAGCATGAGAGAAGATCTCTCTCAGCCGGGGATGGCAGACCTGAAAAAGCTGACGCTCGATGTGATAAAGCTGACCGCGGCGGCGGAACTTACCGGCACCGTCCTGCTCGCGATCGGATTTTCACGCTATTACGGGTTCGGACAATCTCTGTGGTACGGTCTTTTTCACAGCATAACCGCGTTCTGCAATGCGGGCTTCGATATAGTGAGCGGTTCGTCGTCGCTGCAGACGTTCAGTTCCGATCCCTATATCCTTATAGTTCTCGCCCTTCTCATCATAATAGGCGGTATAGGCTTCGTGGTCGTAAGCGACATTTTCCGCGCGGGAAGCTGGCGCAGACTTAAACTGCATACCAAGGTAGTCCTTCCCACGACCCTGGCGCTTATAGTCGTCGGTACCGTCTGCATACTTGCGGCGGAATACTCAAACCCCGCGACTCTCGGGAGGATGAATTTCGGAGATAAACTGGTCAACGCGTTTTTCCAGTCGGTAACTGCGAGAACGGCGGGCTTTGCGTCGATAGACCAGGGAGCGATGACGGATTTTTCAAAAACAATTACGATAGTGTGGATGTTCGTGGGCGCGTGCCCGGGCGGTACGGGCGGCGGAATAAAGACGACCACGCTTTTCGTGCTTCTCGTCACGGTCTACGCGACCATCAGACAGAAAAGAGAGATAATCATCGATATGCACAGCATAGGCAGAGAGACGCTTTCCAAGGCGGCGACGATATTCACGCTCGCGATTTCGGTGGCGGTAATAAGTCTTTTGGGTCTTGAGATATGTATGAACGGCAGAATCCCGATGTCAAAACTGCTGTTCGAGCAGGTCAGCGCGTACGCTACGGTAGGACTTTCCGAGGGGATCACGTCCTCTCTCAACACGGGAGCCAAGCTGATACTTTCGCTCAATATGTATATGGGAAGAATAGGTTCTTTCGGTTTCTTCATGGCGTTCTCGTCCTCGCTCAAGGCGCAGGCGCATGTGAAATATCCGGAAGCCGGAATCATATTGTAATACCGCAACAGGAGGAAGTATGGATAACAATTTGCCCAAAATAAACATAAAGCAGGTCGCCGTGCTCGGTCTGGGAAGATTCGGCACCGAGGTCACCAAGGCGCTTTACAACTACGGCTGCGAAGTGCTGGCTGTGGACGAAAACGAGGACAAGACCTACGAAGTGGCGGATTTCGCGACGCATACGGTGACTACGAACGTCGCCGAAGAAAGCAACCTCAAGTCGATCGGGATCACGGATTTCGACGCGGTTATCATCGCGATAGGCGACAACATACAGGCGTCCATAATCACCGCGCTTACATGCAAGGAAATGGGCGTAAATTACATCGTCGCAAAGGCGCAGAACGAAAGGCACGCAAAGGTGCTCAAAAAAATAGGCGTGGATTACGTCGTTATCCCTGAAGCGGACACGGCGGTCAAGACGGCGCGCATACTCACTCACCCCAAGATAAACGACCTGATAGAGATCGCTTCGGGTTACAGCCTCGCCGAGATCGACGTGCCCAAGGAATGGATAGGCAAGCCCCTTCTCGATCTCGACATCCGCAACAAATATGCGGTGAACGTACTCGTCGTGATCAGCAAGAACGGCGAGGTCAACGCAAACCCGTACGGCGCGACGGTGCTCGGAGAGGGTTGCAAACTTATAGTCGGAGGCAATATGGACGACATCGGCGCGCTCGAGTCGAGGCTTTCGTGAATACGGAGAAAAGGCGACGCAGATTGTGCGAAGGAGCGACAAGCTCCTTCTTTTTTTGCTTTAAAACGAAAAAGTCGCTACTTCAGGAAGAAAATCATAGGTTTTACGCGCGGGACTGAGGTGCGGGCAGAAAAAATAACGTATTGACATATCTCTACTATATGTTATAATAGAATTATAAACGGGAGAGAGATCCCGCATAAGCGCGACGCAAGAACAGCCGCGGACAAAAAGGAGGGAAGTATGAAAAAGAAGATTTTGACGATCGTCGCGATCGTTCTGGTAGTCGTTACGGCGCTGACCGCGTTTACGGCGTGCAAGTCCGACTACGTGAATGTCAGCGCGCTGACTCTAAGCGAGGAGGCAAACGCGTCTGCAGAGCGTACCGCCACAAAGATAGACGTGGGTCAGGGGTACACTTATATGTGGGAAACGAGCAATCTCATTGCGTTCAGAAAGACTGAGTACAATTCCGCCACGTCGTCCTACGAGACGTCGTATGCGGTTGTCAACGGAAAAACAGGTGCCAATATTCTTACGGGCAACGATAAGCCTGTCTCTATAATTACTACCGACTATACCGTCGAGATGGAAGGATTGTTCTACACGGAGAGCGCTGTGACCGGAACGGTGTCGTTCTTTTCGCTTAACGGCATAATCGTATCGGGCATGGATACCACGGGTCTGATCGATTCTTTCGGTCGTATCACAGCCAGCCGTATTTCCGACGGAAAGATGGATCTCGGCAACGGACAGGTAATCGTTGAAGACGAGGAAGGATTGTGCACTTTGCAGCAAAAGGAGGTTTCCATAAGCGGTTCTGTCGACAAGGACGATACCGCCGAGACCGAAAATTACAGGCTGTATTCTTACAGTCAGTATGAGTTCGCGGCTTATGAAAAAAATTCTATGACAAAGGTCAGGGATTTCAATATCGCCGACATCACGGGCGACGAATATTCAAGCGCGAGATACTATACGCTGATTCTTTTGCCCGACGACAAAATGCTCGTACAGGTCATGACCTCTCTGCCCGCGAATACGACTAAGGACTACGATTATTATTCCGGCGACACCTATTACAAGATCAGAACGTTTATCTACGATATCGCCAAGGGGAAAACTTCAGAGAAGAAGGATTGCGATTATGTGTTCGCATACGGCGGATATCATAAGGAAGCGGGCGTAACGATCTGCAGCGTGAGAAGAATCGGCAACGATAAGCAACTCAACGCGACGATACTTCAGGGCTTTGACGGAAAACTCAATATCGCGCTTGACGTGCAGAGCATTCTGCCTCTTGCCAACAAGTACAGCATCAGAGGGGATTACGTCATATTCAAAAACGACAGCAAGACCGTTTATTATAAGGGCGACAACAAGGTGTTCGAAGTCGAGACCGCCAAGATGAACGCTGTCGATACTTATCTCAGCTACTCCGACATATTCGTCTCGTCCGACGGCGCGACATTGTTCAACGCAAACGGCAGTTATCTTACCTCGCTTGCCGATCTCGGCGCAACGGGTTTTGTCAGCCTCGACCACGCAAAACAATACGTGTACTATTATAAGACGGATACCGATTCTCTCGGAGCAGACAAGACAAATCTGTACAGGCTCGACAGAAATACGGGAACGACTTCTCTCGTTGCGGAATCGGGTTCTTACAACATGGCTCAGAGCGTTTACGGCTTCTATATAGTTGAGGATACCGCGCAGACCGGAGTCTACAAAGTTGTGGATATCGATACGGGCAAAACGCTGATATCGGGACTCTCCGGCATGACGGCGCAGTACGTGTGCTCGACCGATGAAAGCAACGTTTTCGGTTTTACGTTCGCAAACGAGGCGACCGATACCGACGAGACGCGTTATTACGTGATCAATTGACCCGAGGCATATCGGGAATAACAAAAAGAGGCCCGCACGGGTCTCTTTTTTATATAAGGGTGAATTATACTTTCAGGTGCAACACTCAGAGAGCGTATTTGCCGTACGCGACGGCTGTTTCTCAGGAAGCGACGGTGCAAAAGACTAAAAGCCTTTCAAGGTTCTCTGAACAGAACGGAGTCGGGAGGCATCGCCGTGAAAGTGAAGAAACAGACGACTATGGCTATTATCCCTATTACCGCCAGCTCGTTGAGAAAAGGTCTGTGCCGGGAATTGAGAGCAATGTAAGCGAACGCATAACCTGTCAGGACGGATACGAAAAACACCGCTATGTCGACGGGAAGATACGATCTTCCTGCGATTGCCGTATAACTGTAAAAGAGCAAAGGGATGAGAGCCGCGCTCACGAACAGCGCGACAAACGACGCAAGGGCGTAGTTTTTTGACTTTACGAACAGCGCCGATACGCCCATATACAGCATTGTGGGAAAGAACGTGAGTTTCATGTGCTCCCACGTGCTTTCGTTGACGGGGAAGAAAATCCCGACCATTTTGTTTTCTCCCGACCATTCGTAGAAGAAGTGCCCGACCGTGCCCAGTATCAGAGTGAACAGAGCGCCTGCAGCGAAGAACAAAGCAGATCGTTTTTTTGTCATATTATCATTATATCCGACGGGGCGCAAAGATATTCAGATTTTGTTAAAATGCGGTTTAATTTACACGGGCAGGAGAAAAACGGAAAGGCAGCGGCTGTCGTGAAGAAGACGCGTGACTGTCTGCAAAGCTGCGGCGCAGAGGGCGCGGCATACGTTGCGAGGAGACGGAAAAAATAAATCGGAGCAATCAAAAAAGGTTTTAAAACGGTGAAAAGCGACATTAATCGCCTTTGCAGAGCTTTTTCGGCATTTCGACAGCGCTGTCATTAGCGTCAACGTATTTGACATACGCGCATTTATATAGTATTATATTCGTAGTATGACGAGCGGGAGACAGGCTCAAGAAAGAGGTAAAATGGAGAAGATAGGACAACTTGTAAAAAGTTTTTGTTTTGAAGGTACGTTTATAGACGCCGTGCCGTACGGCAACGGGCATATCAACGATACCTATGCGCTGACTTACGAAAACGGCGGCGCGACAAGACGTTATATTCTGCAAAAGATGAACAAAAGCGTTTTTCCCGACACTAAGACGCTTATGCACAACGTTGCTCTCGTCACGGAGTTCCTTTCGCGCAAGATAGCGGAAAGAGGAGGGGATCCGGAAAAAGAAACGCTGACGCTGATCCGCACAAAAGACGGAAACAGCTATTATAAGGACGCCGACGGGAGCTGCTGGAGAGCGTTCATCTTTATTGAAAACACGATAGCGTATCAGACGGTGGACAACGCGGGGGTATTCGAGGATACGGGCAAGGCGTTCGGCGCGTTCGTTTCCGATCTTGCCGATTTTGACGCTTCGCGCCTGGGCGAAGTCATAAAAAAATTTCACGATACCCGCGACAGATACGCAAAATTCCGCGCGGCGCTCGGCGCAGACAGAGCGGGAAGAGCAAAAAGCGCGGAAAAAGAGATCGCTTTCGTCGAAAAAAGAGCGGATCTCTGCGGTAAAATAACGGGCATGCTCGACAGAGGAGAAATACCTCTCCGGGTCACGCATAACGATACTAAACTCAACAACATCCTGATCGACGCCGACACGAAAAAGCCGGTCTGCGTGATAGATCTTGATACGATCATGCCGGGATCACTGCTTTACGATTTCGGAGACGCGGTGCGTTTCGGTTGTTCTACGGCGGCAGAGGACGAAAAGGACGTTTCCAGAGTGCATTTCGACATTTCTCTGTACGAAGCTTTCACCAAAGGCTATCTTGAAGGGATAGGAGACAGCATCACGGTCAGGGAGAGAGAAAACCTGTCTCTCGGCGCGATCATGATGACTTTCGAATGCGGGATGCGTTTCCTGACCGACTATCTGGACGGCGACAACTATTTCAAGACGGCTTATCCCGATCACAATCTGGTCAGATGCCGCACTCAGTTCAGGCTTGTCGAAGAAATGGAAGCGTGTCTTGACAAGATGAATTTAATCGCGCGCAAATACGCAAAATAAAAAAGTCAGCCGCGTTAAGCGGAAAAAGGAGATATCATTATGAAAGTTTTGGTAACTGGCGGCGCCGGATATATCGGCAGTCATACGGTGGTCGATCTTCTCGACAACGATTTTTCAGTCGTAGTCGTGGACAATTTCTGCAACAGTAAACCCGCAGTTGTCGAAAGGGTGAAAAAGATCACCGGCAAAGACTTCACGGTTTACGAGAGCGACGTATGCGACGAGCAGGCGCTTGACGACATTTTCGAAAAGGAAAAACCGGACGCGGTGATCCATTTTGCGGGACTCAAGGCTGTGGGAGAATCATGCCGTAAGCCGCTTGAATATTACCGCAACAATCTGATCAGCACGCTCAACCTGCTCAAGATCATGAGAAAGCACGAGTGCAGGAATTTCGTTTTCTCGTCTTCCGCGACGGTCTACGGCCAGCCCAAGAGCGTACCGATAAAAGAGGATTTCCCTTTGTCTACGACCAATCCGTACGGTTCGACCAAACTGATGATCGAGGATATGCTCAGGGATATCTACAAAGCCGACAAGAACTGGAACATCGCAATCCTGCGCTATTTCAATCCGATCGGCGCGCACAAGAGCGGTCTGATCGGCGAAGACCCGGCGGGTATTCCCAACAACCTTATGCCTTACATCACCCAGGTGGCGATAGGGAAGCTGGAAAAGCTCAGCGTGTTCGGCAACGATTATCCCACCGTGGACGGCACCGGCGTAAGAGACTATATCCACGTGCTCGACCTTGCAAGAGGTCATCTGCTTGCGCTCAGGAAGCTCGCCACCGGCAGCGGACTCGTCACGTACAATCTGGGTACGGGCAAGGGATACAGCGTGCTCCAGATGGTAAAGGCTTTTGAAAAAGCCAGCGGAAAGGCAGTGCCTTACGTCATCGCGCCGAGACGCGCGGGAGATATCGCGGAATGTTATGCAGATGCGGGTCTGGCGAAGAAAGAAATAGGTTTCGAATGTCGTTATGATCTCAAGGACATGTGCGAAGACAGCTGGAGATGGCAGATCAACAATCCTAAGGGATACGACGAAGACTAAAGATAAACAAAGGGAGAAGCAAATTGTCGGGGTTGGATATTTCGGTATACGAACGCGAAAGCGTTCTGCCGGAAAAATGGTTAAAAACGATAGACAAGTTCGTCTATTCTGACTGGTATCTGCTTGTCATAGCGGCGCTCACCATGTTTTTCTGGGCGCTCGGGGCAATGGTTGCGGGATTTGTCACGATGCTTCTGATCATCAGCTTCCTGCTGGTGGTAAAGCGGGACATGACCCCGTGTCTGCCTGTGCTGATCAGCGTGTACTGCGTGATATCAAAGGGAGAATTTCCCCCGTATTTCGCATACATGTTCATAATTCTTGTGCCCGTCGCCGCCAGTCTGATATTCCATTTCGTCTATTACAGAACGCAGAAGATAAAGGGCGGCGCGTTCGGGCTGGCGTATCTTTTCGTCGCCGCAAGTATGTTTATGGGCGGCGTGATGAGCAATCAGCTCAACGACGAGATCAAAGGTCTCGCTTTTGCGGCGTTCCTGGGCTTGCTTCCGTTCGCGGTGTACGAACTCATCGTGAACTGTTGCAACGGGATGGATAAAAAGCAATTCGTCAGGTATACATGCAGGGCGATTGCGTTTTTAGGAATTATCATAGTTGCGCAGGAATTTATATATTACATCCGAGTCTGGCAGGGGATTATCCCGGAAGGAAGTGAAGTTCATCTGGGGTGGGGAATAAGCAATATTTTCGCCACGGTACTGCTTTTGACTATGCCGATCACCATGTATGTCGGCTTATCCGAGAAAAAGCTGTGGAAATCTTTAGTGTTTGCGGCGTTGTCTTTCGCTCAATTTGCATGCATTATAGGAAGCGTTTCCAGAGGTGCGATCCTTGTGGGGGTCGTTCAGTTCGTGATTATGATCCTGGCAACAGTGATTTTTAACAAACACCGCAAAATTTACGTGCTGGCATACATCGTCTGCATTGCCGCTGCCATCGCTTTATGCCTGGTATTCAAAGACAAATTGATCGAGTTTGTGGAAAGGGCGTTCAGCAACGGTCTGGACGGTTCGGGCAGAGACAAGATCTATAAAGAAGCGATAAGGGTTTTTAAAGAAAACCTGTTTTTCGGCGTCGGTTTCGGATATGTGGGAGACAACAGTTTCCTGAATACGCATCCGATGTACCTGTTTCATTCAACCCTCTTTCAGACGATGGCAACACTCGGGTTGTTCGGGCTCGTTGCCGCCGTATACATGTACTGCAAGAGAATCAGGTTCGCGTTTTCTTACGGCAGAGCTTTTAATATTTTTCTGATCGTATCGTGTATAGGATTCGAGGGCTATTCGTTGATGGACACTTTTACGTTTACTGCCGTGCCGGGATTATTGCTGATAGCCGTGCTGACGGCTGTGAACGAAAAAAGCAACGCGTTGACGGACGAAGAGTACTCTGAAAGCGACGCGCCCGTTCTGTTCGCAGATCGCGGAAGCAAAGGGGGGTTATCTGACGGAGTGGTATTCGGCTCCGCAACGGTTGCCGCAGAACAATCAGAAGCGGCAATCGCGACGCGTTCTCCCGAAGATCTTGACGGAAACGGACAAAACGCCGCCGTTCCTGACGGGTCCTGCGGGGAAGAGGCGCCTGTTGCCGAGGGGACTGAACCGGTCGCGGCTTCGGAAGAAATTGCCGCGCAGACAGAGGATGTGCCCGAATCGGGCAGCGGCAGGAAGAATGATAAGAAAGAAAGGGAGCAGTAAAAGGCGTTTAACGGAGTAAACCGATGAAAAAATTCAATAAAGACAGTTTTAATATCAAGACGTTGCGCGAGTGGACGATGTTCATCACAGACCTCGTGTTTATCGGGATATGCTTTATATTGTCCGTTATCCTCGGGCAGGCGTACGTTCTCGACGACGGCGTGAGCAGGACGATCATTGAGCAGGCGTTCATAGCACTGCCGGTGGCGCTCGCGTTGTTCTTCGTCTGTTTCGTAGCTTTCAGGGTCAATAAGGTCGTGTGGCGTTACGCCCGCGGCAGAGACTATCTGAGGCTTGTCTTGGCGTGCGCAGTTGCGACTGTACTTTTTGCGCTGATAGACCAGCTTCTCGGAGGCTGGATTTCGGGAGAAGTGGTTAAGCCGGGAGAAGAGGGAAGCAAACAGATGCTCAAAGCTTACCCCGTTTACACCAACATAGGCTTTACCACGGTGGGCGTTACGGTGGTATACCGTCTTTTCTACGAGATGATATACGCCAAAATAAAGGACAAAGCGCTTCCCAAACAGCGTAAACGCACGATGATCGTGGGCGCCGGATATACCGCAAGCGCGATCCTCGAAGAGCTTGCCAGAGCGGGCAGCATTTACAAGCCGGTATGTCTCGTTGACGACGACCCGGACAAGCAGGGCAGAATTCTCCACGACGTAGAGGTCGTGGGCACCACCAAGGAAATCCCGCGCCTTGCGCGTAAATACGACGTGGCGTGCATAATTTTTGCGATCCCATCCATCAATCCTCAGGCGAGGCAGAGCATTCTCGCCACCTGTATGCAGACGGGCTGTCAGCTCAAAGTGCTCCCTTATCTCAGCGAGATGATCCAGAACGTCGACCTCGTCGGGCAGGCAAAAGAAATAAACATCGGCGACCTTCTCGGAAGAGAACAGATATCATTCAACGACGCCGGCGTCAAGGGGTATATCGAAGACAAGGTTTGTATGATAACCGGCGGCGGCGGTTCGATAGGAAGCGAGCTGGTCAGGCAGATCGTCAAGTACAAGCCGCGCAGGATAATCGTCCTCGACGTTTACGAAAACTGCGCGTACACGATACAGCAGGAAATACTCAGGAACTACGGTTCGGATTACGACCTGAACGTCGAGATCGCGTCGATCACCGACTACGGCAAGATGAAAGATCTTTTCGAGCAGTACCATCCGCAGATTATTTTCCACGCGGCGGCGCACAAGCACGTGCCGCTTATGGAGACGAATCCTGAAGAAGCGGTCAAGAACAACGTGTTCGGCACCCTCAACGTCGTGAAGCTCAGCTATGAATACGGCGTTCAGAAATTCATCATGATCTCGACAGACAAAGCGGTCAATCCCACCAACGTGATGGGCGCGACCAAGCGTTGCTGCGAGAAGATAATCGAGATGTTCAGCCAGAAATACGGCAATTCGCGCACCGAGTTCGCCGCGGTCAGGTTCGGCAACGTGCTGGGAAGCAACGGTTCGGTCATTCCGCTTTTCAGAGAGCAGATCAAGAACGGCGGACCCGTAACCGTCACTCACCCCGAGATAATCAGATATTTCATGACGATCCCGGAGGCGGTCTCGCTAGTGCTTCAGGCGGGCGCTTATGCGCACGGCGGCGAAGTGTTCGTTCTCGACATGGGCGAACCGGTCAAGATCGTCACGCTTGCCGAAAATATGATCAGGATGATGGGCTACACGCCGTACGAGGACATACAGATCAAGTTTACAGGTCTGAGACCGGGCGAAAAGCTGTATGAAGAACTCCTTATGAAAGAAGAAGGGCTGAGAAAGACGGACAACAACAAGATCTTCATAGGAAAACAGGCGACGATCGACGTGGACGCGTTCATGGCGGATCTTGAAGACATGCGCGTGATATGCAACACCAACGACAAAGAAAAGATCATTGAAAAACTCAAAGTTCTCGTGCCCACCTTCCATCACGACACCGCTTATCTCGAACTGATGAGGCAGAAAGAACTTCAGTATCAGCGCGAGTATTCCAGCGAGCACGAACAGGTTGCCGAAATAGCCGGAGAGCAGGCTTCCGATGAAAAAGAAGATGAAAGGGAAAGCGAGGCTGACAGAAAAGAGGCAGAAGAACTGCTCGGAAACGATGTCATTGGTGAAGCTGCGGTCGTAACGCCCGTAGAGGACGAAGCCGTTGGCGAGACGGCGCGGGCAGAGGCTCCGAATGTTTCCGGACAAGCGGACAATGCTGTCGAAGGCAAAGAAAAAGAAAAGACCGACGAAAAGCCGGCAAAGGAAACCGCTGCTAAAAAGAGGGCAAAGACTTCGGCAAAAAGTCTTAATGCTAAAAAATAAAGTTTAAATAAAAACGATCAATATAGAGTGAATTGTCAAACCAAGTGCAACACTTTTTGCAATTCTTGTTCAAATAAATCTGCCGGTGTTTTGTACCCAAGCACTTTTTTAGGTCTGGCGTTAATTAACGCCAGATTCTTTTTCAGAGTCTTCTCTCTCACGTGAG
>CASFWW010000067.1:0-4692 GCA_949298505.1 uncultured Christensenella sp. | reverse complement strand
ATAGACATGGCAAGCCCCAATATGAATATGCGCGACCCGGTCATATACCGTATTCTCAGAGAAAGACATCACCGCACGGGCGACAAGTGGATAATATATCCCATGTATGACTTTGCGCATCCGCTCGAGGACGCTTTCGAGGGGGTAACGCACAGCATCTGCACGCTTGAGTTCGAGGACCACAGACCGCTTTACGACTGGGTGAAGCACAACTGCGGTTTCGGAGATTTTCCCAAACAGATAGAGTTCGCGAGACTGGGCATGACCAGAACGATCATGTCCAAGAGATATCTGAAAAAACTCGTTGAGGAAGGAAAAGTGGACGGCTGGTCCGATCCCCGTATGCCCACGCTGAGCGGCATGCGCGAAAGGGGATATCCGCCTGAGGCGATACGCAATTTCTGCGCCGCGGTCGGCGTTGCCAAGTCCAACAGCGAAGTGGACGTGGCGTATCTCGAGCACTTCGTCAGGGATTATCTGAACGTCAATGCGGACAGGATGATGGTCGTAAAAGATCCGATAAAGATGATAATCGAAAACGCGGAAACGGATGAGGTGTACGACATCGAGAACAATCCCAATGCCCAAGAAAAGACCACGCACAAGGTCACTTTCAGCAAAGAGTTATACATCGACAGAGACGACTTTGCGCCTGTGCCGCCTCCCAAATACAAGAGGCTGGTCCCGGGCGGAACGGTGAGGCTCAAAGGCTCCTATATCGTGGAATACGTCTCTCACAAATGCGACGACGCCGGCAACGTGACTGAGGTCACCTGCCGCTATATCCCAGACAGCATACAGGGCGGAGCAAACGCGAATATAAAGGTGAAAGGCGTAATTCAGTGGGTCAACGCGAAAGACTGCGCGGATCTCACTCTGCACGAGTTCGATTATCTGCTTCTCGACGGAGACGGCGATTTCAACGACCGCCTCACGCCCGACAGCCACAAGGTGTACCCGAACGCAAAGGGCGAAGCGGCTCTCAGAGACGTCAGACCTTACGACCGCTTCCAGTTTATGCGTATGGGCTATTTCAGCGCGGTGAAGAACTACGGCAGGGACGGGAGGTACGAATTCAACATGATCACCGGACTTAAAGACAGCTATGGCAAGTAAAAAACTGTTTTCGCCCAAGGGAATAAAGGAGACGGACGAAGAGTCGATCTCGAAGTACAACGCCGCGAACGGGACAAGATATCTTCTGTTCAACCCCAAAGACATCACCGAGTTCAGGTGCAAAAGGGGAACTGTCGACGGCAAGACCGTCTATCTGTACGAAAAGTTGCAGATAATGTTCGGCAATCACGAGATAGAGGAGTATTGCTTCACCGAAAAGGGGATCTTCGACAGATCGTTGATGGCGGACGCGCAACGCGCGAGAGCGGAAGATCTTCACATCCTTTACGTCAGGAAGAAGGGGTTTTTCAGAACGTCGTACAACGTCTTTTTCGAATACGAAGGAACCGAATATTATCTGTACATCGTCGTCAGCGGAGACAACAAATTCAACGAACTGATGTGCGAGTTCGCAAAAGAGAAGCTGTACTGATTTGCAATGAAAGAAGAAAGACGCGCGCCCTTTACGAGCGCGCTTTTTTATGCGCCAGTTTGCAAAATCACGTGCCCGTGTAGATTAAACAATCGTTTATATGGAATAGTCTGAAGGGCTATATGCTTGACACGCGCGTCCTGAAACAGAAAAAAGATACGGTTGTTGACATGAGTATAGCCTTGTGTTAATATTAAATCAGCCATATAAATCAATCGTTCAAGGAGAGGCTTTTTCAAAGCGCCCGGTCATTATGCTTGAAATCAGAGGGATAAAGAAAAGTTACGGAAAGAACGTCGTGCTGAAAGGCGTGGATCTGACTGTCGGAAAGGGAAGGATCTGCGGACTTTTGGGTCTGAACGGAGAGGGCAAAAGCACTCTGATGAAGATAATCTGCGGACTGACTTTTGCAAACGACGGCGAGGTCATTATCTGCGGGAAGAAGACGGAAAGGGGAGAAGCGCCTGAAAAGGTGGGCGCAATGATCGAAGATCCGGCTTTTTACGGTTCTCTGACAGGGCGGCAGAATCTCGTATATTTCGCGTCTCTGTGTCCGGGCGTTCCTCAGGACAGAGTGAACAAGGTCCTCGATCTCGTCGGGATAGGAACGAAGGCGGACAATCAGTATAAGACGTATTCCCTCGGCATGAAAAGAAGGTTGTATTTCGCTTTTGCGCTTCTGAAAAGACCCGAGGTGCTGATACTCGACGAACCGTTCAACGGCGTGGATCCTGTCAGCGTCAGGCTGTTCGAAGACGTGATAAAAGCGATGGCGGCGGACGGTTGCTCGGTGCTGATTTCCGGGCATATAATCGCTGAACTCAAAAACGTCTGCGACTGTGCGGCTATCCTTGACGGAGGAGTGATAAAGGCGTATTTCGACAGTCTGGAAGGCATTGACCTGAACGAAGAATTTCTTTCTTCGGTTTCGCACAGCGGTGACGTCAGATGAAAAAGGTGTTTCTTGCGGCGTTTGCGAGAGTGAACGCAAAAAGAGGGATACTCGTCTTTGCACTCGCGCTTCTGGTCGCGCTTGCGTTGGCGACGGTCGTTGCGGTTGCGGCTTATTCTTCAGAGCCTGAAGAGGCTCCGCCTTATTCCGGCTTCGAAAACGTCAAGGAGTCAATGGAATACGAATTCAGCCTGATAAACGAAGATCTGAAGGTTTACGATGGCGACGCAGACGGACTTCTTGCGCTTGAACAACAGAAGGCTTATCTTGAATTCTATCTTTCGACCGGGACGGTTTCAGACGATTATTATCAGGGCGTCGCGACGAACGGTTACGCCGGGGCATACTTTATGAAATTTTATTTTCTTGGAGGCGTTTTCGCGTGCATTATAGCGGCGATTCTGTGTTCGAGAGTCTTTTTCGCTGGTGCGGGTGAGCGCAGGCGCACCGTCCTGCTTTGCGGAATAAAACGCGAGAAAACGTACGCGGGAGAGGTTGCGGCGTCCGCAGTCCTTTGCGCGTGCGTATGGGCGGCGTTCACGCTGTGCATGCTCGTATGCGCGCTGTGTTCTCCGTCTGCGAAATACCTGATATACGACGGGTTTTCGTCCACCGTGCGCGCTTCGTCCGTATTCGCCGTTTTCGGAGTTAAGGCGGCGGCGATGTTTGCGGTTACGGCGTTGATCTTCGCCGCGGTAAATATGACGGCGGTTTTCACGGACAAGACGGACGTGCCGGCGCTGTCCGTTTCGGTTGCGCTCATAGCGTTGTTTTTCGTGGTGTTCTTCATCGGCTACGCGCTGAATTCCGCCGTGTTCAACGCAGTGACGGAGTTTATACCCGTCATCGGACTGATCGCGGACGATACAGGTTATTCCGCGTATACGCCGGTTGCGCTTCTGATAAATATTGCACTCGCGGTCGCTGCGCTTGTTGCGGGTTACGCGGGATTCAAGGAGAGAGAACTGTGAAAAATTTCGCCTTCGCTTTGAAATTAGAGAGAAAAATTTTCGTGCTGGACTACAAGCGTTCAACGGTTTTCTTCGTTGCGCTTCTGTGCATTTTGTGCGCGATAGGGGCGCTGGCGTACGACGCATGCTCTGTGAACGACGTGAGTTACGGCGATTCTAAAAACTACGAAAGCGAAATAGCGGAACTTAAAAAATATTTCGACGTCTACGAAGGCAAGGCTGAAGCCGATACGGTCTACGATTTTTCGGAAGGGGTCCTCAGCGGAAACCGGGACAGGCTGGAATTGCTCAGACATTTCGTAAAGACGGGTACAAATTCGGGAGACTATATTAACCTCTCGTTGCAGGAACTGCCGGAAACGATCGTCAGTCATTCGGGAAAGGATACGAAAGGAAGCGTTTTCGCGCTCAACGCGGCGTTTGTATGCGGAGCTGTGATCCTGGTGTATTCGTTCGTGACCGGCGCGCTCAGGGGAGCTTCCGCATTCGGCGCGCAAAGAAAGACCGCGCTTTTGTGCGATACCGGCAGAAAGGAACTTTTCCTCTCCGGGATAACGTGGGACGCGGCGCTGGCTTCGGCTCTGTATCTGCTGATCATTGCCGTTGCGTTTATAGGGATCGCGTGTTCGCCCGGCAGATGGTTTTATTGTTCCGGAGAGTCCGGATTGACGATCGGCAGTTGTTTCGAACTGGTCGCCGGCAGACTCCTTGCCTATTTCGTCGCAAGCGTCGCCGTCTATTTTGTCGGGCTTATGTCAGGGTTGTTCAAGTACAGAAAAACCGCAATATTTTTCGCCCTGGTGTTGATTGCTGCGCTTTTTGCGGTCGGAATTTACGTTGCGGTCAAAGGCGATATGAGAACGGATGAACTGAGGCTGATACCGGTCGCGGGACTGATGTTCAATACGATCGGTTACAGGGATCCGCTTCTTTACGCAAACGTCGCGATGACGGCGTTCATTGCCGCTGTCTCGGCGCTCGCGGCTTCGACTGTCGCGCTCAGATGCGATTGCAGATAATGCCTGGCGTAAACGCCGTGCAGGATGCGGCTTTAAACGAGGGCGTTTTTACCGGACGTTGAATTAAAACCGGGCACATCATGGCAGAAGTGAATTGTCAAACCAAGTGCAACACTTTTTGCAATTCTTGTTCAAATAAATCTGCCGGTGTTTTGTACCCAAGCACTTTTTTAGGTCTGGCGTTAATTAACGCCAGATTCT
>CASFWW010000066.1:0-21004 GCA_949298505.1 uncultured Christensenella sp. | reverse complement strand
CCGTGACCTGTTCAACCGTCGCAGTGGAAACGAACGCATAGCCCATTGCGAAAGCAGAGGAGTCGTTCGCCGTGCCGCTGCCCAAGCTTATGTCAAAGCCGATCTCCGCGCTTTCCGTGCCCGTCTGCACGAAGAATCTGATCTCGGTGTAGTCGGCGTTGTTGGAGCTCTTGTAATCGGCGAGATTTTCCGTGTTCAGATTTGAGAAGGTGGAAAGGGTGGTCTTTGAATCTTCGTAATCCTTATCCGGATCGTAGCTGACGAGAGAGACGTTGAGTCCCGTTGAGCTGTCGATGTCCGCAGTCTTGACCCACATTGCGAACACGTAATATGAGTTGGGGTTGACTTTGTAAGCGCCGTTGCTGACCGTGCCGTCGGATTTTTCGTAAACGTTGGACAGCTTGTAAACGGAAGGTAGGTAGTTGTTGACGACGAGCACCGACGTCTCGAGAGAAGTCGGGGTCTCGGGATTCTCAATGTCGGAGTAACTGCCGCTTTCCCAGTTTGCGGTGTCGACAACGCCGAAGGAGCTTCTGCCGGTGATGGCGTCTTCTCCGTTATCTTCGCCGAAGTTTGCAAGATTTACGAGAGAATCTGTGCTGAGCTTGCTTGCGAAGCTGCACTTGTAGACCGTTTCGCTTTCGGTCGCCGCCGCATAATCTTCGGCGGTAATGTCGACGATGCTCATGTCGTCCACAAAGAATATACCCTGAACGTGAGTTGAAACGTCGTCTTCGCCGCCTTCGCCGAGCCAGAACTCAAGATAGACGTCCTGATATCTGAACTGGTTGGATTCAACGAAAAGATCGATCTGTTTCCATTCTCCCGCGGTGTTGAGGTTTTCTATCTCGTAATATACGGTGGAATCGGTCGTTCCGTCAGTAAGTTTTACGGACATGCCCTTGCTAGCGTCCGCAATGACCGTCCTGACCCAAATGCTGATCTTATAATACTGTTCGCCGCCGAGGAATCTGGTCGCCGCGGTGGATCTGATGCCGTAAGCGGTGGCTTTCTTGTTTTGCTGATAATAAAGCCTGCCTGCGGAGCCGTCGTGAGTCGTCACCTGGATCTCGGTCGCGCTCGCGCTGTCCGTTACTGCGGTTGTATCAGCGGTCTTGAGCAGTCCTTTGGTGATGTAGTCTGAAGCGCTGGGAGCGTCGTCGCCGTTGCCGGTACCTTTGACTCCGGTGTATTTGCTCGGAGTGTAGGGGGAAGAAGTGGACGTCGTGTAATCGAAATCCGCGTCCGAAAGCTTCATCGTGTATTTCGCAACGCTATCGCTTTCTTTAACCGCGGTGTAATCGCCCTGAGTCCATGCGGTCTCGTCTTCTTCCACGTCGGTCAGGTTCTCGAGAGTGACGCTGTCAAAGAACGCCCAGCCCTTTGTCATCGAGTTCTCGGCTTTAGAACCGTTGCCGAGAGAGAGAACGACGGTGATGGTCTGAGAGGAAATGTCGCTCGTTTCGATATAAACGGAGTATTCCTTCCATGCGCCTTCGGTATCGATGGCTTCGAAAGCCGCATAAGCAGCGCCGTTGACATAGATATACGCGCCGCTCTTGCCTTCGTTGTATTCGCTGACGTTTTTGTCGATGCCGATAGTCTTGACCCACACGCTCAGCTTGTAATACGAGGACTTGTTGAGAGTGATGCTGGAAGACGTATACTTGTAAACGGTGGAAACCTTATTGTATATCATAAGGATGTTTTCGTCGTCTCCGATCTTGCCCGGATTCGCCGCGCCGCCGTAAGTCTTGCTGTTGCTGCGGTAGGACTTGTCTTCAGTACTGATGACGCCGGCTATAAGATTGTCGCTTCCGCTGGGAGTCTTATAGGTGTCGCTCGAGCTTGTGGAGCCTGCCGCGCCCGTCCAGTTGGACGGAGTGAGCGGATAGCTTGTGCCGTCCGCAGAGCTGAAACTGCCGTTGGTGAAAAGTTCGGAAGAAGATTCATCGTCCGTGTTCGTGACCGTATCGTCTTTACAAGCGACGAAAGACGCAACGAGCAGGATGACAAGAATCACCGAAATCACTGTGAGCAAAAATTTCTTGTTACTTTTCATTTAACCACCTTTGAGTTTTGATTTCCTTATATAAACGGGCGTGCACCCGTTCAACTCTAATTATTATATAGTAAGAGCGTTACAAAATCAAATAAAAACGCTTATATTTATTATAAACTTTTCGCGCAAAAACAAAAAAGAAAGATATATTAAAACAGTATTAATATTCCGGCGGTATGACTTGCCTCGGCTTGCAGTGGCTCTCAGGCGTCCGGCCGAGGGAAAAGCGGATATCTTCTCAGAGAGGCAACGGCTTTGCGGTAAAGCACGAAAGCGCGGGAAATCAGCATTACGCAAGCCAGACATATCAGAAACACCGCAAAACCTTTGGATATCACGTCGGACGGAACGCGCTGGGCTAGCAAAGAGGAAAGAGTGCAGGTGACCGCCGCAGGCAGCGCGATCAGCAAAGCTTTTTTAATATCGAGCAGTTTGTTCTTCGCGTGTATCACGCAGGAAACGAGGCTCATCGGAATGAAGGAGATCAGGTTGATCGCCGCCGCCTGTTTCCCGCTGACGTTGAGAAAAATCGTCAGTACGGGTATAAGCAGAGTCCCGCCGCCCAGACCCATTCCGCCCATAACGCCGCCGGCGAGTCCGGCAAGTACATAATATATTGCGTCCGCGCTCATCTGACAAGCATCCTTATCCCGGCAGCAAGCATCAGACCGTAAAAGAGGGTTTCAAGCAGTCCGGAAGAAATTTTTTTGAGAAAAAGGGAGCCGGCAATACCTCCGATTATAACGGCGATGCAGACATGATATCCGAAAGTCGGGTTAAAATTTCCGCCGGATATATAGATCGCCGCGCTGACTGCGGAAAGAGGCAGTATCGCCGCGACCGCTGTTGCGTGTGCTTTCTTGGGTTCTTCGCCCAGAAAGACGGTATACGCCGGGACGGCAAGCATTCCTCCTCCGCCTCCGAAAAGTCCGTTTGCCGTTCCCGTCAGCAAAGCCGCCGCAACCGTCAGCGCAACTGACGTCTTTTTATGAGTTCTGAAAAATTCTCTGAGTTTTTCCATATCGGTATCGTGTGCCAAAAATGCGCAAATATCCTCATATCGGAATAAGAACATATGAGACAATGTTCATCGGCGCATATCAGAAAAACGTATGAACGTATGAATACGCGTCGATACGTATACGCGTCGCCGGGATTTTACCGCTTCGTGCATAAAATCGCTCTATCCGGAATATCGTTTACAAGAACACGTTAAGGGGCTGTTTGCAATGACCGTTTTCGAAGACAGGATCAGGGAAGAAGCGCTGTTCATAGTGAGGAACAAAGCAACCGTGAGGGCGTGCGCGGCGGTTTTCGGCGTCGGGAAAAGTACGGTGCACACCGACGTGACGAAGAAGCTGAGAAAGATCGACGAAGGCTTGTATTTTGAGGTCAGAGAAGTTCTCGGCGTCAATCTTTCAGAAAGACATCTGAGGGGCGGAGACAGCACCAAGAAGCTTTACAGAGAAAAGAAAAATCCGCGTTTAACAAACACGGATACGAAATAATTTCAGTATAGGCGGCTGTCGTCACTTCTTCTCGTCGTCTGAAGAAGGCGTATGGTTTTCACACTTGTCCCACAGGTTGTTGCGCGACGGATTGAACAGCGCCGAAAACATCAGCTTTTTACTTCCCGGGAATTTTTCGTCCAGTTTTGCGACGAGTTCTTTCATGTCTTCTCTTCTGGTGTGTTTGTCTTCGGGGCAGGGGTTGTGAATTATCGGAAGATCGTATCTGCGGCACAAGCCCGCGAGGTATTTCTCCTCTGCGTAAATAAACGGTCTGATCAGCGTGATTCCCGTTCTGTCCATATGGCTTACGGGCATGAAAGCCGAGAGTCTGCCTTCGTGCAGAAGGCTTAGGAAAAAGGTGTCCAGGATGTCGTCGGCGTGATGTGCGAGCGCGAGTTTGTTGCATCCGTTTGCTATCGCGGCTGAATTGAGCGCGCCTCTGCGCATTTTCGAACAAAGACTGCAGGGTGATTTTTCTTTTCTTTCATCGAATATGATCTGAGCGATCTGAGTATGCTCGACGACGAACGGCACGTCTACGCTTGCGCAATATTCGCGCAGTTTATCCATTTGTCCGGCGTCCGTATCTTTAAATCCGAGGTCTATGTTTATTGCCGTAAGGCTGAACTTTTCGGGTGCGAATTTTTTGTATGCGGCAAGTACGGCAAGAAGCGCGACGCTGTCTTTTCCTCCGCTTACGCCCACGGCGATGCTGTCGCCGTCGCTGATCATATTGTAGTCGTTGATCGCTTTTCTGGTGAGACTGAGTAATTTCTGCATAACTATATATTAGAATAAAAAGTCCGATATTGCAACAAAAAAATAATATTGAGAACATATCGTTGACTTGAGTCCGTGGTTTTTTATATAATAATAAAGGTAAGATTATGACTGACGCTATCATAACTTTTTTTGAAAACACATTGAAAAACGACGTGCTGACCCTGATCGTCATCGCCGTCATTCCGATCATTGAACTCAGAGGAAGTATTCCCGTCGGAGTCGCAATGGGTATGCCGCTCTGGGAGGCGTTTCTCTGGGCGTGGGTGGGTTCTTCTCTCGTGTGCCCGGTTCTTCTTCTTATCCTTAGACCCGTTCTGGACTGGATGAAAAAGACAAGATGGTTCCGCACGCTTGCGCTTGCGGTAGAAGGAACTTTCAGGTCGCGCGCTGACAAAGTTGTGAAAGAGTCGGAAAGGAACGATCCCAAAAAAATGAAGAAAAAAATGCTGGGCGTTTACGCTTTCGTTGCCGTGCCTCTGCCGTTGACCGGTGTGTGGACGGGCAGCGCGATCGCCGCTTTTCTCGACATGCCGTTCTGGAAGGCGCTTGTAAGCGTACTTCTCGGCAATCTTACCGCAGGCGCGATCGTCACCGCTCTGACATATTTCTTCAAAGATTACGTCGACATCATACTGACCGTGTTCCTGGTCATCGTACTCATCGTGCTTGCTTTCTATATCGTTATGGTCGTGGTGAAGATGCGCAGGAACAAAAAACTCGAGCGGCAGACAAAGGATGAAAGCGCGGATGCGTCCGTCTCCGGTGAGGAGAGCGGGTCCGTGGCATTTTCCGGCGCGGAAGACAGCGAAACCCCGGGCGGCAGCGGCGTTGAGAAAACCGGCAGAGACTCGGGGCAAGAACCCGTTGCGGGGCAAGAACCCGTTGCGGGGCAAGAATCCGACTCGGGACAAGACCCCGTCACGCCTCAGGACGAAAGAAGAGAACTGGTTGCGGGTCCAAAGCCTGATGACGGGAAAAATAATCAGAAAAAAGAATAAGAGGAGAGACCGCTGTCGGGATCGTGTCTGTACTGTTGTTTCCGACAAACGGTTTCAGCCGTTAAATTATTTTTGCAAACAAAAAAACGGAGCGGCAGGCTCCGTTTTTTTATGTTGACGTACGTTTTTCTCAGCGCACGTTTTTGTCCTTGCAAAGAAGGATGACTGCCAGCATGCCTGCGCCGACGTGCGAACCTATGACGGATCCGACGTCGAATATCACCGTGTTTTTCACGCCCAGTTCTTCTTTGACCATTTTTTCAAGGAGGAGAGCGTCGTCATAAGCGTCTGCATGCCCGATGCCGACCAGTTTCTGTTCGCTGGCAGGGAGCATGTTTTCCTTGGCGAGCCCGACTATGCCGTGCATGGCGCGCTTTTTGGAGATCGCTTTGGTGACGGGTATAAGTTTTCCTTCGGGATTGATATGAAGAATGGGCTTTATGTGCAGAGTGGAGCCGATGAACGCTTCCGCTTTGCTCACCCTTCCGGTGCGGCACAGATGGTTGATGTCTTCAATTGTGAAAAATCCGCAGGCTTTCCCGGAAAGTTCTTCGACGAGCTTTACGCAATCCTCGTAATTTGCGCCGTTTTCACGCGCCCTGAGAGCGTAATACGCAATGAGTCCCTCAACGAAACAAGCGGATTTTGAATCTATCACGGTTATCTTCCGTTCGGGAAATTCGCTTCTGAGTTCGTTTGCGGCGGCGCATATCTGATCGAACGTGCCGCTCAGCTGAGAGGAAAATCCGACGTGGATCACGTCGTAACCTTTTTCAAGTATCGGAGTGAAGAATTCTTTTGCGGTATATGCCGTTACCATGGCTGTGGTCGGCAGGTCTTCCTTTGTTTTAGCGTTACGGCAAGCGTCGTAAAACTCCTTGGGGGTGAGTTTTTCGTTTTCTCCGTCGTAATCTTTGCCGCATATGCTGTACGCCATGGGAATGACGGCGAAATCCTTTTCTTTCAAAGAGGAAGGGTAGTCGCTTGTAGCTTCTGTAGTTATAAAATAAGTACTCATATTATGTTTCCTTGTTGTTTTCTTTACAAATAATTTATTTTCGTTCAGTTTTGCACGGGTATTATCATAATACATTATCAAATTATTTATGTCAAATTAAATTTCCCGGCAAAAGAAAAACCGAGAAATGCGTATATTGAAGAATAATTAAAATTTCGGGCTGTAAAAGTGCCGATTTCTACAAATTATCGGGTTTTCAGATAAATATTATGGACGATTATTAATTTTTTGTGTCCAAATCGTATATATTTTAGCTGAACTTTTACTTGATTTTTACAATTTTATAAGATAAAATAACAGTGACCCGAAAAAAGATTTCAATCGAGGGTAGTTATTATAAAGGAGAAGAATATGAAAAAGTTTATCGTTGCAATCGTTGCAATAATGCTCGTCGCTCTTACCTGCGTGTCTTTCGTCGGCTGCGACAACGATGTTGACATCACCATCGACGAAAGCTTCGGCTCCACGATGCCGGATCAGACCCCTGCGGTTGCAGTAAATGCTGATATGTCCCCCATCGAGATGCTTATGGCGGCAGAGCAGAACTACAGCGCTGCCGACTTCGTTGCTTCCACCAGCATGGGCAGCATTTCCACTAAGGTACTCAAGGTCATCGAGATCGTTCAGTTCGTAAGATCTGAGAAGATCAGAAACGGAAGCGTTTCTGACGGAGTTTACACTCAGTTCAGCAACAACCTTTCCGGTACGGTCGGTTACGACATGATCAAGATCTGGGAAGAGACCTACATCAAAAACACGGCTGACAGCTCCGACATCGCTTTCAGAAACGTTGACAAGAAGAACATTGAAGTCAACCAGGATGATTACACCCTTTCCATCAAGGAAGGCAAGGACTTCAACGAGACCGAAAGATTCACCGATATGCAGACTTATTCTGACGCTAAGGCGGCTGATCCCAGCAAGATCTGGATGTACGACGTCAACGAAGACACTTACCTCGCTGATCAGAGCAGTGAAAAGGCTACCTATGATCCTGAAACCAAGACCTACAGCTTCACGATCGTAGCTAACCCCGAAACTTCCACCACCGCATATCAGGAACAGATGATGTATATGCTCGAGAAACAGTCCGGCATGACCCCCAAGAACTTCAGATTCGAGACCATCAAACTTGAAGTCGTTATGTGGGAGAACGGTTACATCAAGAGCCTTGCGCTGACCGAGTCCTACTACATGCAGGTTGCAGGCATCATCTCCACTTCCATTACGCTCAACAGCAATGCAAGCTATTCCTACTATCCAACCGAAGAAGGTTACACGCTTGAAGATCTTGCTTCCAAAGCGTTCTGAGAACTGATCAAAAATGAAATTACGCATCGGGGAAACCCGGTGCGTTTTTTTACAAATTATCGCAAACGACGGATGAGGACCGTGTGTCGCTGTGTTCTTAAAGGAAAAGAGGTTGACATTCGTCTCTGAAAAGCCTGCGTTGACAGTAAATTTTTTTGCGCGCCGCGAAATAACGGGAGAAAACCGGGTTCACATTCTGCACGCAAGTCAAGAAATTTATAAAGTACTTGATTATGCAGATAAAAAATATTATAATAATATAGGGCGCGCATTTGCGCCTGCGCAGGTAATCATGGAAATTGAAAAAGGATTTGCAAAAAAAGTATTCTGGATCGTCAATGCCGTTGCGTTTGTATTCATTATCGCATTGATGGCAGTGGCTACTAAATACGACCTTCAGATAAATCACGCGTTGTCTGACGGGGACAGCTTTTTTGCCGATCTTTTTGCGATCGTCGGAGAATATCCGGCTTATTTCGCTGTGCCTGTCGGCGGAGTGATAGTCTTTTACAACGCTTATCTGCCCGCGAAAAAATGGCAGCGCGTCGTCACGTACGTCGTTGCGTGCCTTGCCGTGTTCGGCGGATGGTTCTTTTTCTTTTACGCAGGCACGAAACTGACTGAAGCGCCGCACCTTCTGGGGTTTTCCGTCGTTGGAGCAGCAGGGCTCGGAGCGGTCAGTCTGTGGGTGGGATCTCTCGTACAGAAAGACAAGATGAAGAAGTTGTTCAAATACGGCGTGTTTCTGATCGTGTTCACGCTGGCGACGCTTGCTGTAATTCAGATCAGCAAGAACATATTCTGCCGCATGCGTTATCGCGACATGCTGACTGAGGGGAATTTCGACGGCTTCACGCCGTGGTACAAGATTAACATAGGAAGGGAAAACCCCAACCCGGATTACCATTACACGTCTTTTCCGTCAGGGCACACCTCGAGCGCGGCTCACGTGTTCGTTCTTGCGGCGCTTTGCGATCTCTATCCCGAGTGGAGTAAAAAACGTGTGAGGGTAGCAGTGAACGTCTGTTGCGTAGTTTTCACCGCCGTTGTAGCCGTTGCGAGAATAGTGGATGACGCGCATTTTCTTTCCGACGTGCTAGCCGGCGGATACGTCACATATCTTATATACGTCCTTTGCAGATATTTGTTTTTCGGCAAAGGCAAAAATAATTTCCGAATAGCGGAAAATAAAACAGAGGAAGGGGAAAGTATTGGACAATAAGAAAATTTACATCTGGTCTTCTTTTGTCGCCGCGGCGATACTGGTGCTTTTTGCAATAGGGACGCTTTTTGACCTGAAAGTTTCAGAGATTTTGTACTTCAGAGCCAATGCGTTCGGCAAGATGTACGAGGCTGTGGGGAAAATGCCCGCGTTCGTACTGTCTGTTTTTGCGTGCAACTTTCTGGCTGAAAACGCGCGCGTGAAAGAATGTAAAAAGATCAAATCAGTCATATTTATCGCGATGGGATACCTTGCCGGCATACTTGCTTTTATCGATCTGGGAGAGATGCTGTTTTCAAGCACGAAGATAGCTCTCGCTATCGGAGCGATCTTGTCGGTTCCTCTGTCGGTCATTGTGTTCTTTACCGTAAAGAAAGCCGACCTGGATAAGCTTGCGTCGCTCAAAAAATGGGCGCTCGTAGTTCTGTTCACCGTAGCGGTGACAGGTATTTTGGTGTTCCTCCTCAAGACGATATGGGGCAGGGCGCGCTATGTGGACACTCAGATTTCCGACGCGCAGTACACGCCCTGGTACAAGATCGTACGCGTCGGCGGCGATTCTTTCCCGTCCGGGCATGCCGCTTTCGGAGGTACGCTTTTCCTGATGCTTCCTCTTTGCGGGATCCTTGAAAAGTTCAGGAACAGAGAGAAGGAAGTATTCCTCGTGTCGGTGATTTTCGTGGCGGTGGTCATGCTCGCACGCGTTACCGACGGGCATCACTATCTTACCGACGTCTCAGCGGGGTTCGGGATAGTGTTCTTCGTTCAGTTTGCGGTGATGTTGCTCGCGTACGGAAAGAAGCTGGACAGACAAAATTTCAATGCTGATAATAAGCTCGAAAGGTTACTCGATGCAGTATTCTGATAAATCGATGTACCGGCATTTTGCGGACAATACAGCGCATCTGCCGGACTCAAACAAATCAATATCGTATTTCGGACGTACGATTCAGAAAGGGGAATTTTTCCGCCATTGCGACAAGCTGGCGGCGTATCTGCGTTCGATCGGAGCGGGAAAGGGGCGCAACGTCGTGCTGTGTCTGCCCAACATACCCGACGCCATCGTAGCGTTTTATGCGATAAACAAGACCGGCGCGATCGTGAACGCCGTGCATCCTCTCGTGACCGGGCAGGCGCTTGCGGATTTCATAAAGGGCATGGACGCATGTGCCGCCGTAATATTCGAGGAGTTCTATCCGGGATACAAGCAGTATCTTGAAGGCTTGAATGTTCCTCTGATCGTGGCGAGCGCCGCTGATTATCTGCCCGCCGCGCTCAGACCGCTTTATAAGCTGAAGACTGCGAAGGCGGCAAGGACGGTGCCTTACGGCGACAAAATCGTCAGGTATGCCGACGTGATCAAAGGCAAAGCCGGATCAGTTCCTGACGTGGGAAAATATCCGGACATAAAAGGATCTGACATTGCGGTATATATGCACAGCGGAGGGACTACCGGAGCGTCAAAGACCGTTATGCTTGACAATTCGGCTTTCAACTGCCTTGCTGAGAACGCGCTCGCGCTGATAGGCGGCAAGCCGGTCGACGACAGAGACGGGATGCTGATGGTGCTGCCTATATTCCACACTTTCGGGCTGGGGATATGCATGCACACTACGATATGCGCAGGCGGTCAGGTGGTGCTGATGCCCAGGTTTGACCCGGTCAGGGCGTGCAAACTGCTGAAAAGCACTTCGGCAACGTTCATATCAGGCGTGCCCAATATGTTTGCCAAGATGCTCGACTGCGGTTACTTCAAAGGCAAGTATATCAGCCGTCTTAAACATTGCTATTGCGGAGGGGACAAGCTGAGCAACAGCGTCAAAGAGAGGTTTTACGAAGCGACGAAGGCTGCCGGAAATCCGATACGGCTGAACGAAGGTTACGGACTTACCGAAGCCGGCATATGCTGCGTGAATACCCCTGAAAACTACCGCGAAGGTTCGATTGGGAAACCGTTCAAAAACACGCGCTTCGGAATATTCGACGATGAGGACAAGCCTGTTGCGTGCGATACGGTCGGGAATCTCTGCATAAGTTCGAATACGATGATGACGGGCTATTACGGAGACGAAGAGGCAACCCAAAACGCGTTCTTTGAATATGACGGAGCGAAATGGGTGCGTACCGGCGATATGGGCAGAATAGACTCAGACGGATTTGTCTATTTCGTCGACCGCAAGAAAAGGGTGATAAAGATCTCGGGAAACAACGTGTTTCCGCAAGAGATAGAAAACGTTGTGAACAAGGTGGAAGGTGTCAGACGCAGTTGCGTCGTCTCAATGACTGACGACGGCAAACCTGCCGTAAGGCTGATAATCCAACCGGAAGAGGGCGCCGACGAAAAGGCGCTTGAGCAAAAGGTGGTCACAGAGATAAAAGCCAAGTTGCTCAAATACGCGATCCCGAGGGTCGTTGAATTCCGTTCCCGTTTGCCGCTTACGCAGATAGGAAAGGTAGATTACAGAAAACTCGAAGAAACAGGAGGAGAAAATGCGTAGTTCCGAGCCGCTCATTCTGGTATTCGACGTGGGCACGCAAAGCACACGCGCTCTGCTTTTCGACAGCAAGGGAAACCTGATCGGAAAGACAAAGCATGACGAACCGCCGTATATTTCCAAGAATGACAACAGAGCGGAGAAAAACCCCGTGGAAAGCTGGCAGGGAATCTGCAAAGTTTCGCAGGAACTCAAAAAGGAAGTGGGTGACAGATGGAATGACATTGTCGGCGTAACGGCAACAAGCGTCAGAAATTCACTTGTTTTCCTTGATAAAGACTGCAATCCTACGCGCAATGCGATCATGTGGATGGACAAGCGCGAGGTCAAGTGTCCTGATCCAATGCCGCTTCTGAACAGGTTTCTTTATGCCGTCGTAGGTATGGGAGAGACGGCAAAGGTTTCAAGAAAGACAAGCTATACCAACTGGGTCAGAGTCAATCAGCCCGACGTCTGGGCAAAAACCGCCAAGATCGTCATGCCGACCGCATGGTATAATTATAAATTCACCGGGAGACTTGCTGACAGCAGAGCCGGACAGGCTGCAAAGTTCCCGTACGATTACCGCAAGAGAGACTGGATGAGCAAATACGCGCTCAATTTCCCCGTTTTCGGTTGCCCGACGGATAAGATGTGCGAACTTGTCGATCCGGGCGACGTGATAGGATACATAACAAAGGAGTGCAGTGAGCAGACGGGGATCAAGGAAGGTTTGCCGTTTATCGCGACGGGCGCGGACAAGGCGTGCGAAACTGTGGGAAACGGTTGTCTTTCAAAAGACGTCGCCTCTGTCAGCCTGGGCACAGCGGCTTCTGTCGAGATCACGACGGACAAATACGTTGAGCCGGAGACGTTCATGCCTGCGTATACGGCGGTCGCCAACGGCAAGTACAATCCCGAAATACAGATATTCAGAGGCTTCTGGATGGTTTCATGGTTCAAGGATCAGTTCGCTCTCAATGAGAAGATAGAAGCGGAAAAACTGGGAGTTTCCGCAGAAAAACTGCTTGACGAAAAGCTGAGCGGCATTCCGCTCGGCAGTAACGGGCTCATCGTTCAGCCGTATTGGGGCCCCGGACTCAAAACTCCGCAGGCAAAGGGGATCATGATCGGTTTTTCGGATATTCACACCAGGCTCCACGTGTACAGGGCTATAATTGAAGGGCTCGGCTACGCGCTCTACGACGGACTGGAAAACCTTCAGAGGAGATCGCGCAACAAGATCACGCGCATAGCGGTCGCCGGAGGCGGATCGCAAAGCGATATTATCTGTCAGATCACAGCGGATATCATGGGCAGAGAAGTGTACCGCGTGCAGACGTACGAAACCAGCGGACTCGGGTGCGCGATCGTCGGATTCAGCTCGCTCGGTTATTACGGGACGATACAAGACGCGGTCGCGGGCATGGTCAGAGTCAAAGATTCCTTCAAGCCTATCGACGAAAATCATGTCAGATATATGCAGTATTACAACAGA
Organism: uncultured Christensenella sp.; assembly: GCA_949298505.1. Classification (GTDB taxonomy): domain Bacteria; phylum Bacillota; class Clostridia; order Christensenellales; family UBA3700; genus Ornithoclostridium. Next base: position 8,127 of record CASFWW010000066.1, on the reverse strand, counting down.
GTGTACAAAAAGATATACGAAAGAAACCTGCCCGTCTACAACGAACTATACAAGATGATGGAAAAGGACAGGCTGTAAAAGCCAAAGGGAAAAGGCAACCGTGAAAAAAATATGCGGTTGCCTTTTTTGAGGTGTTGTATTCTAAAAGTGAGAATGTCTGATTATTCGGCAGAGGGAGACGCTCCTGCTTCAAGCAAGGATTTTTCATATGCTTCAAGCACTTTACGGTTGATCTCGTCGCGTGTTTCCGTGTTCAGCGGGTGCGCGATGTCCTTATATTCGCCGTCGGGGGTCTTGCGGCTGGGCATTGCAATGAAAAGCCCGAGTTTGCCGTCTATGATCTTGATGTCGTGAAGCACGAAACATTCGTCGAACACGACGGAAGCAACGGCCTTGAGCCAGTCGTTTTCTTTGGTGACCAATCTGATTTTTATGTCGGTAATTTTCATAGATACCTCGTTACGGTTTTGCTTTAGTAATAACAATATATCATAATAATTTTGAAAAAACAATATTTTTAATTAAAAAAAACTTAAAAATTTTATTAATTTAAATTTAAGGTAAGATATCGTACAACAACGCGCCAAGTGTATTTTTTCTTATGATTTTTATATTTATCGTCAGCGTTAAAAACAGTAAAATAAACAAGCGATCCAGGACATTTCCTGTTGAGCGAGCATATAATGTTGTATGCTTGATCTGACTGATTTTCATAACGTGCATTTTATCGGAGTTGCGGGAGTGAGCATGAAGGCGCTTGCCCTGCTTTGCGCCGGGATGGGGATGACTGTCACCGGTTCGGACAAGGCTGATTCTCCCGTGTTGGAAAAATTGTGTGAAAACGGAGTGTACGCATATTGCGGCAGCGACGTTTCCGTAGTGGAAAAAGCCGAACTCGTTGTATATACCGCTTGTATTCCTGAAAGCGACCCTGAGCTGTCCTATGCGAAAGAGAGGCGAAAAACCGTGATGGAGAGAAAGGTCTTTCTCGCGCTGATAGGAGGTCTGTGCAAAAAGACCGTCGCCGTTGCAGGCACTCACGGAAAAACTACTGTCACGGCAATGATCTCATGCATGCTCAAGGCTCAGGGAGTCAGGTTTATAGGGCATATAGGCGGTGATCTGCCCGGAGGCGAGATAAGTCTTACCGATACCGGCAGAGACGTTTTTCTGACCGAAGCCTGCGAATACAAGCGGAGTTTTCTCGCGCTAAGCCCAGATATCGCAGTCGTGCTGAACGTACAGTTCGATCATCCTGACTGCTACAAAGACCTGGACGATCTGAAGCGGACTTTCGCAAGATTTGCAGAAAACGTCAGGCAGGGCGGACTGCTTGTCGTAGACTACAATCTGAAAGATCATTTTCAGCTGAAAGGAGTGAAAACGCTGACTTTCGGCTTTAATCCGGACTGCGATTACAGAGCGGACGACGTAAGTTACGAAAACGGAATATATTCTTTTTCGGTTTACAGATACTCGGTTTGCGTCGGAAGATTCACCTCTCAGGTATACGGCAAACACAACATACTGAACGCACTTGCCGCTCTTGCGGTGTCAGACGGGCTGGGACTGGATATTTCTGCGTCGGGCAGAGCGCTTGCGGGGTTTTGCGGTGTGAGCAGGCGCTTCGAATGTAAAGGGATGCTTGAAGGCGGCGCGAGAGTGATCGTGGATTATGCGCATCATCCGGGAGAGATAGCCGCGGCGATCGACACGGCGAGGGTGATGACAAGGGGAGAGATAACAGTGTTTTTCGAGCCGCATACGTTCAGCCGCACAAAGTCTATGATAGACGATTTTGCAGACAGCTTTTATTGGGCGGACGAGGTTGTTATCCTGCCCACGTATGCGGCGCGGGAAAGTAATATAGAGGGCGGAACGGCTTATGATCTGTATCTGAGACTAAAATGCAAAAAGACTGGGTGCATGTATATGGACGGTTACGGAGCCGCCGCGGATTATATAAAAACGCGTCTTGACAAAAAGGGGATAATCCTGCTTCTCGGCGCGGGTACGATCGACAGGATAGCGGATATGCTATTCAAGAGATAACAAACACGGGTAGGAAAATTCTGTAAAATCATTATCTTGCTCAGACGATGAAAAAAGCCGCTGTAAAGCGGCTGTGTTTTCAGCATTTCACAATTGTTTTCAAAGCGTGAGGCGGTTCCTTGGACATGCTTTCCATCACCTTGGCGGCTTCTGATATGTCGACGATCCTTTCAACGAGCTTGTCGACTTTCACGACTTCGGTCGCGATCATATTGATGCCGGTTTCGATTTCTCCGTCGCCGTTGTTCAGACCGAAGATCTCAAGACCTTTGGTAAATACCGGCGCGAGGTCGGTGGTAAGATTTTCTGTTTTTTTGTCAAGACCGGCAAGGCAGAGTTTGCCGCCTTCGCGCATACAGGAGAGCAGACCTTCCATGTCCGGATGAGTGTCCAGGTCAAGCGCCATATAATCGCACATCTTGCCCGAGGTGATCTCTTTGACTTTCTGATATACGTTTTCTTCGTTGGGATTGACGGTGTAGTATATCCCGAGGTCCTGCGCAAGGTCGAGGAGTTCCTGGTCCTTGTCGATGATCACGGGTATCGCCTGGTAATATATGGAAAGCTGACCCAGAATGTAGTTGAGCGCGGAGCAGCCGTTGAGCAGGATATACTGAGTTTTACCCACGTCCAGGCGTTCTATGATGTTTTCGGCAAGCGCGACGTCTTCAATGAACACGACGGCTTCGTCCGAGATCCCTTCTGGTATCGCGTAAACCTCGGAAAGAGGCACGATGACGTAATCTGCGAGATAGCCGTTTTTATCCACGCCGCTGACCTGGAAAACGCCCTGCGACTTGCGGTAAGGTGAAAGCATGACCCTCTGACCGGTTTTCAGCGTGAAATCAGAGCTTTCGCTGACAAGTCCCATCGCTATTCTTGACGGCATAACAGGATAAAAATTGGATTTTCCTTTGAAAGCGGACAGATCTGACGACGTGATCGAAGCGCGCGCAATGCGGACTTTGACACAATCGTGCGGCACGTCCTTTTCTTCGTTGACAACCGGTTCAAGTTTGCCCGGTTCAGTCAGGACCAAAGATTTCATATAACTTCCTCTCACACTTTAAGTGGTTTTTATCATAACACAATTTTTGTCGGATTGCAAGGGCATAAACGACGTGAAAAAGACCGGAGGGGTCAAATCGAGGTAAATTTTTCAATCGTAAAAAAATCCGTGTGTAACGCTTGACTTGAAAAAGATAAATATGTATAATCTTATGTGCGTAAAAGAATTCAGTGAGGTGAAGAACATGAAAGAGAGCATTCAACCCAAATATCATGACGTGATCATCCAGTGCACCTGCGGCGAGAAGTTCGTTTGCGGCACCACCAAGGACGTTGACGTCATTAAAGTAGACGTTTGCAACAAGTGCCATCCTTTCTATACCGGCAAGCAGAAGCTCGTTGATACCGGCGGTAGAGTAGATAAGTTCAAGAAACGTTACAGTCTGTAATCGGATAATAATGGTGCAGGAACTTATCCTGCACCGTATTTTTTTATGGAGTCATTGCGATGAGAAAAAAGAGCGTAGGAATAGGCGGTCAGGCAGTTATCGAGGGAGTCATGATGCGCGGTAAGCGCAGTATGGCAACAGCAGTGCGCGACGAAAACGGCAATATCGTCGTGGAAAGTCAGTATCTGAAGCCTGCCGAAGAAAAAAATTTTCTGTTCCGCGCGCCCTTTCTGAGGGGGATTTTCAGCTTTTTGGGGACGATGGTCTCGGGCGTACGCACGCTTATGCGTTCCGGAGAGGTTTTCGACGGAGAGTCAGAGCCTTCAAAAGCGGAAAAGTGGTTTGCAAAAACTTTTAAAGTCGACGTTTTCAGCGTTATCATGGCGATCTCTGTTCTGATCGGCGTAGCGCTTTCCGTCGGCTTGTTTTTCTTTTTACCGCAACTGATCACGACGGGACTCATTGCGCTTTTCAAGATAAACACAGACGTCAACATAGGCGTCAAGATCGCGATGAACCTTCTCGAAGGCTTCATCCGCATGCTTATCTTCATCGGATACATTGCGCTTACGTCTGCGATGAAAGACATCAAGCGCGTCTATATGTATCACGGCGCGGAACACAAGACGATCAGTTGTTACGAACACGATCTCGAACTGACCGTCGAAAACGCGCAGAAGATGACCACGGTCCACGACAGATGCGGCACGACGTTCATGTTCATTACCATGGTCGTAAGCGTGCTTGTGTTTTCGCTCACCGGCTGGAGCGATCAGCTGTGGGTCAGATTCCTGATCAGGATCGCGCTCATCCCGGTCGTTGCGGGAGTGAGCTACGAAGTGCTCAAGTTTCTCGCAAAGTTCGACAACGCTTTCGTGCGGGTGCTGAAAGCTCCCGGGCTTCTGCTTCAAAAGCTGACGACTCGTCAGCCCGACGACAGCATGGTCGAAGTGGCGATCGTTGCCTTCAAAACCGTACTCGCGATGGACGAGAATCCCGATCTTCCCGAACTCAGGTTCGACACCAAACTGCTCAGAAAGAACGTTGAAAAAGAACTTCTGAAAACAGGAGTGACCGAGGAGAGGGTAAAAGATCTAATATGTAAGGGCATGGGCGTTTCTCCCGACGAATACGATCAGATCAGCCATATCAAACATTCCAGATCACTGCTCATGCTGTCTGCGGCAAAGGGTGAGATGACCGACGAAGAACTCGCTGAAAAAGCCGTCGAACTCAACATAAAGGCTGAAGAAGCGAGAAAGGCGAACGAAAAAGCTCTGAAAGAGAGAGAGGAGTTCGAGGAAAAATCTTCCGGCAAAGAAAAGAAAGAGAAAAAAGACGGAAAAGCCGACGGGAACGGGGCAGAGTCCGGCGAGGATAAAGAAGCGGACAAGGACGCCGACACAGACGGAGACTCGGACAAGTGATACCGCTCAGACGCGCGCTCGCGCTTGTCGCGGAAACTATAAAGGATACCGACGCAGACGGAAGCGAACCCGACTGGATCGCGTGCCACGTGCTGAGATGCGGCAGGGCGTCGCTTGCGTTGAGGAGAGAAATTTCGGACGAAGAATTCGCCTCAATGCAAAGGATAGCGGAAGAACGCGCAAAGGGCGCGCCGCTTTCGCAGGTGCTCGGATATACAGAATTTCTCGGGTTGAAAATAAACGTAAACCGCGACGTTCTCTGTCCGAGACCCGAAACCGAACTTCTTGCGGAACAGGCAATATCGTTCTTAAAAGACAAAGAAGGCGCGCGCGCACTCGATCTTTGCACGGGCAGCGGATGTATAGCGACAGCGCTCGCACTGTTCACAAAAGCCGGGGTGACCGCAAGCGATATTTCTGAAAAGGCGCTTGAAACGGCAAAGAAAAACGCGCTGAACAACGGTGCGGAAATAAAATTCGTTCTGTCCGACGCGTTTGACAAAATAGACGGCAGGTTTGACCTGATAGTTTCCAATCCTCCTTACATACCCACGGAGGATATCGGGAAGCTGGACCGTGAAGTCAGAGATTTTGAGCCGAGGATCGCGCTGGACGGAGGCGCGGACGGGCTGGATTTTTACAGAAGAATTGCGGCTGAAGCGGGAGAACACATAACGGACGGCGGCTGTATCCTGCTGGAATGCGGCATGGGTCAGGCGCATGAAATCGTAAAGATGCTCGGCGGATACGACTGCGGGATATTAAAAGATCTGCAAGGGATCGAAAGAATTGTAAAGGCGGTAAAGAAAGGTGTTTGAAAAGCTGGAAAGCATGAAAAACAGATTTGACGAACTGACGGTGAAGATCTCCGATCCCGCCGTGATCGCCGATACCGCGACCTGGCAGAAACTTGTAAAAGAGAGATCTGCTCTCGAAGAACCGGTGAATCTTTACGCGGAATACCGCGCAAACGAAGCAACGGTCGCAGAGTGCAGGGAGATAATAGACGACGGCTCGGACAAAGAGATGGTCTCTCTCGCAAAAGAAGAACTGAGCGAAGCGCTTAAAAAGAGGGAAGAACTTACGGAAAGCCTGAAAATTGCGCTTCTTCCCAAAGACCCGGACGACGACAAGAACGTCATCATAGAGATAAGAGCTGGCGCGGGCGGAGACGAAGCCGGGCTTTTCGGCGCGGAGCTTGTCAGAATGTACGAGCGCTTTGCCGAGCGTTGCCGCTGGAAAGTCAAGGAGATAGACGTAAACGCGAACGACCTCGGCGGCATAAAGGAAGCCGTATTCATGATCACGGGTCACGGCGCATACAGCAGGCTGAAATACGAAAGCGGCGTACACCGTGTGCAGAGAGTGCCTGAGACAGAATCGCAGGGGAGGATACACACGTCGACCGTCACTGTCGCGGTGCTTCCCGAAGCCGAGGACGTCGAAGTCGAAATTCTTGAAAAAGACCTCAAGATAGACGCATACCGCGCGGGCGGCGCGGGCGGACAGTACGTCAACAAGACGGAATCCGCGATAAGAATAACCCACTTGCCCACCGGCATAGTCGTTACCTGTCAGGACGAAAAGTCGCAGGGAAAGAACAAGGAAAGCGCGATGAAAGTGCTCAAATCCCGCGTTTACGACTATTACCGCACTCAGCAGGAAAAAGAGTACGCCTCCAGCAGAAAAATGCTGGTCGGTACCGGAGACCGTTCCGAGAGGATAAGGACGTACAACTTCCCGCAGGGCAGGATCACCGACCACAGGATAGGGCTGACGCTTTATTCTCTGGACGCGTTCCTGGACGGCGATTTGTTCGAGATGCTCGACGCGCTCGCGCTCGCAAACAGGAACGAAATGCTTTCTTCGGGCGAGTGAGCCGGGAAAGCGAAATGATAAGATAACAATTTTAAGATCAGACCGGATCAGAGGAGAAAGAGATGATCAAGTACAATAAAGACAAGAATTTATTAATCGAGAGCAACTGGCGCCCCTTCCTGCAGGACGTGGAGCAGCCCAACCTTTTCCGCGACCTTTTCGATTATGACACAGTGCCCAAAGTCGCGTTCAACTTCCGTCAGACCCCGATGGATATGCCTGAGGAGATCTGGATCACGGACACCACTTTCCGCGACGGACAGCAGTCCACTTCGCCGTTTACCGTGGAGCAGATAGTGAACATATACAAGCTTCTGCACAAGCTCGGCGGCAAAAAGGGACTCGTCAGACAGAGCGAGTTCTTCCTGTACTCGGAAAAGGACAGGGAAGCTGTCAGAAAGTGTATGGAACTGGGCTACGAATTCCCTGAAGTCACCAGCTGGATCCGCGCCAACGAAAAGGATTTCGGACTCGTCAAGGAGATGGGCATCAAGGAAACGGGTATTCTGGTGAGCTGCTCGGATTACCATATATTCAAGAAGATGAACATGACCCGCAAGCAGGCGGCTGAGAAATATCTGAACATCGTCAAGATGGCGCTAGACAAAGGCATCGTTCCGCGCTGCCACTTCGAGGACATCACGAGGGCGGACTTCTACGGCTTCGTCGCTCCGTTTGCTTACGAACTGATGAAACTGCGCAAGGAAAGCGGCGTGGACATAAAGATCAGGGCGTGCGACACTCTCGGCTACGGTCTGTCTTACCCCGGCGTCACGCTTCCGAGAAGCGTTCCCGGCATAATCAGCGGTCTTAAATATTACGCGGAAGTCCCCAGCGAACTTCTCGAGTGGCACGGTCACAACGATTTTTACAAGGTCGTCACCAACGCGACCACCGCGTGGCTGTACGGATGTTCTTCCGTCAACTGTTCGCTTCTCGGCATTGGAGAGAGAACGGGCAACTGTCCTCTCGAAGCGATGATGATAGAGTATGCGTCTCTGAAAGGCACGGACGACGGCATAGACTTCAGGGCGATCACCGAGATCGCGAAATATTTCGAGGACGAGCTCGGCTACATAATCCCGCCGCAGACTCCGTTCGTCGGCAAGTCTTTCAATACGACGAGAGCGGGCGTCCATGCGGACGGTCTGCTCAAGGACGAGGAGATATACAACATATTCAACACCGAAAAACTGCTCGGCAAACCGCCGCTTGTCTCTGTCGACGCGCACAGCGGTCTCGCAGGCATAGCGTACTGGATGAACGCCTTCTATGCGCTTCCCGAAGGTCATAAGGTCGACAAGCGCGACGAT
>CASFWW010000065.1:0-18897 GCA_949298505.1 uncultured Christensenella sp. | reverse complement strand
TGTTTTATGCCGTAGTTTCAAAAAGACTCACTGAAAATCATCGCCTGAGGTAGCATCAGTTTCAAACCTTGTTTCTTGTATCTGACTACATAACGTAAAGCTTCACAATGTACCTGTAACTGTTATAAGCTTCTTTGACCGCAGCAAGCATCAACTCGCGATAGCCGACCATTGCTCCCGGTCACACCGGGACGGAAATTTGCCGCTTTAAACCTTGTTCGTATTATTCCGGTCCGGTATGCCGCATGTAATACGCCTGAGGGATTCACGGTACCATTCGCCTGAATGTTACTCATGTGTAATGCACTTGTGGATTTCACTGCGCTGTTCGCCTGCATATTCCGCATATGTAGTTTGCCTGAGGATTTCCCTGTGCATTTCACCTGTGTGTTGCTCATATGTGGTGCGTCTGAGGATTCCACTGTGCGTTTAATTTGCGTGTTACTCATGTGTGGTTTGCCTGCATATTTCCACTTTGCCGTACTAATAATTTAGTATAAATAGTTGTATAATGAATATTTTAGTAAATCAATAATTTATTTCTCTTTTTCGGTAAATATTTAGTATTGAAGAAATATATTGGTATGGTATGCAGTCACCGACTGACAGGATAGACAAAACGCGGATTTTTTTCAAGCTCCTTGAGAAACTTATTCGCGTAATACTTCGCCATTTCAAGATTCTGCTCAAGGTAATTGCCGCATTCGTCCGCCTTCGCGCCGGGGATCTTCCCTTCAAAACCGACGATAAACTCAAACGCGCCCTTCACGTACTTTGAGATCTGTTCGGGCGTCGGCTCGTCGAATACGAGAAGATAGAACCCCGTCCGGCACCCCATGGGTCCGAAATATACGACGTCGTCCTTTATTTCGCAATTCCTCAGCCACGTCGCCGCCAGATGCTCTATCGTGTGGAGCGCAGGCTGATCCATGACCGGCTCAACGTTGGGCGCGGTCACTCTCAAGTCGAACGTGGACACGGTAACGCCGTCTTTTCTGTCCTTTCTTGACAGATAGATGCCCGGCAAAAGTTTTGTGTGGTCGACGCAAAAACTGGCTATTTTCTGCATAACGCAATTCTCCTTATGCGCGCCTGAGGCGCGACTGTCTCTGACGGCAAAGCGTTTACGCCGCGTTTTTATGCTTTAGCGATACCGTCCATTTTTAAACTTCTTTTTACTTGCCCGGCGCTTCGCCGGACAAGCGACGGCGCCTTTCTGTCTCCGTTGCGGCTTTAAAAATATATTTTTCGCTTAAAAAGCCGCGGCGGACCGCGGCGTTTTTCAGATCATCAGCATCTTGTCGCTTTCTATCTTGAACTTTTCGAGAAGCTGTGCGACCGTGAGGTTTTTCTTCTCCTCTCCCTTGACGTCGTAGATGATGTTGCCCTCGTTCATCATGATGAGGCGGTTGCCGTAGCGGATCGCGTCTTTCATGTTGTGGGTGATCATTATCGTCGTCAGATTGTTCATGCCCGTCAGTTCTTCGGTGACAGACAACACCTTTTCAGCCGTCTTGGGGTCAAGCGCCGCTGTGTGTTCGTCGAGAAGAAGCAGCTTGGGCTTCTTCATCGTCGCCATAAGAAGGGTCAGCGCCTGCCTCTGCCCGCCAGAAAGAAGTCCGACCTTGGCGGTCATTCTGTCTTCAAGCCCGAGCCCGAGCAACTTGAGCTGGCTCTTGTATTCGACTTTTTCTCTGTGAGTCACGCCCCACGAAAGCCCTCTGAACTTGCCTCTGCGGTACGCAAGCGCCAGATTTTCCTGAATCTCCATGTTCGCCGCAGTGCCGGTCATCGGGTCCTGGAACACTCTGCCGAGGTATTTCGCCCTCTTGTGTTCCTTGAGACGGGTGACGTTCTTGCCGTCAAGCTCGATCGTACCTTCTTCAGGTATATATACGCCCGCGATAAGGTTGAGAAGGGTGGATTTTCCCGCGCCGTTGCCGCCGATGACGGTGATGAAATCGCCTTCTTCGACTTCGAGCGAAAGATTGATTATCGCTTTCTTTTCGTTCACCGTGCCGATATTGAAGGTCTTGGACACGTTTTTAATGCTGAGCATACTCATTTGTCCTCACCTCCCACCTGAGCGACCGAAAAAGCTTCACTCTTTTCCTCCGCTTCTTCAAGATCCTTTGAACCGTATTTTTCAACGAATTTTTCTTTATTCCTGACCAGCTTTGCGTGCAGTTTTCTGACAGTCTTTTCGTCAGTGCAGGTTTTCAGCTGTTCTGTCAGCGAATTTATGGAGGCGAGCAAAGCCACTCGTTCGGCTTCTTTTTTCACCGCCTTATTTTCGTCGCGCTTCTTAGCGTATTCGGCATATTTCGGATACTTTGCTATCAGATAGTTGTCCGCCTTTTTCGCAGTTTTGATAAAGAAAGTCTTTATCGTGGGCAGGCAAAGCGCTATGACGACGAGCACCGCCGTGCTGAGTTTGATATATTCGGTCGGCAGACCCACATAATATACGAGCGCGTAAATTATGCGGTAAATGATACTGCCTATCACCACGCCCGTCAGCGTAACCGCAAAGTTGCTGTTCGACGGGATTATCGTCTCTCCGATTATGACCGCCGCAAGTCCGGCAACGATCGCGCCCTGACCGGTGGTCCAGCTTGCCGTGCCCTGCTCCTGCGCTACGAGAGCGCCCGAAAGCGCGATAAGCGCGTTGGACAGCACAAGCCCGATTATCTTGGTATTGTCGGTGTTGATGCCCTGCGCGCGGCACATCTTTTCGTTCGCTCCGGTCGCGCGGATGGCGCTGCCGATCTCGGTGCCGAAAAACCAGTAGCACGCTCCGATGACTGCCACTATGCAGATCGCGCCCATGATCAGGATGCTGTATCTGCTCATCATGTTGCCGAACACGGTGTAAAATACGGGCACGTTCAGAAGACCGATCGCCGCCTTGTTATCCATCGTGATGAGAGTCACCGAATACAGCGCGGTCAGCGTGATTATGCCCGAAAGTATCGGGGCAATTTTGAGTTTGGTGTGCAGAAGCGCCGTAACCAGCCCGCATCCCGCACCTGCCAATAAAGCAATAAAGCACGCGGTGATGCCGTGCCAGCCGCTGTTCTGTATCAGCGCCGCCGCCACAGCTCCGCCGAGTGCGAAACTGCCTTCACAAGTCAAATCGGCAAAATCGAGAAGCCTGTAGGTGATATAGACGCCGATCGCCATCACGCCCCACAAAAGCCCCTGATTCAAGCCGCCAAGTAATACTGTTGTCATTATGTTTCATCCTGCCCCTCCCCGCCCTGAGGACGGAGAGGGAATGTATTTTTTATTGCGCCTTGTCGATAACGCTCTGAGGAATCGTAAATCCGATGGAATTTGCGATCTCTTCGTTCACAACGTAAGTGAAGTCGGTCGTCTGGCTTGCCACAGGGATATCCTTTGCGGTCTTTTCGCCCATAAGGATCTGGAACGCCTGCTGAGCCGCAAGTTTGCCGAGATAGGAATAATCAACGCTGAGCGTAGCCACGCCGCAAAGCTTGGCCATGCCGCTTTCGCCGCAGACGATGGGGAGCTTGACGTTCTGGTTGATATTCTGAGAATTGACTGCCGCCGCGTTTGCCGCAAGCACGTTGTCGGTGGGCAGATATACGATATCCGCGCCCTTGTTCTTCAGCGAAGTCAGCGCGTTGCCGATGTTGTCCACGCCGTCGATGGATTCCGAAACGAACGCGATGCCCTTTTCTTCGCAAGCGTCATTGACCGCGTCCTTCTGAACGACGGAGTTGGTCTCCTTGCTGACATAAAGCACGCCGATGGTCAGATCTTCGCTGCCGCCCATGAGTTCGACCATCAGGTCTACCTGCTGAGCGATCGGGTTGATGTCGGACACGCCGGTGACGTAGTTGGACTGTCCTTCCAGCTTGTCAACGAGTTTTGCGTCAACGGGATCGGTGACCGCATTGAAGATGACGGGGATGTGATAGTCCTTCGCCTTGTTGACCGCGGTCTGGGAAGATGCGGTAGCGATGGAATAGATGAGATCGACGTCCTTTGCGATAAAGTTGTCGATGATCGAGCTGTTGTTCGCGTCCTCGCCCTGAGCGTTGCCCTTTTCAAAGGTAACGGTCTTGCCTTCGGCTTCAAGGAGCTTGGTCAGCTCTTCGCAGAAAGCGTTGTTCGCCTGATCGAGCGCGTCATGCGGAGCAAGCTGGATCACGCCGACCTTGTAAGAGGTCTTTGCCGCATATTCCGATTTCTGCGCTTCGTAGTCGAAGGTGTCGGTGCAGGCGACCGCCAGGAAACAGCCGGTGACGGCTATGACGAGCGCCAGAGTCAAAATCATAATTTTCTTCATAATTCTCTCCTTCCGTATTCACGGATTTTTGAATATTGGAAATATTATAGCATATATAAAGAATAAATTAAAAGAGTTTTTTGAATTTTTTGTCGTATATTTGAATATTTTACAAAAATTGCGCATAAACAATCTTTTTCAGCCCTTTCCGATGAAAAAATCCGCCCCGGACTCTCCGTGGCGGACGATTTTTTCTAAATAAACACAAATAAAAATGAATAATTATGCGCGCTTGCGTTTCTTTGCCTTCTTCACCGCGTCCACAACGGGCGCAAGTTCCGGGCAGTCGGCTTCCTCTATCTTCCCTTCGTCGCACAGTTTTGCAAATCCGGGATTGATCGGAAGTCTCGCAAGAAGCTTCACGCCGTACTTCGCGCAGACCTCCTCCGCTCTTGACTCTCCGTAGATGTAATGTTTCTTTCCGCAGCCGTCGCAGACAAAGTAACTCATGTTTTCGACCACGCCGAGCACGGGGATGTCCATCATGGCAGCCATCTTCATCGCCTTGGCGACGATCATCGAAACGAGTTCCTGAGGAGAAGTGACGATTATTATGCCGTCAACGGGCAGGCTCTGGAACACAGTCAGCGGCACGTCGCCCGTGCCGGGAGGCATGTCCACAACCATGTAATCCACGTCGCCCCAGTCGACGTCCGTCCAGAACTGCTGGACCATGTTGGCAATCAGCGGACCTCTCCATATCACCGGGTCGTCTTCGTTTGCCAGCATCATGTTGACGGATATCAGTTTTGATCCGCCCTTCGTCATCGCGGGAACGATCATCTCGCCGTTACCGTACGCCTTGGCGGTCACGCCGAACACTTTGCCCATCGAAGGTCCGGTCACGTCGGCATCCAATATCGCGGTCTTTGCGCCTTCTTTTCCGAGCGCACTCGCGGTCAGCGCGCTGACGAGGGATTTTCCCACGCCGCCCTTACCGCTCACCACGGCTATGACTTTCTTTACGTTTTTTGCACCGTTCTTTTTTTGTTCTTCCTTGCGCTCGCCGCAACTTGCCGAGGAGCAGGACGAACAGTCATGATTACACTCCATATTGCCTCCGTGAAAGAAGCGCTACGCCTCTTTCGGTTATTCATTTCAACACGGATTTTACGTGCCCGTGTTTGTTTTCTATATTATAACGAAATTGCCCGGCGTGATGAACAGCCAGCTGATCGCCGCAAGTATCACGGCTATCACCACCTGGTGAAACACATACACCCAGATCGCGATCCTGCCCCAGAAGTCAAACGGCGCGTGCCAGTTGTATTCTCCCAGCCACGGCAGAAGCGAGCGCTTTTTCGGATAAAGCAGAGGCGCGACGCCTGCGCCTATCAGCATGTATCCCACCGACGGGAAGATCGGGTAATAATCTGCCGAATAGAAGGTCCTCGAGTCTCCGAGCATCCACTCTCCTATGAAGAACCAGTCGTTGTTCTCCGCAAAAGCCTGCTCGTCCACCGCATAGCGCGCGGAACAGAATTCGTTTATTATTATTATCATTATTCCGACGGCAAGACATATCACCGCGGTGCGCCACGCGTCTTTGCGCGCAATGTAGTTTATCAGTACCCACAGAAGTATCGCGACCGCGAACATGTGAAGTATGCCGAATTTGATGGGCATATCAAGGAACGTCGTGACCGCGGTGATCAGCAACGCGAACACGGCAACCTCTATGCCGCGCTTCAGGTTGCTCCTTGAAAAAGAACAGGAGATGCCGCAAAGAAGGGCGAATATCCAGACGACGATATCGCGGGTGACCAGCCTCAGAGGGCTTTCCGCATATACAAGCGCGCGTTCGTACAGTCCGATGAAGAAATCGGTGCCCTGCACCGCCGCCCACTCTTTGCCGAAGATGTCGCCGATGTCGAACATGAAATGGTCAAAGATCATCAGAAGCACGCATACGCCTCTGAGAAAATCAAGCTCCCATATTCTGTTTTTTGCGGGTTTCAGCGCCTTTTCCTTTTCTTTTCGCATAAAAAAATTATATCATTGCATATACGCGTAGTCAATTATATTTCTCCGCTGACAGTTTTCTTTCAGAACAGCTCTCATCGGGACCCGCCTATTTTTCCGCAGAATCGGAAAGAAAAAGCCTGACGACCTCTCCCACCGCATTCTTACGTTCACGGGAAAGCTGAGAATACGCCTGCATGAAGGTCTGCTCCTCGTCCGAAAGATCTTTGTAATAAGGCACAAGGCGCAGTCTTTCATCCACTATCCCCAGTATAAAGTCAGCCGACGTGTCGAAACAGCGCGCCAGCGCCACGACCGCTTCCGCAGACGGCATGCGCGTTCCCGCCTCCCATTGCGCGACGGTGGACTGAGCAACGTTGAGTTTTGCAGCAAGCTGAGCCTGCGTCTCTCCCTCTTCTTCTCTGAGTAACCTGAGTTTCTTGCAAAATTCCATGGTTTTATTTTATCACAGCCGGCACAATATTACAAGTCAATATAAAAATTTGTAAAATAAAATTACAAATATGATAATTCCTTGAATTTCGCCATAAAATCCCCGATTTTGCCACCGTTTTTTCTTTGAGCACGAAAATTTTTGCAATAAAATGATTTTTGTCAGAAAACGGAGGTAACATTATGCAGAAAATAAGACTTTTAATCGCCGACGACGAAAGCGAATGTGCTGAATCTCTCGCCCGTTCTTTCGAGGGCGACCCCGACGTCGAAGTGATAGCTACGGCAAAAGACGGACTGGACGCCATTGCCAAGATCGAGACCCTGGCGCCGGACGCCGTTGCTCTCGACATCGTGATGCCGCATCTGGACGGATACGGAGTGCTCGCCAACGTGGATTATTCCAAACTGCGCAAACGCCCGGTGTTCATCGTGACGTCAGGGCTTACCGGCGACGCTTTCATACGCAAAGCGATAAACGCAGGCGCGGATTACTATATGCTCAAGCCGCTTTCTTCCGGCGCGCTCAAAGAACGCCTTATCGAGTGTTCGAGAGTCAAATACTCGCCTGTTGCGGTCCGCGACGACGAGTCCAGAATGAGACAGGCAATACGCCGTTCACGTCACACGCTTGACGAAAAACTCGCCAACATATTCATATCCGTGGGCATACCCGCGCATATAAAAGGATATCAGTTTCTGCGCGAAGCGATCAAAATGACGATCGATCACCCCGAAGTCATAAACAGCATAACAAAAAAACTTTATCCCGGCATTGCGGAGAGTTTCTCCACGTCGCCGTCCAAGGTCGAACGCGCGATCAGACACGCGATAGAAGTCGCGTGGAACCGCGGCAAGATCGAAAACATCAACCAGATCTTCGGCATCAAGATATATTCCGCGAACGACAAGCCCACCAACGGTGAATTCATCGCTCTGCTTGCGGACAAGATGATCATGGAGGGCGCGGTATGACGAAAAAACGCGTTGCGTCACTCCCGTAATACAAGATACACCCCGTGCCGCAAAAGCGGTACTCCTCTGCGCCGCGCCGCACTCTCTTTCCGGCGCGGCGTTCCTCTTTTCAAACGCCCTTTTCAGTATTTTACCTGCGCGCTTTCTCCTGCATTTCACGCGCATTTTTATTGCTATTCCGAGCGCGCGCGCACACGACGCGCGCGCATTAAAGAAAATCTTTGTAAAAATTGAAAAAATTTATAAAAAAGTGTTTACAAACATACAAATAGTGAATATAATACTACACGCATAGGCAAGGACATTCTGCCTGTGTTAAAGGAAAAATTGTGAGGTAACGATTATGGCTAAATACAAGAAATGTCCCAGATGCGAACTCAACTGGATTCCCGTCGAAGAGGACTATTGCGACGTCTGCAAAGCCGAACTGAAAATAGGAGGCGCAACTCTCCTGGACGATGAAGACGAAGACGAACTTCTCTGTCCCGTTTGCCACATAAACTATCTCGAACCGGGTGAAAAAATCTGTGCGGATTGCGCGCGCAAGGCGGGCAAGCTGGGAGCGGACGAGGAATACGAAAAGGACGATCAGCCTGAAGAAAAGGATGAAAACGAAGTTTCTTTTGACGAACTCGCAGACGAAGAAGCCTGGAACGATTACGAAGAACCCTTCGACGACAACGAAGACTTCGACAGTGAAGATTACAGCGAAGACTTCGACGACGAAGAATCCGAAGAGGACGAGGAAGAAGAGGAATACAAAGACGACCTCGACGACGATTTCAACTACGATATCAACGACGTTGCAGACGACGATGAGGACGAAGACGAAAACAACGGCGACGACGACGAGGATCTCTGATATCTTTAACTCTGATAAAAACGTAAAAACCGCCCGATCGGGCGGTTTTTCTTTTCTTAAGTGCCTACATTTTCAAGTTTAAAGTCTAAAACAAAAGCAACAACTCATTTATGCCTGAATTTTACGTTTTATTGACGCCTGGCATAAAAAATCTGATATCAGTTATATTATAAGTTCGTTTTGAATTTTTAAAATGCTTTTTACAAGAATTGCTTTTTTCTCGTCACTCATACCGTTTAACTGCCCTTTTTCCAATTGCATCGCTTTGAAATACGAACGGGCTTTTGCGGTAATTTTCGTTAATTTGCAAAAATTATCGTCATGATAATACATATTGCCCGAACTACAATAATTTGCGCCGAAGCAAGTAGGACAACTCTGCTTTATAACGCAATCCTTGCATTTTTCATCCCAAACCGATTCAGGAATATAATCCTGATAGAATTTTAAATTTTTAGATTGCCTTGCTTTTTCTTCTCCTACGCTGAGCGGCATAAAAAATTGGCACGGATAACATTCCCCGTCCACATCATACGCCTTCATTCCTCTGCCTGCACCGCAGAACGGACGCAGTACGCCCTTATCCAAAGCAACGTTGGATATGTCAAGGCTAAGGATAGACGCAGGTTCAATATCGGGATTTTCCAAATAATAATCGATGAGTTTTAACAGCTCTCTTTCCAGGATTTTTGCGTTATTTCCGTCTGACCAATCGATATTATACGCAAGATTACACGACACGGGAAAACCTTTCCGATGCAGAAAAATCACTCCTTCCGCCATAAATGGTAAGGTCTGCGGCGATACCGTCATTTTCACTCCCTGTTCGGGATACAGTTCCAAAAAAAAGTCTATATCGATATCATCGAAGCTGTTTGAGCGGTTAATGTCGTTCATCTTCTTGTTGCCGTCAAGACTCAATCCGCACATAACGTATTTCCTGTTCTCTTTCAGCCATTCTTGAATTTCTCCGTGAACAAGAGTACCATTCGTTACGATAAATATTATTACCTTTTTATCTGTCGGATAATGAATAATATAATCGGTAATTTCCTTTATCAGACCGAAATTTAAAAATGGTTCTCCTCCGAACAAATCAAATTCGATTTCGTCGAATCCGTCGTCTAATGCGAATTCTTTGTCAACAATCTTTTTCGCAGTAGATAAGCTCATCGCTTCTTTTGATTTATGCTGTTCATAACAATAGACGCAATTCAAATTACATGATTGCGTCAAAGTTATCGTTATTGTTTTGTGTTTATCCTGCATTATCTTACGTTACGATGACAGGTATATGTGCAAGTGCCTCGACACGAACCGTCACAATCGTTTGAACAATTGGTTCTTCCGCAGGTCGCCATAGCAACAAAATTATCTTCTACGTCTCCGCAGGTCGCCAATTGCAGTTCTTCTTTTGTAAAAAGGTTTGACAGTTTTTTCATTACTGCATCACTTAATTTAAACATATGTAGTATACCTCCAAGTGTTTTCTTTAAGACTATTATAACTAACTAATGGTTAGCTGTCAAGTATGTTTTCTAACTATTGGTTACAATTTTAAAGAGGTGGCTTTATGAATGATCTGATAAAAGAACGCCTTGCCAGCGAAATTAAAAATTCGAATCTTACCACTATTGAAATCGGCAAAAAAGTCGGAGTATCTCCGGAAATGATAACTCAGTATGTAACGACAAAAAAAATGCCGCGACTTGACACATTTGCAAAATTATGCAAAGAATTGGATCTCTCCGCGGATTATATTCTGGGTTTGACCGATTATTGAAGATATACACGCAGACAAATAACCCGTTGACATTTTCGCGCATTATATGATCAAATTATTATGCCGTGCCTCTCGACGCTTTCCGAAGCGCAGTTATATTTTCGGTATCAACGAAATATAACAACATTTTTCTTATAGCAAAAAGCGGAGCTTTACACCCCGCTTATCGTATTTTCGTCACGACCTTTCACCCCAGAGTCAGAGAGCCGTAAAAGCCCGTCTGAGTCGTGGCTGTGACCATGTCAGCTCCTACCCAGCCGAACAGCTTGTCGACCGCGCTGAGTTTGAGGAAGTTGTCGGTCACGAACTTGCCGCCGCCGTTGACTTTGACATACCTTTCGTCGAACACGTATGCGGTTATCACGGGCACGAGAGTTTCTTCGTTCCACTCTGCGGAAGTTCCGTCCGCGTTTTCTATCGTCGTGTCTTCTACCGCGCTTTCTCCGCTTCCCGTCACGCTCTCCGTGACGCTCACGCCGTCCGCCGTACCGGTTTCTCCGCTTGCGTTGTCCGCGTTAGCCGCAATGCCCTCTGAGGCGCCGCCTTCGTCAACATACGCTCTGTTCACGCTCACACCGCCGGTTATCGTGCCGTAATTGGTCGCCGCAATACCGCCCGTCTTTGCCGTTGCGCTGAGCACGCCCTCGAACGCGCAGTTCTCAACGGTGCCGTAGTTGTCCACCGCTATACCGCCAGCGACAGAACCCGTGCCGGTGGATATCACCAAGGTATCCGCAACGGTCAGGTTCCTGACCACAGCGCCCTCGTCAATTCTCTCGAACAGCGCCGCGCTTCCCTCTCTGTCAAGGATCATGTTGGTGAGCGCAAAGCCGTTGCCGTCAAACGTGCCCGCGTAACCGGTGACGTTGCCGTCTACGCGCCATGCGAGCATATCCGTGACCGCTCCGCCGAAGTCGATATCGCAGGTGAGCAACATGTCTATCGCGTAATAATCTGCGGTGCCGGTTTCGTTCCCTACCCACTTATTGTAGTCGTCTGCCGAAGTCAGCGTATAGTAACCTTCGCCGTCCTTGAGCGTTGTGCCGAAATATCTGAACGTTACCGTGTTGTCCGCCATCGTGACGACGAAGTTGCCTCCGTCCGCCGTTGCCGGCAGCTCTGCCGAGCAGTACCTGGAATATTCCGCCGTCGCATAATACTTGCCGTCCGCGCGTTCTTCGAGCACGCCCGAAGCTTCCAGACCGTCAAAGAACGTTTCGTCGAACGAAACGGTTATTCCCGCCTCGACTTCAGCGACGAGCTCATCGTAATTCTCAGCCGATATGCCGAGAGCCGCCGCCTCTTCCTTAGTCACGCCCACCGTCTTTTCTGCCTGCGCCGCGGGATCGAGCATCGCAAAGTTGTACGACTGATCTGCGCCTACGGTGTAATGCGCGATCACGCCGAGATCCACGGGCAATATCCTGCCGGCAACCGTAAGCGCGTTTACTTCAGGCGCAAAGCTCTGCTCGTCCGCGCCGATCGTCATGTCGTCGGTCACAGTCCACTGAGCGGAATACAGAGAGTAGTTGCTTGCTTTCTCTCCGCTGAGCACGGGCGTCATCACGATGTCTCCGCTTACGGTCGCTACGTTGTCAGCGCCTTCAGAGACATTCGCGGTCAGGTTGTAGACCTTGACGAACCCGTAACCCTGCAACTGATCCTGAGTGAGCACGCTTGTTGCGTAATCTTCGTCTGCAAGCCTGCTCATCGCGATCATCAGTTCGCGCACTCCGTAAGTCGCCGTCAACGAACTCACGGTAGCCGAGGTCGTAAGCGTCGTCGCCTGATCGCCGCTTCCTATCGTGATCGGCTGTATCTCGCGGACGAGAGTCTGATTCTCTCCCTCTCCGCTTATCTTTTCAGTTATTTCGTAAAGAACTCCGTCCTTTGCCAGTACGCTTCTGGTCAGGTTTGCAAAAGTCGCGAATCCGAACTTTTCAGCCGCCGCGACCTGAGAAGTAGTTGCGCCAGCCGCGTTGTAATAGTTGCCGTCGAGAGTGCCCGCTACGGTCTCGCCGTCCTTTACGGTAAGAGTGCCAGCCGAAGTCGTATCGTAATACTTTGTCGCGGTAACTCCGCTTGCGTCCGTCTGCTTGGGATAGATAACGAGGGCTATGCCGTTTGCGACCGTAGTGCCGCCGCCGGAGAACGTATATTCCGTCCTCGAACCGCTGTCGTAGGTGACGTCGCCGATCGTCTCGCCGTCCGCTCCGCCGCCTATGATACCCTCAAGGCTCGCCTTGCTGTAATATCCCGCATCTGTACCGCTGACGGACAATTCCCTGGTCTCGGAAACACCGCCCGAAGTCACCGTGATGTTGACTTTGTAAATTTGTGCGACGCCCGTGTAGACGACCTCTTTCACGCTGGTCTCCACGTCGCCTTCCACTTCTACGGTGCCGCCGCGCACACCGATCGCGACCGTAAACGCGTTGACGCCCAAAGTGATCACCGTCGTGCCGTCGAACTGCCCGGATATTCCGCCTGCCGCGAACAGCGCGACGATACGGTTGAGTGCGGAGCCGACGTTGCCGTCGCCGAACGCGGTGCGGTAACTTATGCCGTAGCCTTCCCAGATAAATCTGTTGTACGGCGCGATCGCCTCAACGGCGATATAGCCGTCCGCGTCGCCCGTGTAGTCGACGTAATAAGACTTGTTGTATTCGTCCGCTGCGGTCAGCTCGTTGTGCTTCATGCCGTTTGTCGTGAAGTCGTCTGCCGTTGCGAAATAATAGCCGATGTAGCCGTCCGGATACGGTTCGAGCAAAGTAAGTTCTCCGCCGGACGCGCCGTCGTAAGACTGATACGAATATACGTTGTCAGCCGTACCGCCGTTTGCGAACATGACGTTTGCTCCCGTTATTCTGCCTGAAGGCACCGCGACGATTACCCCGTTCACCGTGCCGGAAGAAGCGCCTGCGACAAGACCTGCGCCGCTCGCGGTGATCGCGTAGTTGCCTGCGCCCGCGCTTTCGTTCACTCTGACCGCAACTTTTGCGAGCGTGCCGGCGTTGTTTCCCACTATCGCGCCGTAAGCTGCGCCGCTTGCCGAAACGTTTGCCGAATATACGAAGCTGACGTTGGTCATCTGCGCTCCAGCCGCATTGTATCCTGCAATTCCTCCGACGTAAGTCGCGCCGGTGGCAGTGAGCGGGCTGACAAGTTCGACGGACACGTTGCTGATCACGCCGTTATTCGTTCCTGCGATTCCTCCGACGTAAGCCGCGTCAGCCACAGCCGACGGCATTATCTTGACGACGAGGTTCTCTATCGTACCGCCGTTTACCGGTACAAGCATACCTGCGGAACTTCCGCTCTTTGCCACACCGCCGGTCAGCGAGACGGTGTAGCCTCTGCCGTCCAGCGTGCCCGTAAACGTGCCGAGCTCCGCGTCGGACATATCGACGCCGTAAATGCTGTTTGTCAGATAGAAGGTCTGATTGTTCCCGATCGCCTCTTTGAATTCCGCGGCGGTGGAAACGGCAATGCCGGTACCCTGCTCCGCACCGGTCAGCTGTCCGCTTTCGAGTTCGGAAGAAGTGACGGACGTATTGGTGGAATTCACGGCGGAAGTGAGACCGGTCACGACGAACGCGTACCTGTCGGTTGCCGTCGCCTGGTCGTATCCGCTGGTACCCCTGAAGGTAAAGCTGAGCGAATAGCCGTCATCCTGAGCGGTATAAACGAAGTTGTCCGCGACATAGCTGTCAGTCACCGAAGGAAGGACCTCTCTGACCGAATTGTTCACGTAAAGGCTTATCACAGAGAACACTGCCCGGTTGAGCTTTGTAAAATCCGAAGAAGAATCAAAGCTTCCGCCCGTCCACATCTCTCCCGTCGTCAGTCTGTCCACAATGCGGCCGCGCGCGTCGTCGGTTATGTCTGCTGACTTCGCGAACAGGAAGTCGAGACCCTGCAAGCCGCTTATGCCGACCGCGTAAACGCCGTTCTCGCGCTCTGCAACAAGCACGTCAGCCTGAGTGACCGTGTAATCGGTCACGGTAAGGACGGTCGCGTCGGTCACAGGATCGCCGCCGTAATACAGCACGTAGTTCTGCGCGACGCTATCCTGATTGAGCGCCTCGTCAGAAACGCTGACGCCGCCGATATACGGAGTGATCTCAAGATCGCCGTAAGTGCCTGCGAGCGAAGCGTTGACGCCGCCCTTGTCTCCTATCACGACGGTTTCGCCCGGCACGCCCTCTTTCCTGAGCGAGAAGGAACCGTCGAATTTCTTGCTGTCGAACGCGCCGTCTTCAAGCGTTACGACAAGCGGATTTATCTTGTAATAAGCGATCTCATATGCCGCGCTCTGCTGATCGAAAGTCATGCATCCGAACGCGTCTTCGGTCGACGTGAAGACGTAGTTCTCTCCGTCGAGCGAAATACCCGTCACGTATATCTGATAGCCGGGATCAGCCGTGACGTTTACCGGCGAGTAGTACTCGTACCTGTCATCCTCTTCAACGTATCTGACAAACACTACGGACGCGCCGCTCAGATCTGTCTCTCCGAACGTGCTCATGTCTATCACGACGCCCTGTTTGTCAACCGCGTAGATCTGCCAGCCGGTGTTGTCGTAAACAGGCAGATCACCCGTGCCGTCGTACGTCTTTTCAAGCGCGCCCGTGATCACGTAAACCTGAGTGATGGATTGTCTTTCTATCACGAAGTTGACGATATAAGGCGCGGACATATAGTAGTTGCCTTCCCCTGTCAAAGTCAGGGTTATCGGATAAGTTCCCGCATTGTGATCGGTAGTATGATCTCCGAACGTAGCCGTAAACGCAAGTTCGTCATTGTTGGGGAAGATCACGGTGAGCTTTCCGTTGGAATAAACTGCCTGAGCGGAATATCCGAGCGCCGCAAGCGTTGCTCTTATGTCTGCAACGCCGTACGTCTTGTCTGATCTGTATTCCGTTCTGTTGCCTGCAATGCCTGCAACGCTCACTCCGCTGAAGTTCGCGCCGGTCAGTTCAAGCCTGTTTATCGTGCCCGTGCCCTCAACAACGGCGTACATAACGCTGACGATGCTCTCGTTGCCTTCTTCGTCCGTCGTCGATTCGTCAACGCTCATGGTTTCAGCCGCCGCAACGCCGTAATTGGACAATATCTTTTCGCCGTCTTCGCCGTCCGTTATCATATAGACCGCGTAATAGGTAACGTCGCCGTACACATACGCAACGCCGTCTGTTTCAATATATACCGTTTTGTCGGCGCCCGCGTTCTTGTCGTCGTATCTCCACTTGGCGATCTTCAGCCCTTCGTCGCCTTCCAGCAAACCGCTTACCGTACCCGCGGTGATATCGAAGGTGCCGTCGTAGACCTTCGTCACTCCTTCGACCGTAAGCGGCGCGGGTATTTCTGTGCCTGCGCGTACAAGGGTCATGTTATAGACAAGACCGTTGTTGACGACGGGGGTATCGTCGTTTTCGGGATCCTCGGGCACATAGTCTTCGTCGAACTGAGCGGGCAGAACAGCCGTTTTGGAAGCCGCGATGCAATAGTTGCCCGCAATGCCTGCCGTTCCGTCCTCTCCGATGACGATAAGCCTGTAATACATAGCGACGTTCGTCGCTTCGAAATTCACGTAATATCCGAACGGGGTGAAATCGACAAGAACGTCTTTGTTCTTTCCAGCTCCCGCCGCGACGAATCTGCCCTGCACGCGCAGTACTATCGGATTGCCCTCGGCGTCGACTATCTCGTTGCCTTCTTCGTCCGTCACCGTCACGTCAGCGGAAACGCCTTCGTTTTCATTGACGTAGTAAGCAAGTTCCGTGCTCTTGTCGTAGAACTTGACCACTCTTGAGATCAGGATCTTCTGCGGCACGATGTAATAGGTCCAGACCTCGGGAGTCTCCTCTGTCTCGCCGCCTTCCTCGCCTTCTCCGCCCGTTTCGCCTGTGGTTTCTCCGCCAGTTGTATCTCCGCCCGTGGCGTCTCCGCCGGTAGTATCGCCCTCTTCGCCGCCGACGTTACGTCCTGCGTTTACAAGCACCTCGGAAAGTCCGCCTGTCACCTCGTAGTTGTCGAACGCAATGCCGGTCAGATACATTTCGTAGCCGCCGACGTTGACGGGCGTTTCAACAATTTCGCCGCCCTGCTTGTAGATCACGTTGTCAACGGTATAGGTCACCGTCTCGTAAGACCCTTCAAACTCAGCGATAACTTCGGGCAGTTCGGGTTCTGCATCCGAGCCGTAAACGCTCTCAAACGTATCCGACGTCAGCTTGAAGTTTTCTGCGCCGACAGCCTTTCTCATTATCTTTGCGCCGGTGATACTCATGACCCCGTCCGTATATTCTCCGGTCAGGCAGTAATTGCCCGCAATGCCGCCGGTCGCAAGCGTATAATATACGTTTCCGTTGACCGTGACTTCTGTCACGTTTATCTTCAGATAATCGCTGCCTTTGTTGCCGGCAATATAGATCGTGCCCGTGCTGTCGTAATTCGCGTTGGGCGAAGCGTAAACGCCTCCGAGAAGTTCAGCCGTGATATTGTCGTCGGAAAGCGCGTCGGACGTCAGCACCGCTCCTTTGAAGGAGTTTGTGCCGTCGTACGTCTTGGCGACAGATCTTACGTTAAGCGGGCGCGGCAGTATGAAGTATGCGGGAGCCGCCGCCAGCGACGGTATCACGACCGTGTCGCCGCCTTCTTCGCCTTCTCCGCCTTCTGATCCGGTTTCTCCGTCCTCTCCGGAATCGGGAATTTCGGGAACCGCCGTCCCTTCTATATATACCGCTATGCGCGAACCTTCGGGTATCGAATAGTTCAGCAACACTTCTTCTGCAAATTCACTTGCCCAGACGTAGTATCCGCCCACGTACTGAGTACCGTCGAGTGAAGTCAAGAAATCAGTCGAATCGGCAGCCGTAGTAAATTCAATGAGACCTATCACCGCGTCCGCATTGGTATAAGTCGCCGCAGTCTTGCCGGTGTATTTGTCTATTATGCTCATTGTATAGACGAATTTCGCGTCTTCCACCGTCGGTAGGTTGAATCCCGTCTCGCCGTAGATATACGAGAAGTCGCCGCCCAGCGTTATGAACACGTTGGCGCTTCCGGACGCGTCTCCTCCGCTGATCTCCTGCTTTTCTATCGTGAAGTTGCCTTTGCCTGCGCCCGAGCCGAGCGTGAAGTTGCCGTAAGACGATATCTCTATGGATACGCTCACGCTATAAACACCCGCCGGCAGAACGACATTGGTCAGATCTTCCTGTCCAAAAGTATAATTTCCCGCGCCCGTCAGCGATATCCTGAAATACAACGTGTCGATGGTGCCGCCGTTATGTATAATGGTGAGCGAAGCGGCGTTCCTGGTCGCGGTAAAGCCGTATTTCATACCCGTCACGTCAAACATGAAGTGCTCTGAGGTATATCCGGAAGCGCTGTCTGAACGGTATTCAAGCTGAGGATTGCCCGAAGACGTAGACAGAAGCTGCCTTTCGGCATTGTCTTTGACCCAGCCGAGAATGTAAGAATTCAGCTCGCTCGCCGAGATCGTATATTTGTTTATCGTGCCGACAGCCGCAGACCATGTGTTGTTGGTGACGGAACCGTTCGCGTCTCTGAGCAGTTTGTAAGTCGTGCCGTTTATCGTGGTCTCGACGTAATCGAGATTGAGCGTTCTAGATCCCGCCGTTCTGACGCCGAAACTGCCTGCAGGAGTAAACGGTTCTCCTCCGCTTATTCCGCCGAACACGGCTTCGTTGCCCGACGTCGTGAACGAGGTTGTGTTGTCAAACTCTTTGGTCGCGGTGATCTGCGTGAGCCTGTACGGAGTGACGTAGAACGCAAGCTGCTTGCCGCTGCCAGAATACGAATAGTTCAGATTGTCGGTCGTCGAGAACCTCGGCGATATCCTGAAGTAGTAGTCGCCTACGTCGAGCACGGAACCGTTTCTGTACGTATTCATGCTGAAATATTCGTTGGAATTGGTAAACGCGGTAAGCGTGTACGACAACCCGTCCGTCGAGGTGATCGTCCTGCCGTAATTGTCGGTCACCGAGAACGTCGGAACGATCGTAGTTGCAGAGGTCTTGTAGGTATACGAAGTCGTGGGAAGCGACGCGTTGACGTTTGCCGAAGTGAGCGTCTGTTTGTTGACGGTGAAATTGGTCACCTTTACGGAGGATTCGCTTACGCTTTCGTCCCAGTCGTAGTCGTTGCCCTGTATCACGAGTTCTATCGTATAAGTGCCGGCATATCCGTTGACGTTATTGGTCGTATTGGTAACGTTTACCTTGACGTGATCTTCAAGCTTGTCGTCCGCAAGGATGAACGCGTTTGAGTTGATTTCGTATCCGACGATATAGCCGTAGCGGTAAGTGTACGACTTGCCTGCAAGATTTTCAAACAGATAGTCGCTGCCCGAAACGATCGCCGAGCCGCTCTCCTGCACTTGGATTATCGTGATGTTGCCCTTTATATCGTCAATCGAAATGGTGTTTTTAATTATCTCGCCCACGCTGTTCCAGACGGCGCTGTCCACGTAATAGTTCCCGGCAAATCCCACTCCGCCTGTCGGCAGTGCAGAACTTA
>CASFWW010000064.1:0-18784 GCA_949298505.1 uncultured Christensenella sp. | reverse complement strand
GGTGTATCGTAACGCCGCGGCTTCTCGAAATATAGCCCACGATCTCGTCTCCCGGAACGGGCGTGCAACAATGTGAAAAACGAATCTTCAGGTCGTCAAAGCCCTTTACGATGATGCCGCTGTCGTTCTTATGCTTGCGCATCGTAGAGGGTTTGACCTCAATGACGGGTTCTTTCTTGCACTCCTCGACCTTGTAAAGCTCGATCATCTTGGAGAGGACCTGATTGGTCGTCAGTTCTCCGTAACCTACCATGCCGAATATCTCGTCCGGGTCGGAAACGTTGTACTTCTGTTTTATATAATCTCTCCACGGCGCAAGCGCGACGAGGTCTGCGAGCTGATAGTTCTTGCGTTTTGCTTCACGCTCAAGCATATCCTTGCCGCGTCTGACGTTTTCGTCGCGAAGTTCCTTTTTGAAGAAGCTCTTGATCTTGCTCTTCGCGGACGGCGTTTTGACAAATTTCAGCCAGTCTCTGGAAGGACCTTTGGACGTGTTTGAGGTGATGACCTCAACGACGTCGCCGTTCGTCAGTACGGTGTCGACGGGCACGATCTTTGAATTGATCTTTATGCCCACGCACTTGTTGCCGACCTGCGAGTGTATCGCGTACGCAAAGTCTATGCCGGTCGCTCCTGCGGGAAGATTTATGACCTCTCCTTTGGGCGTAAACACGAAAACCTGATCGACGTACAGGTCGAGTTTGAGCATATCCAGATATTCGCGGGAATCGCTGACGTCGTTCTGAAGTTCCATAACGCTTCTGATCCACGCAAGCTTGTTGTCGTCGATTGAAGAATTGCCGTCCGCCACGCCTTGCTTATACTTCCAGTGCGCGGCGATACCGTATTCGGCGACCCTGTGCATCTCGTGCGTTCTGATCTGTATCTCAAAAGGCGAACCGTAACTTGACAACACGGTCGTGTGCAACGACTGGTACATATTAGTTTTGGGCACGGATATGTAGTCCTTGAATCTGCCGGGGAGCGGCTTCCACATCGTGTGGATCGCTCCCAGCACGGCGTAGCAGTCTCTTACAGTATCCACGATTATCCTGACAGCCGTCAGGTCGTAGATCTCCTCGAAAGACTTGCCTTTTTTCATCTTGCGCCATATGCTGTAAAAATGCTTCGGACGCCCGTTTATATCGCCTTTTATGCCAAGTTCTTCAAGCATTTTACGAAGGTCTGCGGTGATAGAATCAACGAGTTTCTGTCTCTCCACCTTGGTTGACGCAACCTTTTCTGCGATCATGTAATAGTCTTCGGGATACAGATATCTGAGACACAGGTCCTCAAGCTCGCCTTTCACACTGGCGATACCCAGACGCGCGGCGATCGGGGCGTAGATTTCGAGAGTTTCGGTCGCAACGCGCTTGCGGTCGGCTTCTTTCCTGTAAGACAGTGTGCGCATGTTGTGCAGTCTGTCCGCAAGCTTTATGATTATCACGCGGATGTCGTTGCTCATTGCAAGGAACATACGTCTCAGATTCTCCGCCTGCGCTTCCTCTCTCGATTTGAAATTGAGTTTGCTCAGTTTTGTCACGCCGTCGACCAACATGACTACGCTGTGCCCGAATTCGCTTTCTATTTCTTCCTCGGTCACTCCGGTGTCTTCAACGACGTCGTGAAGAAGCGCCGCAATGATCGTGTCGCAGTCAAGCCCGAGCTCCACCAGTATGCTCGCGACGGCAACGGGATGGACGAAATATTCCTCACCCGAGTGTCTGAGCTGACCTTTGTGCG
The DNA here is from genome assembly GCA_949298505.1 of uncultured Christensenella sp. Taxonomy (GTDB): domain Bacteria; phylum Bacillota; class Clostridia; order Christensenellales; family UBA3700; genus Ornithoclostridium. Next base: position 17,041 of record CASFWW010000064.1, on the reverse strand, counting down.
CGGTTTTGGCAAAGTAATACGCGCGGACTATCCTCTGATAGCTCGCGTCGGAATATGTGTTTTCTATCTGCGTCAGAAATTCTTCTACCATTGCTTCACCGTTTCCGCGCATCGCGGAGTTCCATACTTATATAATACCACGTTTTTCACGCGTATCAATACCCAAAATAAAATATAATGTCTGTTTTATTGTTATAATTTTGCGGTTCAGCCGCATATAGCGCGGTATAGCGCGCTGTTCCCTAGCTCTGCTTTTACACCGATAGCGCAATGCACGTCCGCGCCCCTGACGATGAGTCCGAGTTCTTCGAACACGTAATAACAGATCAGGAATTTTCTCTTGTTTACGCCGCATTCAACGGCGCAGTCCGCGTAAAGCGCGTCAGGATCTGTATATCTGTTCTTCGCGGTCTGTTTCCTTACCGTCCTGTAAACGGCGGCAAATTCTTCGTATACGGGCGCGTGATCGTGATAAACGTCCGCAAGATCCCCGACGGCGTAAAGGCTGACGTCTCCGCGCGCGTATCTCTCCGCGCCGACCAGCGGCATTTCGAGCAATATCACGTCGCGGTAAAAATCCGTCGCTCCTTCGGCAGGACACAGTATTATACGCGTTTCCGGAAGTTTGCCTTCGCCCCTTCCGTATACGATCCCGACTCCGAGTTTCCCGGACGCGGCAAGCGCGGTCTGTTTGTCGAACGCGACAAAACACACTCCGTACGCCCGTTTTGCAAGTTCAGCCGCACGACTTTCGCTCACCTTAGATATCTTCACGCCGTCTGCGCTTACCGCTTGAGGACGACGTTTAAGGCAGTATTCAAAACACACGTCGTCTTCAGGAAGATCGCCCGGGACAACGCTTCTGACGACCGCCTGAGTGCGCTCGATATTGTTGAATACCGAATACGATATGTCAAGATAAAGTCTCTTTCTTGCCGAGCTGTTCAGATATTCTCTGTCGTCGCTCATCCCGAAAGCGAGCACTTCCATATTTTTCAGCCGGCACTTCAGATGACTACCGTCTCCGAACGGCTGGAAGGTACATTTTCCTTCGTCCGCAGCGAAAACGGGCGCCGGGTTTCCTTCTCCGAAAGGCTGAAGCATCATCAGCTGTTTTGTCACGGCAATATCGACAGGCTTGTCAAGCACGCAGTCGCACTCCTTCTGCCGGCTTTTGCTCAGATTGCCGTAAACCTCTCTCGCGTACGCGTTGACGGCGTTGCGGAAATCTTCGAAATTCTTTTCTTCAAGTCCGACGCCGCAAGCCATAGGATGACCGCCGAAACGCGTGAGAAAACACGAAGCGTGCTTCACGCAATCAAGTATGTTCACCCCGGCAACGCTTCTTCCCGAACCTTTGAGCAGGTCTCTGTTTTTGGTGAAAAGTATGACGGGACGCGCAAACATTCCGGCGATCCTCGACGCGGTGATCCCCAGCACTCCGTCGTCCCAGTAAGGCGCGTACAGAATGATGAAGGGGCTGTTTTCGAAATCGTAATCCCTGAGTTTTGAAAGGCAGTCTTCGGTCAGGTCGTCCGTAAGCTGCTGGCGCACGTCGTTGGCTTTGTTGATCTCCTCGACAAGACATTTCAGGAGAAACATGTCGTTTTCCACAAACAGCTGAACCACTTCGCCCGCGTCTTTTACTCTGCCCATAGCGTTTATCCTGGGCGCAAGTTTGAAAGCGATGTCGGAGGACGTGACCGGATATTTCATACAGCTGTCCACAAGGAGCGAAATGCCGCGCCTGTATCGCTTGTTGATGCTGACAATCCCGTAATAGGTGATCACTCTGTTGTCGCCGACGAGGGGCACCACGTCCGCTACCGTGGCGAGCGCGGCAATGTCGTAATATTTCTTGCTTTCGTCCACTCCAGCGAGCGCCTCGACAAGTCTGAGCGCAACGCCCGCGCCGCACAGATGACGGAACGCGCCGTCTGTCCTTGCGCTGACGTGAGGATTGAATACGGGACAATCGGGAAGCGTCTCCCCCGGCTGATGATGATCCGTGATCAGCATGTCGAACCCAAGCTCCTGCTGAGCGTAATCCACTTCAGCAACAGAATTTATCCCACAGTCAACGCTGATCACGACCTGTGCGTCTGTATTTTCCGCTATGTAGTCAAGCGTCTCCGTACTGATACCGTAGCCGTTGCTGTGACGGTTGGGGATGTAATAACCCACCTTGCCTTTACTGACAGAAGACAAGTATCCGTAAAGTATGGAAACTGCGCACACTCCGTCGCAGTCGTAATCGCCGTAGACGACGATGCTCTCGCCGTCTGCGATCGCTCTCCTGAGACGCTCGGCGATCTCCTCAACGCCGGAATAGTCCGAAAGCGGAGTCAGAGAATCGAGAGACGGGTACAAAAATGCACGCGCAGACTCAACGCTGTCGATCCCTCTCTTGACGAGGAGATCGGCGACGATCCTGTCGAGTGCGAGTTCTTTCTGCAATTGTACCGATAGTTCTCTGTTTTCCATGTCTTCTCCGCGCGCGTAGTCTATATTACTATTATATACGAAGTTTGCTTCAATGTCTTTATTTGCCGATAAAAAACAATATAAAATCAGACGTTCAACAAAAAAAGGAAGGGACGAGCCCTTCCTTTTGTAACGTCCTGAAACGTTCAGGCTTTTTTCGCTGACTTCTGACCGACGAATCTGGTCGAGCTTTTCTGCTCTCTGTTTCTTCTCCATTTGTCGCCGGCGTTCTTCATCAGAGCGTACAGCGCGGGAGAAATGAATACAGACGAATAGAAACCTGCGACAAGTCCGAAGATGACGGGCAACGCGAACTCTCTGACCGTGGACGCGCCGAGTATCGCGAATATAACGATCGCGAACATCGTGGTGACGGTGGTGTTTATCGTCCTCGTCATGGACTGCTTAGTAGACTTATCCGCAATATAGAAATTGTCCAATATCGCGTTCTGGTTGAGCTTCTTCTCTATCTTGTTATTCTCTCTCACGCGGTCGAAAATGACGATCGTGTTGTTGATCGAGTAAGCGACGATCGTGATCATTGCCGCAATGAAGGAGCTGTTGACCTGGATGTGGAAGATTATGGTCAGCGCAACCATGATCACAACGTCGTGCATAAGCGCAATGATAGCCGCGAGACCGCTCCACAGCTCGAAACGTATGATTACGTATACGAGGATGATCGCGAGCGAAATTGCAAGGGATATGATCGCGGTGCGGATGAGTGATTCGCTTGCGGTCGCGCCGATGTTGCTGTATGTGACAGAAGCGTTGGCGTAACCGTTTTCCGCGCTGTATATCTCGTTGAGCTTTTCAACGATCAGCTCGTTTCTGACCTTGGTCAGTTCGTTGGTCGGATCGTAGGTCTTGGAGATGTTGTCGTACTTTACGACAAGGGTCATATTCGCGCCCGTGTCGGATTTCTGACTGTAACTTACCGTCGCTTTCACAGCGGATGCGTCGATCGTCTTGTCAAGCTCGTCTTTCGCGTAAGTCACCACCTGAGCTGCGATCTCGTCGTCCTGAAGGAGTTCGGTAACCGTGTCAAGGTGCTTGTTGTACTTGTCCGTGTCGGAAAGTTCTGATTCGCCGAGGACTACGTTGACGACGGAACCTCCCGCAAAGTCTGTGCCTATATTCATGCCCTTGGATACGTCCTTATAGGAGACCGCATACCCGGTGAACACCGCCGCCGCGATCAGTATGACAACGAACGGGATGACGAACCATATCCTGAACATTTTGGGAATGTTTCTGTTGATCTTCATACAGTTGCACCTCCCTGAGCTTCTTCTGCCTGCACGTCAGCGTCGTCAGACCCGACATTTTCTTTTTCATCGTCCTCGATCTTGCGCTTGAGCGAATACATCGAAGCGTGCTTTTCACTGTGGAACGCCATGATGGCTTTGAGGATTATCCTTGTGATCAGGAGCGAGGTGAACAGCGACAGCACGATACCGATAAGGAGCGTGATTCCGAAGCCTTTGATCGTGGAAGCGCCCACGAGCATAAGCACGACCGCACCGATTATCGTAGTGACGTTACCGTCGATGATCGCGCCGAGCGAACGCTTGAAGCCTTCGCTGACAGCCATACGCATCGACTTGCCCTTTGCATACTCTTCTTTTACTCTTTCGAATATAATGACGTTCGCGTCGACAGCCATACCCATACTGAGAAGGATACCCGCTATACCGGAAAGCGTGAGCTGAACCCACGGGAACACCGAAAGGAAGAACACGTAGGTCATCGTGTAATATGCGAGAGCCATGCTCGCCGCCACGCCCATCAGCCTGTATATCGCGATCAGATAGATAATGATGAGGAGCAGTCCCACAAGACCCGCTATGACGCCCGCTTTGATCGCGGAATCGCCGAGCGTTGCCGTCAGTGTGCTGGATTCTCTCATGTTGAGCTGGAGCGGGAAGCTGCCTGCCTGGATCTGAACCGCGAGTTCGTAAGCGTCGTCGTAGCTGTAATTGCCGCTGATAGAAGCCTGTCCGCCGGTGATCGCTTCATTTACAGAAGCGTGCATCACGTATTCGCCGTTGACGTATATGCCGAGGTATTTGCCGGTGAGATCTGAAGTGATGTCCGCAAACTTGTCCGTGCCGGTGCTTGTAAACTTGAGCGCGACCTCGTAATGACCTGTTTCGCTGTTGTACGTGACGCCCGTCTCCGCGATCTCGTCGCCGGTCATCAACGTTTCGTTGACAGTGTCCGCGTCAGTGTATTCCTTGAATTCAAGGCTGGAAGGACGACCGATGAGTTCGAATATCCTCTCCGGATCTTCGACGTCCGGAACTTCGACTCTTATCGTCCTGCCGTAAACGCTGACCTGCGCCTCGGTATAGCCTTTGTTGAACAAAAGCGATTCCAAACTCGCACGCGTGCCTTCGATAGCCATTTCTATCTCCTGCTCGTCGTTTTCGCCGTCCGTCATGCTCTCGGGCAGATTCTCTTCATCCACTTCGTAAACAGCGTACGCGCCGCCGCTGAGGTCAAGACCCAGCTTTATGCAATTGGGATACGCGTTGTAGTTGTAGATACCGAGTTCTCCGTTATCGAGACTGACGAAGGCAAAGACCGTGCCTAAAATGATAAGTATGGAAAAAACAGCTAAAATCACAATCGGAAGTGCGATTGATTTGCTCTTTATCACCTTACTTGCCTCCTGAAATTAGTCCTACTCAAATATTATATATATATAATAAAGAGAAGTCAATTAAAAGTTTGATTGTTTTTCTGCGTTTAATTCATTTTTCGCGACGTTTTGTGTCTTTTCTCACGAAATACGACTGCGAAAACGCAAAACCTGGAGGCAAGGCTCGCTTTTTACTCAATCAGCGTCTCCGCCCGCATCCCGCGACCGCCCTCCGTCAACCCTGCGCCCGGACGTAACGCCCGAAAGACAGGCTGACTTTTCAGCATAAAAAAGCGGCTCCTGCCGGAACCGCGGTTTTTCAATCTTCAGACCGCTCGATCGCCGCTATCGCAAGCGAAAGTTCGAAGCGTTTTTTCATCATTGCGCAACTTATGTCGTAAGGTTTGTTCATGTCTCCGGCGAAGTTCAGATTGTTGGCGACGCAGCCGCCGCTGCAATAATATTTTGCCGGACAATCTGTGCAATCGGGCTTGTTGGTGACGATGTTCTGCGCGAAAATATCGCTGACGGAAAGGTCAAACTCCGTGCCTTCGAGCACGTTGCCCATCTTATACGGTTTCCTCTCCGCGAACTGGTGGCAGGGATATACGTCTCCCTTGGGCGTAACGGCGAGGTATTCGCAACCGCTGCCGCAACCCGTCAGACGTTTTACCACACAGGGACCGCCCTCGAGATCGTACATGAAATGGAAGAAATTGAACCACTTGTCCTTCGTCCTGCGCCTCTCGATATATGCCGCCGCCAGTTTTTCGTATTCCTCGAAAATGCGGGGAAGATGCTCTTTTCCGATCTGAAGATCGGGAAGATCGGTGACGACCGGTTCCATCGAGATCTGATCGAAGCCGCAGTCGTTGAGGAAGAGAACGTCGTTGCAGAAATCGAGGTTTTTCGCGGTGAAAGTGCCGCGCACGTAATAAGACTTGTCACCTCTTATCCTGCGGAATTCGAGCGCATTGTTGAGTATAAGATCGAACGCGTCGGCGCCGTTGGGCGTTTTCCTGACCGCGTTATGGATCTCTCTCCTGCCGTCTATGCTGAGCACGACGTTGTACATGTTGTCGTTCAGCCACTTTCTGTTCTCATCGTTCAGAAGCACGCAGTTCGTGGTCATAGTGAACGAAAAAGTCTTGCCCGTGGACGCTTCGAGCGAACGTGCGTATTCGACGACCGCCCTGACCGTCTCCATATTCATCAGAGGCTCCCCTCCGAAGAAATCTATCTCAAGGCTCTTCCTTTTTCCGCTGTTTGCGATCAGAAAATCGACCGCGCGCAGTCCGACTTCAACGGGCATGTGCGCTTTGTCTGCCGTGCGGTATGTGCCCTCGTCGGCAAAACAGTAGCGGCAACGCAGATTGCAGTCGTGACAGATGTGCAGACACAGCGCCTTGATCTCGCCCGTTCTCTTTTTCTTCTGAGTAACGGTGCAGGGGCTGTCAAGCACGCCTTCTTTGACAAGTTCGTCAAGCTCTGAGTTTATCTCCTCTCTTTCGCTCTCGGGAAGGGCGCAAAAATCTTCCGCCTCGGTGCCTTCAAACGGCAGACCGAGCCGGTTTTTGACGCATAAAAAAGTGACATAATCCACATTGTGCAGACTGCCACTTTCGCTGTCGAAGGCAAAATAATGCGTTTTGCCCCCGTAAGTAAAGCCGAACGGATGAGTCATCTCATCCTCTTACAGCAACGGCTTTTTGACGGTGTTGACTTTTTCGTCTCTGTTCTTGCAGCTCTGATTGCCGACCGTACAGCTGGTCTTGCATGCGCTCTGGCAGCTGGACTGGCACTCGCCGCAACCGATGTTGCCGCTCTTCTTCATTCCGTTTACCGCGATACTGTTGATATGTTTCATAACAACCTCCGAAGTTTTATTGTAAATATATTTTAATATATAACGCCGGATAAATCAAGCATTATCCGTAAATTGTAAGGATTTTTGTCCTTGTTTGCCGCATTTTGCATTGACAACATATTATATGCGCCTGAGACATATCTTTTTTGTAGTGGAGGTAATATTTATGGAAAAGATAAAATTCTCAAAATACGACGCTCTCGACATATTAAGAAGCGCCCTGTTTTCGATAATACTGTCGATACTGCTCGTCACCGTTTTCGCCGTCGTGGCAAAATTCGCAAACTTCTCTGAAAACGTAATCAGTCCCGTGAACGTGGCGATCAAGATCCTGTCCGTCGCCGCCGGCTGCCTGATCGGGATAAGGCACGACAGCAAAGGACTGGTGAAAGGAATCATTGTGGGCGCGCTTTACGCCGGAGCGACTTATCTGATCTTTTCAGGCGTATCCGGCAATTTCACCGACAACCCTATGACCGTATACGACGCTCTCGCGTGTGTAGTCGCCGGCGTGCTGAGCGGGATACTCGCAGTCAACGTAAAACGTAAAAAGGCATGAAAAAAGCGGAGACTGATCTCCGCTTTCTTTTTTTGTCAGAATTTGAGGTCGTTGTTGCCATCTATGCCAGTAACGTTCGAGCTTGTCTGCTCTTCGGTTGCCGCGGTCTCTTCGCTTGTCTTACTCTCTTCGCTGACAACGGTCTCTTCGCTAGCCTTAGCGTTCTTTTTCTTCTTCTTTGCCGCTTTCTTTTCTTCTATCTGAGCGTCTTCGACAACGTCGTCTGCCGCAACGGGTCCTGAAGTTTCGGTCTTTGCGCTGTCGGAATCTGCGGTCTGAGCTTCTGCGGTCGCGTTTTCTGCCGCGGGATTGATGACTGTGTATACGGCGTTTTTGTCAATCGTAACAAGGATGCTTCCGTCGCCGCTCGCGCTGATGTCGAGAGTGAAAGTACCCTGTGCGTTGTCTATCATCACGACCGTGCCGACGAAACCGCCGATGGTCTTGATCTTGGTGCCGGCTTTGATGCCTGCCATCATTTCCTGAGCTTTTTTCTGTCTCTTCTTCTGCGGAATGATCGAAAGCAACATCGTGCCTACGAGCAATACGGCGAGAACGACCAGCATTATCCAGCTGCTGTTACTGCTTTCCGCCGCAATCAAATACATATTTGCCATTTTTATTCTCCTTTCCGGTCCTGAGTAACAAAACCGTTGTTTACGTATATTTAATAATAAAGAAATTCTTTACAAATAGCAAGTTATTTTTACTTCGTATTTGTAAATTTTTGATTAAAGCCACGCTTTCCGTGTCGAAATACGCGGTTCAGATTCCTTTCTTTTCCCAGTTGTATTTTTCTTTGAAATCCCTGTAAAAGTCCGCAAACTCGTCGCGACGGATAGCCTCCTTCATTTCCTCGGTGAGCCTTACGAGAAAACGTATGTTGTGCATTGAAAGCAGTTCTCCGCCCAGGATCTCGTCGCTGTTTATCAGATGTCTTACGTACGCTCTCGAAAAATTGCGGCAACAGTAACAGTCGCAACCTTCCTCAACGGGCGAAAAATCCTCCTTGTATTTTGCGTTCCTGAGCGTGATGTTGCCGCTGCGCGTAAACGCCATACCGTTTCTCGCGATACGCGTGGGTAACACGCAGTCGAACATGTCTATCCCGCGCATAACGCCTTCTACCAGGCAGTCGGGACTTCCCACGCCCATAAGGTAACGCGGCTGATCCTCGGGGTAATAAGGTCTGATCAGATCAAGCATTCTGTACATGACCTCTTTAGGCTCGCCCACAGAAAGCCCGCCTATCGCCATGCCGCATTTTGCGTATTCCGCCGTCCGTTTCACGCTTTCGAGACGGAGATCTTCGTACATATTGCCCTGCACGATCGGGAAAAGCGTCTGTCTGTCCCAGTCGGTATGCGCTTTCATACACCTGTCAAGCCATCTCAGCGTGCGTTCCATCGCCGCTTTGGATTTTCTGTAATCCGTCCCTGCGGCGGTACATTCGTCAAACGCCATGATGATATCCGCGCCGAGCGCGTTCTGCACCCTCACAGCGTCCTCCGGGGTAAGATGATGCCGGCTTCCGTCGATATAAGAACCGAACGTCACGCCGTCCTCCGTTATCTTGCGCAGTTTGGAAAGCGAAAAAACCTGAAAACCGCCGCTGTCTGTCAGGATCGGCTTGTTCCAGTTCATGAATTTATGAAGACCGCCCGCCTTTTCGACCAGTTCGTGACCCGGTCTCAGATAGAGGTGGTATGTATTTGCCAGCACTATGCTCGCTCCCGTCCTCTCAACGGCTTCCGGAGTCAGGCTTTTGACCGTCGCGTTCGTTCCGACCGGCATGAATACCGGGGTTTCGACCACGCCGTGCGGAGTGGTCAGTCTGCCTATCCTCGCGCCTGTGTGCTTGTCAGTTTTTACAACTTCGTATGAAAACATATATCCCTTTTACTTTAATATTTTGCCTTTTCCGCCCGTCCCGACCGACGGGAAACGGATCCCGTTCTCCAAAGCGACTCTAAGGCGACTCCCGCCTCAAAGCAAAGCGGCGCCGCAAATCCGCGTTCAGATAATAAAACAGCTGTCGCCGAAAGAAAAGAACCGGTAACCTTCTTTTACCGCGGTCTCGTACATCGAAAGCGCGTTTTCTCTGCCCATAAACGCGCTCACCAACATAAGGAGCGTGGATTCTGGCAGATGGAAATTGGTTATCAGCGCGTCCACGGCTTTGAACCTGTAGCCGGGATAGATGAAAATGTCGGTATCCCCGCTGCACGCCTCCAGAGTGCCGTCCTCTTTCGCAACGCTTTCCAGCACGCGGACCGAAGTGGTGCCCACGCAGATGACGCGCCTGCCCTCTCTTTTCGCCGCGGAAATGATCGCCGCATTCTCCTCGTCCACGCGGTAGTATTCGCTGTGCATTTTGTGATCGAGCACGTTTTCTTCCTTCACCGGTCTGAACGTACCCAGTCCGACGTGGAGGAGCACGGTTGCGATCTGCACGCCCATTGCGCGTATCTTTTCAAGAAGTTCGGGCGTGAAGTGCAACCCGGCTGTGGGCGCCGCCGCCGAACCTTCGGTCTTGCAATACACCGTCTGATACCTGTTTTTATCCCTGAGCTTTTCGGTGATGTAAGGAGGAAGCGGCATATTGCCGATCTCGTCGAGAATATCCTCGAAAACGCCGTCGAAAGCGAACTTTATATCTCTGAGTCCTTCTTCCTTGTATCCTACGACTTCCCCGGAAAGCTTTTCAGAAAAATACAGTCTTGTTCCCACGCGCAGTTTTTTCGCGGGGCGGGTGATGCACTCCCAGGTATTGTAATCAAGCCTTTTCAGGAGAAGTATCTCGCATTCACCCTCTCCGAGAGAACCGTCCGCCAGCACGCGCTTTGCGAATATGCGCGCCGGGATGACCTTCGTGTTGTTGACGACAAGCACGTCGCCCGGCTTCAGATAATCCGTGATCTCGCGGAATATCCTGTGATCAATGCTCCCGTCCTTTCTGTCGTAAACCAGAAGCCGCGAAGAATCGCGCGGCTCGACAGGCGTCTGCGCTATCTGCTCTTTGGGCAGATAGTAACTGAAATCACTGGTTTTCATCGTCATTGACCGTCGTCTCCCGTCTCCAGTACGTCCAGAATACTCATCTGCTTCACGGCGCTCTGCGGCACCCTGAGACCCAGATGTTCGTATGCGTCGGGAAGCACGATCCTGCCCCTAGGCGTACGCGCAACGAAAGTGATCTGCATCAGGTACGGCTCGTAAACGTCCTCGATCGTGCCGCTGTCCTCGCCCACCGCCGCGCTCAGAGTGTCCAGTCCGACGGGTCCTCCGCCGAACTTGTCTATCATCGTCTGAAGCAGTCTGCGGTCTACCGAATCCAGACCCAGCTTGTCTATCTCCATTTTGCCGAGCGCGTGGTCCGCCACCTCGTAGGTGATCACGCCTTCGCCCTTGACCTCTGCGAAATCGCGCACGCGTTTGAGTATGCGGTTGGCGATACGCGGAGTGCCGCGGCTTCTCTTTGCTATCTCAACCGCGCCGTCCTCGGTCAGCTCTATGCCGAGTATCGTCGCGGAACGCTTGACTATCTGCGCAAGTTGCTCCGGAGTGTACATTTCAAGCCTGCAATTTACGCCGAAACGGTCGCGGAGAGGTCCCGTCAGCATACCCGCCTTGGTCGTCGCACCGATCAGCGTGAAATGAGGCAGAGACAGTCTTATACTCTTCGCGGTCGGTCCTTTGCCCACTATGAAATCGAGCGCAAAATCTTCCATCGCCGGGTACAGCACTTCTTCTACGTTGCGGTTGAGGCGGTGTATCTCGTCGATAAACAGTACGTCGCCCTCTCCGAGGTTGGTCAGGATCGCCGCAAGATCGGCGGCTTTTTCTATCGCCGGACCGCTTGTGATCCTGATCTGACTGCCCATCTCGTTTGCAATTATATGAGCAAGCGTGGTCTTGCCCAGTCCCGGAGGACCGTACAGCAGGACGTGATCCAGCGCTTCGTTTCTGGCAACGGCGGCTTTGATGTATATTTCGAGATTTTCCTTTATCTTGTCCTGCCCGACGTAATCTTTCATCGTCTTGGGACGCAGATTGTTTTCGTTGTCCGCGTCCGAAGCTATCGGCATGGACGACATGAATCTCTCTTCGTCGTCTTCAAAATTCATCTGTCAAAACTCCTCAGTGCAAGCGTGATGATCTGCTCCAGCTTGTCCGTCTTTTTCATTGCGGCGGCAACCGCGGTGTACGCTTCCGTCTTTGAAATGCCCAGCGAGACGAGTGCGGCTATCGCGTCCGCGGCGACTCCTCCGCGCGTCTCTTCCGCCTGAGGGATCAGGTCAGTCGCGCTGCCGGCTGTCACGACGGCGTCGTTCATCTGCTCTCTCAGCTCGAGGATTATCCTCTCCGCGGTCTTTTTGCCTATTCCCTTGACCTTTGAAATCGTCGCGCTGTCTCCGCTGACTATCGCCACTGCAAGCGTGCTCACGTCTGCCGACGAAAGGATCTGGAGCGCCATTTTTCCGCCCACTCCGCTGACCGAAGTGAGTTTGCGGAACATATTTTTCTCTTCTTTGCTGTAAAAGCCGAAAAGTCTTACGTCGTCCTGCGTCACGCTCAGTTCCGTATATACGGTACATTCAAGCCCCGTTTTTCCAAGCCTGGCGAGCGCGTTGTTGGACACGAGAAGCTCGTACCCCACGCCGCCTGCCTGGACTACGAGTCTGCCTTCTTCGTAATGTATGACTTTTCCCGTGATACAATAAAACATATATATTATTATAAAGTATAAGCGCCCTTTTGACAACCGTTTAAGGGCAAACAAAAACGGGAGAATTCGTCTCCCGCGTCGCCCCGGCACAGTCAGCCGAGTTCCTTGAGTTTTTTGTTGACTTTTTCCTGCAATTCTCTGAGCGGACCGTCGTTTACTATCACGGTGTAGCCGGCTTTTATCCTGTCTTCATCCGGCGGCTGAAGGGACATTATGCTTTCCACACGCGATATGTCGCAGTCGTCGCGTACGACCACTCTGTTCACCCTCGTCTGTCTGTCTCCGACGATCAGCCACACCTTGTCGAAATAATCTTCAAGCAGTCCGTTCTCAAAGACCTGGACCTCCACGAAAACCCTCTTTTTGCCGGCGCACCTCTTGTCAAGATCTCGCCTGACGTAAGGATGCGCTATCGCGTTGAGTCTTGAAACCGCCGCGGCGTTGCCCAGCACTATCGCGGAAACCTTCCTGTTGTCCACTTCTCCGTTCGTGAATACGTCGCCGAATTCTTCGAGCATTTCGGCTTTGAACTGAGCGTTCTTTTTCACGTTGCGGTAAACTTCGTCGCAATCGATCACCGTTTCGCCCGCATTTCTGAGCATCGCCAGCACGGTGCTTTTGCCGCTGCCGATCCCGCCTATAACTGCAATTTTCATACCGGTCTCCCCACCGCGTTCTGTACGCGGTCTATTTGGCGTCCAGCCAGTTGTCTCCGCTTCCCACGTCCGCGACAAGCGGTACGCTGAGAGAAGCTACGTTCTGCATGCACGATTTCAGCAGTTTTTCAACTTTCTCTTTCTCTTCCAGAGGACAATCCACTATCAGTTCGTCGTGCACCTGCATTATAAGTTTTGCTTTACAATTCTGTTTTACGAGTTCTTTTTCCACGGCTATCATCGCGGCTTTGATGATGTCGCTCGCCGTGCCCTGCAAAGGCATATTCATCGCCACTCTTTCCCCGAAAGCGCGCGTGGCGTAAAGCGACGCCTGAAGTTCGGGGATATATCTCTTCCTGCCGTAAAGCGTTTTCACGTAGCCGTTGGCTTTTGCAAAAGCTACGGAGTCGTCCATAAAACGCCTGACTCCGGGGTAAGTGGCAAAGTAGTTCTGCATATACTTTCTCGCCTGCGGAACACTTATGCCCAGGTCCTCGCTGAGCCCGAAATCGCTGATGCCGTAAATTATGCCGAAATTGACCGCCTTCGCGCTTCTTCTCATGTCCTGAGTCACCATATCGAAAGGCACCCCGAAAAGCTTCGCCGCCGTCGAGCGGTGGAAATCTTCGCCGGCGTTGAAAGCGTCGATCATTCCCTTGTCTCCGCTCATGTGCGCCATAAGTCTCAGCTCTATCTGCGAGTAGTCACCGCATACCAGGACGTTCCCTTCCGCAGGTATGAACATCTTGCGGATCCTCTTTCCGCTCTCCTTGCGTATCGGTATGTTCTGAAGGTTGGGTTCTGTGGAAGAAAGCCTTCCCGTCGCCGTCACCGCCTGTTTGAACACGGTGTGTATCCTTCCGTTGCCGTCGATCAGCGGCAGCATGCCGTCAAGATAAGTCGATTTGAGTTTTACAAGTTCTCTGTACTGAAGGATCGCGGGTATTATCGGATGCTCGTTCCTGAGAGACTCAAGCACTTCTACGTTGGTCGAATAACCCGTTTTTGTCTTTTTACCGTGCTTAAGCCCCAGTTTTTCAAAAAGGATCTTCGCAAGCTGCTGGGTGGAATTCAGGTTGAAAGGCTCGCCCGCAAGATCTGTGATCAGCGAAGCGAGTTTTCCCGTCTCTGCCGTCAGTTCTTCGTTGAGTTTTTCAAGATAAGCGCGGTCAACCCTGAAGCCTTCCTTTTCCATTGAGAAAAGCACGTCCACAAGCGGCAGTTCGAGTTCTTCGTACAGCTTTTCCTGTTCCTTCTCCTTCATTTCCGCGTCCAATGCCGCATCCAGCGCGATCAATGCCGCCGCGCCGTCCTCGCAGTTTATCCCGTACGCAGAAGCGAGCGCGGAAAGCGATTTGTAATTGCGGTTGCTGTCGCAAAGATACGCCTTGAGCATAACGTCGTCGCAGCGCCCGTTTATCTTTATCCCGTACGGATCGAAAAGGTGCATGTACGTCTTTTTGTCAAAACAAAGCTTGCGCAGTCCGCTATTCTCCGCAAGCGGTCTGACCGCCTCGAGAAACGCGTTGTAATCTATCCCTTCTCCGAGCAGATTTTCGCAAATGACTATTTCGTATGACGAGTCCTTTCCTCCCACGAATATCCTCTGGGAAACGTCGAACGCGAAAACTCCTGATCTCCCGATATTCTCCAGCGCGCGTTCAAGCGCGTCGTAGTCCTCAACCTTTTCCGTTTTCACCTCTACGGTGACGGTGGGGTTTTCCTGCTCGGCAAAGTTCAGCCTGTCCGCTATCTTTCCGAACTCGAATTCAAGCAGTATGTCTCTGACTTCACTGCCGTAAGTCTGTGAAAAAGGCACTTTTTCCGGCACAGTATCAATCGGACAGTCTCTGTCTATCGTCGCAAGTTTATAAGAAAGATAGGCGCTTTCCCTGCCCTCTACGAGCTTTTTGTTGAGCGCGCCCTTCGTCTCGTCAAGGTGTGCGTATACGCCGTCGAGCGTGCCGTACTGAGCAAGCAGTTTAGTGGCAGTTCCCTCTCCTATTCCGGCAACTCCCGGGATATTGTCCGAGCTGTCGCCCATAAGCGATTTCAGATCTATGATCTGAGAGGGCGTGAAACCGTCCTCTTTCAGCCGCGCTTCGTCATATTCCACGATTTCCGATATCCCCTTTTTGGTCATCAGAACTGTGGTCTTTCCGTCTATGAGCTGAAGGCTGTCTCGGTCTCCGGTGACGATGTACGTTCTGCATGAACTGCGCTTTGAAAGCGTGCCCAGGATGTCGTCCGCTTCATACCCGTCAATCTCTGCGATCTGCACGTTCATTGCGCGCAGAAGGCGTTTGAGAGGTTCAAGCTGGCTAGCCAGCTCTTCGGGCATAGGCTTTCTGGTCGCCTTGTAGCCTTCGTACATCTTCTTGCGGAAGGTGGGCGCTTTCCTGTCAAACGCCGCAACGACGTAATCGGGCTTGTATTTGTCCACCAGTTTTAAAAACATATTGACGAATCCGAAAATTGCGCCCGTCTGCTGCCCCTGTCTGTTGGTCAGCGGAGGGAGCGCGTAAAACGCCCTGTTGATAAGAGAATTGGAATCAAGTAAAACGAGTGTCTGCATATTTTCCCCTGCAAACGCGCCGCGCGTCGCGTACAATTTAACTATATTACTTCTCAATTGCTTTGTAAATCGGCTCAGAAAATCCAGCCGTGTTTTTTACAAACAATTTACCCTGAGACGCCGCGTTTCGTACGTACGCCTCGGATGCCGGTCTTATGTTGCCGGACGCGGAATGCGTTGCTTATATTATATTGACCTTGCGCGCGTAAATATTTCGTGCGCGTATATCCGGGCGGCAAGTTGTGAAAAATACCATTTGCCGCATGTCGTTATTATATAATAAAAATGCTTTATTGTCTATATTTTGTTTGACTTTGGCGGCGTATTTTGGTATATATGTTCATGGTAACTCAAGCGGAATTCTTCTTTCCGGGACTCCGCATAAACGCGGCTTTTAAAGCGTACGGGCTCAGCCGTACACGTAAAAATGGAAGTTTTTGAAACAATACTTACACTTCTGGGCGGCCTCGGCGTTTTCCTGATCGCGCTCAAGATCATGAGCGAAAATCTTGAATCCGTGGCAGGCAACAGACTCAGATCGGTCTTCAACCGTATCAGCAGCAACAGATTCGCCGGCATAGCCGTGGGAACGGGCGTCACGATGGTGATCCAGAGTTCTTCGGCTACCACCGTCATGGTGGTGGGTTTCGTCAATGCGGGAGTCATGACTCTTTCTCAGGCGACGTCGATAATCATGGGCGCGAACATAGGCACGACGATCACGGCGCAGATAGGCGCGCTCCAGTCTCTCCCGATCACCGCTTTCTTCGCGGCGCTGGCATGCGTGGGCGCATTCATGCAGATGTCAAAGCATGACAAAGTCAACCTGTGGGGCTGTATCATAGGAAGCATAGGCATGATCTTCGTCGGTCTTGAAGTCATGAGTTCCGCAATGAAGACTTTCAGCGGCTCTCCCGTGATAGAAAAGATCATGACGAGCATCAGCAACCCGGTGCTTCTTCTCCTGATCGGTCTGACGATCACGGCTATCGTCCAGAGTTCTTCAGCAACGACCATCATCCTTATCACAATGGCGGGCGCGAACCTGATGACGCTTGAAAACGCGATCTTCATCACGCTGGGTATCAACATAGGCACCTGCGTGACCGCGATGTTCGCGTCGATCGGAGCAACTCCCAACGGCAAGCGCGCTTCTTTCATCCACCTGACGTTCAACTGCATAGGCTCGGTAGTCTTCTTCATACTTGCTCTCGTTCTGCCGATCGACAAGTGGCTTCAGGCGGCTTTCAGCGAAATTGAAACGCAGATCGCCATGTTCCACACGATATTCAACGTGACCACGACGATACTTCTCGTTCCGTTCATAAAACAGCTCACTCAGCTTGCCTGCTTCGTCATACGCGACAAGAAAACGAAGCCCAACGAGGACGGTTTCGTCGAAGACAAATTCCAGTACGTCGACGAACGCCTGCTTGCAACCCCGACCATCGCGCTCGCGCAGGTGCGCAAGGAAATACTCCTTATGGCGAGTGTAGCGAAAAAGAACTTTGACACCGCCGTATATGC
>CASFWW010000063.1:0-12801 GCA_949298505.1 uncultured Christensenella sp. | reverse complement strand
TGCTGAATGGACTACGGTATACCGGACTGAAACGCTGAATGAAATGCAGAGTGAAATACTGAAAGAAATACAAAAAGAAATGCAGACTGAAATCTGTTATATAATATCAAACAAGCTCAAATGTCACAGTAATAACAAGTACTTAACAGTGTGTTATGCGGATACGTTTTAATTAAAAAATAAAGGCGGCGGCAATCAAATTGAAAAGAAGTTATCCAAGCGTAGCAAAAAAGTGTACTCATTGAGTCTTACAAGAATTTCACGATGTCTCCGGAGAGATTGAAAATCGCTTGTATTGCACAAGCTGTTCTCATTGAGGCAATATAAAAGTCAGTAAAGCACAGCATAATCAACGCTTAAAAGTCACATCAGAAGAACGTAACCTCCACCAAAATAATGCTGATTGTACCGCATTTTTAGTTCTCGTCAACGAAAATTTTTTAAGGCGCAGTATAATCAGCGCACATAACACTACAACAGAAGATCGTATAACGTGAAGCCTTTTTTTGTTTTACGCCATAGGTTCCCGAAATACTCACTAAAAATCATCGCCTGAGGTAGCATCAGTTTCAAGCCGCGTTTCTTGCATCTGACCAGATAATGCAAAACTTTACAATGCACCTGCAACTATAATAAGCTACTTTAACCGTAACAAGCATCAACTCGCGATAGCCGACTATTGCTCCAGGTCACACCGGACGAAAATTTGCCGTTTTAAACCTTTTTCGTATTATATTGATCTGGTATATATAATTTTCTCTATTACATCTCCGAATAATTTCAAATAACTTTGCATAAGAAGCGCGTACAACACAGCCGAAAAGTTCTTAACGTTTCGATTGCAACAAAAAAGCGGACGGTTTCCCGTCCGCATTCTTGCTGTCTGAAAGATTGTTATTTCGCGTATTCAACACGTCTTACTTCTCTTATCACGTTGACTTTGATCTGTCCCGGATATTCCAGTTCAGCTTCAAGTTTCTTGGCGATCTCCTTTGCCATGAACATTGTCTTGGAATCGTCGACTTCTTCGGGTTTCACGATGACTCTGATCTCTCTGCCCGCCTGGATCGCATACGACGTTTCCACGCCGTCGAAAGAATTGGCGAGACTTTCAAGTTTTTCAAGTCTCTTGACGTAGTTTTCGATCGATTCTCTTCTCGCTCCGGGTCTTGCGCCTGAAACGGAGTCTGCCGCCTGAACGATGATCGCTTCGAGAGTCTGCGGTTCCACGTCGCCGTGATGCGCCTCGATCGCGTGTATGACTGCGCGGTTTTCTTTGAATTTTTTTGCAAGCTCAACGCCTATCGAAACGTGAGTGCCTTCAAATTCGTGGTCAACCGATTTACCTATGTCGTGAAGAAGTCCTGCTCTCTTGGCTACTTTGACGTCTGCGCCCAGTTCAGAAGCCATCATACCTGCGAGGAAGCAAACCTCGAGAGAATGATTGAGAACGTTCTGACCGTAGCTGGTGCGGTATTTCAGTCTGCCGAGAAGTTTTATCAACTCGGGATGCAAACCGTAAATATTTGCGTCGAACGCTGCGTTTTCGCCCGCTTCCTTGATCTGCGCGTCCATCTCTTTTTTGACCTTTTCGACGGTTTCTTCAATCCTTGCGGGATGTATTCTGCCGTCTGAAACGAGTTTTTCGATCGTAAGTCTCGCAATTTCGCGCCTTACCGGATCAAAGCCCGAGATGGTCACGACGTCCGGAGTATCGTCGATTATAAGGTCAACGCCCGTACAATTTTCAATCGAACGGATATTTCTGCCGACCCTGCCGATAAGCCTGCCTTTCATGTCTTCGTTGGGAAGTGATACGACAGAAACAGCAATTTCCGAAGCGTGATCCACAGCGCATCTCTGAAGCGCCATACCCACAATGTTTTTAGCCTTTTTGTCGGCTTCTTCCTTGGCTTGCTGTTCTATCTCTCTGACCTTTACTTCTGCGTCTTTTCTCGCTTCGTCGACCATTTCCCGGATCAATACTTCTTTCGCTTCGCCCTGAGTCATGCCGGAAACCTTTTCAAGTTCCTGTACCATGACGGTATGCGCATTCCGCACTTCGTTTTCGAGCTTTTCGATCTCGCTTTCCTTCTGTTCGATCTGTTTCTTTCTTTCGTCGATCAGATCTGACTTCTTGTCAATGGAAAGTTCGCGTTTTACAAGCTGATCTTCTCTCTGCGAGAGTCTTTGCTCTGTCCTGGAGTTCTCGTCTCTTTTCTGCTTGATCTCCCTGTCCAGTTCATGACGCAGTCTTTGCTGCTCTTCCTTTATTGCCTTTGCTCCTTCGAGGATGCCGTTTGCTTCGATCTGTGCTTTTTCTTTCATCGTGTCGCATTCACGCTTTACGCCGCCGATCGTGCGATGGACGTAAAATCTGTACACTACCAAACCGATTGCAACTCCGACAACAGCCGTAGCAATTGCTATTACAGCCGCTATTCCGCCGGAAATTCCCGCCCCAAGGAGTAAAGTCAAGCCTGTGTTACTGCTTAACATTCAAACCTCCTGTTATTCAATTTTTAAGTATCACACACCCGGAGTTACCGGGGTATTGTCTTATTATAACGTTATTTTACGCGCGTTGTCAATGTAAATCCGAACTTTTAAACAATCCGGCATTTATTGCGCGTTTGAGGAGAGAATTTTCTCCTTGATTTCAGCCATAAGCTCGGGATTGTCCTCGAGATATCTGACCGTGTTGTCTCTGCCCTGTCCGATCTTTTCGTCATTATAGCTGAACCAGGAACCGCTCTTGACGATGATCTTCTTCTCAATCGCCACGTCGAGCACGCAACCTGCCTGAGAAATGCCCTTGCCGAAAATGATGTCGAATTCAGCGGTGCGGAACGGAGGCGCAAGCTTGTTCTTCACCACTTTAGCCTTGGTATGGTTGCCGACGAACTCGGTGCCGTCCTTGAGAGTGTCGCCCTTTCTCACTTCAACTCTTATGCTTGCTCCGAACCTGAGCGCACGGCCACCGGGAGTGGTCTCGGGATTGCCGAACATAACGCCCACCTTCTCTCTGATCTGGTTGATGAAAATGATGCAGGTGTTACTCTTGCTGATGATGCCGGTCAGCTTTCTGAGCGCCTGAGACATCAGCCTTGCCTGTACGCCGACGGAGCTCTGTCCCATCTCGCCGTCGATTTCCGCTCTCGGAGTGAGCGCCGCAACCGAGTCTATCACTATCAAGTCGATAGAATTGCTTCTGACAAGCGTTTCGGCAATGTTGAGCGCCTGTTCTCCGTCGTCAGGCTGAGAAACGTAAAGGTTCTTTACGTCAACGCCGAGATGCTCTGCATATACCGGATCAAGCGCGTGCTCAGCGTCGATGAACGCAGCGATCCCGCCGCCCTGTTGGCAGGAAGCGATCGCGTGAAGCGCGACGGTGGTCTTACCGGAAGACTCAGGTCCGTAGATCTCTATTATCCTTCCGCGCGGCCATCCGCCTATGCCGAGAGCCATATCGAGCGTAAGGCAACCCGAACTAAACGTGTCGACCTTCATGACGCTCTCGTCGCCCAGTTTCATTATCGAGCCTTTGCCGTACTGTTTCTCGATCTTGGCAATGGCGTCGTCAATAAGCGCGGATTTTTCCTTTGCCTTATTGTCGTCATTCTTTTTTTCCATAATTACCTCGTTAAATTTTTCTTTTTATAGTCTGTCCGACGGCAATGTCGCCGCGGATAACTTCAATGAAACCGTAAAGGGCGAAATTAGCCGCGGTATTGCGGATGTAATTTCTGTCCCCGTCGAAAAGAAGCTCATAAACGAGCGATCCTTCCGCACAAGAAACCGCGACGTAACACAGCCCGACAGGAGTGTCGAATTCATCGCTGTCCGGCCCCGCGCAGCCCGTGGTCGCCAAAGCGTAGTCGGTAATGCGGTTGGCAAGAAGTCCCTGAGTCATTTCAAGTACGACTTCACTGCTCACCACGCCATATTTTTCTATCGTCTGAACTTTGACGTGAAGGCGCCTTATCTTCGCGCTGCTGCCGTAAGTGACAAGCCCTTCGTAAAACACGCTGCTTGCGCCGCCGACGTTGACGGTACGCGCGCTTATAAGTCCTCCTGTGAACGATTCGGCAACGCTGAAAGTCTTGCCGGCGTTTTTGAGTTCTTTTACCATAACTTCCTCAAGCGTCTCTCCGTCCTCGGAATAGAGCGCGGAGCCGAGTATCCTCTTGAGCGCGGTGACTACGCCGTTGAATACGACTTCGTCTGCGGTATTGTTTATCACGCTGATCGTGAAATCACGGTATTCTTCTACTATTGCGATCTCGATCCCTTCCGTTTCAGCCGCGCGGACATCTTCGAGGACATCTTCGGGCAGGTCGAAAGCCTTGAGCACGCACAAATTTTTACAACTTATCATAATATATCCCTCTTTTTGCGACGATCAGTCTTTTTTGTTTTCGTCGCCTTCTGAAGCCTTATCCTCAGCAAAAAGCGCTCTGTTCTTCACGATATAGTTAATGCCGGAATATACCGTAAGCACAGTCGCCAGAATAATCATTATTCCCGCCGCCCACATCGTGGACTCGCCGAACGAACCTCCGATCGGAACGAACAGCGCGGTGCCTATCGCCGCAAGCGTGATGACCGTCTTTGCCTTGCCCCAGATGTCCGCGGCAAGTATGAATTTCTTGGAAGCGGCAATCTGTCTGAACAAGCCTATTATCAGTTCTCTCGCAATGATAACGACGGTGCAGATCATCGCAACGTACGGCATGCCCCAGATAAAGTTTCCTTCCATGATGAAAGCAAGACCTGTCAGAACGCATACCTTGTCCGCGATCGGATCAAGAAACTTTCCGAGCGTGGTCACCTGATTGCTTTTTCTTGCGAGATAGCCGTCAAGAAAATCCGTCAGCGCGGTCGCTATGTAAAGAAGCGAGGTCACGAAACAAAGTATATCGCCCGTCTGCTTGTCCCCTGCGCCGTAAAAGTGCATTTCAAGGCAGAAGAGAACGATCAGCACGGGAAGCATAACTATTCTCGTGACCGTGATTTTTGTGGGTAAATTCATTTTACTGTCTCTCCTATAAGGTCGCAGCCTTCGCTGCTTATCATACGCACGTCGTAGAAATTGCCGATCTCGAGGCACTTGTCTGAACAGAACCACACTTTTGCGTCAACTTCGGGCGCGTCGCAACGCGTTCTGCCTACAAAAGCCTGAGCGTCTTCGTCAATGCCTTCGTAAAGTACTTTTTCGACATTTCCCACTCTGCGTTTTGTTTTTTCGGACATTATCTTTTCCTGAAGCGAATACAGCCTGTCGTATCTCTGACGCTTGACTTCGTCGTCTATCTGACCGTCAAGCCTTGCCGCTGCCGTATTGTCTTCCTGAGAGTATCTGAAGAAGCCGCATCTGTCGAGCTGTGCGTAATTCAGGAAATCCTCCAGTTCCTGCTCATCCTGTTCTGTTTCACCCGGGAAACCTACGATAAACGTGCTCCTGATGCAGAAGTCTCCCGCCTTGCGTATCTTTTCAAACAGATCGATTATGCCCTGCTTTGTGATGCGCCTGTTCATCTTCTTTAATATCTTATCGCTTATATGTTGACACGGTATGTCAAGATATTTGCATATTTTGTCGTTTTTCGAGATATATTCCAGAAGTTCGTCACTTATGCCCTCGGGATATAGATATAAAAGACGTATCCACTCCACGTTCAGCTTGCTGAGCTCTTCGAGAAGATCGGTGAGCATACATCTGCCCTCAAGATCGTAACCGTACCTCGTCAGATCCTGCGCGACGACGATCAGCTCTTTTATCGGATAATCTCTGACAAGCGCCTTTGCTTCTTCAACGAGATCTTCAACGGGGACGGAAGTGTACCTGCCTCTTATTTGCGGTATCGCACAGTACGTGCAATGATTGTCGCACCCTTCGGCTATCTTCAGGTAGGCATAGTGCGGCGGCGTGGTAAGCACGCGAGCCTTCGTATGTTTTCTGAAATCTTTATCGTTGGGAACGCACACCGTATGCCTGCCGTCCAGATCCTTTATGATGCGCGGCAGAAGATGGTAACTACCCGTGCCGAGAAACGCGTCGACTTCGGGAAAGCCCTCTTTGAGTTCGCTCATATAACGCTGAGGCAGACACCCGGTCACCACCAGATATCTGCACTTGTCTTTCTTGTATTCTGCCATCTCCAGGATAGTGGATATCGCTTCCTGCTTTGCCTCGTCTATAAAAGCGCAGGTATTCACGACGATGACGTCCGCCTGAGACGGATCCGGCGTGAACTCATACCCGGCTTCAGCAAGGTATGCGAGCATGTTTTCAGAATCTATCCTGTTTTTGTCGCATCCCAGCGACACAACTCCTATCTTCAATATATCCTCTCTTTACGCGCCGCTTACGCGGTACGAAGTTATACCGGCTCAACCCGTGCGCCGTCCGTATTGTTCCGTTATTCTTCTCCTCCGTCTTCGGGGAAAAGCTTGTCGTACTCCTCTTTTGTTATCCTGATCTCCCATTGTTTGCCGGAAGCGGATTTGCCTATGAATCCTCTGGCTTCCATCATGTCTAGAAGTTTAGCCGCTCTCGGGAAACCGAGATAAAGCCTTCTCTGCAACATAGAAATGGATATAGAACCTGTGTCTATGGCAAGTTTTACCGCCTGTGCGAACATCGGATCGCTGTTGCCGCTGCCGCCCGATTCCTGACTGTCTCCTCCCGACGTGACCTGATCCGGCTCTTCGGGCACGAAGTCTATCGCCTTCTGAATGTCTTCGTCAAAGTAAGCTTCGTTGTTGGCTTTGACCTGATCTACGACTGCGACCACTTCTGCGCCTGAAATAAACGCACATTGCAGACGTACAGGCTGAGGCTTGGTGCTGAGTTTATACAGCATATCGCCCTTTCTGAGAAGTTTCTCGGCGCCGGCATAATCCAGAATGGTCTTGCTGTCAACGTTGGAAACTACGGCGAAGGCGATTCTGGTGGGCAGATTTGCCTTTATGGTACCCGTAATAACGTCGACGGAAGGTCTTTGCGTCGCTACGATCATGTGTATGCCTGCGGCGCGGGCTTTCGCAGTCAGACGCTTGACAAGCGCTTCGAATTCTTTTGCGCAAGGCGAAAGCATGATGTCCGCCGCCTCGTCGATTATTATCAGGATATAAGGCATCTTCTGCATATCCTTGTTCGTCTTGCACAGCGCGTTGTACTCCTCGATGTTGGACTGCTTGTAGTTCTTTATCTCGGAATAACGCCTCTCCATCTCGTCTATCGCCCATTTCAAAGCGTTGATGATCTTATTGTTGTCGCTGAGTATCTCCGGCACCAGCAGATGCGGCAGACCTTCGTACTTGAAGAATTCAACTTCTTTGGGGTCGACCAGAATAAGCCTGAGATCTTCGGGCGAATATCTGTAAAGCATGCTGATCAGCAAACAGTTCAGACATACTGATTTACCTGCGCCTGTACCGCCTGCGACAAGCGCGTGCGGGAACTCGGTGATGTCTCCCACGTAGCTTTCTCCGTCTATGTCCTTGCCGAGGGCAAAGAACAGACCGCTCGATTTCCCGTTGTTGAATTCGCGGGAATTTATTATCGGTTTCAGTCCCACCGTTCCTCTGTTTTCGTTGGGGATCTCGATACCCACGTATCTCTTTTTGGGAATTGGAGCCTCAATACGTATGCTCTCTGCGGCAAGACACATCGCTATGTCGTTGTAGTGCTGAGGGATCTTGTTGACGCTTATTCCGGGCGGGACTTCAAGCTCAAGCCTGCTGAACGTGGGACCTTTCACCACATTGACAACCTTGGCGTCTATGCCGAAGTTGGAAAGACAGGTCTCTACGCTCGCTATCTTCTCCTCAAAGTCGGTGCCGGAATCCACTTCTTCTTTGTAATCTTTCAGACAATCTATTGTGGGCGGAACGTAAGGTTTGCGCCTGACAGGCTTCCTGGGCTTGGTTTCTTCCGGTTTCTGCTCGGGTTTCTGTTCGGGCTTCTGTTCCGGCTGTCTTGCGATTCCGATTACGGGATCGCTTATCGTCGGTCTTACGACCACCGGCTTTTCGGGAACCACGGGTTTCTCCGGAATTTCGGGTTTTTCAGAAACAACGGGCTTCTCCGGTTTTTTAGGCTCGGGTTTGTCCTGACCGCTGCCGTCCGGCATATTGCTGCGCTGATAATCGTCGTCTCCGCCGGTAAAGCCTCTGAGAGGATCGCCGCCGTGCTCGGTCATATCTTCTGCCTCTCCGAAATCGTCCATCGAACCGGTCAGCAACGATCTGCCCTTTTTACCGTCGTCCGTCTCAGTATCTGAAACTCCGCCGCTCGCGCCGGCATCTCCCTGCCCTTGATCTTCGTCAAGCAATCTGTCTATGTTGGTGAACAGATCGCGCGTCACGTCATCCTCACCGCTGCCCTGAGTTTCTCCAACATGTTCGTCAGCTGAGCCCGCGTCAGGGGTTTCTGCCTGAGAAACGGGAGGCTGTTGCGCGTCATGTCCCTCACCGCGGTTCTGCTCCTCACGCATACGGCGAAGATTTTCTTCCATTGTCCTTATACGGGAATTGTTGCTGTAACCGTCGTATATGTCACCAGAAGATACAGCTGCGTTTTCTTCTGTCTGAGGCTGTCCCGAAGGCTTCTTTCCGCCGTACAAGATATCCCAGGAACTTCTCGCATCCTGCCTCGTCTCGTCCGAAACGGAAGGTTTTCTGCCGTCTCTGGAATTATACAGCCTGTCCCTTGCGTCCTGTCTGCGACGCTTGTTGTAAACGTCAAGCGCGTCGTCGACAACTCTGTCGCTGATCGCGTCGCCGGCGCCTCCCGTTGTCTGACGCGTAGAATTATCCGTGTAATAGGGCGAATAATCCTCTGCCTGCTCGTCGCTTCCTATGTCTTCGATCTCACGATACGAAACGGGTTTTCTGCCAAAGCGCCTGCTCACCCTGTTGGAGTGCTGCCTGCCGTCGGCGTCACCGTTGTAGATCTCTCTTTCCGGTTCTTCGTCTGCATAGCGGCGCATTTCTTCCTGCTCTCCGTAACCGGTCTGACGTACGTCTCTGCGTTCCTTCTTCTTCTTTGAAGAACCGAATTGTCTCGCTCTGAAAGTGATCTCCTTGTTGAGTTGCGAAACGATCAGAAGCGCGATTACTCCGATCAGGAGCAATCCCGCGATGACTTCTGAAACCACATAGAGCCTTACAGGGAAATACAACAACAGCGCGCCGAGCCATCCTCCCGCAGTGTCGGCGTTTTTGTAACAGGCGGAAATATAATTTCCGTATCCGCTGTATGAATAAGGCTTGGAAGAATACAGGTGGATCATCACGATCACAAGCGCGACCGCCGCAACGTAAAGCAACAGCACGCCTGTCGTCACACTCCTTTTACGCTTGAGCATAAGCGCGAGACCGATGACCATTCCGCTGACCCCGTACGCATAGATCGCGTAGCCGAATACCCCCGTCAGAAACTTTGTGACCGCTGCTCCCGCTTTGCCGAAAACTCCGAACAGAATAAGGCTCAGCACCAGAAAGATGCTGAACAGCGCCAATCCGTTTGCGAAGCCCGAACTTTTGGGACGCTCGTCATTGTTTTCAGGTCTTGTTCTTCTCAAATTGTACTCCTTTCCCGTAACGCACGCATATTTCCCGTATGCATAATTACACTGCATTAAGTATAACACAGCCGGACGAATAATTCAATATAAAATAATATATTTTATTATAGCCTTTTTGAGCCGCCTCATAGCGTACAGAAAATCGGAAATAAAAAAAGAAAACGGGAAAAATTCTCCGTTTTCTCAGTTTTCGTCTGCCATTCAAAACCGTTTTGTGAATATTTAAACATGCTCAGATCACTTGCTTTTCAAATATTTTTTATTGATTTCCGTCCTTGTCGGAAGAAAATTTCAGATCTCTTTCAGGTATTTCTGAATTTTCTTCAAACCTTTCAAACCAAACTGAAAGCGAGTGTTTTTCTCTCAGCCTCATGATTTCGTTCATGATCTCGGACGCGTGATGAATATCGAGTGAAGCCTGATCTTTCCACATGTCGATCAGAAGGACCGTCTCAGGGTCGCTCTGCGAAAAATAATACTCGTATCTTTCATTGCCCTTCTCTTTCCTGACGCGGTCAACTATCCCTTCGGATATCATATCGTTGACAAACCGTACGGCGGAGCCTTGTTTTCCTTTATAATAAATATGTATCGTTATGCTCATGATTTCAGCTATAAGGACGATTTTTCAGTCTTTTTTCTCATACTTGTAGCCTTCTTTTTTGCTCAGCCCGTTCTGACGGTCGAAATTTTCCTTGTTCTTGTTCAGATACAGCCGGAAAAGCTCGTCCGAATCCATACCCGAAGTCAGGCACATGCTGACGAAGAAATGAAGAATGTCGACGATCTCGTACTTTATCTTCTCGTCATCCAGAGGCTTCGGGTTTTTCCACCACTTGAAATTCACTTCGTCTATAAGTTCTGCCATTTCGCTCATCATTGCGAGAGTCAGACGCTGGAGCCACTCCGACTTGTCGCTTCTGTCAAGGTTTCTCCTCTCTGCGATATCGTCGTTGAGCGCCTTCTGCATATAGAAAATTTTATCCAGTTTGTCCATGTTTTTGTCTTCTAGTATTTCTTTTATATCCATATTTTTTCTCCGTTAAAGTTTTATTGCAGAATAAAGATCTTCTTTCAGCTCTTTTCCGACGTATGCCAGGCTTACGCGACTTCTGTCGAATTCATTTTTATATATCTCGTTGAAATCATCGTACCCTATCTTGTCAAGCTCAGCTATCAGATCGTCGAAATCGACAAGCGAATCGGTCATAAGAAGCCACTTGGAATAGAACCGCATCAGCGCGCCGTTGCTGTCCTGCCCGAGTATATATGCCGCCTTCGCCTGCTGAATACTGCGGCGGAATTCTTCTTCTGTAAAACCGTTTTTGCGCACGTCGTCAATGATATCGGCAACAATACTCACCGCCTTGAGCGCAGAAGCGGTATTCGTACCGATGTAGATCGCGCTGAAGCCGTTGTTATAATAAGAAGAATTGTAAGAATAGACGCTGTATGCGAGACCGTGCTTTTCTCTGACCTCGGCAAAAAGTCTGCTGGACATTCCTCCGCCAAAAACGTAACTGCCGGCGTTGACGGTCAGATAGTTCTTGTCAGTCATGCTGACGCTCGGGAACGTCATCGTGATATTCGCCTGTTCGATTGGCTTGAAAACGGTCTTGTAGCCTCCTTCCGTGCGGTGCGGCACGTCGTGCCATTTTCTGCCGGGAATAGAGGCAAACCTTCCTTCAAAGTATTTTTCAGTTATCTTTCTCGCCCTCGCTTCACTGATGTTTCCGATGATGGCGACGACCGTGTTTTCAGCGCAGTAATTCCTGCTTATATATTCGACAAGATCTTCTCTCTGCAATGCTTTTACGGTATCCCTCGTGCCGAGTATCGGGCGGGCAAGCGCATTGTCTCCGAAATACAGCGCGGCGGCTACGTCCTGACACAGATCCGCATTGTCGTCTTCGCTCATGGATATCTCTTCAAGCACGACCTTGCGTTCTCTTTCAAGTTCTTCTTTGTCGAAAACGGAATTGAACAGTATGTCGGACAAGATCTCTGCGCACTTTTCGCCGTCCTCGTCAATGCTGAACGTATAAAAACAAGTGCAGGTCTTGCTCGTAAAAGCGTTGATCTGCGCGCCCAGCGCGTCAATTTCCTTTACTATATCCAGCGAATTGCGCGTTTTTGTGCCTTTGAAAAACATGTGTTCGAGAAAATGCGAAACGCCATTGTTTGTCTCCGTTTCGTTATCACTGCCGGCTCCGGTAAGGATCCCGATAGAAACCGCGCGAGTGGATTTTCTTTCAAGATGGACGAGCCTGAGACCGTCCGCAAACTGATAAACTTTAGCTTTCATTATCCCTCCGATATATATCAGTATAAAATATTATACGCGTTTTGTAAAGTAATAACCACTTTTTCATACCTACCGGTCTGCCGGCATATATTGCTAAAGGAGGCGCATATGAAGTTGTCGGAAACAAGTTGTTTAACGTCAGGAAAAAGCAAAAAAAGCCGTATGATGACAGAGATCCTGTCAAACTGCGCGATATTGATAATGCTTGTCTCTCTCTGCGTTGTCGGATTTGCCGGCAGCGGAGCTTACAATACCGTGTTTTCTGCGGGAGGAGAAAATTCCGCTATCTACCGCGGCGAGAACACACGCTCGGAAGTATCGCTTATGTTCAACGTATACCAGGGCAACGAGTACCTTGAAAAAATTCTCGACGTTCTCAAGGCGCACGACGTGCACAGCACGTTTTTTATAGGTGGATGCTGGGCTGACGACAACAACGCTCTGATAAAAAGAATTGTCGACGAAGGACACGAGATCGGAAATCACGGATATTTTCATAAGGACGGAAAAGACCTTTCATACGATCAGAATAAAAGCGAAATAACCTCTGCAAACGCGCTTTTAAAGGCAATAACGGGCAAAACTCCGACGCTGTTCGCCCCTCCGTCCGGAAGTTACGGCAAAAACACACTGAAAGCGTGCGCCGATCTGAACATGAAAGTCATAATGTGGAGCCGCGACACGATCGACTGGAGAGACAAGGACACCTCTCTGATATACACGCGCGCTACCGAAAACATAGAAGCGGGAGACATGATCCTCGCCCACCCGACTTACAACACCGCGGAAGCTCTGCCCGAGATCCTCAGGTATTACGAAGAACACGGGCTGAATCCTGTCACGGTGTCACAGATAATCAGCAAAACAGTCTGATCGCCTCTCTGTCCTACGTCTGAAAGACTG
>CASFWW010000062.1:0-4680 GCA_949298505.1 uncultured Christensenella sp. | reverse complement strand
GAAATGGGCGCGAAAAGAAAGGGAGACATCAGCCTGATTTGCGACATCGTGAAGCCCGTAACCGCAGTCATAACGGGCATAGCCGCCCAGCACCTTGCAACCTTCGGCTCGATCGGGAACGTGATGGCGACAAAAGCCGAACTTTCGGACTACGTTGCCGAAAGAGGAGGAAAAAGTTTCTTCAATACAGACAACGATTACTGCAAGCTGATGTACAGAGAAAACAAAGGCGAGAAATACGGGACGGGTCCGGGAAGAGAGTGCTTTGCCGAAAAAATAAGCGTCGGAGAGGACGGAAGCGCGTTTACGCTGTGTTTTTCCGGCGGAGAAAGGGCGGAATGCGTGACCCGTCTGCTTGGCGCGCACAACGTCAGCAATATCACGCTCGCCGCCACAGTCGCTTATTCTTACGGCGTGAAGCCTGAGGATATCGCCGCCGCGGTATCAGAGCTGAAGCCGGTGCCTCACAGACTGGAGATGACGAAAACGTCTTCCGGAGTCACCGTGATCGACGACGGTTACAATTCAAACGAGCAGGGAGCGCGCGCGGCGCTGGACGTGCTGAGATCGTTCAAAGGCAGAAAGATCGCCGCGTGCCAGGGACTTGTGGAAATGGGAGAATCGGAACGGGACGCCAATTTT
Organism: uncultured Christensenella sp.; assembly: GCA_949298505.1. Classification (GTDB taxonomy): domain Bacteria; phylum Bacillota; class Clostridia; order Christensenellales; family UBA3700; genus Ornithoclostridium. The sequence continues at coordinate 4,038 of CASFWW010000062.1, read as the reverse complement.
GCGCTGGGGAGAGAGATAGCTTTCGCCGCCGACGTCGCGGTCCTGATCGGACCGTATGCGGCTGACATGAGAGAGGGCGCGCTTTCTGCCGGAATGAAGGATTGCGACGTATACGTCAGAAAAAACCTGACAGAGGCGCAGGAACTGTTTTCACGGCTACTGAGGCGCGGAGACGTGCTGCTTATAGAAAACGATCTGCCGGACGGCTATTAAGGAGGGTCTTATGAACAAAAAAATTGCGCTCGCCGTGATCTACGGCGGAGATTCGACCGAAAGAGACATATCCGTGATCACCGCGGTCCAGGCGATGAGGGTGTTGAAAGGGAAATACGATCTTTGCCCGCTTATGCTTGAGGACGGCGCGTTTTACGTCGTGAAGAATGCGGACGACATAAACAGCTATATAAAACGCTGTGGCAAAAAGCGCGTGTATCTCGACAAGGACGGTGTGTTCCGCACGGGTATTTCAGGCAGAAAACGAATTTTCAGACCTGACTGCTGTCTGATCTGCACGCACGGAGGAAGCGGTGAGAACGGCGGTCTGCAGGGATATCTGGACGTGATCGGGATCCCGTACACGTCCGCCGGGGTCACGGCAAGCGCGATCGGGATGGACAAGGCGCTTTCCAAGGTGATTTTCGCTTCTCTCGGTCTGAGAGTGACCCCGTACGTCGTCGTCTCAGGCGGCGAGGACGACGTTGCAAGGATAGAAAAGATGATCGGCTACCCGGTTATAGTCAAGCCGGTCGCGCAGGGATCTTCGATCGGCATTGAGGTTGCGAAAGACAGGAAAGCGCTTGAAAGCGCGCTGGCGACCGCGCTCAGCTTTGACGACCGCGCGATCTGCGAAAGAGCGCTGACGGATTTCACGGAACTCAATTGCGCCGCGCTGACGAGGGGCGGAGAGACTCTGGTCTCGGAAGCGGAAAAGCCTGTCGGTTGGGAGGAGTTCCTGACTTTCGAGAAAAAGTATCTGGACGGTGACGGAAAGCTTTCCGGAGGAGGCAGGATATATCCGGCAGACGTACCGGAAGATGTCAGGAAAGAGCTGCGCAAAGCGACCGCGACGGCATACGAAGGCATAGGCGCGAAAGGGGTGGTAAGAGTGGATTTTCTGCTCGACAACAAGACGGGCGAACTTTACGTCAACGAAGTAAACACGGTGCCCGGCAGTCTCGCGACCTATCTGTTCGAGGAAAACGGTATGGACTATACGGATGTGGTCGGGTGCGCTGTCGAAGATGCGGTCAGACGATCTGAAAACAAAAAAATCGTACAATTCGGTTCGAATGTGCTCGACGTTTACGGCAAAAGTTCGGCAAACGCTTGCAAAATGCACGGCAAGATATTATAATCATTTCAAAAGAAAAATTTCAGGCTTTTGCCTTACGGAGTTACAGATGGACAAAATCAAAATGACTACGCCGCTCGTCGAAATGGACGGCGACGAAATGACAAGGATAATATGGGGCTGGATAAAGGACATTCTGATCAGACCTTACGTCAATCTCCGCACCGAATATTACGACCTCGGGCTTGTCAACCGCGAACGCACCGGCGACAAAGTGACGCACGACGCCGCCAACTCGATCAAGACTTACGGCGTGGGCGTCAAATGCGCTACTATCACGCCCAACGCGCAGAGAGTGACAGAATACAATCTCTCGCAGATGTGGAAAAGTCCCAACGGAACGATCAGGGCAATTCTCGACGGCACCGTTTTCCGCGCTCCTATCCTCGTGAAGGGTATAAATCCGTATATCCCCACATGGACGTCTCCGATCACGATCGCGAGACACGCTTACGGCGACGTGTACAAGGACGTAGAAGCTTATGTCAAAAAGGGAGAAAGCGCAAAGCTCGTGATTAACGGTTCGGATAACGAACGCATAATCGAGATCTTCGATTTTTCCAGAACGGGCGGAGTGGTGCTCGGCATGCACAATACCGACAACAGCATCACAAGCTTTGCAAAGAGCTGTTTCAACTACGCGCTGGACACCAAGCAGGACCTCTGGTTCTCGACGAAAGACACCATTTCAAAAACTTACGACCACAGGTTCAAGGATATATTCCAGCAGATCTACGACAAAGAGTATAAGCAGAAGTTCGAAGAAGCCGGCATAACTTATTTCTACACCCTTATCGACGACGCGGTTGCAAGAGTCGTCCGCAGTAACGGCGGCATGATCTGGGCGTGCAAGAACTACGACGGCGACGTGATGAGCGACATGGTGGCGACGGCGTTCGGCTCGCTTGCAATGATGACGTCCGTCCTCGTTTCGCCGGACGGCAATTACGAATACGAAGCGGCTCACGGCACCGTGACCCGTCACTATTATAAGTACCGCGAAGGAAAACCCACGTCAACCAACCCCGTCGCAACAATTTTTGCATGGAGCGGTGCGCTCGGAAAGCGCGCTCAGATGGACGGGAACGCAGAACTGGCTGACTTTGCATCAAGGCTCGAAAAGGCGACGATCGATACGATCGAGGACGGCTACATGACCGGAGACCTTGCCGCGCTTTACAAGGGCGAGAAGCAGGTCGTCACTATGCAGACGGAAGATTTTCTCAGAAAAATCGCTGAAAAACTTGGCTGATATAGTTCAGGAATACGAAAACGGAGGCGGAGATCTTTCTCCGCTTTTTGTTTTGCGTAAAAAGTCTGCGGTCTGTGAAAATTACTGAGCGCGAGGGCATCGTTCAAGTTGATCGAATAAGGAAAAGACAATATTCATACAATTTATAAATATACAAATTTCATTAATATTTTTGCATAAAATAAACTCTTATTTATAACGTTTGTCGAAGTTGCCGAAAATGCGTCCAATGAGGCGGTAAGGCGCAAAAAAAATCGGAATACACTTGACTTTGACAGGCTTTTATATTATTATATTAAATAATCTAATTATTTACGTGCAAAAAAGGCATTTTGTTGCATATTTAACTGCGCGGAAGAGTGAAATGTGAGGGATTATGAAGTTAAACGGTTCTCAAATTTTGGTTGAAACTCTCCTTGAGCAGGGCGTTGACACCATCTTCGGTTACCCCGGCGGTGCGGTGCTCAACATTTACGACGCTCTGTACAAGAATCAGGACAGGATCAGACACATCATTACGGCGCACGAGCAGGGCGCGGCTCACGCTGCGGACGGCTATGCGCGCGTTACCGGCAAGACCGGCGTTGTGCTTGCGACTTCCGGACCCGGAGCGACAAACCTGATCACCGGCATCGCGACCGCGTTCATGGACAGCGTTCCCGTCGTTGCAATTACGGGCAACGTTTCAAACAACCTTATCGGTCTTGACAGCTTCCAGGAAGTGTATATCGCCGGCATCACAATGCCGATCACCAAGCATAATTTCGTCGTCCGCAAGGTTGAAGATCTCGCTGACACGATCCGCCTTGCGTTCAAGATCGCAAAGAGCGGCCGTCCCGGTCCCGTTCTCGTCGACATTACGAAGGACGTCACCAGTGCGGAATGTGAATACGAAAAGAAGCCCGAAGTGGAAGCGGCACCCGTACCCGTTGTAAAGGATGAAGAGATCGCAAAGGTTGCAGAACTCATCAACAAAGCAAAAAAACCCGCTATACTTTTCGGCGGCGGCGTGCAGACAAGCGGCGCGCAGGATGAACTGACAGAGCTCATGCACAAGGCTGAGATCCCCGGTTGCCACACCCTTATGGCGGCAGGCGTGCTCGATTGCAATGACAGCCTGAACCTCGGGCTTGTCGGTATGCACGGCAGCATGAGCGCAGGCAGAATGTGCGCGGACAGCGACGTTCTTATAGCTGTCGGCACCCGTTTCTCTGACCGTGTGGCGACGGATAAAAACAGATTCGCAACAAAGGCGGCTATCATACACATTGATATCGACGCCGCTGAAATAAACAAGAACATCCCGTGCAACCTCAGCGTTGTCGGCGATGTGAAGGACGTGTTGACCAGACTGCTCCCGCTCATTGAGAAAACCGAACACAAAGAGTGGATCGCTCAGATAGAAAAGTGGAGAAGCAAGGACTACAAGCCCAAG
>CASFWW010000061.1:0-5117 GCA_949298505.1 uncultured Christensenella sp. | reverse complement strand
CGTTTTCAACGATTATATACCCTGCTTCAGTGCCGTTTTTCGGGAGCGAAACCGACCCCGGATTCGCTATCACAACGCCGTCCTTCACCGTTACGAACGAAGTGTGGAAATGCCCGTAGATCAGCGCGTTTCCGACGTTTTTCGGCACATTGTCCGCATTGAATCTGTCGCCGTGCTGAAGCGTGATCTTCTTGCCGTCGACGTAAAGCTGAACGAGGCCAGAGAACTCGAAAGGAGCTATCATTGCGTCCACGTCGCTGTCACAGTTGCCCTTCGCAACGGTGATCTTCGCCGCGTAAGGCTCGAGCATCTCAGCGACTTTCATGGGCGCATAGCCTTCGGGAAGCGGATTCCTGGGACCGTGATAAAACACGTCTCCGAGCAATATGAGCTGATCCGCCTTTTCGTTCTCGAAACGTTCAAGCATTTTCTGCGCGTAATGCGCGCTGCCGTGTATATCTGAAGCGATGAAAAGTTTTGACATCTGCGCCTCCCGTCAGCCGGCAAGTTTTTCAAGGCAAGCGAGTTTTACGCACGCCACGAGTATCGTCGCCGCCACGGACACGTCTTCACCGTTGGTGAACGTCGGGGCGATCCTCAGATTTCTGTCGTTGTCGTCTCTGCCGTAAGGATTGGTCGCGCCTGCTCCGGTGAGCGTCAGACCGGCAGACTTGCAAAGCGCCGCGACTCTGGAAGCACATCCGTCGAGAACGTCGAGGCTGATGAAGTAACCGCCCTTGGGATTTGTCCATTTTGCAATATCGCAATCGTCACCCAGATTTTCTTCGAGCGTGTTTATGATGGCGTCGAACTTGGGCTTTATGATCGCTCTCTGAGCCGCCATTATTTCTTTGATATGCTCAACCGACTGGAGGTATCTGAAATGCCTGTACTGGTTCACCTTGTCGTTGCCTATAGTCTGGTAGAAGATGTGGCTCATCGCGTCTTTGACGTTGGCTTCGCTAGCGCCCATACATGCGACGCCTGCGCCGGCAAGCGTGACCTTGGACGTTGAAGCGAACTCGAAGATCCTGTCCTCGTTGCCCGCCTTCTTAGCGTAGGTCATGATGTTGGCAAGTTCCACGGTCTCGTCTGTCAGATCGTGCACGCAGTAAGCGTTGTCCCAGAAGATCCTGAAGTCTTTGGCTGCCGTCTTCATCGTTGCCAGTCTCTCGACCACCTCGTTGCTGTAAACGATACCGGTGGGGTTGGAATATTTGGGGACGCACCAGATGCCCTTCACGCTTTCGTCCGAAGCCACTAAGCTTTCGACGAGATCCATATTGGGACCGTTGTCGTCCATCGGGATGTTGATCATATCTATCCCGAAATGCTCGGTGACGGCAAAGTGACGGTCGTAGCCGGGAACGGGGCAAAGGAATCTGACCTTTTCGCACTTGTTCCAGGGTTTTTCGCCGAGAAGACCGAACTGCATCGCCCTCTGCACCGCGTCGTACATCATATTGAGAGAACTGCATCCTCCCAAGATCACCTGAGAAGGTTCGAGACCGAGTATCTGAGCGAAGAGTTTTCTCATTTCGGGAATACCTTCGGGCATGCCGTAATTAAGATAATTCGCAGGATATTCTTCCGCCTGAGGAGCGGTCAGCATATTGAACGCGAGCTTCGCCTGGTCGTAGCAGGGCTTACCGCGCGCGATATCCACTTTGTAGCCTTTTGCGGTTATTTCTTCGTACTCTTTTTGAGCGGAGTCCAAAAGTTCTTTAAGTTGCTCTTTCGTCAGGTTTATATATTTCATAAAGACCTCATGTATATGAAAAAAATTTGTTATCTTTCCGGGGTCGGCTCCTGCCTTCCGCGCTACATTTTAGCACAACGCGCGCGCAGTATCAAGTAAAACGCTCACGCATTGCAAATATTACATTTCGTATTCTTTCGAATCCTTGCTCCTCATCTCCAGCCTGATCGGAGTGCCCTTGAACGTGAACGCGTTCCTGAGCGCGTTGTTCAGATATCTCCTGTAACTGAAATTGAGCAGCTTTTCGTCGTTGACGAAAAACACAAATACCGGCGGATTGGTCGACGCCTGAGTGACGTAATATATCTTGAGTTTCTTTCCGTTGAAAGTGGGAGGCTCGTTCGCGAGCACAGCCTCTCTGATTATGTCGTTCAGCACGCCAGTTGCCACTCTTTTGCTTGCTTCGGCATAAACGTCCAGTGCCGTCGCCAGAAGTTTTTCCACTCTTTGTCCCGTCTTTGCGGAAACGTACATCGGCACGAAATAAGACATGAACTTCAGTTCGCCTTCGAGTTTTTTGTTGAAAGTATTGACGGTGTAAGCGTCCTTTTCTACCGCGTCCCACTTGTTCATGACTATGACGGACGGCTTGCCCTGTTCGTGCACGTAGCCGCAGATCTTGACGTCCTGTTCGCTCATCCCCGCCTGCGCGTCTATGACCACGATCACGATATCGGCGCGCCTGATCGCGGCGAGCGAACGGATCACGCTGTACTGCTCCACCCCTTCGTCGACGCTGGATTTTTTCCTTATGCCCGCAGTGTCTATGATGTTGAACTTGTGCCCCTGCCATTCGAATGCGGTGTCGATCGCGTCCCTCGTGGTTCCGGCGATGTCGCTGACTATAACGCGTTCGTAACCGAGTATCTTGTTGGTGATCGACGATTTGCCGGCATTGGGCTTGCCCACTATCGCGACGTTGAGCACTTCGGGATCTGTTTCAGCCGGAGTTTTGTCAATATTTTTGACCACTTCGTCGAGAAGATCGCCTATCCCCAGTCCCTGCTCAGCGGATACCCCGATCGGATCGCCTATGCCCAGGTTGTAAAAATCGTATATCCTGTCCTGTTCGTAATTGTCCAGTTTGTTGACTGCGAGAATCACGGGTTTTTTGCTCTTTCTGAGAAAAGATGCGACCTCAATGTCGTTTGAAGTCAGCCCACCCTTGCCGTCAACGACGAAAATTATCGCGTTGGCTATATCCACCGCGACCTGCGCCTGACGGCGGATATGAGACCACATCTCGTCTTCGTTCTTTATGTCGAGACCTCCCGTGTCGATCAGCGTGAAAGAATATCCGCACCACTCCGCGTCGCAGTACAGACGGTCGCGCGTCACTCCCTCGTAATCCTCCACGATGGACACGCGCTTGCCGACTATCTTGTTGAAAAGCGTGGACTTACCCACGTTGGGTCTGCCGACAATCGCAACCAAAGGTTTAACCTGCATAACCTGTCGCCTCCTTTGCCGCGCGCACCAGATCAGCACCGGACGCGCTCACTATTATCTTTGTATTCAATCTTTTTTCCAGTTCTTCCACGCTTATCCCGTCAAGGAAGGTATGCGTGAATTCTCTCAGCATCGCCGAAGGGATCACCGTATATGCCGGCATATCCTTCGCCTGTGCGATGATGTCTGTCGCGGTTATCAGTCCGGCAACGGTGATGCTCCTGCCGAACCAGTCGTTGTAGATATCCACCACCCTGAACCTGCACGCAGGGAAATACGCCGCCACTTTGTCAAGACATTTTTTCAGTTCTTCTTTAAACGACTGACCTGTGACGAACGCGATCTCAGCCGCTTTTTCACAGACTTCAAGTCCTTTGAGGCTCTCGTCAACCGCGTTTTCGAATTCCCTGACCAGCCCTACGCCGTTTTCTATCTGAGAAAAGTCGCCGTAACTTTCGAAGGACGGCAGTTCCAGTTCCGCTTTCAGATAAAATTCGTCCGAACAGTAAGCAAATCCGCCTCCCGCTTTCTTGTCGAAGGCTTCGACCTGACAGATCACCTCGCGCGCGCACTCCCTGTCAATCGGTTCAAGCTTTTTCAGCCCTTCCCTGTGACCCGTAAGCCCGACAGGAACTATCGCGACAGAAGCGACGTACGGCCTGAGTTTCGCCAGTTCTTCAAGCGTTTCGGCGAGGATCTCTCCGTCGTTCAGTCCTTTGCAGAGGACTATCTGAGTGTGCATATATATCCCGTGAGCCGCCATCAGCTTCATCTTTCCGAACAGCTTCGCGCCTTCGGGGTTCGCTATCATCTCGACCTTGCGCTTTTCGTCAAAGCAATGCACGGAAATATAAAGCGGGCTCAGGTGCAGCCTGAGTATCCTCTCCATCTCCTTGTCTCCGACGTTGGTCATAGTCACGTAATTGCCGCTGACGAAAGACAGCCTGTAATCGTCGTCCTTTACGTAAAGCGTATCCCTCATCCCCTTGGGAAGCTGATCGACAAAACAGAAAACGCATTTGTTCCTGCAGCGTATCGGCACCAGCTGCACCTCGTCGTCAAACTCGACGCCGATGTGTTCTTCAGCAAGTTTTTCCACCTCGCAATCCACAAGCTCGCCGTCTTTTGTGCGCGCGTTGATCGTGAATTTTTCGGCTTCGTCGTAAAAAATATAGTCAAGGATGTCTTCGTACGGATGACCGTCGAAGCCGAGAATTTCGTCGCCAACCTCGAAACCGAGCTCCGCCGCAACGCCGTTTTCGTCAACTTTAACTATTTTGGGCATAACGTCTCCTTTAAGACAACAGTTCTGTAAGATTATATAATATCCGCGCAATAAAGTAAAGCAAGCGCGCGCAAATAAAAAAGCCGATCTCCGCCGGACGCGGCGGAGATCAAGTTCAATGCCGTAAAAAACCCATCACGCCTTCAACCGGCGCGTCTCTTTAAGTTCAGTAAACTCATGTTTTTCAGGAGACAAAGACAAAACCGTCTGAAAAAACATTGACGCCAGCGTACAGAAAACCGCAACGTAAACGATTCTGACTGAAAACAGATCCTCTCTGAAAACTATCTGAAAGTCTCTAAAAACCGAATACGTATTGCCCAAAATACAACCCAGAGCAAAAACCGTGCCCGCAGAACGCGGCTCGCACACTACCGCGCTGAGAAGCGCCGCGCAAAGATACCCCCACCTGCCAGCCGCAAATCCCGCTCCGGGATCCGCCGCCGCAACGACGCAGATCGCGCCGACGGTGAGCGCGCAGAAAAAACCTGCCGCGTCTTTTCTCTGTACAAGAAGCGCCGCGCCGGTAAACGCGAGAAAAACCGCCGCAGGAGCCACCTTCACCCTTTCGCCTGAAGGTTCAAAGCACATCAACGCAAGCAAAATGACAACGTATGTCAGAGT
>CASFWW010000060.1:0-6092 GCA_949298505.1 uncultured Christensenella sp. | reverse complement strand
GCGGATTGTCCCAACGTCAAGTATCTGGAACCAGAGCGCCTCATAGAGGCGGTATGGCCGGCAAAGAGCGCGGCGGGCGAAAAGTTCGTTTCCTCTCTCGGCATAACCGCGGACGACAGAACGGGACTTGTCATAGAGGTCGCAACGTTGATCAACAACATGAAGATCGCGATGACAAACATAAACGCGCGTGCAGAGAAAAACGGCACCGCGGTCATCACGGTCACAGTCGAGATAAGCAATGTGGAAGACCTTGAGAACCTGATAAAAAAGATACAATCGCTTAAAGGCGTTACTTCGGTATCCAGAACCAACAACGTATAAAACGGGACGTGCGGCGGATTTTTCGCCGCCGTTTTATCTGAAAATGCAACAATTTGCGTTTTACAGGAAATTTTTTTAAACGCGTCAGCCGTTTTAAGCCGAATCGGGCGGTTTGTTTCCTCTGAAACATGCGCTGAGAGCCGCGTTGAAGCGCTTTTTCGGCGCGATCCGTACTGAAACTTATGCGGCGCGGTCAGTTCGGAACAGAACTTCGGCGGGGTCCCGGTCTGTGCGGAAAAACAGCTTTGCGATCAGGATCGATACGGACAAAGGCGAAAAGCCGATCGCAGAACAGAAAAACAAATATCTGCCGCATCGCGGCGAAAGGATAAAACATGAGAGCGGTAATTCAAAGAGTGAACAGCGCCACGTTGACCGTGGGCGGAGAAAAGATATCAGAGATCGGAGAGGGATTTCTGGTTCTTGTGGGCTATACCGATGGCGACGACGAAAAGAAGATTGACTACGTGGTCGACAGGATAGTGGGAATGAGGATATTCCGCGACGAGAACGGAAAACTCAACAAGACGCTGAAAGACGTCGGCGGAGAAGTGATGTGCGTTTCCAATTTTACGCTTTACGGGAACGCGGCGACGGGCAGACGTCCCGATTTTTCGAAATCTGCGCATTTCGGCGTGGCAAAGCCGATGTACGATTACACGCTGAAGAAGTTTGAACTGATGCTCGGCAAGGTGGCGAGCGGAGTATTCGGCGAGCATATGCACATCGATATGTCCAATGACGGACCCGTCACGATGATAATTGACAAATAACGGAGAAAAGCTGATGAAGGTAGTAAAAACGACGTATTTTACCAATTGCTATCTTGTTTACGACGAAAATTCAAAAGAAGGTTTCGTCGTTGACTGCGTAGACGAAAAACTGATATTGCAGGCGGCGAAAAACAACGGAGTTCAGATAAAAGGAATACTGATAACTCACGGGCACTACGATCACATCATGGGCGTAAAGGCTTTGAAGGACGCAACCGGCGCAAAAATTTATATGCACGAATCGGATATCGAAAAGATTGACGACGGCAGGAAGAATTTCTCTGCGTACGGGGTGAACAGGGTCCCTCATTTTGACGTTGACGTAAAAGTCAAAGACGGCGACGTGCTTACGGTCGCAGGCGTCAGGGTAGAAGTGATGCACACGCCCGGGCACAGCGCGGGATCTGTTTCCTATATCGCCGAGGGCATCATCTTCTGCGGCGATCTTCTGTTCAGAAACAGTTACGGCAGATTCGACAATTACGACGGCGATTTTTTAACGCTTAAAAAGAGCGCTGAAAGACTTTTCGCTTTGAAAGGAGATTATAAACTTCTTTGCGGGCACGAAGAAGACAGCGCTCTGTCTTACGAAAGAAAACACAATCCCGTACTTACCGACAGCTATGAAAATTTGTTTTAAAACGACTGAAGAAAAATATTACGCAGACTACATGGAGCTGGTCAGGGAATTTGAGCCTCACGTCGTTAATTGCGAGGACGGAAAGGAACTGACGCTTTCGTTGAAAGAGAGTGAAGATCAACTGACGGTTATTATTTCATCCGAGTATTTGCCTGAAAATTATTATAAAATAACTCGAAAAATAGATATATCAAGAAATAGACTGGCTAAAATTGCCCAAATCAAGCGAATTTCAAAGATTGCGCTGTACGACGTGCTGAAAATCATATCCGGTGTAAGCCTGCCGTACGGATCGCTCACGGGCATACGTCCGACCAAGCTTTTTCACGATATGAAAGAGAGAGGGCTAGATGCTGAAAGGATATTCAGAGAGGATCTCAGGGTAAGCGGAGAAAAGACCTCTCTCGTTTCTCAGATAGTAGAAAATCAGTCCTCCGTCTATCTCAGGGAAGACGGCGTTGCGGACGTTTTCGTAAACATTCCGATATGTCCTACCAGATGCGTATACTGTTCTTTCATCTCGGCTGAAATGTCAAGGGTGAAAAGATTTGTTCCGAGGTACTGCGAGCTTCTCAGAAGCGAACTGACCGATTGCAGAAAGCTTGTCGAAGATTGCGGCTTCAGGATCAGGAGCGTATATGTCGGAGGAGGCACTCCCACTTGTATTCCGGACGACGAGTTCGAGAGCATCCTTTCCCTTTGTTCTTTCGGTCAGAGCGAGTTTACCGTAGAAGCGGGAAGACCGGATACGATAACCGAAAACAAACTAAAAATTATGGATAAAACGGGAGTCACCCGCATTTCGATCAATCCGCAGTCGTTCAATCAGTCCACTCTGGACGCGATAGGTCGCAGACACACCGTCGAAGATATTTATTCGGCGTATGCCATGGCGCGCAGATATTTTTTCGATATAAACACAGATCTGATCGCCATGCTTCCGGGAGAAGGCTTCGACGATTTCAGACGCTCGGTAGACGAAGCGATAAAACTTTCGCCCGAGAATATCACGGTGCACACACTTGCACTCAAAAAAGGTTCGGTGCTTAAGTTGGGCGGGTACGACAATACTTCGGATGATCTCGCCGCAAGGATGGTCGATTATGCGAGAGCGGCTGTCGCCGAGGCGGGATATACGCCGTATTATATGTACCGTCAGAAATACGTCAGCGGCAATCTTGAAAACGTCGGATACGCAAAGCCCGGCAAATTCTGCATTTACAACGTAGACATCATGGAGGAGACGACGACGATCGTCGCTAACGGCGCGGGCGGCATTTCAAAGCTTCTCAACATTCAGGAAAACAGGCTCGAAAGATGCGCAAACCCCAAGGGTCTTAACGTGTATCTTGAGAGAGGAGAGGAAGTTGCCGCAAAAAAACGGAGCTTTTTCCTTTCGGAAAAATAACGCGGAACCGAGCGTGCCGGAGTGTGTATCGGAGCCGGCTTCAGTCGCAATCGCGCTGTGACGACTTATCTTTTTCACGGTTTACCGCGCCGACAAAGACGATCTCTCTAGCGTTTTTCCGCCGCCGATACATTGAAATTTCCGCATCCGGCGTCCTTCTTCGCCGCGGAGACCGCGCCGCTTGCGTATGACTTTGACATATTGCCATACAGGTAAAAAACTTTTATTTTCGCTCGCTTTTTTGTTGATTAATATTTTTATTTATGCTAATATACTTAATGTACCTCGACCGGGATAGTCAAAAACTCCGATGTCTTTCTCAGTCGCAGGCAAATTATTTTTCCAACGAAGGAGGCAAAACAATGGAAAAAGGACTTACCAAAGAGCAGATCATTGCTCAGTACGCACAGCATGAAGGCGACACGGGATCTCCCGAAGTTCAGATCGCGCTTCTCACCGCAAGAATCGAACAGCTCAACGAGCACTTCGCGGTGCACAAGAAAGACTTTCACAGCATGAGAGGTCTCAAGCAGATGGTCGGCAAACGCCGCAATATGCTCACTTACCTCAAGAACAGCGACATTGAGCGTTACCGCGCTTTGATCGCCAAGCTGGGTCTGAGAAAGTAAAAGGCAACGGGGGTGTCGATTTCGGCAACCCCGTTTTTCTGTGCGAAAGCCTTCCGCGGGGCTCAAAACACGCGGCTCATCCGATAAAAAATAAAGGTATATACAACGTACTAATTGGAGGTTAGTAATGGAAAGAAAGATTTTTTCCACTCAGATCGGCGGCAGAGAAGTGACCGTCGAAACGGGCGCGTATTGCGGACAGGCTAACGGCAGCTGTATCGTCAGATGCGGCGACACCGTAGTCATGGTAAACGCGACCATGGCAAAGGCTCCGAGAGACGGCATTGATTTCTTCCCCCTCGGCGTCGATTTTGAAGAAAAAATGTATTCCGTCGGCAAAATCCCCGGCGGTTTCAAGAAGCGTGAAGGTCGCCCCAGCGACAAGGCTATCCTGACGTCGAGACTCATCGACCGTCCGCTCAGACCGCTTTTCCCGAAGGGCTTCTACAATGACGTAGCGGTCGTCGCGACATGCCTTTCCGTAGACACGGACATTCCGCCCGAGGTATACGCGATGCTGGGCAGCTCTATCGCGCTCACAATATCGGATATTCCTTTCGCAGGACCCACCGGTTCGGTAGTCGTAGGTTACGTTGACGGTCAGTATGTGATCAACCCCAATACCGCGCAGAGAGACAGAAGCAAACTTCACCTCTCGCTGAGCGGCACCAAGGAAGCCATCCTGATGGTCGAAGCGGGCGCAAACGAAGTCACTGAAGAAGAGATGATCGGCGCTATCCTGTTCGGTCACGAGGAGATCAAGAAGATCGTTGCGTTCATCGAGAGCATTCAGAAAGAGATCGGCAAAGAAAAGATCGTTCCCGAGCTTTATCATCCGGCTCCCGAGATTGAAGCGGCGGTCAAAGAGTACGCGGACAAGAAGATGGACGAAGTGCTCAGCCATTTTGACAGACAGGAGAGAGAGAAGGCTGAAGAAGATCTTGACAACGACGTTTACACTCACTTTGCAGAGCAGTTCCCCGAAGGCAAAAAGGATATGGGCGAAGTGCTTTATGCGATGAAGAAGGCGAAAGTCAGAGCAAAGATCCTCGACGAAGGCATCCGTCCCGACGGCAGAAAGCTTACCGAGATCAGACCTATCTGGTGCGAAGTAGGCATTCTTCCCAGAGTTCACGGCAGCGGCGTATTCACCAGAGGTCAGACCCAGGTGCTCACCTGCGCGACCCTTGGCAGTATAAGCGAAGTTCAGAAGCTCGAAGGTCTTGACGACGAAGTGTGCAAGAGATATATCCATCACTACAACTTCCCGCCGTACAGCACCGGCGAAGCAAAGCCGATGAAGAGCCCGGGCAGACGTGAGATCGGTCACGGCGCACTCGCTGAGCGTGCCTTGGAGCCGATGCTCCCCAGCGAAGACAGCTTCCCGTACGCTATCAGAACGGTTTCCGAAGTTCTGAGCAGTAACGGCAGCACCTCTCAAGCAAGCGTTTGCGGCAGCACCCTTGCGCTTATGGACGCGGGCGTTCCGCTCAAGAGACCTGTCGCCGGCGTTGCAATGGGACTTATTTCAAATGAGGACAAGAGCAAGGTCAGCGTTCTGACCGATATCCAGGGCTTGGAGGACTTCCTCGGCGATATGGACTTCAAGGTCGCAGGCACCACTGAAGGTATCACTGCTATCCAGATGGATATCAAGATCAAGGGAATCAACGAAGAGATCCTGAGAAAGGCGCTCGCACAGGCGAGAGTGGGCAGGCTCGAGATCCTCGGCAAAATGCTGGCAGTGTTGCCTACACCGAGACCCAATCTCTCCAAGTACGCTCCCAAGATCATTTCCTTCAACATCAACCCCGACAAGATCAGAGACGTCATCGGCAGCGGCGGCAAGACGATCAACAAGATCATCGACGAGACCGGCGTCAAGATCGACATCAACGATTTCGGCGACGTGTATATCGCGAGCCCGGACGAGGATATGATTTCCAAGGCGCGTCAGATCATCGAACTCATCGTCAACGATCCCGAGATCGGACTTGAAACCGAAGGCACGGTCGTACGTACGGCAAGCTTCGGCGCGTTTGTTGAGATCGCTCCCGGCAAGGACGGCATGATCCACATTTCCAAGCTTGACAAGAAGAGAGTGGAGAAGGTCGAGGATGTCGTGAACATCGGTGACAAGGTTCTCGTAAAGGTTGACGGCATTTCCGAAAAGGGCATTTCGCTCAGCCTTGTGAAGAAGCTGTAATATCAATAAAAAAAGCGAAGCGCGTCGGTTTTCGGCGCGCTTTTTTATTGAGCTTGCATATTGAAACGTTTTTTTAGTTTTCTTATTATTAATTTTTCAAATTTTACAGTCT
>CASFWW010000059.1:0-22125 GCA_949298505.1 uncultured Christensenella sp. | reverse complement strand
GCGGTCATCTGCATGCCCTATCACGTCAGACAGGACTGCCTGGAAGAGGACAGACTGGGCGACGCGAAATACGGCTCGACCAGAAGAGGCATCGCTCCCGTTTACGGCGACAAGTACCTGAAGAAGATAATCACGATGGGAGATCTTTTCTATCCCGAATCGCTTAAAAAGCGTATCAAATCCATTGTGGAGTGGAAAAATCTGTTTATCGAGAAAGCGTACGGCAGCACGAAAATCGACGTTGACGACATCATGGACTGGCTCAGAGAGTACGGCGACAAACTCAAACCGTTCGTATGCAATACGGGTAAGTACCTGGACGAGTGCCTCAAGGCGGGCAAGAAGGTGGTTTTCGAAGCTCAGCTGGGCGCGCTCAGAGACATTGACTTCGGCATCAATCCGTATACGTCGTCCTCGAACACCATCGCGGCTTACGCTCCGATAGGCGCGGGTATTCCCAAGTATAAGCTGGACAACGTTTTCGGTATCATGAAGGCATATTCCTCCTGCGTCGGCGAAGGTCCTTTCACCGTCGAAATGTTCGGCGCGGAAGCCGAGGAACTGCGTAAAGCCGGCGCGGAATACGGCGCGGCAACCGGCAGACCCCGCAGAGTGGGTCCGTTCGACGTAGTAGCTTCTAAATACGGCGTTGAGATGCAGGGCGCGGACGAACTCGCGCTGACCAAGCTGGACGTGTTGTCTTATCTTGACAAGATCCCCGTCTGCGTAGCTTACGATATTGACGGCGAAAAGACGACCGAGTTCCCCAGAGGCGAGCGCCTTGACAAGGCTAAGCCGGTCATAGAATATCTCGACGGCTGGAAGTGCGATATCAGCGGTTGCAAAAAGGTCTCGGATCTGCCCAAGGCGGCGCTTGATTACATCAAGTACGTGGAAAAAGCCGTCGGCTGTCCGATAACCTACGTTTCGGTCGGCGCGGAAAGAGAACAGTACGTCGTGATGAAATAATGGCGGACAAGAAGGAAGCGGTTGAAGAAATACTGGACAGGCTGCTCATTCTGCACCCCGAGCCGGAATGCGAACTCAACTTCAGAACGCCTTTCGAACTGCTTGTCGCCGTTATCCTCAGCGCGCAGTGCACGGATAAAAGAGTGAACGAAGTCACAGAGGTACTGTTCAGGAAGTACAACACTCCCGAGCAGTTCGCCTCAATTGACAGAGAGGAGCTGGAAAAGGCAATCTTTTCGTGCGGGTTCTACAAGAACAAGGCGGCGAACATCATAAAAGCGTCCACGGACATACTCGTCCGTTTCGGCGGTAAAGTGCCGTCTACGGTGGAAGAACTGGTCACGCTTGCCGGAGTGGGAAGAAAGACTGCAAACGTCGTTTATGCCGTTGCGTTCGGCGGAGAGGCGATCGCGGTCGACACCCACGTGCTGAGAGTTTCCAACAGGATAGGTTTCGTCAGATCGGACAAACCCGAAGTCGTGGAAAAGGCGTTGACGCAGATCATTCCGCGAGAGAGGTGGTCTCAGGCGCATCATCTGCTTATACATCACGGCAGATACACGTGCAAAGCGAGAAATCCCGAATGCGACAAATGCAATATCTGCGAATTCTGCGACCATTATTCAGGGTTGAGCTGAAGCGTAAAGACAGCTTTGCCGCTTTTCAATATTAAACGGAAAATAAAATTTAAAACGTAACAGAAATTTGTTTAACCAACAAAAGGAGGTCGGTTATAATGAATAAGATTCTGAGAATCGTCGACATTGCGCCGAGAGTCAAAGAATACCTTATCGAAGCGAAAGATATCGCAACCCATTGCAAGCCGGGTCAGTTTATAATCCTGCGCGTAGATGAGGACGGAGAAAGAGTTCCTTTCACGATATGCGATTACGACGCAAACGAGGGCACGGTTACGCTTCTCGTTCAGGACGTCGGATACAGCACCCACAAGATGGGACAGCTGAATGAAGGAGATTTTATACACGACATGGTGGGTCCGCTCGGAAACGCGACCGATCTGTCAGAGTACGAAAACGTCGTTCTCGTCGGCGGCGGCATCGGTTGCGCGGTCATATATCCGCAGGCGAAACTGCGCAAGGCGCAGGGCAAGCCGTGCACTACGATCATAGGCGCGCGCACCAAAGAATTGCTTTTCAGCATTGACGAATTCAGAGAAAACAGCAAGGAACTTCTGATCGCCACGGACGACGGTTCTCTCGGAACCAAAGGCTTTGTCACCACCGTGCTTCAGAACCTGATCGACAGCGGAGAGAAGATTGACTGCGTGTTCGTCGTCGGTCCTATGATCATGATGAAAAACGTCAGCGAACTCACGCGCAAGTACGGCATACGCACGATCGTCAGCATGAACAGCATCATGGTCGACGGCACCGGTATGTGCGGCGGTTGCAGACTTACCGTGGACGGCAAGACAAAGTACGCCTGCGTGGACGGCCCCGAATTCGACGGACACAAGGTGGATTTCGCGGAAGCGATGAACCGCGCCGGTTTTTACAGAGAGCACGAGGGTAAGTGCAAGTTGAGAGGTTGATTATGAATACGAGTGAAAGAAATAAGACGATCCATCAGGATCCCAAGGTAAGAATAACCAATTTCAACGAGGTAAGCCTCGGATTTGACGAAAAACTCATGCTCGCAGAAGCGGACAGATGCCTGGGGTGCAAGGCGGCTCCCTGCCGCAAAGGTTGCCCGGTCGGGATAGACATCCCGGCGTTCATCGCGCGCCTTAAAGAAAACGACATGGAAGGCGCCGTGAACCAGATCAGCAAGGACACCCTTCTTCCGGCAATATGCGGCAGAGTGTGCCCGCAGGAAAAACAGTGCGAGAATTTCTGCGTCAGAAAGGCGAAACTCGGCGGCAGCATTGCGATCGGCGCGCTTGAAAGATATGTCGGAGACTACGCGCTCAAGAGCGGAATCGTCCCTGAAAAGAAGCCGGCTAACGGCAAGAAGGTCGCTGTCATAGGCAGCGGACCCAGCGGTCTTACTTGCGCGGCGGACTGCGCGATGCGCGGCATGAAAGTCACCATTTTCGAGGCGTTCCACAAGGCGGGCGGCGTGCTGGTTTACGGCATCCCGGAATTCAGACTGCCCAAAGACGACGTGGTGGCTAAAGAGATCGACAAACTTGTCGCGCTGGGCGTGGAGATAAAACTCAACACCGTCGTCGGCAAGACCATCACGATAGACGAGCTCAGAGAGCAGTACGACGCGATATTCATCGGCACCGGCGCAGGACTTCCTCAGTTCATGAACATCCCGGGAGAGAACCTCAACGGCGTTAGTTCTGCCAACGAGTTCCTGACCAGGGTCAACCTGATGAAAGCGTACAAGGAAGACGCGATCACTCCCGTTTACTGCGGCAAGAAAGTCGCCGTCATAGGCGCGGGCAACGTGGCTATGGACGCGGCGCGCACCGCAAAGAGAATAGGAGGCGGAGACGTCTACATAATCTACCGCCGCGGCCGCGAAGAAATGCCGGCAAGAGGCGAGGAGATCATGCACGCCGAGGAAGAAGGCATTGAATTCAGGCTTCTGACCAACCCAGTCGAGATACTGGGCGAGGACGGCAGAGTTTCAGGCATAAAGTGCGTCAGAATGGAGCTGGGCGAGCCGGACGCTTCGGGCAGGCGTCGTCCCGTTCCCGTAGAAGGAAGCGAGTACGTCATAGACGTGGATCAGGTCATTGTGTCGCTCGGCACAAGCCCCAATCCGCTCATCCGCAAGTCGTGCAAGGATATCGAGTTCTCGCAGAAGGGCACGATCGTCGTCAACGAAGAGACGATGATGACGAACGTCGAAGGCATCTATGCCGGCGGCGACGCAGTCACAGGCGCGGCTACCGTAATTCTCGCAATGGGCGCGGGAAGAAAAGCGGCAAAGGCGATAGCGGAACAACTCGGAGTGGAATAACAAAAAAAGATATGTTTCTCGATATAGCGACCATATTCGTCAAAGCCGGCAACGGCGGAGACGGAGCGATATCCTTCCATACTGAAAAATACGTCGCGAACGGCGGTCCGGACGGCGGCGACGGCGGAAACGGCGGCAGCGTGATCTTCGTTGCCGAGGACACTTCCGCTACGCTGATCGACTTCCGTTACGCCAAGCATTTCCGCGCGGAGGACGGCGCAAAAGGCGGCTCAAAGAACTGCACCGGAAAGAGCGGTAAGGACCTGATAATCAAGGTCCCTTGCGGCACGATCATCAAGGATAAAAAGACGAATACAATCCTTGCGGACATGTTTTATCCGGGCAGCGAGTTCGTCTGCGAAAAAGGAGGCAAAGGTGGCAAGGGCAACGCAAGATTCGCCACCGCTCAGCGCCGCGCGCCGCATTTCAGTCACAGGGGCATAACGACGAAGGAGCGCGAACTCACTCTCGAACTCAAGACGATCGCGGATGTCGGACTGGTCGGTTTCCCCAACGTGGGTAAGTCGACGATACTTTCCGTCGTTTCCGGCGCGAGACCCAAGATCGCGAACTACCATTTCACGACGTTGAATCCCAACCTTGGAGTTGCCGAATATTACGATCAGCGCTTCGTAGTCGCGGATATTCCCGGAATGATAGAGGGCGCATGGCAGGGCGCCGGTCTCGGCACAAGGTTTCTGCGCCACATTGAGCGCGTGCGCCTTATCGTTCACGTCGTCGACATTTCGGGCAGCGAAGGGAGAGATCCTTACGACGATTACGTCAAGATCAACAACGAGCTATCGCAGTACAGCGAAAAACTGGGGTCTCTGCCTCAGATAATATGCGCTAATAAATGCGACCTTCTGACCGACGATTCCATGATCACGGAATTTGAACGGAAGGCGGGCAAAAAGGTGATCAGGATAAGCGCGGCTACCAATACCGGGCTTAAAGACCTTCTTGCGGAGATAGCGAAGATCCTTCCCACATTGCCCAGAACTACGCCTTTTGAGGCAACGTTCGTGCCCGAAGATCAGCAGACAGGCTTTGAGATCGAAGTTGCCGACGACGGCGCATACGTGGTCTCGGGCGGGCTGGTCAATTATCTGGCGAGAATAGTCGTGCTCAGCGATTACGAGTCTTTCCAGTTCTTCCAGAGCAGATTGCAGAAGCTGGGCGTATACGACGCGCTCAGAGAAAAGGGGATACAGGACGGCGACGTCGTACGTATTCTCGACATTGAATTCGAGTATCAGGAGTAACTTATGACGACCAAAGAAAGAGCAAAGCTCAGAAGCATTGCCATGACAATGCAACCCACAACTCATATCGGCAAAAACGGACTGACCGAAGAAGTCGTGATTCAGATCGTAGAACAGCTTCAGGCGCACGAACTCGTCAAAGTGAACGTTCTGAAGAACTGCGATTTTACCGCCAAGGAGATCGCGGGAGACGTTGCAGAGGCGGCAGGCGCAGAAATCGTGCAGGTCCTTGGCGGCAAGATAACGCTTTTCAAAGTCTCCACTAAAGACGGAGTCAAGCATCTGCTGGAGATCTGAAATAATTTCTGAGAGATAGGCGGAAACGGTTTCGTTTCCGCTTTTTTTTGCTTATCGTCATGCTGTATCAAAACGGATCCGATCATGTTTCAAGCCGACAGAATTCCGCAGTCACAGCATTGAGTGTTTTGATGATATTTCTGTGCGCGAGCGTGCGTTTTATTTGTTCTTATAAAAAATTTCGTGCCCGTGTAGGTTAAAGCATTAAAACAGAGGGTAAAAGTCTGATTTTGCCTACGGTTTGTTCAGACCGGACGGGTTATTCTGACGATACCGAAATATCCCTGACTTTTACGGCATAAAATATCTTGTGAAATTCTCTGAGAGAATACATACGGCAAGCTTATACGTCGGAGCGATAGTCGGAGCGGGATTCGCAACCGGAAAGGAGATCATTCTGTTCTTCGGAGACGGCGGTTATCTCGCGCCGCTTTTGACGGGCGCAGCGATGGGACTGTGCGCGCCGCTTTTTATGCTGATTGGGAAAGCGGCGGCGGAATTGAGGAAGGGAGCAAAGGCGGGAGGAAATCTTTTCTCCGCGGCAAAAGCGGTTTTTCTTGCCGTCGTCGGACTTTGTATGCTTCTCACTATGACTACCATGATCGGCGGCATGCAGAACCTTGCAGGGGATTCGCCGTTGAAAAGATTGTGCGGCTTTACCGTCGCCGCCGTGTGCGTGGCGGTAAGCTCGCTTGGAGCCGGTGCGGTCAAGCGGATAAACACGGCGCTTGTACCTGTTTTATTCGCATTGCTTGCCGTGCTTTTCTTCAAAAGTTCGGGGCAGGTCGCGGCGCTTCCGGTAAATCCGCTCAGATGCGTCAGTTACCTTTCGATGAACATGTTGCTGGGAGGCTGTCTCGCCGTAAAGGAAGGCGAGAGAGCGACAGCGGGAGACATGGTTTTTGTCGGAGTGATATGCGCTGTCGTGCTCGGAGCGATGACCTGCTTCGTATATTTCGCCGCGTCCGATTATCCGGAGACGGAAATGCCGGTCTATTCTTTGTGCCGTGCCAGCGGACTGGGGGTCGTCGGAGCGGCTGCCGTGGGCATAGCCATACTGACTACGCTCGCAGGCGCGGCTAATAGCCTGGGCGACGGACTACGCATGATCCTGCCGTCGGAAGCCGCGGTTACAGCTGTCCTGTTGTTGATCACGCTTGCTTCGTACGGGTGGGATTTCGCAAAGGCGGTGAACATTTTTTATCCGTTTATTGCGGCGGTTGCCGGGCTGACTTTTGCCGTAGCAATCGCGGCGTCGGCGGCATACGGAGCAGTTTGCGCTATAATAAGGATAAGACCGGAGCTTTTCGGAAAAAACCGCCCGTGAAGGGCGGCTTTTTATCGTTTTGCGGCAAGTGCCGCGCTAATTTGTGCGTGCGTCACAAAGTGTCGGTTTCATGCTTTTCCGAACTTCTTGTAAGCCAGTTTTTCCAGCAGGGCTACGCAGGCGTACATCAGTGCGGCTAGTATGCAGAGGACTACTGTGCTTGTCATGACAAGGTCGAGTTTGAAGACCTGCCCGCCGTATATGATCAGATATCCCAGACCCGCGCGGGATACCAGATACTCGCCCATGATCGTGCCCACCCAGCACAGCCCGACGTTTATTTTGAGCGCGGATATTATCGTCGGAACGTTGGACGGAAGCACCAGGTATACGAGTTTCTGGAATTTAGTCGCGTTCATCGTGTCCATAAGAGTGAGTTTCCCTTTGTCTACTTCCATAAAACCGTTCAGAGTGCTGAGTACGGTTATTATCAGCGATATCATCAGCGCCATCACGATTATTGCGCCCGTGCCCGCGCCGACCCAGATGATTATGATGGGACCGAGCGCGATCTTGGGCAGTGCGTTCAGCACGACCAGGTGAGGTTCGAGTACCTCTCTGAGAGCGTCGCACCACCACAGGGCGATCGCGATCAGCGTGCCCAGCGCGGTTGCAAGAAGAAAACTGACCACTGTTTCGTACAACGTGACTCCGGCGTGCCTGAAAAGGGAGCCGTCTTCCGCAAGGGTCAGGAAGGTTTGCCAGATCCGGCTCGGGCATGACGTGATGAAAGAATCGATCGCGCCTGTTCTGGCGAGAAGTTCCCACAGCGCAAGGGCGACTACGAGTACGCCTATGCGCAATAAGTTTATCAATGCTTTGCGCCGTTTTGCCGCCGCGAGGTATTTTTTATGCTCGGGAGAGCAGTTCTGCGTATTTTTCATAGTATCAGTCCTTTTTGCTTTGAAGGTTTTTCCAGATGTCCTCGAAGTACTTCTGAAAGAGTGGCGATTCTCTGCGCGTAAGGGGATCCAGTTCTTTTATCGGCGAGAGATCGACGATTTTTCTGACTTCTGCCGGTCTTGCCGTCAGAATGGCGATCCTGTCGCACATGGAGATCGCTTCGGATATGTCGTGAGTGACGAATACCGCCGTTTTCTTTTCGTTTTTTATTATTGAATGTACGTCTCCGACGACGTGGAGCCTTGTCTGAAAATCAAGCGCGCCGAACGGTTCGTCCAGGAGCAGGAGCTTGGGCGCCGTCGCAAGGGTGCGTATCAGCGCGACTCTCTGCCTCATGCCGCCCGAAAGCTGAGACGGGTAGCGGTTTTTGAAATCGCCCAGCCCGTATTTATCGAGGAGGGCGAACGCATAGTCGCGTTTTCCTTTCGTTTTCTTTATCTTCGCGCCCAGCAGAACGTTCTGAGAGATTGTCAGCCAGGGGAAAAGCTCGTCGCGTTGCAGCATATAGCCGCATTTGTCGCGGTTTTCTCCGGCAGACGCGCCGTCTACCGTTACGTTGCCGGCAGACGGTTTTATTATGCCTGAAATTATGGACAAAACGGTTGTCTTGCCGCAGCCGCTCGGACCTACAACGCCGAGGAGTTCACCTCTTTTTACTTCAAAAGTCAGACTGTTGAGCGCGAGCGTTTCGCCCGTCTTGTCATGATAGGTCAGAGACACGTCTTCAAACCTTACGAGCGCGTCGTTCGTCGCGTTTTCAGATCCTGAAACAGGGGCAGAGGTTCTTTTCGCGCAAGTGTTCTCAGTGGAGATCTTCTTTTCCTCCATTTTCTTCACCTCCGTAGTTACCGCGTTACGCGAGAGACTTTGCGTACTCAGTCGCCTTTTCTGCGAACGAGAGGTTGACGATCTTGCCGAAGTCTGTCTTTGAATCCATCACGCCGGCTTCTATGATCACGTCCTGAAGTCTGTCGAAGTCCTCCTCGTCGGGCACGAGAGAGGGCGAGTATGCGCCGATATCCTTGTATGCCTGTATAGCGTTTGCGAGCGTCGCCACGTCGCTACCGGCGAACGAGGGGGAAATAAGGCGCGCGATCTCTTTGCTGTCAGTGTTGTAGACGTATTCTATCGCGCGGGCGATCGCGTTGCAGAAAGCCTGAATCTTTTCAGGGTTCTGCTCAATATAACTCTGTTTTGCGCTGAATGCGGTGAAGGGCATATCGCCGGCGGCTTCGCCTACCGACGCCACGATGTATCCGGTGCCCTGAGCTTCCATTTCAGACGCCGCAGGCTCGAACATGGTGCAGAAGTCGCCCGTACCGCCTATGAACGCCGCGCCTATCAGGTCGTACTGGACGTCGTAATTTATCGTCACGTTCACTCCGTCGGTCAGACCGTTTATGAGCATTGCGTGTTCAAGCGCCATAGCTGGCACGCCGCCGCGCCTTCCGCCTATGACCTCTTTGCCTGCCATATCGCTCCATTCAAAGTCGGGCATCGGCTGTCTTGCCATCAGGAAAGAACCGTCTTTTTCGGTAAGTTGTCCGAAAATTATCGGGAAATCGTCGTCCTTTTCCGCGGCTACGTAAATTACCGCTTCGGGTCCGTGGAAACCTATGTCTGCCTGACCTGACAGGACTGCGGTCATGCATTTGTCCGCTCCGCCGCCGTTGGAAAGTTCGATCGTGATGCCTTCTTCCTCGAAAAAGCCGCCGTCGATCGCGACGTACAGGGGAGCATAGAACACGGAATGAGTGACTTCGATCAGTCTTATCTCGTCCTGCTCGGGGGTGCAGCCTGCGAAACAGAACACCGTCGCGACCGCAAGCACGCAACATATCATCAGTAAAGTTATTGCTTTTTTCATTTTGCCTCCTTGATTGTCTTAAAAGACATAATACATATTATTCCGGCGGCGTGATTTTTGTACTTTGACTTGTTTTTCCGGAAGCGTTGAAACAAAGCAAATAAGGATAGAGATCGCATAATGAGAAAAATTCCCGCCGTCGTTTTCTTGAAATCGAAAGCGTTCAGATTTATGGACAAAACGGTGTAATATAAGAAGCCTTGAGTCCTGAACCGGTCGGTTTTCGGGCGGGTACGGCAACGAGCCTTAGGCGCGGAGTGAGTGCGCAGAGGGCTGTGGCGGCGTATAAAAAATTGTGCGGTATATATAATTAAAATAAGTTGATAACGGGTGCTCCTTGTGCTATAATTCATAAGTACAACACATCATGAGAGGAAATATGCAGTTTTCGAAAAAGGATTTGTTTACGGTGCCCAACATCCTGACGTATATCAGGCTGATTTGCGTGCCCGTATTTATCGGAATGATGATCGCTTACTGCGTCGATAAGACGGCGACGGAGTATCTGTGGGCGGCTTTCGGACTGTTCGTCTTCGCAAGCGCTACAGATATAGCAGACGGCTTCATCGCAAGACGTTTCAATCTCATTTCCGATATCGGAAAAGTGCTTGATCCGGTCGCAGACAAACTTCTGCAAGGGTTTGCGATACTTATGCTCGGCATTGCCGGCAACGTGAACTGGGCTTTTGTCGCGATCATCGTCGCCAAGGAAATATTCATCGGCGTGACAAGCAAATACTTTATGCGCGCAAGCAAGCGCCAGGTGGAGCAGATGGCGAACAAGTGGGGCAAATACGCGGCGCTCACCGTGTTCATCGGGCTTTTCTTCGCCTTCCTTGTTCCGTTCAGCAAAGTGATAGAGATAGCGGACATCGTGATACTTTCTATCGGCAGTTTACTTGCCGTAATTGCGGCGACTCAGTACACCGTCATATACTGCAAACAGCTTTCGCAGGTCAGAAAGAGCGGGATACTAGACGTGCTGGACGAGAACGGCAATCCTCTGGACGGCAGGGATATCGCCGCGGTCAGAGCGGAGTACGGACTCAAGGATTACCACAACAGGAGCGTAATGGTTGACGTTGTGGCGAAAGAGCAGGAAAACGGCGTTGAAGCCGGGGCAGACGGCGCTGACGCCGGCAACGTCGCAGACGGTGAAGAAAACGCGCAGTCTCAGGTCCCGGAAGCAAAGCCGGACGACGGAGAAAAGAAGGAATGAGTCTTTTCGGCGCGATAGTTGAATTCAGTCCCGAGAGGCTCCTCGAGCCTGGAGTGATAACCGGGCTTGTCCTGATGGTCGTCGGGCTGATAACCGTGCTGGGCAGCGGGATAATCGCGGACGCGCTTCCCGTCGTTGAAGAAAAGAGGGAATTCTGGCGCAACGTCGTCAGGATGGCGGGTGCGGTCCTGCTTCTTGCGGGTGGAATAACCGCTGTGCTTTGCGCCTGAGCGCATCCGCTGCCGGCAAACCGGGCGCGGAATAAGAAACCGTTTCAGATAACAATTTGTGAGGAATATACAGAGGTAAACAAAAATGGAGATGTCAAAGACTTACGACCCACAGGAGTTTGAAAGCAGACTCTACAAGGAGTGGGAAGAAAAGGGGTATTTCAAAGCGGTCATAGACAAGAAAAAAGAACCGTTTACGATAATGATGCCGCCGCCCAACATCACGGGGCAGCTTCATCTGGGGCACGCGCTCGATCATACGATGCAGGACGTCATCACCCGTTTCAAGAGAATGAACGGTTTCTGCACGCTGTGGCTTCCGGGCGTGGACCACGCTTCTATCGCGACCGAGGTCAAGATCGTCAATCTGATGAAGGAAGAAGAAGGTCTGACCAAGCAGGACGTGGGCAGAGAAGGCTTTTTACAGCGCGCGTGGGCATGGAAAGAAAAATACGGCGACAGGATCGAGAAGCAGACGAGGTTCCTCGGGTCGTCCTGCGACTGGTCGCGCATGGCGTTCACGATGGACGAGCAGCGTTCCAAGGCGGTCAAAGAGGTGTTCGTCAATCTTTACAACAAAGGGCTTATTTACCGCGGCGACAGGATAATCAACTGGTGCCCGTCGTGCAAGACGGCGCTTTCGGACGCCGAGGTCGAATATAGCGAGCAGGACTCGCATCTGTGGCATATCAGATATCCGCTCGCTGACGGAAGCGGAGAGATAGTCGTCGCAACGACCCGTCCCGAAACGATACTGGGCGACACCGCGGTTGCGGTCAACCCCAAGGATGAGAGATACACGGATATGGTCGGCAAGACCCTGATCCTTCCCCTTGTCGGCAGAGAGATCCCGATCGTCGCGGACGATTATGTCGAAAAGGACTTCGGAAGCGGCGCGGTCAAGATCACTCCGGCGCACGATCCCAACGACTTCGAGGTCGGCAAACGCCATAATCTTCCCGTCATCCGCGTGATGAACGACGACGGCTCGCTGAACGAGAACGCCGGCAAGTACTGCGGACTTTCCAGGCAGGACAGCAGAAAGGTCATCGTAGAAGATCTCGAAAAGGGCGGGTTCATGGTCAAGATCGAGAATTACAAGCACAACGTGGGGCAGTGCTACCGTTGCGGCTGTAACGTCGAGCCTATCGTTTCCAAACAGTGGTTCGTCAAAATGGACGTTCTCGCGAAACCCGCGATCGACGTCGTAAAGAAAAAGAAGGTCGAATTCATTCCGTCCAGATTCTCCAAGGTTTACCTCAACTGGATGGAAAACATAAAGGACTGGTGCGTATCACGTCAGCTCTGGTGGGGTCACCGTATTCCGGCGTACTACTGCCAGGATTGCGGAGAGACCGTCGTTGCGAAAGAGGCGCCGACCGTATGCCCCAAGTGCGGAGGCACGCATTTCAAGCAGGACGAGGACGTGCTCGACACATGGTTTTCGAGCGCGCTGTGGCCGTTCTCGACGCTCGGCTATCCGGACAAGACTGCGGATCTGAAATATTTCTATCCCAACAGCCTTCTCGTCACGGGCTACGACATAATTTTCTTCTGGGTCGCGAGAATGATATTCTCCGGTCTCGAACATATGGGCGACATCCCGTTCCCCGAAGTGCTGATCCACGGCATAGTCCGCGACCAGTACGGCAGGAAGATGAGCAAGTCTCTCGGCAACGGCGTGGATCCGCTCGACGTAATCAAGCAGTACGGCGCGGACAGCCTCAGATTCTCGCTGACGCAGGGCATTTCTCCCGGCGGAGACACCCGTTATATCGACGAAAAGACGCAGAGCGCGAGAAACTTCATGAATAAACTGTGGAACGCGTCGCGCTTCGTGCTGATGAACGCTGAAGGCGTAAAGACAAAGCCGATGGGCTCGTTCAGGCTCACCGTCGCCGACAAGTGGATCCTCTCCGGTCTCAACCGCACGGTGAAGGACGTCACCGCTGCGCTCAACAAGTACGAACTGGGTCTTGCCAACGCCAAACTTTACGACTTCGTATGGTCTCAGTTCTGCGACTGGTACATTGAGCTTTCCAAGACGGCGCTGTACGGCGGCGACGAGGACAAGAAGGCTAACACGGTGACGGTGCTTCTCTACGTGCTTGAAAATATTCTCAAGATGATGCATCCGTTCGTGCCGTTCATCACGGAGGAGATATATCAGCATCTGCCCACGACAAAGGGCACGATCATGCTTGCGCCGTGGCCGCAGTATGAGAAGAAGTACACCTATTCCAAGGACAGGGCGTATTTCGAGAACGTGATGGAAGCGATCCGCGCGATCCGCAATATGAAAGCGGAAAAGGGCGTCGCGCCTTCCAAGAAAGTGAACATCCATCTCGTCGCAAGTCCGGTCAGAGAAAAGGAAGCCGATTACATCAGGAAACTCGCGGGCGTAGAGAGCATAGATTTCTGCGCGGACAAGTCGGGCATAAGCGGCAAGACCGTCTCTCTGTTCGGCGGTTACGGCGAAATAGTCGTCCCGCTCGGAGAACTGGTGGACATAGAAAAAGAGATAGAAAACCTGAACAAGGAACTCGAAAAGACGAATTCCGAAATAAAGAGGAGCGAAGGACTGCTTGCCAACGTCGGCTTTACGTCCAAAGCCCCCAAAGCGCTCATTGAAAAAGAAGAGCAGAAGCTGCAGGCGAACAGAGAAAAGGCGCTCAAACTCCGTGCCCAGCTCGAAAGTATGAAGGACTGATGTACAAATATTTGTTTTTCGATTTCGACGGCACGATATGCGACACTTCGGAAGGCATCTACAAGACCTTCCGCGAAGTGTTTCCGCATTACGGACTGGACGTGGACGAGAGCCTGTATCACAGATATATAGGTCCGCCGCTTTCGGACACCTTTTATTCCTATTTCAAGGACAAGGACAAGGCGTACGAGGCGGTCGCGCTGTTCCGTTCGATATACACGACTAAATATATCGGTACGACAAAACTTTACGACGGGATAGAGGAGAGTTTCAGAGCGCTTTCCGCCGCCGGTTTCAAAGTGTGCGTGGCGACATGCAAAAAGCATGAAGAAGCTGTCGGACTGCTCAGAAAGTTTGGAATTTACGATTGTGTTACTTTCACGTCCGGTTTGTGCTATAATGTAAGAGAGACAAAAAAAGAAGTGCTGGAATACGCGCTTGAAAATCTCGGCGCGACAGCGGACGAATGTGTGATGATCGGGGATACCGATTTCGACGTGGACGGCGCCGCGCAATGCGGTATGGACTGCATAGTATGCAAATGGGGCTTCGGCGATTACGACAAGATGAATCAGAAAAACATCGTGTTTTTCGCTTCGTCTCCGCAGGACGTCGTTGATTTCGTGACAAAGGAGTAGCTTATGTCTTACATGAAAACTACTTTCGGATATCTGAAACAGAACTTCTGGAGAATGCTGGCGTATTGCATCCTCCCGGCGCTCGTGCTCGGGCTGATCTCGTCCCCGGTTTCTCTGATACGACTTCTTTTCAGCGAACAGCTGGACAATTCCGTCAGTTTTTCAGAAGTGTTTCTTGCCGGAACAGACCTCAATAAACCGTATAAAATAGGGGTCATGATCCTTGCGTTCCTGCTTTATGCGTTCTGCGCTTCGGCATGCGTTGGCAGTGTACAGCACAAAATGCGTTACGGTCATTTCTACAAATTCAGCGCGCACAATCTTTTCAGACTGGTCAACAACAATTTCCTGCCTGTCGCAAAAGGGATGATCGTGCTGATGTTGCTGATGGAACTTCTCGGCATCGTGACGACCGTATTCGTGTTTTTCTGGTCAAAGGTCGTAACGATAAAAGCCGCAACGGTTGCGCTGTGCGCGATCACGGTGATTCTGTTCGTCGGATTATTCCTTTTCGTCGCGGCAATGTTGATTCTGACGATTCCAAATATGACGATGAGGGGATTCGGTTTGTTCAAATCCATAAAACTCAGCTGGACGGCTTCTATCAACAAAGCGGGTAAGTTGCTGCCCGCGGTCACGTTGCCTGTGATAATCGCATACGTGCCGCTCGTTATAGTCAACGCTTTCGACATTATGGTGCTTACTCAGGTGCTTGACGTGTTATTCTACGTGTTTGCTCTGATGTACTATCATGTGTTGATGTACGTGATCTTCTTCGACGTTGAAAACGTGGAGACCGCAGACATCAACGAAAATAATTATTGGGGGTAAAATATGTCTTTTAAACATTCCCTTAGTATTCTGACGTCGAGGTTTTCGATCGTTTACAAACTGCTTGTGTTTCTGATCGTTGTGACGTTTCTGTTCAGCGTACTGACCGTCAGCGCGATCTGGCCGACGCTTTCGGGGCTTCGTAACAATCTGAACGAACTTGACCTGGGCAACGCCGTAAGAATATACGTCAGCGAAGCGCTTAAGGGCGATCCCCAGATGCAGGCAGAGGCGTATGAAATGCTCGCGGCAAAATTCGAACAGGCGGGCAATATCATTCAGAATAACAGCCTTCAGATCAATCTTTCGATCGTCTGGCTGGTGATTCTTTATCTGCTTTACGTCGTGTTTTTCACGTGGGGGCAGTACTGCGTCTCAGACGTCATAAATCACCACATGAGTTCAAACAGCAAATTCGGCTTCAGCTCAAACCTTATCGTAAACTTCAGAAAGGCGATGAGATATTCGCTTCTGTATACCGCGATCACGATCGGATTCATGGTCGTCGTCGCCCTGTTGTTCTGGCTGAGTTTCGCAACGCTTTTCAAGGTCATACCTCTTCTCGGGCTTGGCTCCGCCGTCGCGATATTCGTGCTTGCAATGGCTGTCCGCCGCGCGTTGTTGTTCGGCTGGGTGCCCGCTATGGTTGCGGACGGTCTCGGAGTGATAGACGGGCTGAAAAAGGGCATGAGCCTGCTCAAACAGAGGTTTTCGTACGCTCTCGGGCTGTACGTCATTTACTACGTCGCATGGCTCGGCTTGACGATCGCCATAAGCGTGTTCACCTTCTTTGTCGGCACGCTGTTTGCTATTTCGATTTCGCTTGCGCTTGCGCAGGTTTGCGATCTGGTGATATATTACCGCACCGTGGGTAAGAGGTATTATATCGACGTCCTCAACGTTGTGGATCCGTCCATCAAACAGAGATCCATATAAACAAAACGATTGTGAAAGTAATAAAATCCTGAGAATAAACGGCGGAAACGCCGTTTGTTTTTTGCTTTGACGAAAAATCAGTCGCAGATGAAAGTATATTTTGCGAAGGCAAGAAACGCGCCGATTTCGGCGGATATTGACAGATCAAAAGTATTGTAATAGAATCAAATATAGGATAGATAGCAAACCGGCGTTTTTCCCGGCGTGACGGATTTTTTCGTCGCAACCTGAAAAGGTCGGCAAAAGGAGATTTAGCGGATATGAAAAAAAGACTTGTGGTGACGGTTGCGTCGGTATGCGTTCTTTTGGCAGTCCTTACCGCGTTTGCCGCATGCGACGGAGACAAACTTTTCGAATCCTCCTGGGAAGCGGCTTTCATATGCAACGCGCAGGGAGAAATAATCGCCCGGGGAGAGGATTATGCCTATAACGAAAATGCCGGCGTTGCTACGGTGACCTGTACGATATCCGCAGGAGGAGAGATCTCTCTCGTCTGGGCTGAAGGAAAAAAGACCCTTGACGGTCAAATGACAGAGGTAAGCGAAGGCGCGGACAAATCAGTCAGATATTCGATCGCGTTTTCAGACGGTTCAACCGGCACCGCGACCTATCTTGCGAAAAAGGACTCCGTTTACCCTTCCGATACCGATAAGGACGACGGCTTCGACCTGCCGGAGAGCTACGAACTGACTTTGAAGGTAGGAGAAGAATATACGCTTTATTTCGTCAGGGTCGCTCAGATAAAGTGATTCGTATGCAAACAGAGAGGTGTCGTTGTCCGTGGCAGGACGGCACCGTTCAGATAATCCGGCAGAAGTGAAAACAGCCGATTTTTAATTGCGTTAAATCAAATAAACTAAATATAAAAAACCGATACGAAAAGGGTATCGGTTTTATCCGTTTATGAGATCTTCAAGGCTTATGCCGAAGATCGCCCCGAGTTTTCTGAGCATTTCAATGCTCGGTTCGGTTCTCCCTTGTTCCCAGTTGGCATAACAACTTTCGACAACGCCGAGATTGACGGCAACTTGTTTTTGAGTTAAGGAACAGGATTTTCTGATCTCTCTTAAATTCCTGCAAAAAATTTTGTCCATATAATTTGTCCGTTCATTTTAATATTAAAACAAACTAGACAAAATGTCTTGACACTAGACAATTTATCTAGTAAAATAAGTTCGAAAATGAGTAAAGATATAAAAAATAACCGGTAGTATATAGAAACAAGTGGTTAACTGCTGGTAATAAACAAAATTTGCATAAATGTGACTTTCTCTGCGTTTATTATACGTAAACGCGCTTTTTCTAAAGAGTACGGCGTTTTTGCGCCGTACTTTTTAATTTCGATATAAAAATTCTCAAAATTTTCAACATTGCGTTTGAAGAACTAATCGAAGGGTTCGACTATTGAGTACGTTTTTTTAAGCACGCTTACGCTTTGCTTTTCGGGAGCCCTGATCAAAAGAGCACACTGGCTGGACCAGAGCCGCTGGTAAATCCAGTCATCCTTTGACCGAAAAAATTAGCAACGACTTTTGCCGTTGCTAATTTTTTGGTCGAGGTGACTGGATTTGTAAGGAGCGCACATAGGTGCGCGACGGAATAGCGAGGAGCCTACCTGCATAAGACATTCTTAACGACGAGCGTCAGCAGCGGCCTCTGGTCCCGAACCGCGTCGGCACGGTCGGCTTGTCGCTCACATTGTTTAAACAATGTTCGTCTACGCACTCCGTGCCTCCTTTTTCCCAAAAAGCATGCTTGCGCTTTGCTTTTTGGGAACCCTGGTTATAAGAGCGACACTTGTTACTGACCAGAGCCGCTGGTAAATCCAGTCATCCTTTGACCGAAAAATTAGCAACGACTTTTGCCGTTGCTAATTTGTTGGTCGAGGTGACTGGATTTGAACCAGCGGCCTCTTGGTCCCGAACCAAGCGCGCTACCAAACTGCGCTACACCTCGAAATAAAAACTTACGACAGGCGTAAGTTCTTATTGTGGAGCTGATGGGCGGATTCGAACCGCCGACCTATTCATTACGAGTGAATTGCTCTACCGACTGAGCCACATCAGCTTATCAAGCTAATTTATTTTACTAAAATAATCGCCTTTTGTCAATTATGATAAGCATAATTTTTCAAATATTTATTTTGCGGAAGGACCGTGCCGCTGACCGAAGGAAAACGCGTGATATCCTACGTAAAACAGCGGAAATCCCGTTTATCCGTTCTGCCCGGGCGCAGAAGACGGGTTTTTCTCGTAACCGGCAGGATCCTTGTATTCGTTGATCACAACGGCGGCGACGCGCTTTTTGTTGAGTTCGTATTCCTTCTTGCGGCTGATGATCAGGAACTTGCTTTCTACCGTTTTCATCACCATGCTAACGGGCTTGTAGATGACGAAGGTTATCAGCGCGCAGAGCAGACCTTTCATTATCGTGAAAGGCAGGTTGAATATGAGCAGACAATCCCACAGATCGTTCACCTTGGGATAAAGCGCCTGGTACATGCCGAGGATCGCTTCGTACGGCAGGAAATTGTAATAGACGGGGTAGACGATGTAATAGTTGGTCAGAAGACTGCCGAGTCCCATTACAACAGAACCGACGAGCGCTCCGATCAGCGCGCCGACGCGGTTTCTCTTGTACTTGTAGATGATTCCCGCAGGTACGACGAACATGCAGCCGAGCAGGAAATTGGAAAGTTCTCCCACGCATCCCGTTGTTGAAGCCGTCATATTTATAAGGTTTTTTACAAGGCAGACGATTATGCCTGACACCGGACCAAGCGAGTATGCCGCGATCAACGCGGGAACTTCCGAGAAGTCGAGTTTGAGAAAAGACGGCATAAAGGGTACGCCGAAGCTCAGAAACATAAGTGCCGTGGATAGTGCTGCAAAAATAGCTGTGAACGCGATATAACGCGAACGCGAGTAGTGAAACTTATTGGTCATAAAACATCCTTTCTTATCCGGACTTTACCGTCGGTAAGGGAATTTCACCCTTTCGGCGCCGCCTATTGAGTTATTTGCAGCGTTTGCGGACTTTACCGCCGGTGGGGAATTTCACCCACCCTCAAAGTGTTCTATAACATTATGAAACGATTGCAAAATGTTGTCAAGCGGTATATAATCAAAATATGAAATTTTTGTCTCATTCCGAAAAAGAAACTTATGCGTTTGCAAAGCGCGTTGCGGACAGGCTGAAGGGCGGCGAAGTCATACTTCTCAACGGCGATCTCGGTGCGGGCAAGACCACTTTCACCAAGGGGCTTGCGAAGGCTCTCGGCGTTGAAGAAACGGTCACTTCTCCCACGTTCACTTACGTCAGGGAATACGAAGGCAGACTTCCGCTTTTTCATTTCGACATGTACAGAGTCTCTGACGCGGACGAAGTGTACGAACTGGGGCTTGAGGAGTATTTCTACCGCGGCGGCGTGGTGGTTGCGGAGTGGAACAAATTCGACGACGTAAAAGATCCGATCGTGATCAACGTCACGTCGCTCGGCGGCAATCTCAGGGAGTTTGAAATAGACGATGAATATATTGGCGATTGACAGCACAACGGAAAGACTGCTCGTTTGTGCAAGAGTGAACGGCAGATATGCTGAGAAGATGAGCGGAGACGGGCTGAAAAAGCACAACGGGCTGATATTGCAATATGTGGACGGGGTGCTTGCGGAACTCAACGCAAAGCTCGGGGATATCGACGTATTCGCGGCGGTCGCGGGTCCCGGATCTTTCATGGGGATAAGAGTGGGAGTTTCAACGGTCAAAGCGTTTTCTCTCGCGCTGTCAAAACCTGTCGTGGCGGTAGACGCGCTTGCGCTGATCGGGTACGGGATGACGGGAGATTTCATTACCGCGATAGACGCGAGAAACGACAATTTTTACGCGGCGATGTATTCCGGAAGCGTCGACAACGTAGTCTGGGAAACGAGTGTAACCAAATCTCAGCTCGAGGCATACAATGTCAGCGTAACTTATCAGTCTCTGCCTGTCAGCGGCAAAAATCTGATCGGAATGGCGGCGGCACGGGCTGAAAAGGGGCTTTTCGAAAAGAACCTTTCTCCCGTATATCTGAAAAAATCTCAGGCTGAGAGGATGAAAGACGGTGACTGAAGCGACTGACATGGTAAAAGAGCAGGCAAAAGAGATCGCCGATATAGAAAAAGCGTCTTTTTCCGAGCCGTGGAGTGAAACACAGATCGAAGAGATCGCCGGCAGATACGGCGTGGTCGCAAGAGTTATCGTCGACGACGACGGAAAAGTAGCGGGTTATTACAGTTACAACGTCGTCTGCGGAGACGGATACGTCAACAACGTCGCCGTCAGGGAAGACCTGCGTGGCAGGGGTATAGGAAAAGCGTTGATAAGAGACATGGTCTACACCGCTTCGCTTTACGGTCTGAATGGTCTGACCCTGGAAGTCAGAAGTTCCAACGCGGCAGCGAGAGGACTTTACGAAAGCTTCGGCTTTAAAGTCGGAGGAATAAGGAAGAAATTTTATCAGAATACCGAAGACGCGATAATCTATTGGTTGAACGTCGGAGGTAACGACAATTTTAAGCAGGAATAACCTTTATTACGAACATATCATATGCGGTAAGGACGGCGCGCCCGACGTCGTGTTTTTGCACGGCTGGGGCGGAGGCGTTCTTTCTTTTTTGCCCGTCGCTCAAAGGTTGAAGAAAGTCAACAGCTTGCTTTTCGATTTTCCCGGGTTCGGCAAGTCGCCGCTTGACGGAGTGAAAACTGTCGAGGATTACGCTGAAAAGACGCTCGCGCTTATGGACGAAACGGGTGTGAAAAAGGCGGTGCTCGTCGGTCATTCATTCGGGTGCAGAGTGGGCGCCTACATTGCGGCGAATCACCCGGAAAGAGTTTCCGGATTTATAATTACCGACGGAGCGGGGTTAAAACCGAGACGCGGTTTCAGATATTGTTTCAAAGTATATTCATACAAGATAAGGAGAAAGCTCGGGCTGGACGTTTCGGCGTGCGGTTCTGCTGATTACAGGGCGCTTTCCGCCCCGATGAAGGAGACTTTCGTAAACGTGGTTAACAGGTATACCGAAAGGGAGTGTTCGAGGATATGCTGTCCCACGCTCATCGTCTGGGGAAAAGAGGACAAGGACACTCCGTTTTATATGGCGAAGCGTTTTTGCAGACTGATAAAGGACAGCGCGGTCGTCACGTTTGACGGCGGTCACTTCTGCTACCTTGCGGAACTGCCGCGTTACGCCGCGATAACGGAAAAATTCGCTTCGGAGGTAAGTTATGGAATGGCTGTCGGCAACGGTTAACGCGTTTCTCGTGGTGACCGTGGGGATCAGGGCGGTCAACTACTATCAGCAGAACGGTTACAGGGCGGACGGCGCGAAAAAGCTGAAAAAGACAGCCGTTTCAATGTCTCTGTACGGCGTTGTCAACGCCTTCGTCTGCTACTTCGTATACTGCGTGAGCACGGCGAGGGGATTTGAAAACGGATACGTGTTTTATCTCGTTTTCTGCGTCGGCGGCGCCGTGTGGTTTTACTTCGCGCACAGAGAAAAACACGCGAGGACTCCGCTCAGACTGACCGGAAGGTGTATGAGATTTCTCGCGGCGTATTTTGCGGTCAGCGCCGCCGCCGGCATAGCCGCGGTCGCGGCGGGACGCGCGCTGAGCCGGAACGGCGTGAATCTGAGTTACGTGTTCCTGCCGCTCACTTATATGCTTTCGCCGGCGCTCGGAGCGTTGGCGGCGGCGATCATTTATCCGACAGAACAAGCCGTTGCCCGAATATATACCGAGGGTTGCAAAAAGGCGCTGGACGCAAAAACGGACTTGGTCAGAATAGGCGTTACGGGAAGCTACGGCAAGACGGGCGTAAAGAACATACTTGCGGCAATGCTCGCGAAAAAATACAGAGTTTACGCCACACCCGAAAGCTACAATACCCCTATGGGCATTTGTATCAGCGTGCGCGACATGCCGGACGACACGGAGATTTTCGTCGCGGAAATG
>CASFWW010000058.1:0-23952 GCA_949298505.1 uncultured Christensenella sp. | reverse complement strand
GAATCTGGCGTTAATTAACGCCAGACCTAAAAAAGTGCTTGGGTACAAAACACCGGCAGATTTATTTGAACAAGAATTGCAAAAAGTGTTGCACTTGGTTTGACAATTCACTCTTTGTTCTGAGCTTTGTCGGGCAACTGTTATAAAAAACCGTTTAATTTGTAACTATTCTGAAAAATGTGGTAATTTATAATAATTCTGTACTTACCAGCCGACCGGGACCTGATATATTTCGCCGATGGTTTCCCGGTTTTCATCGTCATAGTAATACGGAACCAGCACGTAGCGGTTGTAGCCGAGCAGTCCGTCCGCATTGTCGGAAACCGTTATCTCTCCGCTTTCGTTTTTTATATCGAGGATTATCTTGTCGTCTGTAAACAGCGATTTTTTGACGATTTTATAGTTGAGATGAGGATCGGCGGTGAAAGTGATGGTCACCTTGTTTCCCTGCGTCTCCGCGTTGAAAGATGTTGCTTGAGGAAAATCGAAGGACACGTCCCGTTCTGCTGGCACGAAAGACGCATTGAAAACGTCTTCCTTGACGAATTTTTCTGGCGAGTTTTCAGATGCCCGGACAAGCAGTCCGTTTTCATAGGCGATTTTGTCAAGCCTGATATCGACAATGCCAGCCGGTTTTCCGAACGGACGAGGCGATCTGCAGGAATATATTTTTTCAAGATAATTTTTACACATAAGTGTGGGTATTCCGCCGCCGGTCACTTTGGAGGACATCGGGGAGTCGTAGCGCTTGGATCCCATCCAGAACAACAGGCAGTCGTCACCGGTGAAACTTACGTTGTATGCGTCGGCATTTCCTCCGGCAGATTCCACCGTGCCGGTTTTCGAAGCGACGTCAAAACGAAGTTGCGAGAGCTTTTTTGCCGTGCCGTATTTTGCGCACGCCTGCATGCAATTTGTCGTCAGATATGCGGTTTCTTTTGAAAAGACCTGCTTTCCGGCATCGTTTTCGCGGGTGTAAACCACGTTGCCGTCTGCGTCCCGGATATATCTGATAAAGTGCGCTCCGGAATACTTTCCGCCGCCGGCAAGGGTCAAATATCCTCCGAGAAGTTCGAGAAAGGAACATCCGTTGAGCGTGCTTCCGAGGGCGAGAGACAGATTGTCGTCGTCGGCAAGAGCAAACTCCATTTCTTTAAGAGCGGAATAACCGCATTGCACGCCGACCGATCTCAGAGTTGCGACTGCTGGAACGTTCAGAGAATACGCAAGAGCGTCTCTAGCAGAAATGCTTCCGTAATATTTGCCGCCGTAATTTTCGGGAGCGTATCCGCCGAAGTCCGTCGGCGCGTCTTCCAGTACCGATGCAGGGGAAAGAAGTCCGTTTTCAAATGCGGGAGCGTAACAGACGAGAGGTTTAAGCACAGAACCGGATTGCCTTCTGAAATTGTAGAAATCCGCAGAGAAATCAGAACGCAACGCGCGTATGCCGCCGGTAGAGACGTCGCAATCGAGCGCGGCGCAAAGTGTGTTTTCGTACGAAGCGTACGCCTCGTCGCCGACAATGCTGCCAAGCGTTTTCTGCCTTTCGGGGTCAAGATAAGTGAAAAGACTGTAACCGCCCGCGCGCAGACTTTTTTCGTCCGTTCCGAGGATCCGGCAAGCTTCGGAAAGCGCGTTGGTCACGTATGTCTTGTCAAAGTCGAGCGCGCTTTTGTCGTCTGCGATCACTATTTTTTCGGCAGATGCCGCTTTATATTCTTCGTCCGAGATCTTTCCTTGTTCTCTCATAAGAGAGAGCACCAGCGCAGACCGTTTCAGCGCGTTTTCGTAGTTGTTCACGGGATTGTACTTGGTGGGACTTTTGACGATCCCGGCAAGCATTGCCGACTGCGCGATAGTCAGATCTTCAACGTCGCAACCGAAAAACCTGCGCGCAGCGTTTTTCACGCCGTATTCGCCGGAACCGAAATAGAGCATATTAAAATAAGTCTCAAGGATCTCGTCTTTTGAAAGTCTTC
The DNA here is from genome assembly GCA_949298505.1 of uncultured Christensenella sp. Lineage (GTDB taxonomy): Bacteria > Bacillota > Clostridia > Christensenellales > UBA3700 > Ornithoclostridium. The sequence continues at coordinate 21,973 of CASFWW010000058.1, read as the reverse complement.
TTTCGAGAGAAACAGCCATTCTCGCTTCTTTCAGCTTTCTCGAAAAGCTTTTTTCGTTGGAAAGGAAGGCGTTTTTTACTATCTGTTGCGTGATTGTCGAGCCGCCTTGCGCGCGTCTGCCGCTTTTGACGTTCGCGAGCGCCGCGCCGGCTATCCGGACGTAATCCACCCCGTGATGTTCGTAAAAGCGTTTGTCTTCAAGCGCGATAAAGGCGTTTTTCAGATGCTCAGGCACGACAAAGTAGTCTGTGCTTATTTCGCTTGCCGTGCAATATGAAGTCAGATCTCCGTTGACGTCGTAAACGTCGGGTACGGTGTTTGCAAAGACGAGAGCCTGAGGGTCCAGGTCTACGTCGGAATTGATATAGATGACAATGCCGGCAACCGTCATGAGAGCGAAGAACGCGATCACCGCCAGAGACACCGCAATGCCGAAAACAGTCTTTTTTGCAAGTGAAGTCTTATTATTTTTATTTGCACGCATATTTATTATTTACTATTTTTTATTTGAGTTTTCCCCTGTTTTTCGTTATAATTGTTATATGCAAAAATACAGGATTATTACTTACGGCTGTCAGATGAACGTGCACGAATCGGAAAAGATTGCCGGCATACTGACGAAACTTGGATATACTGAGGCAAAAGAGGAGGAAGACGCGGACGTCGTTGTCTTCAATACCTGTTGCATACGCGACAACGCAGAGCGTAAAGCCATGGGGCACATAGGCATGCTCAAAACGGAAAAGAAGAAAAACCCGGCGATGATTGTCGCCGTCGTCGGCTGCATGACTCAGCAGAACGGCGCGGGCAAGGCGCTGAGAGAGAAATTCCCGTTTGTCGACATAGTTCTCGGCACGTCGAACCTGGCGCTTCTGGAGACGTATATACCTTCAGTTGCCGCAAGCCGCGCAAAGTACGTCGAAATTGACGAAAACGAATTGCCGCCGGTCAACGAAAACGAGAGCTTTTACCGCACCAGCGGTACAAACGCATGGCTGAACATCATGTACGGTTGCAACAACTTCTGCACTTACTGCATCGTTCCGTACGTGCGCGGCAGAGAAAGAAGCCGCACAAAAGAGGCGATCAAGGACGAGTTTCTGCGCCTTGCCGACGAAGGCTACAAAGAGATAACGCTTCTCGGTCAGAACGTGAATTCGTACGGAAAAGACCTTTACGGCGGGGAGTACGGCTTTGCCGATCTTCTCGAAGAACTGGCGAAGGTGGGCGGCAAGCGCAGGATACGCTTTATGACCTCGCATCCCAAGGATTTCAACAGAAGGCTGATAGACGTCATTGCGGAATACCCAAATATCTGCAACAATATCCATTTGCCCGTTCAGTCTGGTTCGGACAAGATCCTGAAGCTGATGAACAGGCATTATACGCGCGCAGACTATCTCGATATTATCGACGCGATACGTGAAAAACTGCCTGATTGCGGCGTTACTACCGATCTTATGGTGGGTTTCCCGTACGAAGAGGAGAGCGATTTCCTCGATACGCTTGATATGGTGGAAAGAGTCAGATACAGCAACGCGTTCACTTTTGTCTATTCAATGCGCAAGGGCACGCCCGCCGCAAAAATGCCGCAGGTCGATCCCGAAGTCGCAAAGGACAGGATAATGAGGCTGATCGCCGCTCAGAACAGGATCACGAAAGAACTTTCAAAGGAATACGAAAACAAGACGTACGAGATCTTGTGCGAAGATCTTTCTCCCAATAAAAAGGGCTGCGTCTGCGGAAGGACTGACAGCGGCAGGCTTGTCACTTTCCCGGGCGGAACGGATTTGATCGGGAAATTCGTCAACGTAAAGATAACACGCTCGCAATCTGCGTCGCTTTTCGGCGAAAGGGAGGAATGATATGGCGCTGTCACCAATGATGAAATACTATCTCAGCGTAAAAGAGAACTACAAGGATGCGATCCTTCTTTTCAGACTGGGAGATTTTTACGAAATGTTTTTCGAAGACGCGAAGATAGCCAGCGAAGTCCTTGATCTTACGCTTACCGGCAGGGACTGCGGTCTTGAGCAGCGCGCTCCGATGTGCGGCGTACCGTACCATGCTGTCGACGGTTACATATCAAAGCTGATCGCCAACGGTTACAAAGTCGCGATCTGCGAACAGCTCACGTCTCCGGAAGAAAGCAAAGGGATGCTTGAACGCGACGTGATTAGAGTCATCACGCCCGGCACAGTCATCGAGGACGACATACTCGACGACAAAAAGAACAACTATCTCGTTTCCGTCGCCGTAAGCAAGAAGACTTTCGCGCTTGCGTGGGCTGACGTTTCAACCGGAGAATTCAATACTCTCGAAAAAGAACTCGTCGATTTTTCTTCGATCGAAGACGCGCTGATCACGGTAAGCCCCGCGGAAATAATCTGCAACGCAGAGGCGCTCGCACTGACTGAGAATGTATCTGAAATGAGGTTGTCCAAGCTTCCCAGATTTCAGAACCACAACGAATGGAGCTTCGAGCTTTCAAATGCGGAAAAAGCGCTCAAGGAGCAGTTCGGCGTTTCCAATCTTGACAAATTCGAAATAAAAGACAAAAAGACCTGCGTAATGGCGGCGGGCGCGCTTTGCACCTATCTCAAAGAGACTCAGAAGCGCGCGCTTTCCCACATTTCAGGGCTGAGATACGTCAGAAACGAAAGATATATGATCCTTGACGCGACTGCGCGCCGCAATCTTGAGATAACGCAGAACGCGCGCGACGGTTCGACCCGTGCTACGCTTCTCAAGGTCATGGACAAAACGCGCACATCAATGGGCGCGCGCAATCTGAGGAGATGGCTTGAACAGCCGCTCAGAGACGAAAAGGAGATCAACGGCAGGCTGGACGCGGTGGAAGAACTGATTTCTTCAAGCCGCGTGAGAAGCAATCTGGACGGGTCGATCGGACTTGTAAAAGATCTTGAAAGGCTTTGCACCAAGCTGGTTTACGGCAATCCGTCTCCGCGTGATTTCGTTGCGATCAGGCAGTCGCTTGAGGTGATACCTCAGCTGAAAGAAACGCTGAAACTCTGCAAAAATCCGCTTTTGCTTTCGCTTGCGGACAATATGTTCGAACTGGAAAGCGAATATAACATGCTTTCGGATATGATATCAGACAATCCTCCCGCGTTGACGAAAGACGGCGGTTTCATCCGCGAAGGTTACAGCGAAGAACTTGACGGCTACCGCAATGCAAATAAGGACGGCAAGTCCTGGCTCGCAAAACTCGAAAGCGACGAAAAGGAAGCCACGGGGATCAAAAACCTGAAAGTGGGGTACAACAAGGTCTTCGGCTATTACATCGAAGTCAGCAAAGGCAACCTTGACAAAGTCCCGTTCAGATACGTCAGAAAACAGACTCTCACCACCGGCGAGAGGTTTATTACCGAAGAACTCAAGGATATCGAAGACAAGATCCTCGGCGCAGTCGAAAAGAGCGTGAAAATAGAGCTCGCGCTGTTTGAACAGATAAAGCTTGAAATGCTGAAGGCGATCCCTATGCTTCAGTCCACGGCAAGGGCGGTTGCAGTCTGCGATACGCTTTTGTCGTTTGCAAAGGTGTCCGCCGCAGGCAATTACTGCAAGCCGGTCATCAACGACAGTATAGAGGGGATAAGCATCAAGGACGGCAGACATCCCGTCGTCGAATCGCTTATGAAATCAGACGAATTCGTCCCCAATGATACTGAACTGGATTGCTATCAGAACAAGACCATGATTGTCACCGGTCCGAACATGGCGGGAAAAAGCACATATATGAGGCAGGTCGCGCTGATAACTTTCATGGCGCACGTGGGCTGCTTCGTTCCGGCAAGATCGGCTCAGATCTCCATCACGGACAGGATCTTCACCAGAATAGGCGCAAGCGACGACCTCGCGTACGGACAGAGTACGTTTATGGTCGAGATGGTAGAAGTCGCGACGATCCTTCAGAACGCAACGATGAGAAGCCTTCTCATTCTCGACGAGATAGGCAGGGGAACTTCTACGTTCGACGGGCTGTCGATCGCAAAGGCGGTGCTTGAAGACGTGACGTCAAGGATACGTTGCAAGACGCTTTTCTCTACGCATTTCCATGAACTGACCGAACTTGAAGGAACTCTCGAAGGCGCGGTAAACTACAAGATCGTTGCGGCAGAGAAGGACAAAGGCATCATTTTCCTGCACAAGATCATGCGCGGAGGAACTAACAAAAGCTTCGGCATCGAAGTCGCAAAACTCGCCGGACTTCCGCAAAAAGTCATTGCCCGCGCCAAGGCGGTCTCCAAAGAACTTGAATCGGACGCCCACAAATCCAGACTCGCAAAGGCTGAAGCCAGGGTGCCCGATATGGTGGATATGATGGAGAACAATGCGGTAATAGAGGAACTCAGATCTCTCGACGTAAACAATATGTCTCCGATACAGGCGCTGACCACGCTCAGCGAGCTGGTAAGAAAAGTTATGAAATAGGTGAACAATGGCTGATATAAACGTACTTGACAGCAGCGTATACAATCTTATCTCGGCAGGCGAGGTCATTGAAAGACCGGCTTCCGTCGTCAAAGAACTGATAGAAAACGCCATCGACGCCGGAGCGGACAAGATAACGCTTCAGATAGAAGAAGGAGGCGTCAGATCCGTGACGGTGACGGACAACGGCTGCGGAATGGACGCCGTAAATCTTGCAAAAGCTTTTCTTCCTCATGCAACAAGCAAACTGAAGAAGGCTTCAGATCTGGATACGATAGCGACGCTCGGTTTCAGAGGGGAAGCGCTCGCTTCGATCGCCGCGGTGTCTCAGGTGACGGTAAAGACCAGACCTGCGGACTCTGAACTGGGTTCACAGCTCAGGATCAGCGCGGGGAAGCAGGAAGATATTTCTCCGTGCGGATGTAATGCCGGCACCGTGATAAAAGTTGAAAACCTGTTCTTCAACACTCCGGTCCGCGCGCGTTTTCTCAAAAAGCCGAAAGCGGAAGAAGGCTTTGTGACTCAGGTGGTAAGCGCGCTAATTCTGTCAAATCCGGAGATATCTTTCCGCTACATCGTGGACGGGAAGCTGATCTTCAACACCGTCGGAGGACTGGAAGACGCCGTTTTCCAGATCTATTCCAACGACGTCGCTAACAATCTGATTTATTTCGACGAAAGTTTTCAGGGCGGTTACAGAGTGTACGGCTACACCGGGAAACGCTCTCTTTCAAGACATAACAAGAATTTTCAGACGGTTATCATCAACGGAAGAATAGTTCAGAACAACACAGTCAGCGTTGCGGTCTCGCAGGCGTACGGCAACTCGATGATGAAACGTTGTTTTCCGGTGTTCGTGATAAACATAGTCATGCCTTTCGACGATGTGGACGTAAACGTTCATCCGAGCAAAAGCGAAGTCAGATTCCGCGATCAGAACAAAGTCTTTTCATGCGTTTACCATGCGGTCTCGCTCGCGTTGTCCGGAGAAGAGGGAAGCGTCAGACTGAACACGCAAACAGATGTTCACAATTTTGACGAACAGAACGTTCGCGGCGCAAGCGAAAACGCATCTGAAAATCCCGGAAACGCGGATATCAGCCGCGAAAACGGCGAAACTTATAAAAAAGCGTCGACCGGAGACGAAAAATCAGATTCCGCTACCCCAGTCGTAAACAGACCTGCAAAGGTCTGCGACCCTTCCGCCGTAATAAAGCCCGCCGTCGGATTTAACCGTGACGGACTTTTCGGGCGCGAAGACGAAGGGTTCAAAGGACTTGACGGCGCAATATCCAGACAGAAGAAAAAAGTGGAAGAAAGCGCCGTTTTCGGTACAAACGGTTCGTCCGGTCACATTGTACGCGACGGCGCGCGCCGCATGCCGCTGCCCGACGTGGTCCAGCCTTCGATCTACGACGACGGCGAAGTGTTTTCAGAGATAGATAAGAATCTGAGCCTCGGATACGAAGTGATCGGGCAGATCTTCAGCACGTATCTGATCCTTCAGCACGACGGCGTTGTATATATCGTCGATCAGCATGCCGCACACGAGAGGTTTCTGTACGACGGATTGACTGAAAAGATAAACGCGCGCGAAGTGCTGAGTCAGCCTATGATCGTGCCGTACGTGCTGGATTGCGACAACGCCGAGCACGATTTTATAACCGCATGCCTAGACAATCTGAGAGCGCTTGGCTTCGAGATCGAAGATTTCGGCGGACTGAGCTTTAAAATTTCCGCAGTGCCCGAAGTTCTCGGCAACATCAACCTCGGCGTATTCTTTGCAGATATCTTTTCCGAGCGAGGAAAGATAGGGGCAATGAGAAGTTCGGACCTGATAAACGACAGACTTGCGCAAAGCGCATGCAAAGCCGCGATAAAAGCCGGAGACAAACTGTCCGGAGATCAGATCCGCAGTCTGCTTGAACAGATGAAAAACGGCGTTCCTGTGCAGTGTCCGCACGGCAGACCGGCAGTGATCGCCGTAACGCGCAAAGATCTGGACAAACTTTTCAAGAGGATCGTATGAATAAGATCCTCGTAATCGCCGGACCTACCGCGTCCGGGAAATCAGATCTCGCAGTCGAACTTGCGCTCAGATACAACGGAGAGATAGTCTCGTGCGACAGCATGCAGATATACAGAGGGCTGGACGTGGGAACGGCAAAGATACGTCCCGAAGAAACAAAGGGCGTAAAACATCATATGATCGACGTTGCGGACCCCGGTGAAGAATACAGCGTCTGGCAATACGCTCAGGCGGCAAAGCAGGCGATAGAAGATATAAGTTCTCAGGGGAAACTTGCCGTCATCGTCGGCGGGACCGGGCTTTATCTCGAGTCCCTTCTTTATCCGCTGAATTTCGCGGTGGACAAAGACGAGAACGTCCGCGCAAGGCTTTCAAAGGAACTTGAAGAACTGGGAGCCGAAGCCCTGCATGCGCGCCTTGCAAAAGCAGATCCCGAAGACGCCGTGAAGATACATCCCAACAACACGAAAAGGCTTATCCGCGCGCTTGAGATACTTGAGCTTACCGGCGGAGCCAAGACCAAGACCGAAACCAGGCAGCTTCAGTACGACGTGTGCCTTCTTGCGCTCGACGTTCCGCGCGAAAAGCTGTACGTACGCATAGAAAAAAGAGTTGAACATATGTTTGATTCGGGTCTCGAGGACGAAATAAAGAAAATTCTGAGTCAAGGTCTGGCTGACAGAAATTCTCAAAGCATGCAAGCCATCGGTTATAAAGAATTTTTCGGATACTTTGACGGAAAACTTACTCTCGATCAGGTAAAAGCCGAAATAATCCTCAACACAAGACATTATGCTAAACGCCAGATAAGCTGGCTGAGGCGTTATAAATTCGCTCGCTGGATAAATCCTTGCGACAAAAATACAATTTGCGAAACTATTGAAAACTTTTTAAGAGGTTGATATGAAGTTTAACGAAAATATAGTAAAAGCGGTGGAGGAAGCGGAAAAGCGTTGTAAGAACGCATTTGCCGGGATAGACCGCATTGCGCTTGAAAATCAGAACAAAGTGCTTGACGCTTTTGCGGACAACAACGTAGGGCAACGTCATTTTTCTCAGACAAACGGCTACGGCTACGACGACATAGGCAGAGACACTCTGTGCAAAGTATTTGCCGACGTGTTCCGCGCCGAAGCCGCGATCGTTTCGCCTCTGATCGTCTCAGGCACTCATGCGCTGACGGTCGCGCTGTACGGAATGTTGAGACCGGGCGACGAGTTGCTTGCTGTCAGCGGCGCGCCGTACGATACGCTTAAAGAAGTCATATCGGGAGAAGGAAACGGTTCTCTCAGAGATTTCGGAGTAAGTTACAGGCAGGTAGATCTTGTCGACGGCGCTTTCGATTACGAAGGAATTAAGCGCGCAATAAACGACAAGACCAGGCTTGTTTTCGTGGGAAGATCGCGCGGCTACGAATGGAGAGACGCTCTCGACGTCAGAGAGATAGGAAAAATGGCAGCTTTTGTAAAGGAACTCAAAAGCGACCTGATCGTGATGTGCGATAATTGCTACGGCGAATTCGTCGACGTCATCGAACCCACCGAAGTCGGCGTTGACGTCGCCGTCGGCTCGCTTATCAAAAATATCGGCGGCGGCATTGCTCCGAGCGGCGGCTACGTCTGCGGAAAGAAATCGTGCGTGGATCAGATCGCATACCGCCTGACTTCGCCATCAATCGGCATGGAGGTCGGCTCGTACGCTTACGGCTACCGCGAATTTTATCAGGGACTTTTCCTTGCGCCTCACGTCACGGCTCAGGCGCTAAAAGGCAGCGTGCTTTTCGGCGAAGTCTTCGATCGCGCCGGATACAGGACCATGCCTGCGCCCGGCTCGGAATGTAAGGACATAATAAGATCTGTCATGTTCGACACGAAAGACGAACTCATTGCTTTCTGCCGTGCCGTCCAGAGGGTTTCGCCCGTCGACAGCAACGTGACGCCTTTCCCGTGGGATATGCCCGGTTACGAGCATCAGGTCATCATGGCGGCAGGCACTTTTGTTGCCGGCGCGTCGATTGAACTTTCCGCGGATTCTCCGATCAAAGAACCGTATATCGCTTATATCCAAGGCGGTCTCACTTACGAACACGTAAAGATCGCGGCAATGTACTGCCTGCAAAGCGTACTGGAAAACAAATAATATATTTCAAAGTCAACTCTTCTTGTCAGGCGGCGTTTTGCCGCCTGATTTTGTTTTGAACATACGTTTTGTCGTAAATAGAAATCTTATTTTCGTATCCGAACGTTTTCTGCGTCGGTCTATTTGATAATTATTGCGGATAAGTCCGGGATAAAAAATCAATTCAGCACGTAAATATAACTTTATTTATTATCCAGATCAATATAATGACCGCGAGTGTTTTTGCGGCATAAACGTCATGATATTTCAAGCAAGTCAATTAAAAAAACACGAAAACGGCGTTTTAAACGCAGATTTAATTATTAAGTTTTGATACGGTTTGATGCGAACAAACATTCGACGTAAAACAGACACGGGCGGATCGCTGATGCAGTCTTTCAGCAAATAATAAATCGCTAACATAAATTTAATTTAACGATCTTTAAAAACCGAACATATATTCAAGCGAAAACCTGCACGGGTGAAACCGTTAATCGGCGTTTATATGTCAAATCGATCAAATGCAAATAATCACAGTTAAAATTGTTTAAAAGACGAAGGCAAAACACAGCAAGATAAGATCTCAAAGCGTTTTAACCTGCACGGATAAACAGATGATTAATTATTAGTTATATCACAAAAATAAATTTGCATTAAACATATTGATATACAAATGCAAAGCAAGTGAAAGGAAACCGGTCAATACAGGCTTTTGATCGCACACGGGCAGAATATAATCAGGATCAAAAAAGCCGCCATAAGGCGGCAAGTCATTTCATGAGTGTGTTCGCTCAGAATATTCTGTTTCTCATAAGTCCTTTGGCAACTCCGAGGATAGCGAAATCGTGGCTGCTGTCAACAATGATGTCTTCCATTGAAGAGTTTTCGGGGTGGAGCACGATTTTGCCGTCTTTTTTATAGAATCGCTTCAACGTCACTTCGTTGTTGTCGATCAACGCAACGACAATTTCGCCTTCGCGCGCAGTGCTTTGTCTTTTGATCAGTACGCAGTCGCCGTTGAGGATGCCGATGTCGCGCATACTTTCGCCTTTGACGGTCAGACAGAACATTTCGTCGTCAAGATTGAAATAGTCTGCGGGAACGTGAACGCTTTCGTCGCTGTTTACGCCGGCAAACAGAGGCTGACCTGCGGCGATATTTCCCAGAAGCGGCAGGGTCGCGAAAGAAGGGGAATCGTCATCGCTATTCACAAGCTCGATCGTTCTGTTTTTTGAAAGCGAACGGCGGATCAGATTCTGTTCTTCAAGTTTATCGAGATAATATTGAACTGATGCCGTTGATTTGAAACCGACTTCCTTGCAAATTTCCCTGACGCTGGGCGGATAATTGTTTTTCTTGATAAAAGCTTTTATGAAAGCCAGCGTTTTATCCAGTTTTTCCTGTGTTTTAGCGTTTGCCATAGGACACCTCACAGTTGTTCTGTGATAATTTTAGCACATATGTTCACATTTTGCAACAGAAATTAAAAATTTTTTCAAAATCAATCGTCTTTTTTAGGCTTTTTGTTTCTCAGCGTGACTTTCTGAGCGGCGCTACGCTTAATGTCGTCGCTGATCGCCGCATAATGGCGCTTGGTCGTGTTGATGTCGCGGTGACCGAGAACCTCGGCTACGACGTAGATGTCGCCGGTTTCCTGATAAAGTTCTGTGCCGTAAGTGCTGCGCAGTTTGTGAGGCGTGATGTGCTTTAGCGGGGTGATGAGCTTTGCATATTTCTTTACCAGTTTTTCCACGCTTCTGACGCTCATGCGCTTTTTTTGCAGAGATAAGAATAGGGCGGGTTCGTTGTCGAGCGCCGGATCGCCGGAACGTTCGTCAAGATATGCAATCAGAGCGTCGGCGACTTCCTGAGAAAAATACAAAATCGCCTGATTTCCGCCTTTTCTGGTGACTTTGAAGCCGTTTATGTTAAAGTCAATGTCCGAGACGTCCAGTCCGACCAGCTCGCTGATACGTATTCCGGTGCCGAGAAAGAGAGTGATGATCGCCAGATCGCGCAACTTTGTTTTTTCGTGAAAGGATTCCTGTCTTACCGAAGGAAGGCTCGCGCCGCTTTCAACTTCGTCGAGAAGCTGCGATACTTCGTCTGAATCAAGCCGGATTATCGGCTTGTCGTGAATTTTTGGCGTAAGCACCTTTGATGCAGGATCCGCAGGGATCTTATCCTTATTGTAAAAATACTTAAAAAAAGATTTTATCGAAGCGAGTTTGCGCGCTTTGGTTTTTTCTGAGTTGACGTATTCCTTGCCGTCGAATTTGTAATAGCTCAGATATTCCATGAAAAGTTCGATATGCGACGTCGTAACCTTGCATAGCGCGTCGAATCCGAACGTTTTAGCGTCGTAAGAAGCAAATTCCGATGTCTCGGTAAAAAGGTAATAGAAAAATATCCTGAGGTCGTAGGCGTACGCAAGACGTGTCAGAACGGACGTCCTTGTTTCTATTCCTACGAAAAACTCGTTGCAGAGAGGTGGTAAATCGCGGCGTATCTCACGCAATTTGCGTGTGTTTTCAATATTTCTTTGCTCAAAATAAGTTTTTTCTGGCATATTTGATTATTTCCTTAATAAACAATATCGGTTCAATTCCGGAGTTTTTGCCGGTAAACGTCTGAACTTCATATCGGATTTGCACGTAGTTCTGCTTGTTCTACGCCGGAATTTGTCGATATCGTTGCATACTGCGCAATTCGATGGCGGACAGCGCGTATGTTATATCCGTTTCGGTTATACAAATTATAGCATAAATCTTAACGATGTTACAACGTTTTTATGGATTATGCGAATAAATTAAAACTGTTTTTGCTGAAAATCAAGCCAAATGTATGAGTTTATTAGAAGTGATCAAAAGAATCTGACGCAAAAGTTCAAATTACATAAAAGCAAATCGTCCTTCTTTAAAACATAATTAACGGAGAATACACCTGGATTACGGAATATAACATGAAAAATGTTTATTATCGGATAATTCAATAAATTTACGGTGAAAAAAGATTATTGACGGAAATTATCGGAACAAATTAAGCATTGCTGATTGCCGGGTATATTGAGCGAAAGGAAATTGTCGTAAAAATTTTCGGACGTATCGGAGATCAAATTATAGAATCGAAGCTGTAAAACGAATTCAGACGAGATCTTGTAATGACGACTATGCATTTTCGGTAAAAAATCGTAAAAACAAGTTTAAAGAAATGTCTCAGAACGTCTGAATGCCGACCGCGGATTAATTTGCAGAGAAAGCTAAGTGTAAAAAGACAGGATGATATCAAATAATCGAAATATAAGGCTGTGGTAGAAACTAAGAATCAGTTGATAACAAGTTGAAACAAACCGGACTTTGGCAAATCACAACACATGATATTTTTAGTTAATGTGTAACCGTATACAAAATATGTCGGGCGCGTTTTAAACGGACAATACGGACCGGATAAGATATTTGCTTGCAACAAAATGTATTACGAATCGTCTATAAATCACATTGAGAAAATCAGCTGATATTTTAATGAAATATCAATTACTGAATTTGACAATAAAATTATTTTTTTCGTAAAAATCGTCAAAAACACCCCTTTCATTTTTTTATTTTCCGCTATCATTTCGCAAAAGTTGTGTTCAATACCTTAGTCGGTAATAATTACTTTGTTAAAAAAGTAATTATATAGGGCGGTAGCCTTTACCGCTCGATTTTGCATGTATAAATTTTAGTTAAGTCGGTAAATATTACCGCTTCTTTGATGTTTATCCAGACTTTGTGATCCGAAATATGCCCGGTAAAATTATTGTCCGGCAAGACGGCAATAATCACCGTTTTACCGGTCTTCACGATAACCGAGGGGGGCAGGGGGGAGACGCGCTCGGCGCGTCCCCCCGCCCGGTGTTGCCACTACTCGATAATGGCAACACTTAAAAAGAAAACTTAACGCAACAACTGAAAATCCTATTTATTTATGTACTCGTTAACTCGCTTTTTTATATACTCGGGCTTATTTTCGTAATGCGTCCAGAACGTAACAATCTTTAATCCCGCTTGTTCGCAGATCTCTTTCACTTTAATATCTCGATATTGTCTTCTACCTTCAAGATGACTTTTGTCGTTAAGCTCAATTAAAATGACCGGCTCGAAAGTGTCTTTATCGAATAAAGCAAAGTCAATAGTCCTGTAAAGCTCATTCTGGAAGCGCTCTGAACTCTCTTTTTTAATGACGGAAGACAACGGAACTTGAAATTGTACGTTGTATTGCTCTGAGAAAATCGAAACAAGTTTTTTATAAAAACCTTGCTCAGCTCCGCTCATACCGCTTTTAGACTTATACGATCTGGCTTGCTTTGGTGTTTGTTTTTGTACTTGCTTTGGTTTAAGGTCAATTTCATCATCTTCGATACTACAAAATCCCATAAATCCCTCCTAAATTTCAAAATCCATTAGTTCGTCAATCGTTATATCAAAATATTTAGCAAGCAGTTTAATGTTTATAATATCTGGGTCTGCTTTGTCCATTTCCCATAAACTTACAGCTTGCCGACTAATGTTTAATGCCTTTGCAAGCTGATTTTGCGTTATTTTTCTTTCTTTTCGTAATTCACGAATTTTCTTTCCGAGCATATTTTTAATTTTACTATAAAAAAGCAAGTAGTGCTTGACACGCAAGTAATGCTTGCGCTATAATTTAAAAAAGCAAGTAATACTTGCTATGCGGTTGACCGCAAAGGAGAGTTCTTATGGATATTGATAATCTTATTTTTGACCTTATTGTTTTAGAAACAAGACTTCAGTTTTTGTTAGATGAAGAAAAGGAACGTTATTCGTCTATGGCATCTCATAAAGATGAAGATATTATTGAATCTAAAAAACTTTCAGAAGGTATTTATTATCTTCATTCATCTATAGGTTCAGTTAAGAAGGCATTTAATTTTTTGCATTCTTATAAAGAGGCGAAAAATGAATAAAGACACAAACCTTTTATGGTTCTTCGAAATGTACGCATATAGGCTTCGCGCTTCTCCGTGCGTTCGTATTTGGGAAGGGAAATACAAAGTTAATAATCTCGCTTTTGAGATGTTTGACAAGGTTTCCGGCAAATGGCGGCATTTTAGTCTGCATAGAAGCAGTGAAAAGTATTACAAGGTAGTTGACTACCACAACGACGTAGTAAACGTCTTTTCGACCTGTCACGAGGTCTATAAATATATTCAATCTAAACAAAAGGAGTTTCACATTTATGAAAATTGAAATTGTAGCAAATGTAATCTCTCAGAAGATCATCAGCGGTAAAAATGAAAAGGGCGAGTGGGACAGCTCCGTCTTCGGCGGTTTGAGCGTAAACACGTTGCAGTTCAGCACTGACAAAAAAGGTGATATCGTCTGCGAGAGTCTTAATCTTTCATGTCCTTCGGACGTCGTAGAAGACGATGACACTTTCACGTTCGAGCCTTTCGCTCCGTATAGGTTCACCGTCGAGATCACCGAATACAAGCAGTCCGTAAGTAAAAGGATCGTCAACTTCGAGAAGATCGAGACTACCGATAAAGATACTGTCGTTACGTTCAATACGGGTAAAAGACTATGACGCCGGCACGCTTTCAGAAGTTCGCATGCGTAGTCGGTTGGTATAAGAAACTTTTACCGATCGTCTTCATCGCAACGCTTATAATTACTTCGGTGATCAAGTACATTTCATGTCATGCGGTCATGTGCTCTATCGGATACGGTATCGTTTATATGTTCGTTATAGGCTTCCTGGCTTATTCGATATATAAAATCCTTGCTAAGATCTGCAAGCATTACATGAAAAAGTTTCAAGACAACGGCGAGGGTAACGTGCACGACCCTCAAAACGATGAATCTAATAAGGAGGTGAAAGAGTAATGGAATTGGCTGATATTCTTACCCAACTCGGAGAGGGTCTGGCTTCGTTCGTTCCCTCGTTCGGTAAAGCGATCTGGCAACTGTTTCTGAACATATTCTTGACGTTTACAGAAACAGAGGGAGCTGTAACTGTGACAGGCTTTAATACGCTCGGTATCCTTTCGTTGGTGTCGGTTATTTTCGGTCTGACATACAAGATTGTACCGATTGTTGCGAATTGGATCTCTCGTAAAGTTAAGTCGCGTAGACGTCGTGCAAAAGCATAAACCTTTTCAACCACGACCGGGGGAGATAAATTCTCCCCCTTAATTCGATATTATGAACGATTTAACAACTATTGTCAGAAACTTAATAGTACCTTTTGCGGAAACTATCAACAACCTGTTGAGTAATTTTCTCTATAATACGCCTGAAGTGTTTGGTATGACTTTGGGTGCATGGGCTTTGTTATTGTTCGGCTTATCAATAATCTTCGGAGGGATATTCGACCGTGACTAAGCTGATTTTCGCACTCGTTATCATAATCGGACTTGGAACTGTTCTTACCGTTACCGATGTTGGACAATATCTCGGTCCTATAAATGAATATATTATCAAACCTATTTCAATTATCGTCGCTCCCGTTGCAGAGATCTTCAAGATACTGTTTTCGTTTAAGGAAATTGCAATAGTTTTGGGAATATTTGTCGGTTGCTCCTTGCTCGTTTACGTTGTAAATAAGGTGATAGAATAATGAAACTTAAAATAGCTCTGATCTTCATACTCATTATCCTGATTACGGTGCTGACGTTCGGCGTCGTCGTAAATGCTGATGAATATATAATTAAGCCTGAAACGGTCAATTACTACGATTCGATTTACTCAGCGACTCCCGGGGGTGGATCTTTCTTCGATCCTGATAAAACGTATAATAGCTTTTTTAGTCCGTATGCTACGAGTGAAGTTGATGTCAATTCTGCATTTGATATTTCAATAAATTTCGATTTTAGATACGAAAAAATTAGCGGAATATTATCTGAAACACAAATACTTAATCTTTTGGATGCAATTAGTTCTTATTTCTTTTTAATAAGCCATAATGGATCCGGATCTTATTCATATGATATTAATGTAATTCAGTATGATTTTCTCTATTCTGAAAATTACTTTCAAATTGCATTTAATATTAAGTATGATTCGCATTTATCAATTCCATCCGGCACCTTAGGATTTTACAATGTAATAAATTACGATATTTGGGGACCTATATTTGAAATCGGATTAACGAATTATTTTTCAGATTTACCTTATGTTGAAAATTGCTATGTTTCAAATTTCCGCGTATGGTCTGTTGAAATGTCTTCTAATTACATTTTGCCCGTGCTATGTACTGCAGATAATTTAGTTTTTGTATTTAAATCTGGTATTACTTCATCAGATATTCAACTCGTAAACTTTAACGTTAAATCTGATCTTTATTTAAACGGTAATTTAATTGATTCTCGAAATACCGTTGGCATATTTGGAGGAGTATATGATTTACACTTTGATAATTCGTTAAAAAATACTACATTTAATTTATCACTTTCAAGTTCATCGGGCTGGTCTTCTTATGATGATGTTTTAAATCTTAGAGAAGTCATTTTGTTTTTCGAGTTCGGTACCTTGATCCCGTACTCGGAAGACGTTGGATATTCAGGCGGTCAGAACTACGGCTCTTGGTCTTCGAATAGCTGCGATTGGTATGATATACCGTGCCATTTAGGGAACGCATTAGGTTATTTCGTTTACGAATTTCCGCTGACAAAGCCGATTACAACGCTTTTTACCGGACTTGTCGGATATCTGGATACGTTCTTCGACATATCTTCAGAGTTCAGCGGCGTAGAAGTCATATACGGGGTATTGATAACGATGATAGTTGTAGGTCTTGTAGTAGCTATGTTTAAGGGTTAATTTCCCATTTAATGCTCGTTGCCGTCTTGGAAACGATAGTTTCAGGCAACAAAGTTATTCCTTTACCTTAGCCCAGAGGGCGCGGGGAGCTTGCTCCGGACGGTAAAGGGTAACCGAATATAAAAGAGGTTTGACATGATAGAAAGGATTATTTTATGGATAAACGACACGTTTAATTGCACGGTTGCAGATCTTGCGGATCTGACTATCGTCATGTTCGGCTTGGGCGTGGTGATTTATCTTGTGATCAGACTAATAAGGAAGGATTTGAAGAAATGAACAAAGAAGTATTTGTTGAAGCCTTCGAGCTCGTAAAACAAGTTCTTACGCTCTGGATGCCGGATTCGTTCCTGGCTCTGCCTGAAGTGAACTTTATCGTAAACCTTGTAATGTTCGGGTTTGCATTATATGCGACTTACTTTTTTATAGTTAAGTTGTGGGTCATTTTCGGAAAATTGATGAAAGGGATCTTTAGAGGTAACAGGTTATGAAAGAGAAGATCAGGTTTCATATCGGTCGCTTTCTCAGGCTGATCAACCGGTTCGCGCCTTATCTTGAGATCGCGCTTGTGTTTTATTGCGTTCGCAACGTCGCAGAAAATCAGTTGTCTGATAAGTGGTACAGCGTGTTTTTGTATATAATACCTGTATTTTTGCTTTACCGCGTACTAAAATGGGAGTTTACTTGCTTTAAGTCGGTCGATATTGTTAAGAATACCGCGTATAATAGGCGTGTTCAGGGTTTTCAGGGACCCCAGGGCGCCGGCAAGACGTCGTTTATGCTTTTTTCAATGTACGTTTTAAAAGCGCCTGAATACTATACGAATTTTCCCTGTAAAATTCGAGGCAAGTGGAGCGCTAAGCTCGATGAAGCCGTAATTAATATGGACGAGAAAATACCTGAAAACTCGGTATGTGCCATGTCTGAAGCAACTATGTTTTATCATAATTTGCTTTTAGATGTCAAAAAGGCTGATCAAATTGAGAAGCTTTATCCGCAGCAGCTTCACCAGCAGATCATCCGCCATACATACGACGGCAATTTTTTCTACGATTCCGTAGATCTGACTCGTATGCCTCAGCTTCTTAGAGAGAATATCTCTATGACTAATTACATGCTGGGGCAAGGATCTGTTACTTTATCGTATATTATAACGCCGATTTTGAAGATGTTGGGCAAGTTGGTCGGCGTGGATCTGCGCGGTTCTATACGATATTGGGACGTTCAACAGCTCGAGCGTATTCCTGAACAGGGATATTTTTTTGATCTATCGACACAAGAGAAAACGACTGACGATAAGCATTTCGCAAACTTGGTACGTCTTTCGTGTTGGGATTCGATATACCGTTTTGAGTATGATGATCGTTTTCTCCGTGGACTGTACGATAAATTGCCTGAACACGTTCAAAGCTACTGGAACAGTATTCAGTTTTTGCCTGAAGAATTGCGCGAGATAGGTTACGGTCAGATATTAGACTTTTTTGAAAAGAAGTATAAACAAGCTGCGAGATCCAGAAGAGGTTAAACAATGCGCTTTGCATCCGAAAAACGTCTGAACGATACTTTTATGGCAAGTTGCCATAAATATGTACCCGTAAACACTACGGTTACTAAGTATCCTCATAAAATCGAATTCCTTTATCGGGATTCGGTTTCGCTCGTGCGCCAAAAATCGTTGGAGTGCGAGGACGTGAAAATTTCGGATAGAAGTCGCAAATTTCATATTAATTCTTCCGGGGTATTAGTCCCGAATAGTGATAAAGTGTTTTTTTCACAGTTTTTACGCAGTCGGGAACAGAGCAGGCTTCGCGCTCTGGATAGCTCGTACCGTTATGCGCTGTCAAATACTTGGGCTTATTTTTGTACTTTTACGTTTGACCCAAAAAAGGTTGAACGCACGAATGATGAGGCTTGTAAGCATTGTTGGCAGTTGTTTAGACAGCGATTGCAATATCTTTTCCCGGATATTAAGATCTATTGTGTTCCTGAGTACCACGAAAAAGGTTCCTTGCATTTTCACGCGCTGATAGGCAATGCAGATCTGTCGGCATATTTAGAGGTCGCGACGTTCCCGGACGGCAAACCGAACGCCGGTGATATAATTACAACGCGCTACGGCGATACGGTTTACAATTTCGACGTAGATCTTTATGAGTTCGGTTTTACGACCGTGGTCCCGATCCAGAGCGAGGACGATAACGAGAAAGTTGTAAATTATCTGGTTAAATACGTCCATAAGTCGAAAGGCATGTCGTATAATCAAAAGAGTTATTATCATACGCATAATCTCAGACAAGCTGAAAAACTGTCGGCTTTTATGTCGTTTGAAGAATTGATCAAATTACTCACAAATCATACATCATCGGATTTTCAAGATCCGGATTATTTTGTAAATATGCGAAAAACAACTAATAATTATATTGTGTTTGATACAATAGGCATTTTACCGTCTATCTTTTCGCAAAAGTTGTGTTTTGCGAATAGTTGAGATAAAGGTCGATACTCTGTTTTTTCAAAAAAATCAAATATATGGAATATTGTTTTGGCGGTATAATCCATATAATTTTGCGAGTTCGGAAACAAAAATTACGCTAAATACGGCATTACCCACCCCTTCAGCATTTTTTATTTTGAGATATTCGATTGCTTCCGGATGATCATAAGTTCTCTGCTTATGATTGTGTTTTATAGCGTGGCAAATTTGACGCAAAAGCCGCGTGTTGAACCGATAAAACCGATATGGAAACAAACAGATCTTCATATCGTAATCATAATACTGCTCCGAGCACCGGTAAATCGCGATATTTTTGCACTATTTCTGCGTTATTTCGCGTTAATGACGTAATTTTTGCTGTTTCCGACATAATTTATATCTTAAATTATTGACTTGTTTTTTCTTATATTTGATACAATTTTCCGTACTGTAATATTCAGGAGCTATTCTCTCTTTTCGGTCTGGTGAACAATATGATAATGCATATGTTAATATAATTGGCGCGATAAGTTGATGTATTCCGACAGATATTTTAACTGTATGCTATCTTACTTTAATTACTGATAATTAGAAAGATCTTATTCTTTTTGATTAATTAACACCCAATTTTTGGCTGAATAATTATAAAAAACGAATTAATTAAGAACTATTTTTCCAAAAAATTTTTAAATTTATAATAAAAATATTGTTTTATTTGACTTACCTTCTCTGTTATAGTATTATATTTTATAGGAGAAACTCGGGAGATAGACAATGGACAACTCAAACGTGAACATTGACCTTATCAGAGGTCACGTAGATACGATAATCCTCAAGTCGCTTTACTATGAGGACAAGTACGGCTACGAGATCCTCAACGAGATCAAAGAAAAAAGTAAAGGTATGTACACTCTCAAGCAGCCTACCCTTTACAGCTGTCTTAAGAGACTTGAAAAACAAGGTTATATACGTTCTTATAAAGGCGATACGTCCAACGGCGCGCAGAGAGTTTATTATTCCCTTCAGCCTGCGGGGCGCGCATTTCTTGAAAGCGATCAGCATCAGTGGGAATTCAGCCGCACGATAATCGACAGCCTTCTTTCTGACGAAGAATTCGATCCGGAAAGACAGGTCGCGCCGTTCGATCCTTCCAATTTCAGACCTTTGACCAGAAGAAATAAACCCGGCGTCGACAGCGATCTCGACAATCAGGACGAAGAACGTGAAAACGTTTCGGCTTCTTCCGTTCAACCTTCGGATCATTACGTTTATGACGACGGTTTTTCTCTACGCCCGGACGAATACTCAATTCCGCCGGAGACTCAGGCTCCGCCGGTCGACGAATATGACGAAATCGGGAACGGTTACGTGGTTGAATACGTCTGCCCGCCTAATCAGCGTGCCTTTGACTCGGCAACTGAAAACGCCACGGCACAGAGCGATTCAGTCGTTTCAGTTATCGCAAGCGAGACAGTCGCGTCTCAGGAAAACGTCGGCGGTACGCAGAGCGAAACTTCTGCTCGCGTTTCAGGCAATCCTTCAGATGCTTCATCCACCACAGTAGCAGATGAAAACTACGGCGTAGACCGCGTTGAAGAATACGATGCGGCTCAGGATGCAGAACCTGTTTACGATGATGTCAGCGAAGATAATTCCGACAACGTCACGACCTCAGCACAACAAGCAGGTCCTTCTCCCGTGTTTTACGGAGAAGATCGCGTCGACGCAGTTCAGCCGCAGGAAGAAATGCGCGAATCCACGCAAACTCCGGCAGACTCAGGTCGTCCAACTGACGTTTCGGCTGCGGAAGCCGCTCAGACTCAGCAACAACCTGCCGGGAACTATACTTCTTACGTTTCAGACTCTCCTGCTACGGCACAGGATTCGGCTGCGCGAGAAGAATCAAGAGACGCGCTGTACGAAAGAAGAGAGCCACAGCCGGCACAGGAAGTCAGAACTTACAACACCGACGTTTCTCAGGACGCGGCATACGACGATTATTCCAGCCGTCAGACAGTCAATTATATCGACAGTTTCGACAGCATATACAATGTTCCGATGACCCAGGTTTCGCCTTCACATGCGGCAGTGGCTTCAACTCAGGACGACGAAGAAAGGATCGACTATCTGTCCACTTCTGAACTTAAGTCCAAAATGATGTCTGAAGGCTACAATCTGCGCCCGTACGTTAAGAAAAACACCAGCGAATATTACATAAATCAGTATTATTTCAGCAACAGACTCAACCGCGACAGCTCGATACTCACCTATATCGTCTACGCGATCGGCGTGCTTATAGCGTATTTCTCGACCGCACCTAAGTACGGTCAGAATCTTCCCGGACTTTTCGGTTTTCTTGCATTGGGACTTCTTTATCCGGTTGCGATGTTCATATCCTACTGCGTTGATCCTAAAAAGAGGATAAAAGCTAATTTCCGTGCTAAAAATGCATTGATAAATTCGTTAATTGTTATGATCAACGCCGTGATACTTATAGTATTGATCGGTTTCCTCGCTTTCGGCGCAAGAATCGACAATTTCGATTCAATGGTTCGTCCTGTGATAATCCCGCTGGTATTTCTGCTTATGATACCGATCGCAATCGCGATTTATTACAGACTTTACAAGAGTAATCATTATCACGTGAACTGAAAAACGAAAGGCTCCGCAAAAGCGGAGCTTTTTTATTTGACAATCTCGTTTCCGTTGTTTTTGTAATCTGTGAGCGAAGTCCGTTTTACGCTTTTCTTTTCTATTTCAGACTGAGGAGATGAAGCAGACAGAGACAGAATACTCCGCTTTTTCTTCTCTGATACGGCTGATTTATTATCTTTGCGCTCCTCGCTTTTTTCAGATGAAAATTTTGAAAAGAATTCGCTCATACGGGCGGTTATCGCGTCGCCGTACTTATAAAGCAGGACGAAAATTGCAACCGTGGCAACAAATATCGCTATCCATACGGCAATGCCCCAGCCGGTGAACGGAATTGAGACCGCGCCTCTGAACACGCCTGCGACCCACAACGCGCCGATCGGACGTGTGATCAGCATCATTACGAAAAAGGATTTGTACGACATG
>CASFWW010000057.1:0-13030 GCA_949298505.1 uncultured Christensenella sp. | reverse complement strand
TCACGTGAGAGAGAAGACTCTGAAAAAGAATCTGGCGTTAATTAACGCCAGACCTAAAAAAGTGCTTGGGTACAAAACACCGGCAGATTTATTTGAACAAGAATTGCAAAAAGTGTTGCACTTGGTTTGACAATTCACTATAATGTTTAAAAACAGGTCAATTCGTGCATTGCGAAGCTCGCCGTGATCAGCGTACGTTTTATTTTGAAAAGGCAGGGCGTACCGGCGAACAATACGTACCGATCGATCAGCTTGGCAATAGAAGATCAGGTCTGAGGCGCGGTCAATGCGGGCAATACGTCCGGGCATGGAGGAAAATTTGAAAAAATCGGCAATATTTTTAATTCTGACAATTGTAGCGGTATTTGCGTTGACGGCGTTTGTCGGCTGTGTGAATACCGATCTGTCCGGGTACGGCTACCCCGATGGATTTGATGAAGCGCTCGCATCGTTCGATCTTTCAAGAGAGGACGGTGACGTCAGGGTGATGTCTTACAATATTTTAGCGCATATGGAAAGCTGGGGAGGGTCTCCCGTGCCGCCCAGAGCCAAGCTTCTTCTCAGAGTGCTTGAAGAAGTGAAGCCCGACGTCATAGGAGTGCAGGAAATGTCCAGCGACTGGCACACGGTGCTTGACGCGAATCTCTGGAGCGAATACGTCGTTCTGCATCCCGACATAGACGTATTCAACAAGAACAAGACGCCGCTGATATACAATTCCGACAAACTCGAACTGATAGAAAGCGAGTACGTCGCGCTCAAGGAAGGCGATGAAAACGGCTCGCGCGCGATAACATGGGGACTTTTCGCGGTCAGGGCGACGGGCAGATATATCCTTGTCACGAACACTCATTTCAATCTGGTAAAAGAAGATCAGGAGAGCAAGTCGCTTGAGATAATGAACAGTCAGGCAGATCAGCTCATTTCGAAGATAGAGGAGTTGTACGCAAGATACAATTGCACGGTTGTGGCGTGCGGAGACTACAACTGCATGGAAAGCGGAGAGGTGCCCGACGCCTTCGGCAAAGTGAACGGGCAGTACGCCGCGAGCCGTATATACGACAAGCTTGCCGGCGCGCTCGCCGACGTTAAATACACAGAGGGCATAGAGACAGTCTGCGCGGACGAGAACGTCGCCGCCGCTCCTTCCTGGGACCATATCTTCGTAAAGGGAAACGGCATTGCCCGCAAGTTCTGCGTGCTTGACGGAGAGGTCTTTGAAAATATCAGCGACCACTACGCGATATTCGCAGACTTCTCTCTGTGACGGCTGGCGGCTGACCGTTGCCGGTCCGCAGTGCAAAGGAAAAGCGCCCCAATCTGAGGCGCTTTTGTTGTTGATGATCAACAGTTGAATCAATCGTCGAGGTCTTCGTACTCGCCGTAGGTATAATCGCGTCTGTACGGGTCTTCCTCGGTGCCGGAGCCTTCGACGGTGATGAACACTTCGATCATTCTGCCGTCCTTCATCACTTCGGCTTCGATATAGTCCTTGCCGTTTCTTGTCTTCTTCTCGTATTTGCACTGGAAGACCTGACCGTTTTCGTAACTCTTCATTTCGATCTCCTGCTTGTTGTTTTCGGTCTCGAATTCCAATTCGAAGCGCTTGACGAGTTCGCGGTTGTTGTATATCTTGTATTCGTACTTCTGTTCGGTCTCGCCTTCCTCTTCCTCAAAAGACTGTTCGAATACGATATATTCGCCGTTTTCTCCGCTGACGGTCATTTTGTAAGAAGTCTCGCTTTCGGTCACGCCGTCTTCGGTTTCGGTCTCAACCTCTTTTCTTCCGGTCATATTATAGACGTTTTCGCCGGAGATCACGATGCCTTCGAGAGAAAATTCCTGCTCGGTCTCGTATTCCCACTTGCTTTCGTCTTCATGCCCGTCCTTGTCCACCTTGTCTTCGTTTCTGGTCTCGGTCTGATTGAAATACATCGTATAGGACTGAACTTCGCCTTCAAGATTTTTAGTGGAGACGGTCATCTTCACTTCGTAAACTCCGAAATATTCGTCGTCTTCCGCAGGCGCACCCTGTTCGACGGTGATCGCGTTTTCGCCCATATAGTTTTCAAGCACCGCAAGCTGTTCTTCGACTTCTTTTATCTCTTCTTCAGTCAGCTTCTGACCTTCGAGAGAGTTGTCGTTGCTCAGGCTGAGCGCCTTGGCGAGAGCGGTGTTTTCTTGCATTTCGTCGAGAATAAGCGCTGAGGACGTTGCACTCATCGCAACGAGTTCGGAATTGGTCGTATAATTTCCTATGGTTCCACCGTTGGTGCCGCCGGAAGGCTGATTGTCGAGTATGCAGCCGGTCAGTACGGTACCGAGCGCGAGCGTCATCGTTAAGATCACTGCAATTACGATATTCTTCTTTTTCATCATCGTATCCTCCTTAAGGTTTCTTCGTTTATAAAACAAAGCATAAAGGATTTTTGCCAACAATTTCAAAAAATTTTTTTAATTTCCGGAAAAATTTTCATTCCGATTTGTCCGGCATAACGCATATTCCCGCACGAGCATTTTGAAATAAAGGATAAAAATCTGCGAAAGACAGCGGGCTTGACGCGGTTTGAGACAAGCAGAAAACTCTCCTTGTCAGGACCGACGCTGAGGAGTATAATATATATAAAGATATTGTGGAGAGCGCAAATGACGGGAGAAGAAGTTATCGGATATTGTCTTGAGAAAAAGGGCGCGTATCTGGATTTCCCTTTCGGGGATTGGTACGCGACGGTAAAGATAAAGACTTCGCCAAAGCGCCACGGCTACGTTTTCGCCGAAGTGTTTGAGCGGAACGGGGAGGAGAAATTCACATTTTCGACTTCCGCAGAGGACGCGGAGTTCCTGAGAGAGGCGTCGGACGGAGCCGTCGTACGCGGCTGGCATTGTCCGCCGGTGCAGGCGAGATATAAAAGCACCGCAACGCTTTCTTGCGTAGGAGACGATCTTATAAAGCAATTCGCTGACGTCTCTTACGAGCGCGCGTATTCGAAACTCACAAAAGAGGAAAGAGAAAATTTAAACCGCTTGAATTAAGCGGTTTTTATCATTTTGTAATTAATAAGCGTTTCGCCGTGTCTTTGAACGCGTTGCGCTTCGATGACCTTGTATCCGAGTTTTTGAAAAAAAGGTTTCGCTGTGACAGAAGCTTCGACTCTTATTTCTTTTCCGCATAAAAAGCTTTCCGCGTCTTTTATGAGCGAGGCGCCTACGCCTTTGCCCGCATGTTTCGGCGAAACGTAAAGTCTGTCGATATGGCCGTTCTCCTCCGTGTCGCAAAAACCTATTATTTCGTCGTCTATGACCGCTACCGTCGTGTGTCGGGATAAAAACTCAGCGTTCCATTTTCTTTCGTCCGCGCAATTTATCCATGCGCGTATCTGAGCGGGAGAGTAGTCGTTAGCACAAAGTTCTGTTACAGAGCTTTCGAATACGTGCAATATCCCCCCGATATCCGAGGGGACGTATTTTCTCAGTAAAAAGTTTTTATCTGTATTGTCCTTCATTGCTCAATCTCTTTCATAGAGTTCTTCGATAAATTCTTCCCAGAAATCTTCGTCCTCATCAGGCTTGACCGTGCTTTCGTAGTAGCCTTCGATGAGTTCGGCTATGAGTTCTTTGCGGTCCTCGCTGTCTTTTTCGTCGAGGAGAGAGGATATCTGTGATATCTTTGCGTTGAGTTCGCTCTCGTCGTAACCGTCGCTTTGCAATTTATCTTTTATTATATCGAAGAACTCCTGTTCTGCGGATACCCACCATTCGTCGATGAACGCCCTCAGCGCCGTTCTGTCCTGTCTGCCGAGGTCTGTCAGTCTGTATTCCTCTTCTTCTGCGGCGGCTTCCGCCTGTTTTTCGCTCATGCCGCCGGCAACGAGTTTTATTTCGTAAATATCGATATAATATTCGAGTTCTTCTTCAAGTTCTTCGCCTAAGGGTTTGAGATACTGTTCTTTCCAGGCGTCTATCGCGTCTTCCATAGCGTCGTCGTCGAATCCCGCTTTTTCCAGTTCTTCTTCCCAGAGGTCCTCGAGTTCGTCCAGTTCCTTTTCCTTGGTCACGTCGTACCGGTTCAGGAGCCTGTGCAATTCAAGCACCGTCTTGTCGTCCAGTCCCGCGGTGTTTCCGTACGCGGCGATTATTTCGTCTATCAGCTTTTGTTTTGCCGCTTCTCCGTCGGTGGCAACGATCGTTCCGCCGCTTGCGGCAACTATGTCGCTGACGTTGCCGGTGAGCAGTTCAAGATATCGGCTGCTCACCTCCGAGTCTTCGTTGTAAGCTGAAATATTTACCTGCCCGTGTTTGTTATTGACATATCCCAGGTTGATCGCAGTCTTGATTATGTCCGTGCATGCGTCGTAGACGGACGCTTCTGAATAGTTCTTTCCCAGAAGGACGATCCTTGCGTCGCTGTTGATCCCGGTCACGGATTTTACGTTGCCGTCCTTATCCGCGACTATTTCGAAAGAAGGGTTGATATCGATCAGGACGAGGGTGTCCGAAACGTTGCCTGCGGTTATCGGCGGGGCAGGGGTATCGCCGGTCGGCAGAGTGAACGCGAGCGTGAGCGCGATCGCAATGACGAGTACGCATGCGACTGCTGAAAACGCGAAGGCGTACTTCCTGCGGGACGTCGCGCGCGCCGGCTTCTCTGAAGGGAAGAGACTGTTCGTGATATCCTGTTTGAGACGTTCGTCGGGGAGAAGTCTTTCTGCGTCTTTTTTTATTTCTTTAGATATTTTGTTCATTTCGACCCTCCTTTGACGTATCCTGCGAGCAATTCCAGCGATTGTTTCAGTTTGTAAGACACCGTTGATATCGGCATATCAAGCGCTTTTGCCGCTTCTCGCCGTTTGTAGCCGGCGACAGCGCACATTATCACAATTTTGTAATCCGTTTCGTCAAGCAGTCTTTTTGCCGCGGATATCAGCCCGAAACTGTCTTCGTCAGGCATAGAGAAGCTGCCTTCGCGGTAATCCGCCTGTGCGGAAAAGTCTGTCGACGTCTGTCTTTTGGCCCTGTTGTATTCGTTCAGCGCGTTGTTTTTCGCGATCGTGGTGATCCATGCAGTGAAGTTGTCGCTGTTGTACGCGTTTATATTGGTCGCTGCTTTCATATACGTGTCCTGGACCACGTCTTCCGCGGCGTGCCTGTCGCCCAGTATTCTGTAAGCGACGAAAAACACGATCTTATAAGTGCGGTCGTATATGTAACTAAAGGCGCGGCTGTCGCCGTTTTTCAGCTTTGCCGCCGCTTTTTCCAGTGCTTTGTCTGACATTCTTCACCTATATAACAAAGTTGAACAAGATTTTGACAACTTTTTCAGATAATTTTATGATAAATTATCTGAGGTGATATAGTCAAGAGAGTTTAAAACGCGGTTTACGTTTTTTTGCGACGGATGCGGCTTTTCCGTTCAGAGGAGAGAATACGGGGCGACGCCGTGCGATCTGCGGCGCACCGGTCGCATGCGGCAACTGCGGCGGTTTTCCGAAAACGAAAAACGCGCCCTGGAAGGCGCGTTCGGAAGTTCAACGTTCAATGCGGAAAAATCAGTCTTCAGACGAAGAGTCCCCGCTTTCTTTTTTCTTGCCCGCTTTAGATTTTATAAGCGCGATCAGGTCGATGTCCTTGACCGTGAAGTATGTGGAAAGGATGGGTACGGCGAGGAATATCGCGCCCATTATCGTGCCGAGGACGTATATCAGATATTGCAGCCAGCCCTTGCCGAAGATATCCTGGAAAGAGTAGCAGATGTCGCGTACCATTGCGTCGATAAATTCTGGGAAGGTCGCGCCCGCCGCTATCGGTATGCACAGTATAAACGCGAGGAAGAGGGGTATTGTCAATATCGTGCTGTAAACGCAGACTGCGATAGAGAACACGTTCTTGACCTTTCCTTTAAAGGTGCCTGCCGCCGCGCTCATCAGCATTATGCCCGCCGCCATTGTCACCACGACGATAACGTACCGCGCGATCAGGTTGGGTATATTGCTGATATAAGTCAGTCCGACGTCTGCACCCGTAGTCTGGGCGAGGGTCAGCAGTCCCCAGACATTGAGACCTGCCGCAACGGTTATCATAACCGCCTGAATGATTTTCTTCTTGCTTTCCGCCGTCATAGTTTTCTCCCGTTGAACATAACGCTCATACGTTTATTATACATAAGGTCAGCCGGCTAAGCAAGACAGATGACGAAAATTTTTATTAATCAGGCAAAATGTGTAGCAAGGCGTGATTTTAATACGCTTTTCAGTGAAAAAAGGGTGTCAATTTTTAAACGCGCCCGGCGTCGCCTCATCGGTGAGCGCGGATTTGACGATGCCGGACGATCTGCAAGGCATAAAAACGCGTTCCCGTAAACGTCTGCGGGAACGCGGAAAAAGGAAAGAAAATTTATTCAGCGTCTGCCGCCGATCCCGCCGGGATTGAAGCCCCAGTCTCCGCCCGGAGCTTTGTCTCCGCCGGCAGACTGGGTGCCGACGGAGGTTATCGTCGACGAGATCAGGAAACTCTTTACCTGAGTGTCATTGATGAAGAGGTAATACGTTTCGCCTTTTTCAATGCCCTCACAGGAAAGGATCGCTGACTGGAAAGATTTGGAAGTAGTGAACGAGATCAGCACTTCGCCGTCCTGATCCTTCAGTTCTATCTTGCTCCCCGTGGAAACAGTAGAGTTTGTCGCGTAACTGATCACGCATTGCGCAGAGTTGGA
Organism: uncultured Christensenella sp.; assembly: GCA_949298505.1. Taxonomy (GTDB): domain Bacteria; phylum Bacillota; class Clostridia; order Christensenellales; family UBA3700; genus Ornithoclostridium. Next base: position 6,321 of record CASFWW010000057.1, on the reverse strand, counting down.
ACCCGGTGTTTCGACCATACCCGAAGAGCCGACGGCAGCCAGTGTGCCGCCGTTTATAAGAATGTAGCAGTTTGAATTGGAGACGTTGACGGCGTTCTTCGTTCCGTCGGCAGCGTTTATCCCGTCGTCGGCTGCGGTCACTTTGATGTCTCCGTCGTTGATCTCGATTTTGCGCTTTCTATGCCTTCGTAGCAGTTGTTGACGACGATGGTGCCGCCGTTGATTATCATATCGCCGTCAGAGTGTATCGCGTCGTCGTTGGAATTTACAGCGATCGTGCCGCCGTCTATAATTATCGAGTAATAGTCGTAGTCGAGGATCTCTACAATGCTCATGCCGTCTTCGTCCTCTCCGGTATCTTCACGGTCTCCTTTTGCGAGTTCGGCTGATAGGTCTTCGTCGGCTACCGCGTATTCTATCGTGCCTGCCTTGATCCCTTTGCCGTCCGCGTTGTCGGACGAGGTCTCGGTTATTTTTGACGGCGCGCCGCCGTTCGTCGTGATGTCGATCGTGCCGCTCAGTATGTGCACGAACGTAGCCGCCTGTATGCCGTCGTCGCCGGCGGTGATATCGAGGACGCTGTCTTCGACGTAGACGTATCTTTGTCAGGATCGTCGTTTTCGTTATCCGTCTGAATTCCGTCGCCCGTGTTTGTTATTGCACTTATCGATGCGTTTATAAGTACCACCGCGTCGTTGCCTCTTAGCGCGTGTTTGTATGCGTTGAGACAGAGCGTCGCTCCTGAAACTTTGAGCGCACCGGTGCAGTGCACCGCGTTCTTGACCGCGCTGGCAACCGTCAGCGAGCCGCTGCCGTTGATCACGCAGTCGTTCTTTACGTACAGCGTGCCTTTGGCGTCATCGTTTTCGTCGGCGGCAAGTCCCGTCGCGGTATTTCACCTGTCAGCGTGATCACGGTAGACGAGGGTTTGCCGTCCGAGAAAATGCTGTCGAAGGTAGCGTTTTCAAAGAACAGATGGACGTCGATGCCTTTGGTCGAAAGTATTATCGAGTAAGTCGTCGAGCCGGTAAATACGTAGTCGCCGCTTTGAATGACAAGGTAGTCTCCGCTCAGAGAGGAGAGATTGACGGCAGTGCACGTTTCTTTGTCATAGGTGACGACGTCGCCGTTTCCGATGACCGTTGTGTCCGCGCTTTCTACACGGTCGGAAATCGCGGAGGAATCGTACGAGTCGGCAGTTCCGGTCACCACCTGTCCGCCGCCGAGTTTGTCTCCGGGGTTTTCGTAGTCGTCAGAAACAGACGAGCATGCCGTAACTCCGAGAAGCGTTGCCGCTGTAATTATTGCAACAATGGATAAAAGGATTTTTTTCATAGTCGTTCCGCCTGAAATTTTATAACTAATTATACGGGCGGAAAAATGAAAAGTCCGTTAAAAACGGCAGTGAATTTTTGTCATTTTTTGTAAAAGATTTGATTTTTGTCAGGACGTTGCAATGTCTTCGGCTATCAGATCTCGCAAAAAAAGCCCTGCCTTGCGGCAGGGCAAAGAGTTTGATCATTGCTGTGATCACAGCTTTTTGTTTTCCTTGTATGACGTATGCAGTATCTCGTGAGCCTTGTGGCTGTTGGGGAAGCCGAAGAACTCGTCGTACAGCACGTCCATGACGGGAGAGTCGGCAGATCTGCGCAGACTGTTCTGAACGTCGCTGGTATATAGCGCTTTCGCGCGGGCGTCTCTGAGTTCCACGCTGTTGCGTACGCTGTCGGAGAGGGTGGGCTGACCGCCGCCGTTCACACAACCGCCGGGGCATGCCATGATCTCAACGAAATCGTATTTTTTAGCGCCCGATTTGATTGATTCGAGCAGGGTGCGCGCGTTTTCAAGACCAGAAGTGACCGCTACGCGCAGGGTATGTCCCGCAACGAGGTAGGTCGCTTCCTTTATCGGCTGAGTGCCGCGTACCGCGAAGAAATCGAGCACTTCGAAGTTGCCGTCGAGCATATGCGCCGCCGTTCTCAAAGCCGCTTCCATAACGCCGCCGGTCGCGCCGAATATCGTGCCTGCGCCCGAAGCCGTAGCGAACGGGTTGTCGAATTCTTCGTCGGGAAGTTCGTTGAACTTGATGCCTGCGGTCTTGATCATGCGAGCGAGTTCTCTCGTCGTGATAGCCGCGTCCACGTCGCCGGGCATCTGTTCACGTTTGCACTCGTACTTTTTGGCGGTGCAGGGGATAACGCTGACCACATAGAGGTTCTGGGGGTCTATGCCGTGCTTTTCGCACCAATAGCTTTTGAGAAGCGCGCCGAACATCTGCTGCGGTGATTTGCAGGTTGAGACGTTGGGGATAAATTCGGGATAAGTCTGTTCCACGAACTTGATCCATGCGGGGCAACACGAAGTAAACATCGGCATGGGCTTGTTCGTCTTGATACGGTTGATGAGTTCGCTCGCTTCTTCCATGATCGTCAGGTCAGCCGTCACATCCATATTGAATACGGCGTACGGGTTGAGACGTCTGATCGCCGCCACCATTTTCCCTTCAACGTTCGTGCCGATCGGCATATCGAACGCTTCGCCGAGAGTGGCGCGGATGGAAGGAGCGGTGAAGAAGACGACTTTCTTGGAATCGTCGCCGAGAGCCGCCCATACTTCGTCGACCGTTGAATTTTCACTGAGCGCTCCGACGGGGCACGCTACGATACACTGACCGCAGCCTACGCACGGAGACTCGGAAAGAGGACGGTCGAACGCGCTGCCTATATGCACGTTGAAGCCTCTGCCGATGGGTCCTATCGCGTTGACGTGCTGTTTGCGGCAAGCCGCAACGCAGCGCATGCAGTTGATGCACTTGTCGTTGTCGCGCACGACATACGGAGTGGACAAGTCGATCGGGAGTACGAAGTCTTCGCCCTTGAATCTGTCTTCGTCCACGCTGTAACCGAGGGAGAGCTTCTGAAGCTCGCAGTTGTGGTTACGTTCGCAGGACAGACACTTTTTCTTGTGTTTGCTGAGGAAAAGCTCGAGAGTCATTTTGCGGGAACGACGGCACTTTTCGGTGTTCGTTCTGACTTCCATGCCTTCCGCCACCGGGTAAACGCATGCGGCAACGAGACCGCGCGCGCCGGTCGCCTCGACCACGCACATACGGCAGGAGCCTGCGCAGCTTACGTCCTTGAGGAAGCAGAGCGTGGGGATCTCGATGTGAGCTTTTCTCGCCGCCTGAAGGATAGTCGTTCCTTCGGGTACCGTGACGGATATTCCGTTTATTTTAAGATTGACCATTTTTTCCATTTTCTCCACCTCACTTTCTCTCTATCGCGCCGAATTTGCAGTTTGCGATACACAGCCCGCACTTTACGCACTTTGACGTGTCGATGACGTGCGGTTTCTTGACTTCGCCGCTGATCGCCTTTACGGGGCAGTTCCTCGCGCACAGCGTACAGCCTTTGCACTTGTCGGGGATGATATGGTATGTAAACAGCGCTTTACAAACACCGGCAGGGCAAATCTTGTCGTTGATGTGCGCTTCGTATTCTTTTCTGAAGTAGCGCAGGGTGGAGAGCACCGGGTTGGGTGCAGACTGACCGAGAGCGCACAGAGAAGACTGTTTCATGTGATTTGCAAGTTCCTCGATCTTTACGAGGTCCTCGGGTTCGCCCTTGCCTTCGGTGATCTTTGTCAGAAGCTGGAGCAGACGTTTGGTTCCTATACGGCAGGGGGTGCACTTTCCGCACGATTCGTCCGCCGTAAATTCCAGGTAGAACTTGGAGATGTCCACCATACAGGTGTCTTCGTCCAGGATTATCATACCGCCGCTGCCCATCATGGAGCCGATCGCGAGAAGGCTGTCGTAATCTATCGGAGTGTCAATACATTCCGCAGGGATACAGCCGCCCGACGGACCGCCTGTCTGAGCCGCCTTGAATTTCTTACCGTTCGGGATGCCGCCGCCTATTTCTTCCACTATCTCGCGCAGGGTAGTGCCCATCGGCACTTCGACGAGACCGACGTTGGTGATCTTTCCGCCAAGAGCAAAGACCTTTGTGCCCGAAGAAGTCGGGGTACCTATCGAGGAGAACCATGCCGCGCCGTTCATGATGATCGGGTTGATGTTTGCCCAGGTCTCAACGTTGTTGAGTATCGTCGGCTTTCCGAACAAGCCTTTGACGGCAGGGAACGGAGGACGGGGACGGGGTTCGCCGCGGTGACCTTCTATGCTGGTCATCAGCGCGGTTTCTTCGCCGCAGACGAACGCGCCTGCGCCGAGACGTATCTCTATGTCAAAGTCGAAGCCGGAGCCGAGGATGTTCTTGCCGAGAAGCCCGTACTCGCGCGCCTGCTTTATCGCTATCTTGAGACGTTGAACGGCAACGGGGTATTCCGCGCGGACGTAGATGAAACCGTGGTTGGAGCCGATCGCATATCCCGCGATCGCCATAGCTTCAAGCACGCAGTGCGGGTCGCCTTCGAGCACGGAACGGTCCATGAACGCGCCCGGGTCGCCTTCGTCGGCGTTGCAGCAGACGTATTTGACGTTGCCCTGAGACGCTTTCGCAAAAGACCACTTTCTTCCGGTGGGGAAGCCTGCGCCGCCGCGTCCTCTGAGACCGCTGGCGAGCATTTCGTTGATTACGTCGTCCGGGGTCATTTCCCTGAGAACTTTTTCAAGCGCTTCATAATCGCCCGCGCCGATCGCTTCTTCGATGTCTTCGGGGGCGATAACGCCGCAGTTTCTCAGCGCAATTCTCATCTGCTTCTTGTAGAACGGAGTTTCTGCGAACGGGATTATGCTTCCGTCTGCGGATACCGTGCCCTGGTAGAGCAGTTCTTTGACTATTTCGCCGCCCTTGACGAGGTGCTTTTCAGCGACAGTCTTTACGTGTTCGGGCGTCATCTGCGCATAGAAAGCGCCTTCGGGGTAAACTATCATGATCGGACCCAGCGCGCACAGACCGAAGCAACCTGTCTTTACGACGAGGATGTCGTCTATGTTCAGCTCTTTCAAAGACTGTTCCAGCTGAGCTATGACCTGCATTGAGTGAGAAGACGTACAGCCTGTACCGCCGCAGACGAGCACCTGTTTGCGGTAGCCTGTCTTAGCCGCCAGTTTTTCTCCTTCTTCCTTGATAACGCGGCGAACGCGTATCAGGTCCTTTTTCTTTTCGCGTATTTCGTCGAGCTGAGCGTTCGTCATTTCTTATCCCCCCTGTATTTATCGAGAATTTCTTTTACCATTTCGGGTTTGAGTCTGCCGTAAACCTCTTCGTCCACCATCATGACGGGCGCGAGACCACAAGCTCCTACGCAACGACAGCTGTCAATAGAGAACATGCCGTCTTCGGTACATTCGCCGCATTTGATGCCCAGTTGCTTTTCCACTTCCGTCAGGATCTTGTCTGAACCTTTGACGTAGCATGCCGTGCCCAGACATACGCTGATGCGGTGCTTTCCCTTCGGTTTCAGAGAGAACTGAGAATAGAAAGTCGCAACGCCGTAAACTTCGGAAAGGGAAATGCCCAGACCTTCGGCGATGATCGTCTGAACTTCGATGGGCAGATAGCCGTAGATGCCCTGTGCTTCCTGCAAAACGTGCATCAGACAGCCGGGCGTAGAGCGGGATTCTTCAATGACAGCGAGAAGCCGCGCTTTCTGTTCGGCAGTGCCGTGGAACGCAGAATTTTTATCCATTATAACCTCCTTAATACCCGAGGCGCCTTAAACAGGCAAAATATCGGGTCATATACGTATCTATTGTATCATACGTTAAAAAAATATCAAAGTAATTTTAAAATTTAAATTATTTTTTACATTATCTGATCTTATTATCGCAAACTTGAGAAATCAGCAAGATGACAAGACAGGCGCTTAAGCAAAATGCGTTGAAAGCGCATATTTTTTGTTTGTAAAAAACATTGACAATTGATTTTTAATCGGTTATTATATATTAGACATCGCGTAAAAGCAAGATCTCAACGCAGAAAGTCGCAACAGTAAACGAACATTATTTATCCAAATATGCTGCTATGGCTCAGCAGGCGCGACGCGAGAGAAAAACGATTGATAATCGTTTTAGCGGAGCGGACCGCTTGACGGAAAGCCCGGACAGCGCAATAATCGACTTATGCGGGCGGGAAGCGCACGTCCTTGCCAAGGACGCAACGCAGAAAGTCGCAACAGTAAACGAATATTATTTATCCAAATATGCTGCTATGGCTCAGCAGGTAGAGCACGTCCTTGGTAAGGACGAGGTCACCGGTTCAAATCCGGTTAGCAGCTCCATTTACGGCACTGTCCAGACGGACAGTGCCTGTTTTTTTCGTGCTAACCGGTATTGAAAAAGTGACGCTCCGTTCGTTT
>CASFWW010000056.1:0-3891 GCA_949298505.1 uncultured Christensenella sp. | reverse complement strand
GCAATATTAATTGGCAGAAACGTAAGCACAATATCCAGGGAGATATGGCGAAACAAATCATTTATGAACTGTAAACCTGCATATTATCCACAAACGGCACAACGGAAATATTCGCTCAGGCGTAAGTTTTGCCATAGAGGTATGTTCTGGAACAGAGAGATTCTGGATTACATAGAGGACAAGCTGAACAAAACCTGGTCGCCCGAGCAGATAGCAAAAACTCCTTGTGAAATAAAAATGCCGTCATTCAAGACAATATATCGCTGGCTGTACCAAGGATATTTGGTGAAAGGCAACGTAAAAGTATTGAGAAAGAAGGGAAAAACGCGAAAACGACTTGGGAATGGTGGAAAATTTACAACTGGAAAAAGCATACGAAAACGAGATAAAAGCGTATATAAACGACGAGAAGTCGGACATTGGGAAGTAGATACGGTAGTCGGCGGAATTGGAAAAAGCAAAGCGTGTTTTGCTACGTTTGCGGAAAGAAAAACGAGGTTTTACATAGCTGTATGGATGCCCGACAGAAAAGCAGAAAGCATGGAAAAAGCATCAGTAAAAGCGTTAGGAGCGTTGCCGTCTGAAATGGTTAAAAGCATAACTTGCGACAGAGGCAGCGAATTTGGAAATTGGCGCAACATAGAGGAAAAGCTGAAATGTGAGGTTTACTTTGCAGATCCGTATTGTGCGTGGCAAAAAGGAACAAATGAAAACAGCAACGGCTTACTGAGAGAGTTTTATCCGAAAGGGCGCAATCTCTCCCACGTGGGAGAGAAAACCCTGAAAAAGAATCTGGCGTTGATTAACGCCAGACCTAAAAAAGTACTCGGTTACAAAGCACCGGCAGATTTGTTTGAACAGGAATTGCAAAAAGTGTTGCACTTGGTTTGACAATTCACCACGCATATGGTGCGGAAACGTACTGTTATAAACGTTAACCTTTATACGCTTTGTCAAACTAAACTGCGATTTTATTTGACTGATCGCACACGCGATTTTATAATATTATAGATATCTTTTGACAAAGGAGTATATGCTTATGTCCAAAGAAAAGATTTTGACGGTACAGGATATCTCGTGCGTCGGTCAGTGTTCGCTGACCGTTGCGCTTCCCATCATTTCGGCATGCGGCATCGAAACCTGCGTGCTTCCCACCGCGGTCCTAAGCACTCATACGGCGTTCAGACCCGGCTGGACTTTCCGCGACCTGACCGGAGACATCGAGTCGATATCAGCGCATTGGCAAAAGGAAAACATTACCTTTAAAGCGATTTATACCGGATATCTCGGCAGCCGCGAACAGGTCGATCTGATCCTCAAGCTTATCGACCGCCACCTCGAAAAGGACGGCGCGACTATAGTCGATCCTGCCATGGCTGACGGAGGCGTGCTCTATAAGGGCTTCCCCGACGATTTCCCTAAAGATATGGCGAGACTGTGCGCAGTCGCCGACGTGATCCTCCCCAACATTACGGAAGCGTGCCTTATGACGGATAGTGAATTCAGAACGGAATACGACGAGCAATACATCCTCACCCTTCTCGGAAAACTTGCGAAACTGGGATGCAAGCAAGTCGTGCTGACAGGCGTTACGTTCGACCCGAAAAAACTGGGCGTCGCGGTATACGACTGCGCAAGCGGCGAAGTCAGCTATTATTTCAACGACAAACTGCCCCGCATGTCTCACGGCACCGGCGACGTCTACGCGTCTGCATTTGTCGGAGCGTACATGAACGGAAAAAGCGTATACGACAGCGCGGCGCTTGCCGCCGATTACACCGTCAGAACGATAATGGCGACAATGGACGACGACAGCCATTGGTATGGCGTGAAGTTTGAAAAAGAACTGCCCTATCTTATAAACAGACTTCAGGGCTGAGACTGCGCTTTTGAAAAGCACGTAAAAAAGACGGGGCTTACCCCGTCTTTTTTGCCGCAGTTTTTCGCCTCCCGAACATTTTCAGATGAAAATCAATAAAGCTCTTTTATTATCTGCGCGCATTTGTCTATTCCGAAAACTCCGCTGTCCAGCGCGATGTCGTAATTTTTTGCGTCGCCCCATTTTCTATCGGTATAAAAACGGTGATACGCCTTTCTTCTCTTGTCCTTCACCTTAATGCGCTGTTCTGTCACAACGTCCGTTTCGCCGTAAACGTCGACTATTCTTTGCGCCCTGTGCGCGATATCTGCGTGAATGAAAACCTTTAAGCAATCCGCCTTATCTCTGAGCACATAGTCAGCGCATCTGCCGACGATAACGCATGGACCTTTTTCAGCAAGACCGGTGATGACTCTGCATTGTATTTTCCATATTATATCCTCATTGTTGGGCGCCTGCGCTCTGTTGGAAAACAGTGACAGAAATCTGCCGCGGGAATTTTCCTCAATCTCTTTGACGTATTCCTCGCTGAATCCGCTTTCAATAGCTATCTTTTCGATAAGTTCGCTGTCGTAACACGGAATATTGAGAGCTTTCGCAACCATTTTCCCTATCGTGCGACCGCCGCTGCCGAATTCTCTGCTTATGGTGATGGTTTTGTTTCTTCCATATAATTCTCCTTTAAATTTATTGACTTAATCAGGCGATGTGTTACGTATTAATAGGTAATAGGTTACCTGTTTCAACTTAAAAATGCGTCGCCGCGATTGGATCGCAGGCAACGTATAGTTTTTTTGTGAGGTTATTCGGTAAATATAGAATCTGAATCTATGTTATCGAGTAGAGAATCCAGGACATCTGCAAAAGCCATTTTTTTGCTTTCGGGAAAATCCTTGCACATTTCTTCCGCAACTTCTCTGTCGTGCGCGAGGATCACGTTGTGCATGCCTTTTGACTTGCTTGTGCAGGTGATCTTTTTATAACGCCTGTCAGCCGCCGACGATACGCATTGAACGAAGCCCTTGCTCTGCAATTTCTGAAGTATTTTGGTCATAGCAGGATGCGTGACGTACTCAAGTTTTTCAAGATCGTTCTGATGAATTTCAGCCTGTCCTTTTTCTTCAAGCCTGCTGACCGATCCGAGGACCCTGAGCTGAACCGACGTCAGCCCCATTGCGGAAGCTTTCTCGTCAAGTCTCTTTTTGAACGCCCTGTTAATTATTGCGATTTTCAAGCCGAAAGGCATATTATCTTTCATATCCGACCCCGTATACGTAACTTATTACATAATATACATTATAAACGGAAAATTGTCAAGCGAATCGACAGTCATAATATCCGCTCTGCTCCCGGATGCTTTTTCGTCAGCGCATATAAAAGCGAGGTTTTCCCGCAGTCAATCTTCCAGCCCCAAAAGATAATCGGTTGAAACGTTAAAAAATTTTGACAATTTAAAAAGCGCGCCCGCAGTCGGTTCTTGCTTGCAGGTCTCCCAGTAGCTTATCGAAGAATTACTCAGACCGAGCGTTTCGGCAAGCTTGCGCTGACCAATCCCCTTTTCTGCACGTAATTCTCTTAATCTGTCCGCAAAAATCCTTCTGTCGAATTCGTCCATAAGATTATTATAATCAAAACGGTTGACAAAATTTGTTTCGCTAATTATAATTAGCAATACAGTTAAAACTTTAAGGAGAAAATTATGGCAGAAGAAGCATCAAAAAAATTTTATCAGAAATGGTGGTTCTGGCTTATCGTCGCTATTGTCGTTCTCGCGGTGATCGGCTCGGTAATAAGCGGTGGGACAAGCAGTGAAAACCAAAGCAAGGACAACCCTTCGACAGACGTCGGAGAACAACCGGAGCAACGATATCATATCGGAGATACCGTGTCATCCGGAAACATGTACGTCAGAATCAACAACGTAACCGAAACCGGAAATATAGGCTATCTGTACGAAACGGAATATGTGTTTCTGATAATCAATCTGAGAGTGGAAAACCGTGGCAACAGTG
>CASFWW010000055.1:0-9505 GCA_949298505.1 uncultured Christensenella sp. | reverse complement strand
TGACAAATATTTTACTAAATAGCGCATCAAACGTTTGACAGACGAAAACAATAATAGTAAGATAATACCTAGAAATTTGATAGGGATTAAAAATGAAGCTGTCGTCAAAAGGTAGATACGGTCTGAAAGCAATGTGCGAGCTGGCAAAGCATTACGGAGAGGGAGCGCTTTCCCTGCCGTATATCGCTGGCGAAACGCTGCTCAGCGAGAAATATCTGGAGCAGCTTTTGTCCGTACTCAAAAAAGACAATCTGATCGACGCGACGAGGGGAGCAAGCGGAGGGTATTTTCTCAAGCGCGCGCCCGAGGAGATCAGCGTCGGCGAGATCCTGAGGAGTCTTGAAAACGGGCTTGAGATCGTCGACTGTCTTTCAGGCGACTGCAAAAACAAATCCACCTGTCAGACTTACGGAGTCTGGTCCAGACTGTACCGTGAGATTAACAAATGCCTGGACGGTATCAGCCTTAAAGAGCTGGTAGAGGGAGAATAAAATGGAACGCAGGATATATCTTGACAATTCGGCTACGACGCATACGGACGCGGAAGTATTGCAAGAGATGTTGCCTTATTTTTCGGAGGTGTACGGCAACGGTTCGTCCCAGCACTTTTTCGGAAGAGAAGCGCTCACGGCGATCGACGCCGCGAGAGAAAAGGTCGCAAAGGCGATCGGCGCGAAGCCGACTGAAATATATTTCACGTCGGGCGGCACGGAGAGCGACAACTGGGCGATCAAGGGCGCGGCGCACGCTTTGCGCGAGAAAGGCGATCATATAATCACGACGGCGATCGAGCATCCGGCTGTGATCCAGACGTGCAAAAGACTTGAGAAAGAGGGCTTTAAAGTCACTTATCTTCCGGTCACGGAAGAGGGCTTCGTCACCGCAAAGCGGGTTGAAGAAGCGATAACGGACAAGACGGTCCTGATATCCGTCATGACCGCAAACAACGAAGTCGGCACGATAGAGCCGGTGCGCGAGATAGGCGCGGTAGCGAGAGCGCACAAGATCCTTTTCCATACCGACGCGGTGCAGGCGATAGGCAACGTGCCGATAGACGTTGTGAAAGACAACATCGACATGCTTTCAATGAGCGCGCACAAATTCTACGGACCCAAAGGTATAGGCGTGCTTTACAAGCGCAACGGCGTGAGGATAGAGCGTTTTATGGACGGCGGCGAGCAGGAGAGGAATATGCGCGCTTCCACGCTGAACACCCCGGGCATTGTGGGCATAGGCGCGGCGATAGAAAAAGCCGTCCGCGATATGGACAAGAACAACGCTCACATTGCAAAGCTGAGAGACCGTTTCGTCAAAGGCGTGCTTGAGAATATAAGCGACGTCAGGTTCAACGGAACGAAAGACATGTCCAGAAGGCTGGCTTCCAACGCCAATTTCTCGTTCGAATATATCGAAGGAGAGTCGATACTGATGAGCCTCGACCTTGCGGGAATAGCCGTTTCGAGCGGTTCCGCCTGCTCAAGCGGTTCGCTTGAACCCAGCTATGTGCTTCTTTCTCTCGGCGTACCGATAGAACTTGCGCACGGGTCGATACGCTTCAGCTTCGGCAAGGACAACACCGAGGAAGAAGTTGAGTATACGTTGAAAAAATTATGCGAGACGGTTGACAGACTGAGAGAGATGTCTCCGCTTTTCAAAAAATTCGAAGGAGAAGAAAAACATGTATAACAAGAAGGTAATGGAAACTTTTGCAAATCCGCAGAACGTGGGATATATAGAGGACAACGACGGCGCAGGGAAGGTGGGCAACGCGACCTGCGGCGACATCATGGAGATCACGATCAAAGTCAAGGACGACGTGATCACGGACGCTAAATTCCGCACTTTCGGTTGTGCGGCAGCTGTCGCCACGAGCAGCGTCGCCACGAGCATGGTCATCGGTATGACCGTGGACGAGGCGCTCAGGCTGACCAATGCAAAAGTCGTGGAATATCTTGAAGGACTTCCTCCGCAGAAGATACACTGCAGCGTACTTGCCGAGGAAGCGATCAAAGCGGCGATCGAGGATTACCGCGCAAGACAGAAAGCCAAACAATAAAAGACCTTGAGTCTTTGCGACTGTAAAATCCGCCTGCGGCATTGCCGCAAGCGGATTTTTTTTCGTGCCCGTGTAGGTTATCGTATATTTCAAACCAAAGGGCACACTCCGGGCAAAAGCCCTGGAGAAACCCGGTCACGTCAGTCAAGAAGACTTACTATCTTCTTTTTTATCGCCTTGCCGCGAGACTTCATTTCACCGCTGGTGACGGCTTTTGCGGCTATCAGAGTGGTAGCCATTCCGACGCCGAAGCCCATAAGAGTAGCCAGTTTCATATCATCACCTCCCTGAGTTAGTTTGCGTACGGGGCAGGTGATTATTCCGGTCAAAAAAGGAAAATAAGGGTAAAAAATCCCTCCGCATCACGGAGGGAAAAGTTTTCAGTCGATATGACTTTGTTCAGATTACGGGAGGAGCGGGTATATATCCGTCGTCTTTTTCGTTACATTCGAAAATGAAGTTGTCCGCCTTTTCCTTTGCGAGCGCGAGCTGTTTCGGCTTGCGTATCGTCCAAGTGACTACGGCGACGTCCGGATCCGCTGATTGCGTTTTTGAATAGAAAGAGCTTTTCAGTGTTTTGATGCTTGCCGCAAGAAAAGCGGCTTTTTCATGCGACTTCAGCCTGTGGCAGTAAAAACGCTGAATCGGATTGGGGTCGTAAAGCTGACCCACGAGAAGATCGGGGCGCTTGTTCTGCATATACAGCACGGCGCGAGGATCAAAGGATTCAAGGCAATATTCGCCCTTGTAATCTTTCAGCGCGTCCATTACTGCGGAACAGGTCTGTTCGTACTTTCCGGTGACTTTTATTTCTATGATCAGTTTCACCTTTCCGTCCACGAGCGCAAGCACGTCTTTGAAAAGTGGGATCCTTTCTTCGGTGCCGAAAAGTCTGTACTTGTCAAGATCGGCGTTCCTTATTTTTTCAGGATGTATCTTTACTCCGCAAGAGCGTTTCAGGGAAGGGTCGTGGTGTACGATCAGAGTGCCTTCGTCTGTCAGATAGACGTCGAATTCTATCCCGTAGCCGTGTTTGACCGCGTTTGAGAACGCCGCCATTGAATTTTCGGGCACCGTCTTATTGTCGTGCAGACCGCGGTGAGCGAAAGGGATCCCTTTAAAAAAATCTCTGTTTTTCATGTCAATACCCCAGTTCTTCGTTGACGAGGATCACGTAGACTTTTTCCTGATATCTGGTGGGGTGGTGCATGATGCTGGTCACGTTGCACATACATTCTTTTCCCGAGCAGTACGCGCATTTTCCGGTGATCGCGCACGGGGTGGTCTTGCCGAGGCGCACCGCGTTGAGGTGGCAGGTATAGTTGCGTATTCTGTCGATCGCGGCGTCAAAATCTTTTACGATCTTGTTTTTGCCGATCGTGTAGACGATGTTAGGCACGCCGAAGATGAGAGAGCCCACACGGTTGCCCGAGCCGTCTATGTTGACGAGTTCTCCGTTTTCCGTTATCGCGTTCGCAGAGGAGAGGAACCAGTCTGCGTGCGAAGCGGTCTGATAGGCGTTTCTGTCGAAGAACGGATTTCCTCTTTCGGCAAGCATTTCTTTGACGCCAAGCTGAGCAAGGGTCACGCTTCCGCCCGTTCCCACGCTTTCGTTTGCCGGAATGATCTCCAGCATTTTCGCGGCGGCTTCGGCTGCGTTCTCACATATCACGGGGATAAATCCGCGTGCGGACAGTTTTTTTGCAAGTTGAGTCAGTTCCATAAATTCACCTCTTTGCTTTCTTACTATATTATATAAAATCCGTTTGCTAAAATCCAGTAATTTTTATATAATATTTATAACGGCGCGCCGTCTGTACGCGCGAGAGGTTTTTATGATTTCTGAAAAAATGCGTAATATGGTCAAAAACAGTTCCGCCATCCGCGCGATGTTCGAGGAGGGCAAAAAGCTCGCCGCTGTATACGGCGCGGAAAACGTATACGATTTTTCGCTCGGCAATCCCAATCTGCCGGCACCCGGAGAGGTCGCTTCAGCATTGAAAGCAGAAGTGGAGAACTGTGACGCGCTGACGTTGCACGGATATATGTCCAACGCCGGCTTCGAGGACGTCAGACGCGCGGTCGCGGGCAGTCTGAACTCACGTTTCGGCATGACTTACGACGAATCCTGCATCGTGATGAGCGTGGGAGCGGCGGGCGGACTCAACGTGTTCTTGAAAGCCGTTCTGGACCCGGGAGACGAAGTGGTGGTCATCGCTCCGTTTTTCGGAGAATACGCAAATTACGTCGCGAATTACGACGGAAAGCTCGTCGTCGTATCTCCCAACCCCCCGACCTTCCTGCCCGATATCCGTGCTTTTTCCGCTTCGCTTACAAAGAGGACTAAGGCGGTGATAATCAACACTCCCAACAATCCCACCGGAGTTGTTTACGGAGAGGAGACGCTGAAGGCGCTTGCGGATGCGATGCGCGAAGCTGAAAAGAAGTTCGGCACGGACATCTACCTGTTGTCTGACGAACCGTACAGAGAACTTGTTTTCGGCGGCGTAGTCCAGCCTTATCCGGCTAAGTATTATGAAAATACGGTCAGCGGGTATTCTTTCAGCAAATCGCTTTCCCTTGCGGGAGAGAGGATAGGTTATCTTGCGGTCAATCCCGGCTGCGCATGCTTTGACGACCTTGTCGGCGCGCTGGGCGTGGCGACGCGCGTTCTCGGCTTTGTGAACGCTCCTTCGTTGATACAGAGGGCGGTCGCCAGGTGCCTTGACGCCGCCGTGGACGTGGATTTTTACAGCAGGAACGGAGCGGCGCTCAAGAAGATAATGGACGAGTGCGGTTTCGAATACGTAGAGCCGCAGGGCGCGTTTTATCTTTTCGTAAAGGCTCCGGACGGCGACGACGTAGCGTTCTGCGCGAAAGCGAAGAATCACAGGCTACTGCTTGTGCCGGCTACCGGCTTCGGCTGCAAAGGCTGGGTCAGGATCGCGTACTGCGTGTCGCCCGAAAGGATCGCCGCTTCAAAAGCATCTTTCCTCGCGCTGGCGAAAGAATACGAATAATCCCCGAAGATTAAAGGAGGCAATATGCCCAAGGATCAGAGTAAAATCAGAAATTTCTGCATTGTCGCTCATATCGACCACGGCAAGAGCACTCTTGCGGACCGCATTATGGACGTTACCGAAACCGTCAGCAAGAGAGAAGCCAAGGAACAGCTGCTCGACAGCATGGATATCGAGCGCGAACGCGGCATCACGATAAAGCTGACCCCGGTCAGGATGAATTATACCTATAAAGGCGAAAAGTACGAATTCAATCTGATAGACACGCCGGGACACGTGGACTTCACCTACGAAGTTTCGCGTTCTCTCAAAGCGTGCGAAGGCGCGATACTCATCGTGGACGCGTCGCAGGGCATTGAAGCTCAGACTTTGACCAACGTCTATCTCGCGCTCGACAACGACCTGGAGATCATCCCGGTCATCAACAAGATAGACCTGCCTTCCGCGCGCCCGGACGAAGCGAAAAAGGAGATCGAGGACGTGATAGGTCTTGACGCCGAAAACGCTCCGCTCGTCTCCGCAAAAGAGGGAATAGGGATAGAGGAAGTGCTGAAACAGGTGATAGAACTCCTTCCTCCTCCGAGGGGAGATTACGACAAACCGCTTAAGGCGCTGATCTTCGATTCGTATTACGACAGCTACAAAGGCGCGGTTTCTTTCATCCGCGTTTTCGACGGCAAGGTCAGAGCGGGAGACAAGGTCAGATTCTTCGCAACGGGCAAGGAATTCGATGTGACCGAAGTGGGCGTTTTCACTCCGCGTTCCACCTCGGTGGAAGAACTTAGCGCGGGCGACGTCGGCTATCTTTGCGCGAGCATCAAGAACGTCAGCGACACAAAGGTGGGAGACACGATAACTCTCGCTTTCGGCGGCGCGGAAAAACCGCTTGACGGGTTTAAAGAAGTTTCTCCGATGGTATTCTGCGGCATTTATCCGACTGACGGCGCAAGGTACAACGACCTCAAGGACGCGCTTGAAAAACTCAAGCTCAACGACGCCTCTCTGATGTACGAACCAGAGGTTTCGACGGCGCTCGGTTTCGGTTTCAGATGCGGGTTCCTAGGGCTTCTGCACATGGAAATAATCCAGGAGAGGCTGGAGAGAGAATTCGACCTTGATCTGATCACGACTGCGCCGGGCGTTTCGTACAACGTCGTCAAGACGAACGGGGAGACCCTGCTTGTTTCCAATCCGTCCAATCTTCCTCCGGCAGGGGATATAGACCATATGGAAGAGCCTGTCGTCAGGGCGTTTCTGTATACGCCGCCAGAGTACGTCGGTCCGATAATGGAACTTTGTCAGGACAAGCGCGGAGTGTTCATAGACATGACCTATCTCGAGACTACCAGAGTGAAGATAGAATACGAAATGCCGCTGAACGAGATAATATATGACTTTTTCGATTCTCTCAAATCACGTACGCGCGGCTATGCGAGTCTCGACTACGAAATAATCGGATACAAGGAGAGCGATCTGGTAAAACTCGACATGCTTCTGAACGGCGAGATCTGCGACGCCCTCAGCATAATCGTGCACAGGGACAAAGCTTATGCGCGCGGCAGAGCGATCGCCGAAAAGCTCAAGGAAGTGATCCCCAGGCAACTTTTCGAGATCCCGATACAGGCTGCCATCGGCGGAAAGGTGATCGCGCGCGAGACGGTCAAGGCAATGAGAAAGGACGTGCTTGCAAAGTGCTACGGCGGCGACATAACGCGCAAGAAGAAGCTTCTCGAAAAGCAGAAAGAGGGCAAGAAACGCATGCGCCAGATAGGTTCCGTCGAGGTCCCGAGCGAAGCGTTCATGACCATCCTCAAGTTCGACAAATGAGCGCCGCGGGGATATACGTACACATTCCTTTCTGCCGCTCGAAGTGCAGATACTGCGACTTCGTTTCCGTCTGTGCGGACGAAGAAAAACAAAGACGTTATGTCAGTGCATTAATTGCCGAAATCAACACGGGCAGGAAAATTTACGACGGGGAAGCCGACACCTTGTACATAGGCGGAGGCACTCCGTCTTGTCTTTTTGAAGGCGCTTTAAAAAGCGTCTCGGACGCGGTAAAAAGCGTTTTCGGCGATACGTTTGCGGAGTTTACCGTGGAGTGCAATCCTGATTCTTTCGACGAGAACAAAGTAGAGGAACTCAAAAGCGCGGGAGTCACCAGAGTCAGCCTGGGCGTTCAGTCTTTCGACGACGGCGTTCTTGAGGCGATCGGGAGGAGGCACGATTCGTATTCTGCTGAAAAGGCGCTTCTTCTCGCCGTGAAAAGCGGCTTCGACGTCAGCGCGGACCTGATGCTGGGTCTGCCCGGACAGACGGAAAAAGACGTTCACGATTTCGTCGGGTTCGTTTCCGACGCGGGAGTGGAGCACGTTTCTGCTTATATGCTCAAAGTCGAGGACGGAACTCCGCTTGCATCCGACGTGAAAAAGGGGCTTGTCTCGCCTTTGTCGGACGACGATTGCGCGCGCTTTTACGATTGTGCCGCAGAGGCGCTTTATACGTGCGGTTACAATCGTTACGAGACCAGCAATTTTTGCAGGAACGGCAAACGCTGCAAGCACAATATGAAGTACTGGACGATGTGCGATTATCTGGGGTTCGGACCTTCGGCGCACGGCAAGATCGGGAGATACAGGTATTTCAACGGCGACGACGTGGACAAATACGTGAGAGACGTGCTATCGGGCGTTCACGGATACGAGACCGAGGAGATCATGAGCAAAGACGAAGAGCTTGACGAATATATCATGCTCGGACTCAGGCTTGAAGACGGCGTGGACGTTGAGAGAATTGAAAAAGAATTTTCTTTTGATTTTGCGGAAAAATACGGCGACGCGCTTGAAAAAGCGAAAAATTACGTGATATTCGACGGAAAACGGCTGAAGATAAGACCGGAATATGCGCTTGTCGCCGGAGCTGTTATCAATATGTTCGTTTAATAACGCGTTCAGAAGAGGGGAAGGAAAAGAATGACAGCCCTGACCTTGTTCTTTCTCAAATGAAAAGAGAAGACATCTTGTGATGACAAAAAACGGGACGATCGTCCCGTCTTTTTTACTCCTTGGTAAAAGTCGTGTTGCTGCAGTTGGGGCAAGGCGGCATTTTGTCATCCATGCCCAGCTTTAGGTTAAATCCGCAGTTTGTGCAGACGTAGTTGCCCTTGCCGGGTTTCTGACCGGTGCTGTACTGTTGAGTTCTCATTGCGTTTACCTCCTTTGCACGATCGTGCTATGTAGACGCCTTTCGCAAGATATTATTTACTCAGACAGCTAAAATTATTCAAACAGTTGCGCGCGGTCGTGCGGATGTTATATCATAAAACCATGGATAAGAGGAAAAAAGACACCGCAACGGCTGAAGGTAACGGCGCCGCGGTGCAAAAGGAAGAATCGAAGTTTGCCAAAATCATGCGCATAAAGCGCAATCTGTCCATATGCTTCAATTTTATTTATATCATTGCGTATATGGCGTTCACCGTTTTTACTTTTGCCGGAGATAATGCCGAGATAACCTGGTTGCCGTACGTATTCGGCGGGTTTATCGTCATCTACATGGTGTTGTTCATCGTCTCGCTGGCACTGGCGAAGAACGACGGAAGAAAGCAGAATACGGTCAAGGATTACAAGAGCGGGCTGAAGATCACCAAAAAGCTTCTCAAAATCGTGAATCTTATTCTTGCCGTCGCGCTTGTCACCAACGCAGTAAGCGGCGACAGGAGCATATTCTCGCTGATCATTTCGTTCGTTTCGGCATTATATGCGGTTTACCAGATAGTCTCCGAAATACGCAGAATGATCAAACGCCGTAAAAAACTCAAGTACAAAGAGAAAAAATCAGAATGTGACAGAAGGTTTTTAGACGACGTGAAGAGCATCTGGAGCGGAGAAGAACAGGGAGAAGAGCAGACGGAGGTTGCAGCTGAGGTGAGCGACGCCACGGCAGAAAATGCAGCTTCGGACATGACCGGCGTTGAGCAGACGGCTGACCAAAGTGATAATATGTCGGCAGAGACAGTCGACGGCACGGGCGGAGAAGAAAGCCTTGTCGCTGTCGGAGAAGCCGAAAGCGGGAAGAAAAAAAGCGGCGTCGCGTCAAGGATAAGCGGCATAGGCAAGGCGGCTTCCAAAAAGATAGACGAAGTGAAAAAGAGCGCGATCGAAAAGGTGGAAGAAGTAAAATCTGCGGCAGAGAAAGCAAAAAGGATCGGCGCGAGAGCAAAGGAATATTACGGCGAACGCAAACAGATCGAAGAAGAAATGTCCGGAAAGAAGAAAAAGAAGAAGTGATATATGACCGTAGATAGGATACCTTCTGAAAGATTGGGCGAAGCGCTCAGGCTGATCAGAGAAACGTTTTCAAAGTTCGTCGCTCCTTACTATACCGAAGAAGGCGTGAAGGAGTTCGTGCGCAGTCATTCGGACGTCGG
>CASFWW010000054.1:0-19119 GCA_949298505.1 uncultured Christensenella sp. | reverse complement strand
TCACGTGAGAGAGAAGACTCTGAAAAAGAATCTGGCGTTAATTAACGCCAGACCTAAAAAAGTGCTTGGGTACAAAACACCGGCAGATTTATTTGAACAAGAATTGCAAAAAGTGTTGCACTTGGTTTGACAATTCACTTGTAAAAAACCCGAAAAAAGGAGGACGGACAATGAGAAAGAAAACCATGCTGATTGCCGCGGCGATACTGACGGTTCTGGTGGCGGTTTTCGTATTTGCCGCTTGCGACGGGAATGTGATAACTTACAAGCTTACGCTTGACATTGGGGACGGAAGCGCGACTGACGTCACCGATATTTCCGTGGTAGAAACGGCTCCGGAGGATCCTGAAAGGGAGGGTTACCGCTTTGAGGGATGGTATCTTGACAGCGATTATACTTCTCAGCCCACCTATCCGATGGTGTTGACTCAGGACACGACCTTTTATGCCAAGTGGACTCAGCTGTTCACCGTTTCTTTTGAAGAGAGCGGAGGAAGCAAACTTGAAAGCGTCGTTACCGACGTGATAGAGACCTCTCCGAGAACTTATCGCGACGGATTCGTATTTGCCGGATGGTATACCAATCCGAGGCTGAGCGGAGCGCAGGTGAAATTCCCTTATTCGCCAACTCAGGACGTAACGCTTTACGCAAAGTGGACACAGGATACCGGAACTGCGGAGTATGAGGAGACCTCGACCTATGTGAACGCAATCTCGGCGGTCAGGAAGATCAAAGGTTATTTTGAGGCGATGAACGGCAACGCGCTCGATTTCGACAGCCTGCTGACTACTGAGAAAGGTACCGCGCGCGTGCAGATGCAGGCGAATTTCGCAGAAGGGCAGAGCACGCAGTTCATGTTCAGAGTCACGATGCAGGACGACGACAGCGCCGCTTTTGCGATTTACGTTGTGAACAACGAAATATATCTTGATCTCGGCAACGGGGAGGCATACGTGCACCTCGACGATTTCAAAGCCGAATATCTGCTTTTGATATTGCAGAAGGCGAGTGCGGAAATAGATCTTGAAGGGTTGCTGAGCGACATCGGAGGAATAAACGTTTACACGATGCTTGTAAACCTCATCTTCTCCGCTCCGTCTTATACTTCGACCGTGCGCGTCTCGACCGGCGAAGTGATCAGAGAAAGCTATCTCTCCGAGATCAAGGTCAACAGCCTTGTGAGCGGTCTGAAAGAATTGCTCGGGATGTTCGACGTGGGATCTCTGATCGGCGTAGATCTGAATCTGAACTCTCTGTTCGACTGGCTCAATTCTGCGATTCCCAAGATCAAGATGTACATGCGGGTGGATTGCGAAAACGGAGCGATCACCAATATGAGCGTGAGCGTCGCGGACAACTCGACCGGCACCGCAGGCGACGAACTCCTTGACTGGGAGAGCACGAAGATAGGATTTTACGATTATCAGATCTACATTGATATGCCCACTGATCTTGCGGGCAATTCGAGAGAATTTTCCTTCACGAATCTTGCTTTCGACGTTGACCTCACGCTGGACGCGCCCGAAAGCGGGCTTGACGTCGCGAAGCTGATCGGACTGTTTACCGACGACGTGCCGGTTCCCGAAAATACTCTGATAATAGACGGGGAGTTCGGGTTCAGGCTGTCGGCGAGAGTGGATCTTGATCTGAACTATGAAAGCGCTTCTGTAGACAGAAATCTCATTGCCCTGGATCTGTACGTGCTCGGCGCGGACGGTCAGCCGACGGGCGAGACCCCTGTCCTGGGAATTTACTATAAAGAAGGGGCGTTCTACGTTTCGCTGTCAGATCTGATCCCTGACTACTGGAACGCGAAAAACATCAGAATAGAAGCAAATCTGGACGCGCTGATAGGCGATCTCGTCAGTCTGATCACGACGGCGATCGACGAGGCGCTCGGCACAGACTTTGACGAGGCGAAGACGTTGTCTTTGTCTTCGGGCAATATGATAGAAGCGACTCTGAGCGACGAGGACGGAGAGATCAAGGCGGTCATCAGCCCGACGATCAGCGGTCTTATCGGCGCGGTTGCCGGCGTTATCGGCTTGCAGGAAAACGTATATGTGGACGCTGAAGGCGACAGCATCATCGTAGAAGTCAATCAGAAGTTCTTCGACGTGATCAACGGTTTCCTCGGAGAGGAAAACAAGATAGTTCTTCCGGCGGGACTCAGCAACATGAGTCTTTCTGTCAACTTTGGCGATAACAGCGTTGAAGACGTTGTGGCGAACGTAGATCTTGGAGACGAGAGCGATCCCCTGAACGCGACGCTGAGAGTGCACAATTTCAACATCGGCTTCCTTGAAGGCACGATGCAGGATCTTGAGAGCTACATCGCAGAGCGTACGGACGGGGATAATTACACGTCCAATCTCGGAGAGATGATCTACTCCGTGCTTGCGGGCGTAGAAATAAACGCTCACGGTTCGCTCAGCGTCGAGGCGGCGGAATACGCGCTCGGCAAACTGCTTGCGAATTTCGGTCTGGATACCGGCAGCGACAATCCCGTGCTCGGGCTTTCCGCGAATAATGCGGAGGGCGACAGATACGAGGCGGGTATAGACCTTCTCGCGGCGTTCTCGATCGACAAGGAGAAGCCCGATAACAGCAAACTCGCGCTCGAACTCAAAAAGACGGGCGGGGATATCCTCGTCGGCGTTTACGGCTACTACGAGAACGGCATTTCCAACGTACTTCTCGACCTCAGCGGCATAAAGACGCAGTTCATGACGCTCCCTGTCTATAAGTTTGAATTGGATTTTGCGAATATAGTTACGGAACTGATAGACAACATACAGATCAACGGTGAAAACCTGACTGATTTCGACCTTGCGTTCGATCTCGGCGGTCTCATCGGCGGTTCGTCTCAGGCGGAAAGCCTGATCATGACCGAAAGCGACGGCACGGCGGGCGGCACGGAGCTTACGGAAGCGGGTGCGGTCCTGATCGGGATCAACGCGGACAAGATCACCGCAAACGTTGCCTTTGCGACGATAATAAAGCTTCTCGAAACGCTGGGCGTAAACACGGGCATCAGCCCCGAAGCGGTAGACCTTTCCGTTGATGTCTCGCTGAGCACGAAGGGCGTTACGCTTGACGTTGCCGGCACTCTCCCCAAGGTCACGACTTACGACGGAGACACCGCGCTTCCGACCGAATACGGAGACTTCACTCTCGCGCTCGAGACGGGCACGGAAAGCTATCCGATCTCGATAGGCTCGACGACAAATCTTGAAGCGGCTGTCGAGAGAGGAAAAGAAAAGGCGGTTACGGCTGAAGACAACCTGTACGACGTCGTGTTTGATCTTGCCAACTCGATGCAGGCGAGCATGACCTTGCAGATCGCCAACGAAAAAGACACGATAGACATCGCGTCCATGATCAACAATATATTAGCAAAAGAGGGCAGCTATATCGGCTTCCCGATCAATCTCCAGCTGGACAAGAACGACGCGAATCTGTATCTTGACCTCAGATGGGATATACATCTCGACAGTCCGCTGGACACCAAGATATATCTTGAACTCAGATACGAGCAGAAGAAGATAGTTTCTCTCGGAATACAGGAAGGAAACCTTTACGTCGATCTCGAAGGGCTGGGACTGTTTGAATTCATGGTGAAAAACAGCGAACTCGCGACCAGTCTGTTCACTATGCTTGACGAGAAGGTCGGAGTGCTCAGAGACACCGATATCGGCGCCCTTCTGACTCAGCTTATCACCGGCGCAGGCACGACTTCGGAAACGGGTGAAGACGGCGCGACAACGGGCGACCAGACGGCTGAAGGCACGGATACCAAGGCGATCATTGCGGCTATCCTCGGCGACATCTCGATTTACGATGGGGTGATCAAGGCGAATATCGCGGCTTCCGCTTTCGATACGATCGTCACCGCGCTTCTAGGCACGACCCTGGGCGTCAAGATTGAGGTCAACGAAGGCGAGATCGACATTGACGGCGGCATAATAAAATTGCCGGTATCCGTAAACGACACCTTCAACCTGACGGCAGAGC
Organism: uncultured Christensenella sp.; assembly: GCA_949298505.1. GTDB lineage: Bacteria > Bacillota > Clostridia > Christensenellales > UBA3700 > Ornithoclostridium. The sequence goes on along the minus strand of CASFWW010000054.1, from coordinate 15,105 downwards.
TTCAGCTTAAGCCGGCTGAAGACTTCACCGTGACGAACGATTCCGACAAAAAGCTGGACGCTACCGACGGCGAGGCGATGGCAAGAAGTCTGCTCAAGTGCCTGAACATGGACTTCAACCTGGATATCCTCAACAACAATATAGAAAGCAGTCCCAACAACAGCTATCTGCGCATAAGGATAAAGAACGTCGTTAAAGGCGAGGGCAAATTTGCGCTCGACGGCACGAGCGACAGCGTGGATCCTGAGACCCTTGTGATATCACTGTACCTTATCAGCAGCGAGGACAGGTTCAACAATACGACGACGGTTTACGCTGACGACGCTCTGTTGCATATCGTACTCGATTACTCTGACGACGCGCTGGGTGCGGACGGTACCGGTAAGAATATGAGGATCGTACTCGTCCCCGGAAAGTTTACGGTACAGGTTATGTTTACGATAGACCTTGCAAGCATCGTAGGAGACATGCTTGCGTTCCAGATGGATATCGTAGGCATGCTTTCGGGCGCGATGCAGAGCATAATAGACTCTCTTGTATTCACCGAAAACGGCGTTGAAATGGAAATGCCGGAAACAGATACGACTGAAAGCGAAACGACGACTGAAGAGGGCGGACTTACGATCGAGACCGACATATTCGACGACCTCGATATCAACGAACTGCTCAGCGGAGGCATAGATATATCGTTGCGCTCTACGGGTACCTTTAACGTCAACGTGGGACTTGATCCGTATACGTTCAATAAGCTGATAGACGATATTATGGGGAAACTGGTGTTCGGTTCTGAATCTCAGATCGACCTCAGCAAGCTGGCTCCCGATATGTTCAGCGCGCATTATCTTAAGTACGTCAACTGGGACAGAACGAACTACAATGCGTTCTGGTCAACGCTGAGTAACGAACTTTACCAAATCGTCTACAAGTTAGTTGCAGACTATGCTACCGAGGTAGGAGCATGGCTATTGGACGGCGCAATAAAAGATTTGTTGAACGGAATAGTTTACGACATAATCAAATCGATACTGCCGCTTCCCGTTTACAATGAAGTAAACGTCGGACTCAATCTGGTGGACGGCACGCTGACCAATATCTATATAGAAGGTTACGACTACAATCGGGCTGTCACTAATTCTGACGGAGAGGTGCTGGAATATCACGGCAGTTATTGCGTGTCCAACGAAACCAATATCGTGCACAACGATCAGATTTACGGCGCAAATCAGCGAAGCAACACGTATAAGACCGAGATAAATCTTTACAACTGTTTCGGTTCTGTCGGGGACGGTGACAACACGGCAGACGGCAGCGGACAGACGGGCGTTATCAACTGGGGCAATATGGAATTCGACATGACGTTTGATCCTCTTGCCTATGAAAACGACGTTGTGACAAGCGACTACGAATTTATCCGGGACTATTTCTACAACAAGATCGCCGTTTATCAGCAGGGTACTAATGTAATGAAGGCGGACGTCAAGTTCTATATGTGGAACGAGGATACGCAAAGTTACGGCGATGAGATAGTTCTCGGCACGACTTCTCTCGGACTTCTGAATTACGCGAACAACGAAAACGGAGAGACTACGGTTCTTAAAGGAAAGGCAGTCGCTTCCTTCCCCAACGGAGAAGAGAGAGAAAGAGAGTTTACGATAACCGCATATCCCAACCTTGAGCCCGCGCTTATCGATACGGTATCGCTTCACGCTTATGACAGCGCGCCGTCGTCTGTTACCGTATATTTTGAGAACGGATCCTCGCGCAGAGTAGAGCTTTCTGCGATAAAGGATCTGACCATGCCTTCGCCGACGATAGAGGGCGGCACATACGAGGCGAACGTTACGTTCAGAAACGGAATGACTGCGACCATGAACGTAGAATATCTCGACAGCACGATAACCACTCTCGGCAGTAACGGAGAAAGCGGAATCTACGAACTCGATCTTTACGCGTTCGACAGCACGCTCGATATCATGAGCCAGCTTCCGACTCAGCTGTTCTTCTCTTATCCCGACGGAAAGTACGGCGCGATAGACGTTGAAAGCTGGTCTGTCGACTCTGAAGTTCTCGAAGCGTTTGCGACGAGACTGCCGTCAGATCTCGGAGACTACGAATTCAACGCGATAGCAACCGTGGGAAAGGACGACCTCGTTCAGGAACTCGAACTTACGGTACGGATCAGGGGCAAAGAGGTGACCTCGCTTACGATAGACGGCGAAGAAAATACGGTCGTTATCAATCCGTACGACTATTATCTGTACGCGCTGAATGCGACAGAGGGCTCGACTTTCTCGCCGTGGCCGAATACCGTTGACGCGAATTACGTTTATAACGGAGAGGCGTGGTCTGAAGAAGTAGCCGTTGATTTCTCGACGGATTTCGATTTCTCGACAATGACTTTCAACACCCCGGGAACGTACTCCGCGACGGCTGTTCTGAGCGGCTCAGAGTACTTCACCTGGAGCAGAGAGGTCGCTATCGACGTGCAAAACAACGTGATAGAAGGAATTTATTTCGACAGGGCGCTCAGAAGGAATACCGTCAGCGTTGACGCCGTAGCGTTCAACGCTATGACCGCGGAAGAAAGAGCGGCGCTTTTCCCGACCACGGCGTGGGTGAAATTCACCAACGGCTACGTACTCGCTCTTCCGATACGCTGGACTGACAGAAACGGCTATCAGCTCAACTTCGAAACGCTTACGTTCGACGCGAGCGACTACGACGTTACGGTATATGCCGAGATCGGATATTCCGATGACGCGGCGCTTCAGACGGCGTTCTATCAGAGGCAGGCTATGACTGTAAAGGTCAGCGGATCTCTCGCGTATATCGGAGACGGCGTTACGGTCGATCCGTTCGGCGAGGGCGGCGCGGCACAGTTCCCGTCTGAGATAACCGTAGGAAGCGGAGAAAACAGCTTTAACGTTACCGTGACGAACTGGAACGTGAGCGGCGTCGATTTCTCGGCTGAAGGCGGCGAATATCTCGCGGCGGCAAGCTTTGTTTACAACAACAAGACTTACAGCGTTGTAGTCCCCGTTACCGTTACTGAAAAAATTCTTACGGGCTTTGACGAGATTACGGGCGACTATTATGCGACTTACGACGAAACGGCTGGTACGATAACGGTTGAGATAAACGGCGCTTCTTACGAAGCCGTATCCGCTCCGACCGCTACCGCTACCCTTACGGCTGTTTTCGAGGGAGGCGAAACCGCTTCTCTCGAAGCAACGTTCGATTTCGGCGCACTTGTTCCGACTGAAGAAACCGTATATTACGACAGCACTCTCGGAACGACTGCTGAAGAGCAGGGCGCAACGGCGTTCAAGGTCGTCGTTTCGGTAAAAGACGCTGCGGGCAACGTTCACTCTGTCGAGATCGCGGTTTATATGAGCATCGTGAACAGAGTGCAGCCCGAACAACCGGAGCCCGAACCGGAGATCCCGTCCGGTGAAGAATCCCCGGCAGACGGCGAATGAGAGGAGGCGAGAAGATGACAAGAAAAAGATACGATATAGCGGCGGTTATCACCGCATTGCTTCTTATAATTACAGTCGCGCTGACTTTTATTCTCGGCGAAACGGTTGAGAATATCGTCACGGGCGGCGGAGCGCAGTCAGCGTATGCGGCTGAAATTGCCGTAGACGAAGGCTATGTGGCAAACGGAGACGTAACCGGAGACTATGACCCGACCGCCAACGTGCCGGAAGGATATACCGCGCAGGCGATAACGCAGATCGGGTGGAACAGTTATATTTCGGGTAAAGACAATACGAATATGTATTATTATTTGACCGAGGATATTTCTATCAGCAGTTACGATACCGTGACTACGCTAAAAGGTATTCTCGACGGCAACGGTCATACGATCACGATAAGCATCGAAGGCTCGCTTAGTGGAAGCGATACTGCGGTCGGAGGTCTGTTCAAACTGATAGACGGAGGCACGGTCAAGAACGTTAAGATAGAGGTCAGCCTCTTTTCGATAGGAGCTGACAACATCGGCGTAATGGCTGGAATTATCGCGGGGCAGTCAACGAACGACGCAAAGATCGAGAACGTTCGTGTCGACCTCAACTGGGCATCCAACAAAACGTACGGAAGCGTTCCTGACGGAGCTGATGGCAAAGATAAAAATAATGAAAATTATCTTTACGACAGTTCTCAAAGACAAAGCGGCGCGTCTGATTATCTGATGCTCGGCGGTGTTGTAGGTGATATTGCGGGAGATACGACGATAGACGAGACGACGGTTTCGGTCAACGCTAACGCGGGCAAAGAAAATCTTTCCGATACTTCTGTCGGCGGCTTCGGCATTAGCGGTTGGAGAGCAAAAGACGGCGTTGAAAGATATTACATCCTTGGCGGTTTTGTCGGCAGAGTAAACAGCGGACTTCTGACTATGACCAACATCAATCTCGAAGGCGCGGGCAAGATATATAATTTTAACGAAGCGTATTCGGCAAACGACTCAATATTGGGGATAACAATCAAAGGCAGACCGAATACAGGCTATGCAGGCGGCATAATAGGTGAAATCCAAGCGACAAGCGACGGTGGATCAGGATCGGTGTATATTGACGGACTTAACTATGTGTTCACAGGTGAGTTAAAAAGTTATAATATGAAGTCAAGCAGCGATAATTTCGGTTCACTTATCGGTAAAAACGGATCTGAAGCTTCCTTGACAACTATTAAAAACGTTTATTACGCTTCGACAAGCACTCAGAGTGCGACCTGGGTCATGGGTGACAACGCAACGTTCAACGGGGGTATCGTTTACGATATTTCCGCGCCCGTGTACGTAAGCGGCGGTAAACTGGTAATTCCCGCTCAGCAGTCGACGGTCTGGACGGAAGGAAAAGACGCACTTTATTCCGTTACCGACAGAGAGAATAACGTATATAACGTCGAAAACTATATGATAGTCGCGGACGGATCTGAGACGGGCGACATATATCTTGCGATGGATATGTTCGCAAACGTAGAATTTACCGCGGAAGGCAATCAGCAGGATTACGGTAAGCTGTACACGCTTAACTATATGACGATGGGCAGCGCGGATATCGCGGATGGCTTTACCTATGCAGAAGATACCAACACTTATTCGTACTCAAAGACTTACGACGGCGTTGATAATCTCAAAGATATCAGCGTAAAGACGGTCGCGGGCGACAAGACGGGCAGTATAAACGTGTTCAGCGGCGAAAAAGCAAACAGCGGCGCGGCTGGAGAATATGCGTTTACGCTCGATAAGGGAATGTATGCCGCGGCGGGAGTCGAAGAGGCAGCTCTTTCCAACGTCGAAGGCAATTATCTTATCGACAGCGCAAACGGAGCTATATACAGGATGAACGTAAAGGACGACGCTAAAATCTCGATAAGTATCGCGAAACTCGCCGTTTCGATAGCTTTTGACGGCACGGGTAAGATAACTTACGGAGACAGTCTCGATACGGTAAAGACCAACAACCCCGTAAGCATAATTTCGGTAGGCGGGGTCGAGGTCGGCGAGACGGTGATCGCTCCCGACGAATTTACCGGATATACGCTGACGGGTTATCTCGAAAAGACCGCGGCGGGTACAGAAATAACTCTTGGCATATCCGACGTCCTTATGAACGGTAACGAGGCAAATTACGAATTCACTCCGGGAACGACTACGGCGGTCGTCGCGAAATATCGGGTAACGGGTTCTCTCGTCAAGGATAAGTTCACGACGGCAGAAGTGACGGACGGCGAGACGGTTGAGTTTATGCCCGATACTCAGCTTCCCGACGAGCTTGAGTTTATCTACGGATACGCGACGAGCGCGGATGCGATCGTTTGGGACGAAAAAATGCCGACAGAGTCGAACAGATATTACGTAAAAGTTACTTTCGACAATGCGAATTACGAACTCGGAACAGACGTTTACACGTTTACGGTAACGGCGGTAGTAAGAGTGTTTACGACGGATAAGGTGATTGGCGGCGTGTTCACGACCGAATACCGCAATACTGCAGAAAAGCTTGTCAAAGAACTTCTGGCGGCAGTCGATTACGAAGCCGAAGACAAAGAGGAAACCGATCATTTCGTGTTCTCGATAGACGGCGTTGAGATAGCCGACGCGCTCAACGTAAGCGAGGCGAATTACACCGTGACTGCGACTTTAAAGAGTCAGCGTTACGAAGAGGCGAGCGTTACGTTTGAAGTAAAGGTCGTCACCCGGAAGATCTATATCACCGGCGAGAACCCCAACGCAAGCTGGGCGGCTTTGCAGAATAAGGTCTACGACGGTGAGGGCAAGACTTCTTTCGGACTGACGACCGCGGACGCGTTCAACAAAACTTATGCGATAACTTACAGCGCGACCGAAGGCGGTGAATTTACCGCGGCTGCTGCAGTGAAGAACGCAGGATATTACAGGATAACCGCGACTTCGGCAGACGCAAACTACGAGATAGTTGATTCCGCGGCTGGCGTGGGAGAATATTACGTTGAAAAAGCCACGCCGACAATAGACTTTTCGGGCATAGACGTGAAGATAGCGTACGGCGAAAGCGCGGTCAGCGCGGCGGGCGGAGAGTCCGTCACGGATCCGACGATAAGCGGCGTTTACGATGTGTACGATTTCGACACGGTGACGCTCACCGAAAGCGGCGAGACTTACGTTGCGGCGGCAGTAGGCGCGGGCGGAAAGATAACCGTAACCGCGGCAAATTTCAGCGTTGAAAACGCAGACAACTATAACGATGTCGTTATCGTCGGCAAAGAGGTCGTCGTCGACAAAGCGGCGGTGACCGTGGTCACGGCGGATAAGAACGTGACTTACGGCGACGAGCTGACTTACGCTTCGACCGACTTCTACACCTCGGTGAACGGTCTTGTCGGAGAGGATGCGGTAACTGCGGAATACACGACCGATTACGTCGTGAAAACGGCGGCGGGAAGCGTCGTGGACGTCGTGCTGAACTTTACGTTCACGACAGGGGATGCAGACAACTATCTGATCAACGGCGGCGAAGCGGTGATCGCCAAGCTGACCGTGGATAAGAGAACGGTAGACGGCTCAGTCGTCGCGCCTGAAGCGGCTTATGACGGCATGCCGTACGAAAACGCGTATATCGACAGCGAAGGCATACTCGAAGGCGACGTCGTCAACTGCACCGTTCAGTATTCGATGGACGGCGTGAGCTACGTGAACAACGCGCCGATAGACGTCGGCACCTATTACGTGAAGGTCACGGCGATCGACAATCCCAACTACGCTATGGGCGAGATCGCGGACGGCGTGCAGTTCAGCATCGTCAAGGCGGCTGCGCCCACGATAGTACTTACCGCCAAGGAAGGACTTGTTTATGACGGCAATGAAAAGGCGCTCGCGGACGTGGTTACCGTTACGGTCGAAGGCTTGTTCGCGGGTGATGAAAGCCTGGCGGCGCAGGTACAGACCATTTGTCTCGCCAGACTGCTGAACGCAGGCGACTATACCGTCACCGCAACGTTGAGCGGACTTGCCAACTACGAGGACGCGGCTCAGGCTGAAACAACCGTGAATATTGCCAAGGCGTCCATCACTGTGACGCTGAAAGACAATTCCGTCATCTACGGCAACGCGCTCGGCGGCAACGAGGTTTATTTCGTAAAGGCTGAAGGCACGGTCGGAAGCGATAAATTCACGGTGACCGGTTACGAATATGCAGAAGAGTACGTTGCGGGCGAAACGGGCGCAGGCACGGCGATTTCCGTGACCGTAAGCTATACGCTCGACAACGCCGCGAACTACGAGGTCAACGGCGGTCAGCCGCTTGAGGCGAAGCTCAACGTCGTCAAACGCGTTCTGAGCGGCACGATAAGCGCTGACGGAAAAACTTACGACGGCATTGCTTACGGAGGCGCTACGGCAGTCTGGAACAACCTGGTGGGCGACGATACGATCAGCGTGACGTTTGAATACTCTGAGGACGGCAGGAATTATTCTCTGACGGCTCCCGTGAACGCAGGCGCCTACTATGTCAGAGCGGCTGAGGTCGTCGGAAGCGGCAACTATGAAGTCAACGCGCTTTCGACCGCAACCTTTACGATCGCAAAGGCGGCTGCGCCCGTGATCAATGCGACCGCTGAAAAGATCGTGTATACAGGCAGCATCGTCAACCCGGTCGACACAGTCAGCTATACCGTGACCGGACTTGTGGCGGGCGACGAAGCGCTTGCGGAAAATGTCAACATTTACAGCGGTCAGACCATCCTAGGCGCGGGAACTTACAACGTCGGGCTCGTTCTCAAAGGTCTTGAAAACTATGCCGATGCGGAGGCGGTCATCGTGGAGATCACCGTCGATCGCGCAGAAAGAGAGGTAAACGCGACGGCTCGTATGGGCTACGGCTATATCGAGATCACGGTCAACGAGAGAAGCGAAGTTGAGTATTCTTTCGACAACGGAACTTTCTCTCAACTCGCTGCGGACGGCAGGATAAGCGTTGACGTCGCGGGAACCGTAACCGTATATCTGCGTTATAAGCAGAATGAAAATTACAATCAAAGCGCGGCTAAAGAAGTGACCGCCAACATCACTTACGACGTGCTTGAGGAGTATGTCGGAAGGAATTATCTGAATGCGGAAGTTAGTTTCGCCAACGCAAACGAGATCGCCGTCGTACTCGGCTGGCAGGATAACGCGACGGGCGAAAAGAGCGACACCTACGAGGCGGTCGTCGGTTCGCTCGAAACGAAGTATGACGAGCTGATGAACTCGGCAAAAGAGACCGTTGTGGCGGCTTTGCAGGCAGGCGCAACGATGTCAGGCTATCAGAAACTCGCCGCTACGGTGATATCCGTTTCCGTCGGAGGTCTGTCGCTCGCGGTGGGAGCCGCCGCGATAGGCTCTATGGCAATAAAGAAGCGCAAGGGAGGATTCAAGGATGAAAAATAAAAAAATCATGCTCGCGATCGCGTTGGTCGCGATCGTCACGGTGGCGGCGGTTCTCCTGTCCGCTTGTAATACGGAAGAGCAGATATATTCTCAGATTTTCGACGTCTGCGCAGGGCAGAACGACCTCGCAGTTACGGTAAAGCAGGGAGAGACAACGGTCTATACCTACAAAGACGGTGTGGGAAACAGCGATTTTCAGGACTTGCAGATAGACGCTTCTGCGTATATCCAGGCGGCGGAAAACGCCGGGAAAAAGCTGTCTCTCTCAGACTTTAAGTCAGACGTGAAAACGTCTTATGAAGAAGTGACCGGCGCATTTGAGATAGAAGGCGTGCTTGCGGATGCAAACAGCGTGCTTGGCATTGACGTCGAAGCGACGGTGCACCTGAAAGGCAACTACATCGAAGGCACGGTGGAGATCTACAACATTACCTATCAACACAACGGTTTCGACGTGGCGATCACGCTCGTCTGATCCCGTTGCAACAATTTTCTGGGCGGCGCGACAGCGCCGCCTTTTTTGTCGGTGTGACCAATACTTGTCTTGTTCTTTGCATGGCAGGTCACATATAAGTTTTATCTCCGGATTTATTGTTTTAAGTTTCAAAACCGTCTCGGCGCATAAAGTGTCAAAACCGAGAGCCATTCCGGATATAAAGTACTTGTAGCCGTTTTTGATTGCCTGATTTATCAGATTTTCTATGCTTTCGGCAACACGTAAGTATTCTTTTGAAGAGCTATTGAATTCCCAGTTTACTTTCTGTGGTCTGTATCCCGTAAAACAACACGTTTGACTTTTGAAGTCGTTTGATAAAAGTTCTGTCTTATAAAAATTCAATTTATTTTCATTATCCATAATGCACCCGTTTCTATAATAGCAGAATACTAAGCGAAAGCAAAGTACTGCGGATAGGCTAAGTATAAAAAATTTTTTAAGATTTATACTTAATAAAAATCTGAAAGGTGAGTTTGTTATATGACCTTAGCCGACGCATTGTCCGCAAGACTTGAAGAATTGATGAAAGAAAAGGGAGTGACTCAATACAGGCTTTCGCAACTTAGCGGAGTGGCACAAAGTTCGATTGCCGATATAAGGTTGAAAAGAAACAAGGGAGCGAATATTTCGTTGATCTATGCGATCTCGGCAGGACTAGGGATCGACCTGACTGAGTTTTTCGACAGTGAGTATTTTAAAGCCGAAAACATAACCGATTGACGGAAATTCAAACGGTTAAACGAATTAAAAACAATAAATACAGACAATCAAAAAAGCGCGGACGACCGCGCTTTTTTCAATACGTATTGACTTTTCAACCCTTTTCAGCGTTCTTCTCTGAAATAGTTCAGACCCAGACCGGCAGGAGAACCCGTCTTTTTGTTCTTTCTCATTGAAGACACGATAAGAACAAGCATTGTCACTATAAACGGCAGCGCGTCGAAAAGTTCGGTCGGGATAGCCGTTGACCAAGAAAGGACAGACGGGAATGCGTTTGCGAGAGAAGGCATTCTGGATTTTAGCGAGAGCAGAAGCCCGAACACGTAAGAACCCCAGATCGCTCTCGCGGACGACCAGTTCGCGAATATGACCAGCGCGACCGCGATCCAGCCGTATCCGTTTATCCAGTCCGTATTCCACAGACCGTTGTTGATGAACAGCGCCATATATACGCCGCCGAGGCCCATTATGCCGCTTCCTATAACGATGTTCTTGTATCTCTCCGCGTCGACGTTGATGCCCACGCTGTCAGCCGCGCCCGGATTTTCGCCCGCCGCGCGCATACGCAAACCCGACTTTGTCTTGGTGATATAGATCCAGACGATGAGCGCGATGACGATCGCGATATAAACGAGCGCGTTGTAAGAGAACAGCAGCTGCCCGATGTACGGAATGTCTTTGAGATCGGGGATGCCTCCGCCCGTTATTTCGGCGTAAAATTCCGTCGTGTATGAGGGGAATTTATTCGTCGATTTGAGCGTTTCGCCCACGAACAGGCACAGACCTCCGCCGAATATCGTGATCGCAAGACCGGTGACGTTCTGATTGGCTTTGAGCGTGATGGTCAGGAACGCGTAGATCAGACCGCAGAACATACCGCCTGCGAAAGCTCCCAGCAAGGCAAGGAACATATTGCTTGTCGCAAGACCGAGCAGAGCACCCGTAATCGCGCCGACAGCCATCGTACCTTCAACGCCCAGGTTCAGGGAACCCGACTTTTCGTTGAGGATCTCGCCGGTTGTACCCAGAAGAAGAGGGGTCCCGCGCTTTACGGCTTCACAGAGGGTAAGGATTATAGCCATTATCGAACTATTCATTTTTGTTTCCTCCTTTGCCGTTTTTCTTCGCGCCGGCTGAAGTCTTTGCTTGGGCAGAAGTTTTATTTGCCGATTTCTTCGCTTTTACAGCCGTTGCCGCAGGCTTTGCTTTCTTTTCTGAAGGCTTGTCTGCCGCCGTCTTTTTCTTTGAAGCGGTTGTATTCGCCGTTGACTTTTTTGCCGTGCCGGCTTTTGAGGAGTCGGACCCGGCAGCGCGTTTTTTCGGCGCGGGTTTTTCATCTGAAGGTTTATCCGCTTCGGGCGCGGCGTTCTGTACGACAGGCTGCGTTTCTTCGGCTTCAGCCTTGTCGTTGTCCGTTGAAGGGATCGTTTCTTCGGCTTTGCCCGCTTCCGCGCTTTCGGCTTGCCCTTCGCCGCCGATACTGTCTTCGGCCGTATCTTCGCCGGATAAAGGTGCTTCAACGGCTTCGGAAGAGGGCTCTTCGCTGACCGCAGGAACGGGTTCTCCGCTTACGGCAGTGACGGCTACGTCCGGGATAAGAACGTCCGTTGTTTCAGAAGGTCCTTTCAAATCTTCGCCCGGAGTTTTATCCTCTGTTACTTTTGCGTCCGAGCCGGCGCCTTCGGGTTGCGCAGCTGCCGCGACTTTTTTGCGGAAGGACACTTTATAGTTGATAAAGAAATCGCTGGCAAGCACTGTAAACAATATTATGCCTTGCAGGACGTCGCTCATTGCGTCGCTTATGCCCAGAGAGGTACGTGCAAAAGAGCAGCCTCTCTCCAGAATGGACATCAGCAGAGACGCGACGAATATCCCGACGGGGTTGAGTTTCGCAAGCCATGCTACGATGATCGAGGTCCAGCCCACGCCGCCCGTGATGTTTGCGCTGAACGTGTGTCCGGCAGACGAACCGCAAAGTTTGAGCGCGCCCGCCATACCTATGATCGCGCCTGAGAGGAACATCGTGCGCACGATTATTTTGTTGACCTTCATTCCCGCGTATTTAGCGGTATTGGGGCTGTCGCCCACGACGTTGAGTTCGTAGCCCTGCTTGGATTGCCTGAAGTATACGAAAAGGATTATCGTCAGCGCGACGGCTATGAACAGCGCCGTGTCGAACGAGAATTTTCCTATGTTGATCTCTGTCAGCCACAGAGACTCCGCGATCACCTTGAACGCCGGCACGCCCTGACCCTGGATCGCGAAGAAGTCTGTCTTGAGCATATAGGACGCGATATATAGCGCGACGTAGTTCAGCATCAGGGTCATCAGCGTTTCGTTGGTGTTGAATTTAACTTTCAGCACGGCGACGAAAAGCGCGTACAGACCTCCTCCCAGCGTGCCGAGAATGACGACGACGATCGCTCCGAGAGGCGAGGGCAGAGAGTCTCCGATCAGGAGGGAGAACGTCATTGCGATTATTGCGCCGATGATGAACTGACCTTCGGCGCCGATATTCCAGAAGCGCATTTTGAATGCGAGCGATACGCCGAGAGACGTGATCAGAAGGGGTATCAGCGCCCTTATCATAAGTTTCAGATAGGAGGCGTTCTTGAAGTTGCCCATCAGCATCTCGGTATAGAATTTTACGGGATTGTAACCGAGGCAGGCGAGCAGTATTCCGCCCAGTACGAGCGAGAGCAGGATCGCGCCCACTGTGAGCAACAGTTTGTATCTGAGAGCGAGATTCTGGCGCTTTGAGATCTTGATCAACGGATCTTTATTCGTTTTTGTCATCATGCGCCTCCTCTGTGATATTGCTGTCTTTCGCTATGCCGTAAGGCTTCGCGTTTTCGATCTGAAGGTCGAGCGCGCCCGTCATCATCAGACCGAGTTGTTCTTTGGTCGCCTTTTCAGCGTGTACGACGCCCATCAGTCTGCCGTGGCAGATCACCATTATCTTGTCGCACAGCGCGAGCATGACGTCCAGGTCTTCGCCGACGAAAAGTATGCCGACGCCGTTTTTCTTCTGTTCGTTCAGAATGTCGTATATCGCGTAAGATGAGTTGATGTCGAGACCTCTTACCGGGTACGCGGTGATTATCACGTTGGGGGAGGACTCTATCTCTCTGCCGACGAGGACTTTCTGTACGTTGCCGCCCGAAAGCCTGCGCACCGGAGTCTCGGTGGACGGGGTGACGATGTTGAGTTCCTTGATCAGCTGAGAAGCCCTTTCTCTCGCCTTTTTCCTGTTCACGAACGGATTGAATCTGCCTTCGGAATAAGTCTTCAGCATCATATTGTCCGTTATCGACATGGAGGGCGCGAGACCCATGCCCAGTCTGTCTTCTGGGATAAAACTCATGGATATGCCCATTTCGATAATCTTTTTGGGCGGAAGCCCGATGAGCGACTGTCCTTTATGGTTGATCTCGCCGCTTTCTATCTTCCTCAGTCCCGCGATGGCTTCGCACAGTTCTTTCTGACCGCAACCGGAAATTCCGGCAACGCCCAGCATCTCGCCGCCGCGGATATAGAAACTCATATTGTCGATCGCGACAGAGCCTTCGTCGTTCTTTACTGTGAGGCCGCGTATTTCGAGCAGGGGGCGGTCGAAGCCCGTCCTGGGTCTGTCGATGTGCAGTTTGATTTTTTCTCCGACCATGAGTTCGGTCAGCATCTGTTCGTTCGCGTCCTTGGTGTCGACGGTCGTTATATATTCGCCCTTTCTCATGATCGTGACGCGGTCGCTTATTTCGAGGACTTCGTTGAGTTTGTGCGTGATTATGATGATTGAACAGCCGCGTTCTTTCATCTTTCTCATCGTCGCGAAAAGCTTCTGGATCTCCTGTGCGGTCAGCACGGCGGTCGGTTCGTCGAGGATGAGTATTTTCGCGCCGTAGAACAGCACCTTGATTATCTCGCACGTCTGCTTTTCGCTGACCGCCATATCGCAGACGAGTTTGCTTGAATCGAGGTCAAAGCCGAATTTTTTCGCTATGTCGTTGACGTCGCTGAAGCGCGACCCGTTCAGAAAAGCGTTTCTGAAGAATTTCGTTGTTTTATAGTTAAATGCCGAAAGGCACAGTTTTGTCTTGATTTTGAATCTTCTCCACTTTTGCCGGCGCAGAGAAGGACCGTCGAGCCCTTCGTAAGGGTAGAGGGAATCGACGTAACTCAATTTGTCTTTAAGGAAAAACGGTTCTTTTTTTTCGGCGCCCATCCAGATGTTGTCTGCCGCCGAAAGCGTGTCTATCAGTTTGAAATGCTGGTGTACCATACCGATACCTAGCGTCTTCGCTTCTTCGGGAGAATGAATGACGACCTTTTCCCCGTTTATGAAGATGTCTCCGCTGTCAGGCTGATATATGCCCGAAAGCATGTTCATAAGCGTGGTCTTGCCGCTTCCGTTTTCACCGAGCAGGGCGAGAATCTCGCCCTGCCGTAAATCCAAGCGAACCTTATTGTTCGCAACTACTTCACCGAAAGTCTTGGTGAGGTTGCGGATCTCTACAATGTTTGTCATTTGAAAATCCTTGTCTGAGTTTTGTCTGAATTACTTGTTGTGGACAACTACGCCTTCTACCCAATAGGGCATCTCTCCGGTGATGTTTTCTTTTTCCACTTTAGCGATCGCGTTGCCGGCGTTGTCCTTGAGCTGTCTGTCGACCTGGGTCACGGTGTACTTGCCGTCTTCGCCCTTGGTGAAGGAGAGAGCCTTGTTTGTGAACACGTCCCAATCGTCGGTGCCTTTTGCCATCATAGCTTCTACGAGAGCCACGATCTCAGCGGTGCCTTCAGCGCAGTTTTCGGAGAGGGGAGCGAGCTCGTACAGACCTTCGGTGTAGTCGCCGTAGTAGTTGCCGAACTTGATCCATTCTTCGTTGCCGACGAAGTTGCCCTGTTCGTCGAAGCACTTCATAGCGATCTCGATAGCCTCGGTGTAGTATGCGCCCCAGTTCCAGAGCACGGAAGT
>CASFWW010000053.1:0-18858 GCA_949298505.1 uncultured Christensenella sp. | reverse complement strand
TCACGTGAGAGAGAAGACTCTGAAAAAGAATCTGGCGTTAATTAACGCCAGACCTAAAAAAGTGCTTGGGTACAAAACACCGGCAGATTTATTTGAACAAGAATTGCAAAAAGTGTTGCACTTGGTTTGACAATTCACTTGAGAAAAGATGTTGAAATAAAAGTTATGATGCAAACATAAAGAAAAACATGAACGCGGTAACAAGCCAGAAAAGTACGACGGACGCGATGTGCAGTTTTGAAGGCTTGTTGTCATTAAATGTTGAGAGAATACGGAAGTTTGAAGACATTTCCTTCCTTTCTTCCGCAGACAGAGGTTGAAGATTTTTTTCTTCGAGGACTTGATTCAGGACCGCTATTTTTTTGTCCAGAATCGTCGAAGAATAATTGCTTAATAGCATAGAAAATTTTATCACTTCTTTTTTACGGTAAAAGACCGAGAACGCGAAAAACCCGATGCCGATAAAGAAGAAAGGAAGTCTCATGCCGATATATCCGCCTTTCGAGATAGTCTGGGATCCGAAATACAGGGCAAACGAAAGGATAGATATAAACAGGTTGAAAGAATACATCGCAATCCCTGCAATATCCAAATACTTGAGCCTTGATTTGTGCTTTTGGATCATCTCGTTTGAATAATCGGTTTTATCTTCGGGAGGATAATCGCCCCTCACCAGATTGCTGCACGCAAATCCGTGCAATTCCAATTGAGTGTCGCCGTATTTGCAGGTAACAGATCTGTCTCTCGCCGTGATAACTTCAGCTTTTGAAACCGAGATGGTACCGGAAGCGTGAAAATCTTCCTGATGGTCTCCGGGGAGAGAGGCTTTGCAATTATATTCTGCATCTCTTGCAGCGCTGCGTTCGGCGGCGGCGAAGTCCAGAGACGACGGCTTTACCGGTTTTTCGGTCGGATAAGCCTGAGAAAAAGGTACGGTTTCAGCAAAATAATATGAGTTTTTAAAATCGTACGTTTTGCTGCGATCAGCCTCGTCTTTGTCCCCTATCTTGGTGAAGCCTTCTGCGTCGTATTTAGCTTTTCCGCTTAACGGACGCCAGTCTATAGAAGTCTCTTTCTTGGTTTTCGTCGTTTTGGTCGTGCTGTCGTAATACGATCTTTCTACGGTATACTCGTATCCTACCGAAACGGAATAATCGATTTCGGCGCTGGCATGTACTGCGAGATAACTGTCGGTCTCTGTCTTTACCGGGCTGAGTTTAGCCTTTACAATGTCGGCAGGAGAGTTTCCGCAATTAAAAAGCCGTATTATTGCCCGGCGTACGAACTGGTTTTCGTCGTTGATCTCCTTTACTGCCAGATACCTGACGGGAACGCCGTTTTCGAGAATTTCGTCGGCAGCGTCATCGGTTGAAGAAAAAGCGGTTTCAGTTTTTCTTTCTGTTTCGGCAGTGTTTCCGTCGCTTGATTTTGCAGCAGTGTTGTCTGCAAGATCAAGGTTTGTTTTTTCTTCCATTTTGTCCTCCTTTGTATGCAACTGAGCATATTTTTTAATCATTATACTACAAATGTATCATATTGTCAATGTTTATATGATACACAAGGGGTTTATATGTATAACAAATGTGTACTATATTGGTTACAGAAGGATAGTGATATAATGGATATTTTAAAAAAGATAGACGATATGAGAAAAGAACGAGGCATGAGTTATTATATGCTGGCGTTGGAGGCAGGGCTTACGCAGTCTACGGTCCTGAATATGTTTTCGAGAGGAACGCAGCCGTCCGTTAAGACGCTGACTGCGATCTGTTCCGCGTTCGGCATAACGCTTTCAGAGTTTTTCGCCGAGGAAGAAAAGACCTCGGGGTTTAGCGGCGCCGAAAAAGAATTGATACTTATGTATAGAAAATTGTCTGAAAAAGACAAAAACGCCGTGATGACGCTGATAACCAATCTGCAATGAAGCAAAGTCGTCCGTATCCGGGACGGCTTTTTTGAACTCTGAAATGTAGTTTATACGTAAAGAGAAAAGTTAATCAGACGCATCCGATAAAAAATTGAAAGGATCGGAAAAAGATATAAGATATTTGCTGAAAAAACTCGATAAAGGCTGAATAAAGTTGACTGTATATATCAACTGCGCTATACTTATTTCATAAATACCGCACAGTTACGTTGCGGAAAAAATAAATATTCTTTGGGCAAGCGTAAAGCTGACCGGTGGTAATGCCGCCTTTGTGCGGACGAGTCCGACAACCTCAATAGCCGATACGGTGAGATCCCGTAACCGCCTGTAAAGTCAGAATGGGAAAGAATGTTGAAAGCGCGCATTTCGCGCGTAATTTGCGTTTTTACTTGCCCGTCGTATTCCGCGACGGGTTTTTCACGTCTTTTTGCACCGGTTTTGCGCTTTTCCGAAGAAAAAAAGGAGACGTTTTATGACGACAAAAACAAAAAAACTGGCGCTGACCGCGCTGTTGAGCGCGCTTACCGCGGTGCTCACCTTAGCATCCGTGCCGCTTCCGGGCGGAGGGTACTACAACTTCGGCGACGTCGCGATCTTTATCGCCGCCGCCACATTGGGACCGGTTTCCGGAGCGTTTGCCGGAGGGCTGGGCGGCGCGCTGGGCGATCTTATCCTCGGCTATACTTTTTACGCGCCGTTCACTCTGGGGATAAAGGCTTTAGAGGGTTTTGTCGCGGGCTTGCTTTTTCTGACGTTTAAAAAGGCGTTTAAGCAGGGCGGAGGGGTAAAAAAGACGGTTTTTTCAGCTGTTTCCAACGTTGCCGGCGGTCTTATAATGGCGGAGGGGTATTTCCTTGCCGAAGGTCTTTTGCTTGCGGAAGGCAAGTGGCAGGGCGGACTTGTCAATCTGCCGTGGAACGTGCTTCAGGGCGCAGTCAGCGCAATCGCCGCGCCCGTGCTTCTTTTCCCGTGCCGCCTGAGTGTGCTTTTTGAAAAAATTCTTAACAAGAACG
Source organism: uncultured Christensenella sp. (assembly GCA_949298505.1). Taxonomy (GTDB): domain Bacteria; phylum Bacillota; class Clostridia; order Christensenellales; family UBA3700; genus Ornithoclostridium. The sequence goes on along the minus strand of CASFWW010000053.1, from coordinate 15,918 downwards.
GCAACGGAGACAAGGGAGACCCGGGAGACAAGAGCGGTCAAGGCGACGGAAAAGACGGCTGACGGAAAAATCCGCGCACCCCTCGGTTTTTATCTGAACGAGGTAGTTGAGGAATACTATGACCTGCCCGGAAAACAGTCCCGCCTGTTCTCGGCGACGCACAACTAACCGTATTACGCTTAACGTACAGTTATTGACAAACCGAATATAATCCTTTATAATAGTATCTGTAAAGCAAAAATCCGCTTGGATCGCGAAAGGAGAAACTATGACAGAGGAAGCTTTACTGGAAAAGGCGACATCGTATTACGACGCAAAAAATTACAACGAAGCGATCGTCATATTCACAGATCTTGCAGAAAAAGGCTGTTCCGAGGCGCAGAATTATCTGGGCTATTGCTATCAGCAAGGGCTGGGAGTTTCACGGGATTACGAAAAAGCCGAATACTGGTATACGAGAGCGGCTGAGCAGGGATATTCCTCGGCGCAGTTCAACCTGGGGCGGTTGTACGAAAAAGAAAAAAGCAAAAAGCGGAGCTGTGCAGAAGCCGGAAGAGTGCAGGTAAATACGGCAGAGACGGGGAACGTCAAAGTTTCGGGAGATCAGGGCGGTTGTACTTTCTACGAAGACGAAAGCCAAAACGGTGAAAGAGCCGTCTATTGGTACACGAAGGCGGCGGAACAGGGATATGTTGAGGCGCAGGTTAAACTGGGACGAATGTATGAAAAAGGAAGGGGAAAGAAAAGGGATTATGCAAAAGCAGTATACTGGTATACCAAAGCGGCGGAGCAAGGGCATGTCGATTCACAATACGACCTCGGTAATTTTTATTATTACGGCACCGGCGTAGAGCGAGACTACGAAAAAGCCGTATACTGGTACACGAAAGCGGCGGAGCAAGGAAACGCAAACGCTCAAAGCAATCTGGGCAATTTTTATTACTACGGCACCGTCGTAGAGCGCGACTACGAAAAAGCCGTATACTGGTACACGAAAGCAGCGGAGCAAGGAAATGCAAACGCTCAAAGCAACCTGGGAACCTGTTATTATGACGGCACTGGCGTAGAACGCGACTACGAAAAAGCCGTGTATTGGTATACGAAGGCGCTAGGAGAGGGGGATCCCAGGGCTCAATGCAATCTGGGCGATTGTTATTTTTTCGGCAGAGGGACAATACGAAACCTTGATAAAGCCGTATACTGGTATAAAGTGGCGGCAGTAAAGGGATATGCAGACGCTCAATTCATGGTGGGTAAATGCTACGAATTTAAAATCGGAGTGAAAACAGACTACAAAGAAGCCGTATATTGGTATACAAAGGCGGCAGAACAGGGACATACCGAAGCTCAACGCAGCCTGGGCAATTGCTATTACAGAGGTACCGGCGTAAAGCGCGATTTCAAAAAAGCCGTATACTGGTATACGGAAGCGGCTGAAAAAGGGGACGCAATGGCTCAATGTGCTTTGGGCTATTGCTACGAGAAAGGCGTCGGAGTTCCGCTGAATTACGAAAAAGCGGTACAACTGTACTTAATGGCGGCTGAACAGGGAGACTCCTATGCTCAAGGTAAGCTCGGTGATTGCTATATCGACGGCATCGGCGTGCCGCAGAATTACGGAAAGGCGATATATTGGTATACAATGGCGGCGGAGAAGAGTAGTTTCTGGGAGAGTACACTGGATAGATGCTACAGGAAACGCTTTCAGGTTATGCAAGATTATTCGGATGCCGTAAATTGGTATACAAAAGTGGCAGAAATGGGGAATCCCAGGGTTCTATACAATCTGGGGCGTTGTTACGAGAAAGGTTTGGGTGTCCCGCAGGATTACGAGCAAGCTGTATACTGGTACACAAAGGCGGCGGAGAAGGGACATGTTGCGGCGCAGTATAATCTGGGGCGTTGTTATGAGGAGGGCTTTGGAGTTTTACAGGATCGCACAAAAGCCGCATATCGGTACGAAATTGCCGCCGAGCAGGGTGATACAAACGCGCAGTACTATCTGGGACGTTGTTATGAAAAAGGCTTGGCAGGTCCGCATGAACACGCACAAGCGGTATATTGGTTTACACAGGCGGCTGAACAGGGAAACGTCAAGGCACAATACAATCTCGGCAATTACTATTACAACGGCATCGGAGTTTCACGTGATTACGCGAAAGCTGTTTATTGGTATACAAAGGCAGCCGAGCAGGGTGATACAAACGCTCAATACTATCTGGGTCTTTGTTATGAGAACGGCATCGGAGTTTCACGTGATTACGCAAAAGCGGTAAATTGGTATACGAAAGCGGCTGAACATGGAAATATATGTGCTCAATTCAAGTTGGGCAATTTCTATGTGAAAGGCATCGGAGTTTTGCAGGATTACGAAAAAGCCGCACATTGGTTTGCAAAAGCGGCAGATCAGGGGGACGCGATGGGGCAATTTAATCGTGGTGTTTATTATTGCATCGGCAGCGTAGTTTCCGTTGATTACGCGCAAGCTGCACATTGGTTTGCGAAAGCGGCTGAGCAAGGGCATATCATTGCGCAGTTTAATCTGGGTTATTGTTATGAGAGAGGTCTGGGGGTTTCGCCGGATTACGAAAAAGCCGCCCTCTTGTATATCCGGGCGGCAGAGCAGGGATATGCATTCGCTCAGTACCGTCTCGGCGTTTGCTATGAGAACGGACGAGGTGTGCCTAAGGACCGGGAAAAAGCAATATATTGGTGTAAGAAAGCCTCTGAGCAGGGGGTAGAGGTTGCAGAGTACGCATTGAAAAAGATGAATGACGACTGATATAATTTTTGGATTCAAAAAAGGGAGGCAGGTCCTCCCTTCTTTTTTATGTTATCCGATCAACTGCGGGCGTAAAATTCACGACCTGTTACGGCTTTTCCGGGGTTTTCGCCGTGTTTTCAGCATTTTATTCTTTGGCGGAGCAGTCTGGTTTTTCCGCTTTTTCTGCCGTTGCGGAGGGAGCCTCTCCGGCAGGTTTGTTCTCCGGGGGCTGCGCGCTCAAGGCGTTTTGTTCGGCTGAGGTCGCGCCGCTTTCGGGAAGCGTCGCGCCGGCAGTTTCTCCGGGGGCAGACGTACGCGCGGCTGCCGCTCCTTTCTTTTTGCCGAAGATACCCGATCTTTTTATGCTTCTTCTGATGAATCTCTCGTATTTCAGGCTGCTTCCCAGCGTGTCAGTCACGTCGTTGACGACGAGGAACGCGTTGCTGTCGATCGCGGTGACGATCGCTTTGAGTTTGCCCACTTCAAAGCGGTTTACCACGCAGTATAGCACGGTTTTTCTTGCCTGCGAGTAATGACCCGTCGCGTCGATCGCGGTGACGCCTCTGCCGAATTCTTCTGTCAGCGCGTCCGCAACTTCGTCGTGGCGGTCGGTGATTATGAAAGCGGACTTTGCCTTGTCGAAACCGTCGATGATGAAGTCCACAGCCTTAAGTCCCACCGTATAGGCGATGACGGAATAGAGCGGAGCGACCCAGCCTTTTGTGACAAGACCTGCGATGACGTAAAGAATGACGTTGTACAACATTACGAAGGAGCCTACGGTCATCCCCAATTTTTTTGCGAAAACGACCGCCATGACTTCAACGCCGTCGATCGCGCCGCCGAAGCGTATCGTGATGCCGCTTCCTATGCCGGAGATTATGCCGCCGAACACGGAACAGAGCAACAGATCGTTACCGGCGATCGGGGAGCCGCCTGAAAAGTCTATGCCGAACGAGTTCTGGAACAGATAGGAAAAAAGCGAGTATACCGCGACGGTATAGAGCGAATAGACTATGAACGGACCGCCCAGCTTTTTCAGCCCGAACAGGAAGAACGGCACGTTGAGAATCAGAAGATAAACGCTCATGCTGAGAGGAGTGACCTGACCGAGCAGGATAGACGTGCCGGAAAAGCCGCCGTCGTACATGCCGGCGGGCGCGAGCATAAGCGTGACGCCCACCGCGTTTATGACGCCGGCAAGCGTGAGGAAGATAAAGTTGGTATACCTGAGACTTCTGAGCAATCCCAACGGGTCGAGTTTTTTCATGAGCCACCTTATTTTCAGTCTGGAAATATATTAACATAATACGCGTTTGTATACAAACTTAAAACGCGCAAAAATCGAGGTTTTTCCTGAATTTTACTTTTTCGCATACGATTTTGCGTAAAAAAGAGACTGTGAGTCTTGCAAAGTCACGCATAAGCGCCCGATGCAGGAAGACTTTGCGCAACGGCTTTTACGCACGCGGGCAAAAACGCGGGCATACAATATTGTTATGGAAAAAGAGAGAAGAGAGAGGGCGGCAGCGCTCGCGAGGCTGGGAGCAAAGGTGAAATACGGGGAGAACGCTCCCGGCGCGTTCGGCAACGCGTGCGCGGTAAGGGAGACAGTGTACCCTGAAGACGGCATGGCGCTGGCAAGAACGGTCGCTTTTCTGAGAGGAGAAGCGGTCGTCGTGGGCGGAGCGACTGACGTGCTTTTCCCCGACGGGAATTTTGAAAGGACGGTGATCTCCGTCTCGCGCGCAAAGGACGTGACGTTCAACGGAGAGAGGGTCTACTGCTGCGCCGGCGCAAGACTGCCGGACGTCGTTTCAAAGTGCGCAAAGAGGGCGCTTTCGGGGTTTGAACAACTTTCGGGCATACCGGGGAGCGTGGGCGGCGCGGTGAAGATGAACGCAGGCGCGTTCGGCAGGGAGATCGCGGAACTGATCACCCGTGTGGACGCGGCGACCGCGGACGGACGGATAGTCGCGCTGTCTCCGTACGCGCTGAATGCCGGGTACAGGCGCACCGACGTTGAGAAAAAGGGGCTGACCGTGCTGGGCGCGGAGTTTGCGCTCGTATCTTCCACAGAGAGGGAGATCAGAGAAAGCGTGGCTGAGTATGCGGAAAGGAGAAGGCTGTCTCAGCCTGAAGGCAGGTCTCTCGGCAGTGTGTTCAAACGCGCAGACGGGGTGTCTGCCGGCTATTACATTGAGCGCGTCGGTCTCAAGGGCGAAAAAAAGGGCGGCGCAGAAATATCAGTCAAACACGCCAATTTCATAATAAACAAGGGCGGCGCGACCGGCGCAGACTTCCTTTTTCTCGCTGAACTCGCGAAACAGCGCGTTTTCGGTAAGTTCGGGATAACCCTAGAATACGAAGTCGTCTTCCTATAGCCGCGTGGCGGCGGCAGGGCAGCTTCGCCAAGCGGTTAATGTTACGAACGCTAACAGCCGGCTTACGAGCCGCGTGGCGGCGGCAGGACAGCTTCGCCAAGCGATATCCGGATTCAAAAGCACCGGCAGACAATACAGACCTGCCGTCGTTATCGTTTTAAGGGTTGATAAATTTTGCATTTTGATGTATATTGTTTGTGGTAGTTGAAATACCGTCAGACTTTTCGTTAACACTCGCCAACCACTTATACAGTTGGGGTTTCAATTGCGAAAGGTCTGTTTTTATGTAACCGACGCGCCGCTGCAAAACATTACGCGCAGGTTGCCTTTTGCAGAAAATGCCGACACCGCAAGATAGCGTTTGGTATTTCGGAGAGGTTTCCTGACTACGATCTGTTCAACCGAAATAAAATTATACTTTTTGGTTTTACCAATATTTTTGGTAAAAATCGCATTTGCAGAAAGTGTTGCACTTGGTTTGACAATTCACTCGGTATTATTATTGTAAAATTTTAAAAAGCTATGGCTGAGAGATGAAAAAGTCGCGGCTTTGGTATATAATATAAAGACCGGCGTGCCGGCATGCGCGCGGGCACGCAAGGAGAAAGAAATGAAGATCACGGCAGATTTCCACACTCACACCAGATATTCGCACGGGAGCGGCACGGTCAACGACAACGCGGTCAACGCGCTCAGTCTCGGTCTGCGCGCCGTGGCGATCACCGATCACGCAAGGAATCATCCGCTGGTCGGAGTGAAGCCGGAAAACATCGACGCAATAAAAAAGGACGTCGCGGCAGCAGACAAGGAATACAGAAAGATACGCGTGCTTCTCGGGCTGGAAGCCAACATAATCAGTCCGCGCGGAGACATTGACGTAACAGAGGAGCAGGCGCAAAAGCTTGACATACTTCTTCTCGGGTTTCATCTGACCGCATATCAGAAAAAGATCAGGGACTATTTCGGTCTGCCTTTCAACGGGGTCACCCGGATGTTTTTCAAAAACAGCGCAAAGCAGAGAGCTTTCAATACGGACGCAACGGTGAGGTGTATACTCAACAACAGGATAGACATTCTTTCTCATCCCGGGTTCAGGATAGACGTCGATTATGCCGAGATCGGCAGGGTATGCGCGGCGACGGGCACTTATATGGAGCTGTCGTCCAGGCATCGCACTCCGGACGAAAAGGGGATAGAGGAGGCGCTGAACGCGGGCGCGAAACTGATAATCAACAGCGACGCGCACAAACCGGTCAACGTCGGCAAATGCGGCTGGGCGCTTTCTCTCTCAGAGAAGATGGGGCTGACAGAAAACGAGATAGTCAACGTTTCGGACAAGCCCGTGAAATTCGCAAGAGGCCTCGTGATATGAACATAACGGAAAAAGTCAAGGAAGAGATTTTGATAAACGAAGACGATTACGCAGAAGAAAAGAGAGAGTTTCTCTGCGCACTCGTCAAGTGTACCGGGTCTGTCGGGATCACGGGCGGCAAGTCCTATCTCCTTCTTGAAAGCAAGAACAGACTGCCCGTCGTCACAGCGGCGGCGCTGATAAAGGAGCTGACGGGAGAGGAGCCTGAATACGGCGGCGGCGACGGCAAAGGGTATTATCTGCGCGCGGAAGGCGCGGCGGCGGCGAAGATACTTTCCGTTGTCAGCGAAGGCAGGGCGGTCACGGACCTCGGCGACACGGACGGGATAACTTCGAGGAGCCAGGCGGCGGCTTACGCAAGGGGAGTTTTTCTCGCGAGCGGAAGCGCGTACGTGCCATCTGAGAGCGTGGAAGAAAAGAGCGTGGGCTATCACGTGGAATTCATCTTTTTCGGAGAGGACGCCGCGGCGGAGTTTAAAAAACTGCTCGGCAGATGCGCGCTCAACGTACATATGGCTAAAAAAGGGAATTATTACAGCGTATACGCGAAATCGGCTGAGACGGTCAGCGACGTGCTGGCGTTTCTGGGCGCTTCTGACAGCGTGATCCTGATAAACGAGATCAGCGTTACGCGCGAGATGAACGGCGTCGCCAACCGCAAGGCGAACTGCGACCTCGCCAACATAGACAAGAGCGTAGCCACGTCTATGAGACAGGTGGAGGCGATAGAAAGGCTGAAGGCTGACGGAGAATACGAAAAACTTGACGAAAAACTCAGAGAGACCTGTGACGCAAGGCTCAGATACCGCGACGCAACGCTGAGCGATCTGGCAAAGATCATGGGGATAAGCAAGAGCGGGCTCAATCACAGGCTCGCAAAGATAACGGCGCTCGGAGAGAGGAAGACAGATGGAAGAAGAAAAGAAAACCGTTGAACAGGAAGCCGCAAAAGGCGGAGAGGGGCAGGAAGCCGCTCCCGCTAATGCTGAAGAAAAACCTGCCGTAGCCGGGAAAGAAGAGAAGAAAGAGCCTGAAAAACCTCCCGTCAAGCCGTTCGTGCATCTGCACGTACATACGGATATGAGCCTTCTTGACGGAGCGGCGAGACTGACCAAGGGCAAGAAGTTCCCTCTGCTTGACGCTGCTGTCGCAAAGGGCATGCCCGGCGTCGCGATCACCGATCACGGCAATATGTTCGGCGTTTTCACGATGTACCGCGCCTGCAAGGAGCATTACAAGAATCTGAAGCCGATCATCGGTTGCGAATTTTACACCTGCGAGAATATGTACGAGCAGAGCGGCAGACCTTCGGATTTCAATCACCTTCTGCTGATCGCCAAGGATAACGATGGCTACCGCAACCTGGTGCAGATGGACAGTCTCGCATACGTGGACGGCTTTTACTATAAGCCGCGTATAGATATAGACCTTCTCAAAAAACACACAAAAGGCGTGATCTGCTGTTCGGCGTGTCTTTCGGGCAGGATCCCCAGGCTGTTGCTTGCGGGCGACTACGAGGGCGCGAAGAACTACGCGATAATGCTGAGAGACATGTTCGAGGAGGGAGATTTCTACATCGAGCTCCAGGATCACGGCATACCCGAACAGAAGAAGATAAATCCGCTTCTCGTCCGCCTGGCGCGCGAGATCGGCGTAAAAGTCGTCGCGACCAACGACGTGCATTATATAGAAAAATCGGACGCGGAGATGCAGGACGTGCTTCTTTGCATACAGACGGGCAAGACGATAGACGACCCGTCGAGAATGAAGTTCGATAGCGACGAGTTCTATATGAAGACGTACGAAGAGATGATGGACGTCTTTTCCTGGTGCCCCGAAGCCGTGACCAACACGGTCGAGATCATGGAAAAATGCCATGTGACCATCGAGAAGCAGGACCTGCAACCGCCGTACGTGCCGCCGGACGGGCTGACCCCGGCGGAGTACCTGAGGAAGATGGCGTACGAAGGGCTTGTCGAGCGTTACGGCACCATTTCTGACGAACTGAGGGCGAGAGCGGAAAAGGAGCTCAACGTCATAATCACAAAAGGTTTCGCAGACTACTATCTGGTCGTCTGGGACTTCATAAACTACGCGCGTCAGCACGGCATCCCGGTCGGCGCGGGCAGAGGAAGCGGCGTGGGCAGCGTAATAGCTTACGCGATACACATAACCAACGTCGACCCGCTCAGGTACAATCTTCTTTTCGAAAGGTTCCTGAACCCGGAAAGAGAATCGCCGCCCGACTTCGACGTCGACTTCTGTTTCGAAAGGCGCGGCGAGGTCATAGAGTACGTGACGAGGAAGTACGGCAGCGACAAGGTCTGTCAGATACTCGCGCTCGGCACGATGAAGGCGAAGGGCGCGATCAAGGACGTCGCGCGCGTATACAACGTCCCCCTTCCGGACGTCAACAAGCTGACCAAGGCGATCGCCAACGATCCCAAAGTCACGCTGGACAAGGTGCTGGGCAGGACGAACAACGAGGACGACAAAAAGCTGTATTCTCCCGAAGTTGTGGAGATGTACAACGAGAACCCGACTCTGCGCAACGTGATAGACATGGCGCTGAGGATAGAGGGCATGCCGCGCAACTGCTCCAAGCACGCGGCGGGCGTCGTCATATGCAGAGAAGTCATTTCCGATTTCGTGCCGCTCCAGAGAAACGGCGACGATATCACCACCCAGTTCCAGAAAGAGGAAGTGGAACTGATGGGCATGCTCAAAATGGACTTCCTGGGGCTCAAGACGCTGACCGACGTCAGCAAGACGAGACAGTACATCAAAGAGGACTTCGGCGTGGAGATAGATTTCCAGAAACTGGGCTACGACGACCCCGAAGTGTACAAGCTGATAGGCACGGGAGAAACGGACGCGGTGTTCCAGCTCGAAAGTACGGGCATGAAGAAGTTCATGCAGGAGCTCAAACCGCAGAGCCTTGAAGATATCATAGCCGGCATTTCGCTTTACCGCCCGGGTCCTATGGACGCGATACCCGATTATCTGCGCTCCAAGAATAACCCCGAGACGATAACCTACAAGCACCCGGCGCTCGAGCCTATACTCAACATGACATACGGCACCCTGGTTTACCAGGAGCAGGTCATGCAGATAGTGCAGGTGCTTGCCGGATATTCTCTCGGCAGCGCAGACCTTCTCCGCCGCGCGATGAGCAAGAAGAAAGCGGACATAATGGCTAAGCATCGCGACATATTCCTGAACGGCGACGAGAAGATGCACATCGACGGCGCGCTCAAACGTGGCGTGAACGAGGACGTCGCCAACGCGATATTCGACGAAATGGAGAACTTCGCGAAGTACGCGTTCAACAAATCGCACGCGGCGGCTTACGCGGTGCTTGCGTACGAGACGGCGTATTTCAAACGCTACTACAACATACAGTTCATCGCGGCGGTCATCAACAACCGCATCACCAACGCGGACGAAGTGCAGAAATATCTGACTTATCTGAAAAATAAGGGTTACAGGATCTATCCTCCGGACGTCAACAAGTCGCGCGCGGTGTTCAAGACGGAGAACGGCGGCTTGCGTTTCGGTCTCGGCGGCATAAAGAACGTGGGCGAGGCGGCGATGCAGACTCTCGTCGAAGAAAGAGAGAAGAACGGACCGTATAAGAGCATTTCGGACATGCTGTCAAGGCTTCCCGCGGGCACGGTAAACAAGCGCATTTTCGAAAACCTTATCAAGGCGGGCGCGTTCGACAGCTTCGGCTATACGCGCGCGTCGTTGATGGCAAGTTACGAAAACATGCTCAACCTTTCCGCTTACGAAAAGAAGAAGCAGGGCAGCGGTCAGCTTTCGCTGTTCGACTTCATCGAGGAAGAAAAGACGGACGACGTGCCCTCGCTCCCCGAGTTTCCGCCCAAAGTACTGCTTGAAAACGAGAAAGAAGCCCTCAACGTATATCTGTCAGGGCATCCGCTGGACGAGTGGAAATACGTGCTTGAAAAACAACCGTTCACACTCGCGCCGCTTGCCGAATACCTCAAGGAGATTGCCAATATCCGCGCGGGAGAAAAGAGCGAAGACGAGGGAGAAGGCGGCGATTTCGAAGGGGAAAGCGGCTATCTGGAGCTGATCAACACGTACAACGAAAAGACGGTTTCCGTCTGCGGCATGCTGAGCAAGGTGACCCCCAAAGTCACCAAATCGGGCAAACTCATGGGTTACGGCAATCTTGAGGATATGCATGCGACGATAGAGGTCGTGTTCTTCCCCAACGTGTTCTCCAAGGTGCATTACATAATCCCGGACGACGCGATCGTCAGGATCACCGGCAGGCTCAACCTGGAGGAGGAGAGAGCAAGCATTGTCGCGATGGACGTGCAGCTTCTTGAAAATAACGCCGAAGAGGACGAAGAAGAGGAAAAAGAGGAAGAGACTGACGACGTGTTGTACGTAAAGGTGGAGTCCAACGAGCAGTACGACGAGGTGAGAGGCTATCTGAGGCTTGCTCCGGGCAAGGTGGAGACCTTTGTTCAGTTTGACGGCAAGCTTTACAGGTGCAAAGAAAGAGTGGACCTTAAAGGCGCGCTGGTCTCTCAGCTCAAAGGACTTCTCGGAGACGCGTGCGTAAAAACGGCGAAGAAAAAGAAATAAAGAGAAGAAAAGAGAGCCCGTCGCAAGGCGAAGAAAAAAGACTTTTCTGAGCAGAAAACGGACGCGCGTGCGCAAAATATCAAAAAAATGTGTAAAACAATGGAGTTTTCGCGCCGTATTTGATATAATCCTATTGGCGTATGCCTTACGGCATAGAGAGGAGAAAAATGGACGACAAGAATTTTCTGACCGACGATTATATAGTCATCAAAGCGCTTTCCAGTCCCGTTCAGATAATCGGGCTGACGCGCGGAGACAACACGAAGCCGCATCACACCGAAAATCTCGACAAGAACGAGGTCATCGTGATGCAGTTTACAGAAAAGACTTCGGCTATCAAGATAAGAGGGAAAGCTGAAATCTATACCAAGCACGGCGTAGTGATTTGCGGAGAGTAAACCTGCGCCAATCGGAGGCATTATGAAGAGAATCGGAGTTTTGACGAGCGGCGGCGACGCCCCCGGCATGAACGCCTGCATCAGAGCGGTAGTAAGATACGCGCTCAACAAAGGTCTCGACGTTTACGGCATAGAGCGCGGCTACGTCGGGCTTATCAACAACCATATCAATCAGATGAACCGCCGTTCGGTTTCAGACATAATCCAGAGAGGCGGCACGATCTTAAAGACAGCGCGTTGCGACGAGTTCAAACAGCTTGAATATATGTCGCAGGCTGTCGACAATATGGAAGCGTACGGCATTGACGGTCTCGTCGTCATCGGCGGCGACGGTTCGTTCAGAGGCGCGAAAGACCTTTACGACAATTTCGGCACCCAGGTAATAGGGATCCCCGGCACGATAGACAACGACCTCGCTTATACCGATTATACTCTCGGTTTCGACACGACGGTCAACACCGTGCTGAACGCGATCAACAATCTGCGCGATACGATGACTTCGCACGACAGAGTGTGCATAATAGAGGTCATGGGCAGAAAGTGCGGCGACATTGCGCTTTACGCGGGTCTCGGCGGCGGCGCGGAACTCATACTCGTTCCCGAAGTACCGTTCGATCTCGCGGCGGTCGTGAAGAGCATCAAGCTCAATCAGAGGATAGGCAAGACCAGCGACATCATCGTGCTTGCGGAAGGCGTCTGCAAGGCTGAAGAACTCAAGGCAAAGCTCAAAGAGCAGGGCGTCACCGGTTCGATAAAGACGACGACGCTCGGCTATATCCAGAGAGGCGGCGCGCCGTCCAATCAGGACAGAGTGCTTGCGGCGCAGTTCGGCATGAGAGCGGTCGACCTTCTGATGGAAGGAAAGGGCGGCAGAGTGGTCGGAATACGCGACAATCAGATCATTGACGAGGAGATCGGCGCTGCGCTCAAAATGAAGAGAGAGTTCCAGACCGATCTTTACAACCGTACCAAGATACTGAGTATGTAAAAAACGCCATTAACAGACACGGGCACGAAAAAACAATAAAGGCAAAAGCCGCTTTATTGCGGCGCGAAATACAAAAACAATTTATCGGAGGATAATATATTATGGAAAAATTGGTCGGCGCTTGTATGTTCGGTCAGTCCGGCGGCCCCACGTCGGTTATCAACTCTTCTGCGGCTGGCGTTTTCACCGAAGCGCTCAAGCAGGATTGCATCACCAAGGTCTACGGTGCGGCGCACGGTATCAGAGGCGTACTCAACGAAGAATTCTACGATATCGGCGAAGAGGACATGAAAGAGCTCATGCTCCTTAAAAACACCCCGTCGTCCGCTCTCGGTTCGGTAAGATATAAGCTCAAGCCCGAAAAGGTTGACGACACCGATTACAAGAGACTTCTCGAAGTATTCAAGAAATACAATATCCGCTATTTCTTCTACAACGGCGGTAACGACTCCATGGACACCTGCAACAAGGTCAGCAAGTTCATGAAAAAGTCGGGTTGGGAATGCAGAGTCATCGGCGTACCCAAGACCATTGACAACGACCTTTACGGCACCGATCACTGCCCCGGATACGGCAGCGCGGCTAAGTACGTCGCCACCACGATGATGGAGCTGAAGCTGGACGCCAACGTCTACGACACCCCGATGATCACCGTCGTGGAGATCATGGGCAGACACGCAGGCTGGCTGACTGCTGCGGCAAGCCTTGCCAATTACAAGGGTCTCGGCGCAGACCTCATCTATCTTCCCGAAGTTCCGTTCTCCGTCGACAAGTTCAAGAGTGACGTCAAGGCGGTCATGGAGAAGAACGGCGGCAAGTGCATGGTCGCGGTTTCCGAAGGTATTTCTGACGCAAGCGGCAAGCTCATCGCCGAAGTCCTCGCAGGCGACAACCTCGCTCGCGACAGCTTCGGTCACGCACAGCTCGGCGGCGTAGGCGCGGCTCTCGCCAATATGTGCAAAGCTGAGTTCGGCTGCAAGACCCGTGCGGTTGAGTTCAGCCTTATGCAGAGATGTGGCGCTCACCTCGCTTCCAAGACCGACGTTGAAGAAGCTTTCAAGGCAGGCGCGGCGGCTGTCAAGTACGCGGTAAAGGGCACCACCGACAAGATGGTCATCCTGAAGAGAGACATGTCCAGCGGCAAGTATAAGTGCAAGGTCGGCGTCATGAGCGTTGCTAAAGCGGCTAACGCTGAAAAGAAGGTCCCCATGGAATGGATCATCAACGACGGCACGATGCTTTCCCAGGAGTATGTCGATTACGCGCTCCCGCTGATCCAGGGCGACAGCAAGGCTCCTCTCGAGGACGGTCTCCCCAGATTCGCTCAGCTCAAGAAAGTGCTCGTGAAGAAGTAAGACGCAAAGATAAAGACCGCCCTTCGGGGCGGTTTTTTCGTGTCCGAAAAGGCTTGCGGCGGGCAAAAGTACGTTTTGTTTACCCCGCGCGGTCTCATCGAGGCAATGCGCGGTATTGTAAAGGTCGGGCGAATGTGCTATGATAATAGGGTGGGAGAGCCAGCCCGTTCGTCTGAAAACGGAGAACGGTCGGTAAGGAGAAGATAATGCTTGCATACGTTTATAAGGACAAAGAGCGCTTCGCGCTTGAAGAAAGAGAAAGACCCGTTATCACAGACCCTAAAGACGCGATAGTCAGGATAACTCTCGCGAGTATCTGCACCAGCGATCTGCATATCAGGCACGGCTTCGTGCCGCGCGCGGTCAAGGGTATAACGGTAGGACACGAGGCGGTCGGAGTGGTAGAAAAAGTCGGTGCGGAAGTAAGCAACGTCAAGCCGGGCGACAGGGTCGCGATCAATGTGGAGACGTTCTGCGGAGAGTGCTTTTTCTGCAAGAGGGGCTATGTAAATAACTGCACGGACAAGAACGGCGGCTGGGCGCTCGGGTGCCGTATTGACGGATTGCAGGCAGAGTATGCAAAAGTGCCGTTTGCAAACACGGGCTTGACAAAAATCCCTGATAACGTCAGCGACGAAGAGGCGCTTTTCGTCGGGGATATCCTTGCGACCGGCTACTGGGCGGCGGATATTTCGGGTATAGAAAAAGGGGATGTCGCGCTTATCATCGGCGCAGGTCCGACCGGCATCTGCACTTTGCTTTCAGTCGCGCTCAAAGAGCCGGGAAGGATAATAGTCTGCGAAAAGGAAGAGAGCAGGCGGCAGCTTGCAAAGAGGGTATGTCCTGCGGCGGAAACCGTCTCTCCCGAAGAAGTCGAAAGCTATATAAAGACGACGTGCGAAAGAGGAGGAGCGGACGTCGTGTTCGAAGTTGCGGGAGCTGAAAACACCTTTGAACTCGCCTGGAAGTGCGCGCGCCCCAACGCGACCGTGGTCGTCGTCGCGATGTACGACAAGCCTCAGATCCTGCCACTTCCCGACATGTACGGCAAAAACCTGACCTTCAGGACGGGCGGCGTGGACGGCTGCAAATGCGCTGAGATACTTTCTCTGATATCCGCAGGCAAGATTGACGCAATCCCGCTCATCACCCACACCTTTGCACTCAAAGACATAGAAAAAGCGTACGACGTTTTCGAAAACAGAAAGGACGGCGTGATCAAAGTCGCGATAAAGCCGTGAAAGGAGATTTTATGAGATTTATTGAACAAGAACTTTTCTGGACAAGAAAGCCTGAACAATTCAGGATAGGCAATGACAAAATAGAGATAACCACTATGCCGCATACCGATCTATGGCAGAGAACGTATTATAAATTCAGGAACGATAACGCTCCCGTATTACAGACAAAGACAGATATACAACAGTTTTCGTTTACTGTAAAAACCCGGTTCAACTCAAAGCACAGGTTTGATCAGTGCGGCGTCATAGTTTATTTGGACAGCGAAAACTGGCTCAAAGCTTCAGCAGAATACGAAGACGGGCAGACTCAGAACCTGGGCAGCGTAGTTACCAACGCAGGATATTCGGATTGGGCGATACAGGCGATACCGGCTGCCTTTAAAGAGATATGGTACAGGCTGAGTCGTAGAGAAAACGATTTTTGCATAGAATATTCTTTTGACGGCGTAACGTTCAATATAATGAGGATATGTCATCTGAGCAAGGCGGGAGGGGAAATATCTTTCGGCATTTACGCGTGCAGCCCGGAAGAATCTTCTTTTACCGCAGTTTTCAGCAATGCGGAGACGGGCGAGTGCAAATGGAAACTGCATGACGGACAACAGCCCGACGGAAGCGTATAAAAATAATAAGGTTTAAATTAAATAGTATCGACTAAGTGAATTGTCAAACCAAGTGCAACACTTTTTGCAATTCTTGTTCAAATAAATCTGCCGGTGTTTTGTACCCAAGCACTTTTTTAGGTCTGGCGTTAATTAACGCCAGATTCTTTTTCAGAGTCTTCTCTCTCACGTGA
>CASFWW010000052.1:0-4266 GCA_949298505.1 uncultured Christensenella sp. | reverse complement strand
TATTTAATATTGGTATTTTAATTATTTTTTAAATAATTACAGTACATTTCAGTAAATTATGAATTTTGCATGCTTTAATATTGTTTTCTATAAAAATTCACGTCATACCGGAATAATATTTTTTCAAAAGCCCGCGTTTTATTATTTGCGCCACCAGGCATATTGTCTCACAAAAAATTTTATATATCTACGACAAACAGAAAAGGAGCCGCAAATGCGCGGCTCCGTCCGTTTAGCCGGATAAGGCTTTATTTATTTTTTCCTATGCATCCACCCGGTTTATACTTTTAAGGCTTGCTGATGATTTCACCTGTTTACCACTGACCCGCCATGTCCTTGATTATATCCCATATGGTTGCGCGTGGGATGTCGCTGTCACTGATAAGATCGAAATAATATTCCTTGCCTTCATGTGTGACTTTTATCCTGCCGACAAGATCTCCTTTCCTGACCGGCGCCTTGATTTTGTCAGGAAGCTCGTATTCTATCTTCACTTCGTCGCCCTGTTTTATGAGGACCGCCACGTCCTGTGCGGCAACGGGAGTCATTGCCTTTACTCTGCTCTTTTCAACTGAAACGCTTTTTTCAATCTTTTCGCCCTGTTTGCATACGATCTCGTTTCTGAAGTTCGCAAAAGCGTAGTTGAAAAGTCTGCAAGCTTCTGCAAATCTCACCTTGCTGTCGTCTGCGCCTATCACGGTCGCGACAGTTTTGATTCCGTTTCTTTCAGCGCAGGCTGAAACGCAGAATTTAGCGCTGTCTGTATATCCCGTCTTGCCGCCCTTGCACCCCTGGTAACTTCTTATAAGCTTATTGGTATTTGTAAGAGTCGTTACTCTGCCGGACGGATGAGTAAAATCTTCTGTCCATATCCCCGCGTATTCATAATATCCGTCGTGTTTCATCAGTTCTCTCGTCATCACATTGACGTCGCGCGCCGTCGAGTACTGCTCGCTTTCGGACGGGAGACCGGTAGGGTTTGCAAATTTCGTATTTGTCATGCCAAGACTTTCCGCCTTTTCGTTCATCGCGTTCACAAAACCTTCCACGCTTCCGCTTACAGTCTCCGCAAGCGCGACCGCCGCGTCGTTTGCAGACGCAACGACAACACCTTTTATCAGATCGTTTACCCTGTATTTTTCGTTCGCGTCAAGAAACATCTGACTGCCGCCCATTGACGAAGCGCGCTTAGATACGGTTATTTCATCCTCTACTCCTATCTGTCCGCTTTCTATCGCTTCGAATACAAGATCTGCCGTCATTATTTTTACCATGCTGGCTATCTCGTGTCTGCTGTCCGCGTTATAAGAATACAGCTCCGCTCCCGTAGCGTAATCAGATAAATAAGCTGAATGGCAATTTACGCTATATGCGCTTTCTTTGGATTGCACAGCATTTGCTTCACTTACGACGTCAGGCATTTCGCTAGCGTACGCTACGCCCGACCAGACTGCCGCCGTCAAAGCAAGCAATGCAAGTAATATCGCAAAATTTTTCTTCATACTGCACCTCTCTTTAATGATTGTGATTAGTATAAGAAAAAGCGCCGCAAATATTCGGCGCAAAGTTCATACGATTTTCAGCCCTTTCCGGCTTATCTGTCTTTTACGGATAAACAACCGGCGTCGCTTATAAAAAACCGGGGCCGGAACAGGATATTTCAGGCAAGACTCAGATTTTCATTTTTTTCTTTCGTAGTTTACGATCACTTCAGACATAAGTTCGTCTTCCGTCATCTCTCCGGCAAAGAATCTTCTCAGGCTGATTTCCGTTTCAGGCTCGACCCGCATCCCTTCAATGCCCCAAATCGCCTTTATATCGCTGATTTTTTTGTCGATCTCTTCCTGAGACGGTCTCTTATCTTTTTTTGTACGCATTAAATTTTTCTCCGTTTACAGGTTTGGTGCGGCGTCCACTTCTTTTACTTCATACGGCACGCCGAAAAAGTCTGCAATTTTATTTGCTATATAGTAAAACCCTTCGATCGTGCCGAGATCTTTTGCTTTTTCACACTTTCTGTAAACGATAAGCGGCACGTTTTCTCTTGAGTGATCGGTTGAAGGCGTTGACGGGTCACAACCGTGATCCGCGGTAATTATCAGCATATCGTTGCCTCCGATCTTACCCAGAATATCAGGCAATATCTTGTCGAACGCGTTCAGGCAATCTGCGTATCCTTTGACGTCGTTCCTGTGCCCGTAAAGCATATCGAAATCCACGAAATTCGCAAATACAAGAGAATCTTTTTCAGGCTTGAAATTCAGAATCCCTTCTCCGACTTCTTTATTGCCGTGGGCAGGTATTGCCTTTGTAATGCCGGATCCGCAGAAAATGTCGTTTATTTTGCCGACGGACACAACGTCGATACCGCTTTCGGAAAGCGCGTTCAAAACAGTTTTTGCCGGCGGTAAAAGCGCGTAATCGCGTCTGTCGGGAGTGCGGTAGAAATTGCCGGAAGCGTCTCTCGAAAACGGGCGCGCGATAATCCTGCCCACGCTGTCCTTGCCGCACATTATCCTTCTTGCTTTTTCGCAGCAGTCGTAAAGCCTGTCAAGCCCGAAGGTATCCACGCTCGCGGCGACCTGAAGCACGCTGTCCGCAGACGTATAGACGATCGGAAGTCCCGTTCTCAGATGCTCCTGACCGAGTTCCTTTATTATTTCGGTGCCGCTTGCCGCCTTGTTGCCCAGCACGCCGCTTACGCCCCACGCTTCGCAGAGTTTTTTTACGATATTGTCAGGAAAACCTTGAGGATAAACCGGGTGCGGAGACCTGACGACAAGCCCTGCGATCTCGTAATGTCCGGTCGTCGTGTCTTTACCTCTTGACCTTTCCGCGAGCCTTGCGAAACTTGCAAGCGGATTTTTCACCGGCACGGCGAAATCAAGCCCGTCTATGTTGTCAAAGCCGAGCGAACGCAGACAAGGCGTGTTCAGAAAGGGATATATCGCCTCGTATGTATTGCTGCCCTCGTCGGCAAAATCCGCCGCGTCTGCGGCTCCGCCGATCCCGAGGCTGTCCAGCACTATCAGATAACACGTTTTCATAAAAATATTATATCATTTTTTGCGTATTTTTTCAATATACGCGTCCGCTTTATCCCGTCTTTTTTCCGCTTTTCTGACAGTATATGCAGTTTTACGCGCACGGTCAGGTAGTATAATTTGCATATGAACTTCAAACGCGAAATCTCCGGCTATCTGCTTTCGTTGGGCGTAAAGCCGTCCTGCAAGGGCTATCGCTATCTTGTCGATCTTATCGAAGCCGAACTCAACGGCATCGAGATACTTCCGCTTAAATACGTCGGTTACAGACTTGTTTCGGAAAAATACGGCACGTGCACGGACTGCGTGGACAAAAACATTCAGAACTGTATTTCCAAAGCGTGGCTTGACGGCGACATAGACGCGCTTTACGGAGAATTCGGCAACACTATCGACACAGAAAAAGGCAAACCGACGGCAAAGCAATTCATAATGCAGTCGTGCGAAAAAATCAGATATTCTGTTCAGACTGCGATGTTTTAATCGCCTGGTCGTTTTCTAAGAACGCGTAATTTGTCGCATAAAGTCTGATCCCGGCGCATAGAAATTTACTATGCGGACCGGAAAGAAGAAGTTTTTTCTCAATTTGAATTATCTTAAAAACTGCGTATCAGCGTTTGTTGAAGAACATTCGTCATTGATAGCCATTGTCTGCTCGTCTTGTCTGACTGGAATTCTGCTGGGCATTGTCGTTGCGGTCAGATTCGGAGAAGAATATTTCAAACTCAATGTGTTTTCCGCATTGAAAACCGCAGAGTACGGCAAATTTTCAACTTTTTTCAAATTCTTTCTTCTCGCGCTTGCAACTCTTGCCGTGAACTTCACCTGCGTGTTCAAAAAGTATTTCAGCGCGCTGACTTTTGTATGGACGGCATTTATGGGATACAGATTCGGGCTGTGTTTCGTTGGCGCGGCAAACGTTGCTCTTGTGGACGGTATCTTTACGGCAATATTTTTTTATCTGCCGCTTTGTCTCGGGTATATGACGATCTGCGTTGTGGCAACAGGCTTTGCGAGCCGATACTGGACGGCAAAAAGCGCGACGGTGACCTGTACCGGATCAATAACAGAATTGCTGTCGCACTATGCCGCGTTGCTGCTCTGCTTTACCTCACTCTGTCTGGTCATATGCGTAATAATGCCGTGGCTTGTAGCTTTGATCCTGCTTTAGTATGCGCCGGGCATCCTGTCTCTTTATCCAAAACTTTTGTTGTTTTAAAGC
>CASFWW010000051.1:0-39505 GCA_949298505.1 uncultured Christensenella sp. | reverse complement strand
GCTGTTGGCGAATTTCTTGACGGATTCGATCGCGGATTCAGCTGCAGCTCTGGATTTATAGCCTTCGCCTACGCCGTACAACGTGCCGTCGACCTTGAAGATCTTGTAACGGAAGGTACCGTTCTTTTCTTCGTCGATAGCGTAAGTGCCGTTGTTGATGGTGTTACGGAAGCCGTCGACCTGCTTAGCCTTGGGTTTGATCTTGTAGTTTTCGCTTTCGTACAGGATCTGACCGTTGTTTGCTTTAAGCTGGAATTTATAAGGACGTATAGCGTTCTTAGTGTCCTTGATGATGACGTACTTGCCGTTGCTCGGTTCAGGTGCTTCTCCGAATAGCAGGGTAATGTTGCTCTTGTCGCCTGCGACAGCGGGCGCCGGTTCCGCTTTTGCGACGGGCTTTCTGACGGGAGGCTGTTTCTTGACGGGAGGTTTCTTTGCAGCTGCGGCAACGGGTTTCTTTGCAGGAGGCTTGACGACCTTCTTTTCAGGTTTTTCCGCGGGAGCTTCTTCAGCTGCGGGTGCAGTTTCTGCGGGAGCTTCTTCAGCTACGGGCGCGGTTTCTGCCGGAGCTTCCTGGGCGGGAGCTTCTTCAGCTACGGGCGCGGTTTCTGTCGGAGCTTCCTGAGCGGGAGCTTCTTCAGCTACGGGTGCGGTTTCTGCCGGAACTTCCTGAGCGGGAGCTTCTTCAGCTACGGGTGCGGTTTCTGCCGGAGCTTCCTGAGCGGGAGTTTCTTCAGCTACAGGTGCGGTTTCAGCAGGTGTTTCTTCGACAACGGGTTCAGCCTGGGTTTCTTCGGCGTTCTGCGTTTCTGTTACTGTGCCGGCTTCACTGAGTGCAACTTCTTCAGGTGCCGCCGAAGTTTCAACCACGTCGGGAACGACGGTGGGTCTGATCGGCTCTACAGGTTCAGATGCGCGTTCAGGAGCAGTTGTATTCTCATTCTCCGTAACGACGGCGTTGGCTTTTTTCTTGGATTTTTTGCTGTTGCTTTTTGAGATGACGATGATAAGAATAACGCAGATAACTACGATGGCGGCAGTTATTGCAAGTATCATCCACATGGTAATTCCGCCGATTACGCTTTCGTTCAGAAAATCTCCGAAGGACGCGGCAATGAGCGAGTTGATCAGGTTTGTCATAATCTTTTGCTTCTCCCTTTTAGGTTTTGTACATTAAATATAACACACTCGTGTGCGAATGTAAAGGCAAACTTGTGAATTTCGTCCATTATTTTACATAAACCATGCAGTTACGCGTGCGGTTTTTACTTGAAATTTATGTAAAAAAACGTATGCCCCGACGGGGCATGCCATCAAAGACAGAAAAAAATTATTGCAAGTTGAATGAATTGGGTATATCATAAAAAAGACGGAAAACCGTCGGAGGGACTATGCAGACACTGGTTATGAAAGGTGAAAAAGCGCTGGAAAAAGGCGCCTCTCTGATTGCAGAAGGAGAGGTGGTCGCTTTCCCAACGGAAACGGTTTACGGACTCGGCGCCGACGCGTTCAACGGCGTTGCCGTAAATAAGATATTCGAGGCGAAGGGCAGACCGTCGGACAACCCGCTGATCGTTCATATCGCTGACCTGTCCGGGCTTGAAGGTCTGGTCGAGGACGTTTCCGAAAGGGCAAAAAAGGTGATGGAAGCGTTTATGCCCGGTCCGATAACGGTAATAATGAAAAAAGGGAAAGACGTGCCTTACGCGGTAACTGCCGGTCTGGAGACAGTGGGGATCAGGATGCCTTCGCATCCGGTCGCTAGGGCGTTCATAAAGGCGTGCGGCACACCGATAGCGGCGCCGAGTGCGAACAGATCCACGCATATCAGCCCCACGAGCGCGGAGCATGTATTTGAAGATATGGACGGCAGGATCCCGCTGATAATAGACGGCGGAGACTGTGAAGTCGGCATCGAATCCACGATAATCGATATGTCAACTGACGTCCCGACCATCCTGAGACCGGGCGCAATCACGGCGGAAATGCTTGCCGACGTACTCGGCGCGGTCAGGACTTTCAGCGGCAAAGTGGTAGTAGCAAAGGCGCCCGGAATGAAATACAAGCATTATGCGCCTTCTTGCGAGACGGTTGTCGCCGCGACGCCCGAAAGTCTTTTAAATGCGTACGACGAAGCGGAGAAAAAAGGTCTGCGACCCGTCATCATAGCGTCTTCAGGAGTATGCGCGGAAGCGGGGAAAAGAATGCATATCGACGTCGGCTCAACGGATGCGGAGATATGCAGGAATATCTACTCGGCGTTGCACAGAGGTGAAAAGATCGCAGGATTTATCGTCTGCGAGCATTTCGGGAACGAGGGCGTCAGGGGATCGGTCATGAACAGAGTGCTGAAATCAGCCGGAGGAAAAATAGTATGAAAATATTGTTCGTATGCACGGGCAACACGTGCAGATCCCCGCTTGCGCAGGCGATAACTCAGAAGGAGCTGGACAACAGAAATATTGACGCCGATTGCGAAAGCGCGGGGCTTTGTTGCGGATACGGAGAAGAAGTTTCGGAAAATTCGCGTAAAATAATTGCCGAAAGGGGAATATTCTATACGCACCAGTCGAGACCGGTCACTCAGAAGCTTCTGGACGAAAGCGATCTCGTCGTGTGTATGACCTCTCCGCACAAGCAGGCGCTTGCGCCTTACGTGCCCAAGGAAAAACTTTTTGAAGCGAAAGACCTGACCGGAGAGGAAATAGACGACCCTTACGGCAGGAATATCGACGTTTACAGAGTGTGCGCGCTCAAGCTTGACAAGCTCGCGAAAGCGGTGGCGGATATTGCTGAAAAGAATACAAAAAAGCCGCCGAATGCGTAAAAATACCGTTTTGACGGCGTTTTTTGTAAAAAGATCGTGAAAAAAATATCTATTCTTTACAACGCAGGCAAACTGTGATAAAATAAACACAATCGGACTGATAAACACTTGACTGTTTTTAACGCAGAGAGCATATTAGGTAACAGGTTACATAATTATTCGTCCGAATAAAGAGGTGCAATTTATGAAAATCGCTATAGGTTGCGATCACGGCGGAATAGTACTCAAACCCGCTATTGTTAAAGTTCTCAAAAAAAGAGGGATCGAGGCGGTCGATTTCGGCTGTTACGACGAAAGCAGTGTGGATTACCCCGACTACGCGCTCAAGGTGGCTGAGGCGGTCGCTTCGGGCGAATGTGACAAAGGGATCGTGCTCTGCGGCACGGGCATAGGCATATCCATAGCCGCTAACAAGGTGAAAGGGATAAGAGCGGCGGTGGCGCACGACGAATTCACCGCGGAGATGATCTCGGCGCACAACAACGCCAACGTCATGGCTATGGGAGGAAGGATACTGACTCCCGAAAAAGCCGCAAAGATGGTGGAGATCTGGCTGGATACTCCTTTTCAGGGCGGCAGACACGAAGGAAGAGTGGCGAAGATCACCGCTATCGAGAACAAATATTTCAAATAAGGTGAAAAATGGTCCAGGAAATTATCGACAGCATAGTTCAAGCTGAAAATCAGGCGGAAATAATAGTAAAAGAAGCCAACGCAAGGGCAAAAGAGACCGTCGCAAAAGCAAACGCGGACGCAGAAGAAGTCATTGCGGCGGCAAAGGAAAAAGCCAAGGCGGAAGCCAGAAAGAACGTCGAGAACGCGAGAAAGAAAGCTGACGAGCACTACGCGGCGGCGATAGCGTCCAACGAGAAAGAGATCGAGGCGCTCGGCAAAACTGCGGAAAAAAACCTGGATAAAGCGGCGCAAGTCGTGATCGGGAGGCTGAAAGAGAAGTATGCCCGTAGTTGAAATGCGCAAACTCGTTCTCGTCGGAAACACGTCCGAGAGAGAACAGCTGATAAAACTTCTTCACACCGAAGAGTGCGCGCAGATCGTTGCCGCGCCGAAAGTAGGAGAGACGCGCTATGCCGACAAGCAGAGCGCGATCGAGGCGTTCGGTGCGAAAAAGGCGAAGATAGATTTTATTTTCGATCTTCTGAAAAGTTGTCAGATTGAAGCGCAGGCATTGATCAAAGCCAAGAAAATCAGCTACAAACCGGTAAAAAAGCCGTTCCTCGCGGGGAAACCTTCTCTGACGATGGAGGAATTTTACAAGACTCCGGAACTGGAGCAGGGCGTATTCGACGCGTGCGAAAGACTGACCCGTCTTTCTGAAGCGCTTCTCAAAAACAAGGCGAACGAAATCAAACTCAAAAATACTGTGACTCAGCTTCAGCCGTACAAAGACGTGGACGCGAAGCTGGAGTCTTTCAAAGATACGACGAACGTATGCATAATGCTCGGCAGCGTTCCGTCCGCTAAAAAGGCGGCGGCGCAGAAAACCGAGGACGCAGGAGCCTGCACGCTTTTATACGACGCCGGCTCCGTATGTACGGTCGTATGCATTTTCCTGAAAGAAAAATACGACGAGATAACCAGGATACTTTCAGACGCTGAATTTTCCGCATGCACGCTCAATTATACCGGCGTGCCCAAAGACGCGATCTCCGACAGCGAAAAACTTCTGGCGGAAAACGCTTCCATGCGTGAAAAACTGATCGAACAGATCATTTCTTTCGAATACGTTCTCGAAGACTGCAAGAGACTTTACGACTATTATCTGATCGAGGAGCGCAAGCTCGAATGCGAGATGCAGACGAGTTGCACGGAGACATCTTATTTCCTTGAGGCGTGGGTGCCTCTCGACAGGACGGAAGAACTTGACAAGAAGCTGGAGAGCAGTCCCCTTGCGCTTATGTACGAGATAAGGGAGCCGCTTGAGGGCGAGAAACCGCCGACATACGTCGAGGACAATGCGGTGGTGGAGCCGTATCAGACGGTCACCAACATGTTCAGCGCGCCCGCTTACAGAGAGATAGACCCCAATCCGTTCGTCGCGTTCTTCTTCTTCCTTTTCTTCGGAATGATGCTCGCAGACGCGGGTTACGGTCTGATACTGATGCTGCTGACAGGCATAGTGCTGATAAAGCAACGTCCCCCGAAAGGTCAGGCAAGCCTGATCAAGATCGTATTTATGGGCGGCTTGTCCACGGTCATCTGGGGCATAATCTTCGGCAGTTATTTCGGTTATTCTGCGACAGACCTCGGTATATGGTGCTGGTTCAATCCGATAGAGGAACCGATGAACATGCTTTTCCTCAGCCTGGGCATGGGCGTATTCCAGATGTGTTTCGGTCTGGGAATAAACATGGTCGCGCTGTTTAAACAGAAAAAGCCGCTGTCCGCGATCTCGGGTACCTTCTCATGGTATTTCATGCTGATAGGGCTTGCGCTTGCTTTCGGCAGTTCGCTTATAAAATCCGTCACGATCCCGTCGTGGGTGAAGACGGTCGGATACGTTCTGCTGGGCGTGGGAGTGTTTCTTCTCATGTTGTCCGGCGCGCTTCACAAAAAAGGCGCGGCGAAGATCAGCGGCGCGTTGGCAAGTCTTTACGATATCGTCAACTTTTTCTCCGACCTTATGAGCTATACGAGAATATTCGGTCTCGGACTCGCTTCGGCGGTCATAGGCATGGTATTCAACGAGATAGGCGCGCTTATGATGAACATGATCCCCGTCAAGGCGATCGGTGTGGTTGCGGCTGCGATAATATTCCTTATCGGTCACGTGTTCAATATCGGCATCAACGCGCTGGGCGCGTACGTGCACAACTCGAGGCTTCAGTTCGTCGAGTTTTTCGGAAAATTTTATACCGGCGGAGGAGAGCTTTTCCGTCCGCTCGGTTGTGAAATGAAATATTACTATATCCACAATCAGGAGGTAAAAAAGTAATGAACGGAGCGTATATCGCTATTATCGGAGCGGCACTCGCCGCACTGATGGCAGGTTGCGGAAGCGCAATCGGCGTAGGAACCGCAGGACAGGCTGCGGCCGGTGTCACGAGCGAAGACCCGGACAAGTTCGGCAAACTGCTCATTTTGCAGCTTCTGCCCGGTACGCAGGGTATCTACGGACTGATCATCGCGTTCATCGTGTTCATGCAGACGGGACTGCTCGGCGGCGGCGTCAAAGAAATGACGGATATGCAGGGCTGGGCAATGGTCGCGGCTTGCGCGCCGATGGCGATCGTAGGTCTCGTGTCCGCCATCTATCAGGGTAAGTGCGCTGCGGCGTCAATTGCGATGGTCGGCAAGAGAGCCGAGACTTCCGGTAAAGGTCTGCTTCTCACCGTCATGGTCGAGACGTACGCGCTTCTCGCGCTGCTGATCTCCTTCCTCGGCGTATTCTTCATAGCGTAATAAGCGTATGAACGGAAAACAGGCTATAATCGACAAGATCCTGGGCGACGCGAACGCAAAAGCGGAGAGCATCGCTGCGGCGGCGAGCGAAAAAGCCGGAGAGATCGCTTCTCAGGCGGAGAAAGAAGCTCAGCGCGTGATCGAGGAAGAAGCGGCGAAGAAAAAAGCCGCTTACGACACCGTGATCGCGAATTCCGCAGTGGTGGCAAATCTCGACTGCAAGAAAGCGCTTCTGACCGCAAAGACGTTGCTGATCGGCAAAGCTTTCGGGCGTGCCGCAGAGCTTCTGCGCACAGACAAGAAGAAGTATTGCGATCTTGTCGGGAAGATGATCGCGTCGGCGGCGGAAGACGGAGACAAAGTGCGCATCAGCGAGCAGGACAAAGACGTGCTGACAAAAGACTTCGTCGAGAAAGTCGCGAAGAAGTGCAAAGTAAAACTGACTTTGGACAAGGAATACGCGCCGATCACCGGCGGCGTTATCCTGATCGGCAAAAACTACGACAAGAATCTGTCACTGGACCTTGAACTCGAGACTCTCAGAGAGGAATGCGAGAGCGAGGTGTCCGGGATCCTTTTCGGGGAGTAAAAGCGTATGGCAAACAAATCGACCGTATATTCCAACGCCCGCGTAAGGGTAATGGAAAACACCTTTCTCAATCAGGAGAAGTTCAACAGGCTCGTTTACAGCGAAAGCGTGGACGAGGCGTTGAGGGTGCTTGCCGAATCCAATTACGGCGGCGGTGCGATTGCCGAAAACGGGGATTACGAGAAGATCCTGCGCGCCGAGGAGGACAAGGTCAGCGCGTTTATGGCAGAATCCATGCCCGAAGGCTGCGGCATGGAAAGTTTCCTGATGAAACAGGACTACCACAACGCAAAAGCCTTGACGAAAGCCAAATATATGCGCCTCGATGACGCGGATTTCATGCTTGCTCCGGAAGGCACCGTGGATATCGCCTTGCTCAAAGAAAGCGTATACAGCGACACCTACAACAGGCTGCCGGCGCTGATGGCGAAGGCGCTTTCAGACGTGGATCTTGCGCGTGCAAACGGCGACAAGAGCCCGAGAACGATCGACGTGATCCTGGACAAGGCTTGTTACGCGGACATTCTCAGAGTCGCAAAGGCAGGCAAGCAGAAGACGATAATCCGTTACTGGACGGCGGTCGTGGATTTTGCGAATATAACGACGTTTATCCGTTCGAGAAAAGAAGGAGAGGAGCTGAGGTCGTTCAGAAAAGCCTTTATTGAAGGCGGAGAGATCTCTCTTTCGGCGTACGAAAGCGCGTTTGACGCGACGGACGAAGCGGTTCAGGAAAAGTTCAGGTACACTTCGTACGGCAAGATCGTATACGAGGCTTTCTCGGGCGAGGCAAACGCAATGGTTGCTTTCGAGAGGGCGCAGGACAACTACCTGCTGGACATTTTCAAGAGAGACCGCACGGACATCTTCTCAACAAGTCCTCTCGCTGGGTTCTACGTCGCAAAGAAACAGGAAATCAAGGTCGTGAGGATGATTCTCATCTGCGTGAAGAATCACGTCGACACGACGCAAATAAAAGCAAGGCTGAGGGACTATTATGCGTGAAGGTAAAATTGCCGTAATAGGCGACAGGGATCTGATACTCGCGTTCAAGGCGATCGGGATGGAGGTATTCGCTGCTACCGACGTCGAGCAGTGCGAAAATCTGATCAAAAAACTTGCGAAAACGCATGCGGTGATATTCATCACGGAAGACTATGCCAAGGCGTGCGAACACGTGATAAGCCGCTATAAAAGCACCGCATATCCTGCGATCGTGCCCATTCCGTCCGGAGAGGGAAGCACGGGATACGGTATGGAAAATATAAAAAGAGATGTCGAAAAGGCTGTCGGCACGGATATATTGTTTAATAAGGAAGACTGATTATGCAAGAAACAGGAAAGATTGTAAAGGTCGCCGGACCGCTTATCGTCGCTGAAGGACTCAAGAACTGCAAGATGTTCGACGTCGTGAGAGTCAGCGACAAAAACCTCATCGGCGAAATAATCGAACTCAGAGGAGACAGGGCGTCCATTCAGGTTTACGAAGAGACGGGCGGTCTCGGTACGGGCGAGGACGTGGTTTCCACCAACGAACCTCTTTCCGTAGAGTTGGGTCCCGGCATAATAGAGGGAATCTACGACGGTATTCAGAGACCGCTGAATAAGCTCGTCGAAGCGACGGGAGACCGTATCGCAAGAGGCGTGAGTATGTCCGCTCTCGACAGAGAGAAGAAGTGGAAGTTTGTGCCCCGGGTCGCTAAGGGAGACAAGGTGTCTGCCGGAGACATAATCGGTACGGTTCAGGAAAACAAGGTCGTTGAGCACCGCATCATGGTGCCGTTCGGCGTCGAAGGCACGGTTTCAAAGATATCCGAAGGTGAATTTACGATCGACGAGGTCGTCTGCGTCGTAAAAACGGCAAAGGGCGACAAAAAGCTGACCATGACCCAGAAGTGGCCGGTCAGAAAGGGCAGACCTTACAAGACCAAGATGTCTCCCGTGACTCCGCTCGTTACCGGTCAGAGAGTCATCGACACCTTCTTCCCGGTCGCAAAGGGCGGCGCGGCTTGTATCCCCGGACCTTTCGGCAGCGGAAAGACGGTCGTTCAGCATCAGCTTGCGAAGTGGGCTGACGCGGATATAATCGTATACGTAGGTTGCGGCGAGCGCGGCAACGAAATGACGGACGTTCTGAACGAATTCCCCGAACTCGTGGATCCGACCACCGGCGAACCTCTGATGAAACGCACCGTGCTTATCGCGAACACTTCGGATATGCCTGTCGCGGCTCGTGAAGCTTCCATCTACACCGGTATCACGATAGCGGAATATTTCCGCGACATGGGCTACAACGTGGCTATTATGGCAGACTCCTCGTCGCGCTGGGCGGAAGCGCTCCGCGAAATGTCGGGTCGCCTTGAAGAAATGCCGGGCGAAGAAGGCTATCCGGCGTATCTGTCTTCGAGACTTGCCGAATATTACGAAAGAGCGGGCATTGTCAAAACTCTCGGGTCTGATGACAGAACGGGATCTATAACCGCGATCTCTGCGGTTTCGCCTCCCGGCGGCGACCTTTCCGAGCCCGTTTCGCAGGCGACGCTCCGCATAGTCAAGGTCTTCTGGGGGCTCAGCGCTTCGCTGGCGTACAGAAGGCACTTCCCGGCGATAGACTGGATCCAGTCCTATTCTCTGTACGGAGACAGCATGGGAGACTGGTACAAGGAAAACGTTGACCAGGAGTGGGAAGAAAACCGCGCAAAGGCGCTCAGGATCCTTCAGGAAGAAGCTCAGCTGGAAGAGATCGTCAGGCTTGTCGGTATGGACGCGCTTTCGTACAGCGACCGCCTCACGATGGAGACCGCAAAGTCTCTCCGTGAAGACTATCTGCATCAGGACGCATTCCACGAGGTGGACACGTACGCGAGCCTTAAGAAACAGTTCATGATGCTCAAACTGATACTCGAATGTGACAAATACAGCCGCGAAGCGCTCGCCAAGGACGTCGACCTCGACGATATACTCAAAATCGGCGCGCGTGAAATGATCGGCAGAATAAAATATATCCCTGAATCCGAACTGTCCAGAATCGAACAGGTCGGCAAACAGATGAGACAGCAACTCAACGCGCTGTCCTCGCAGGAATAAGGGGGAGAATATGCTCAAAGAATACAAGTCAATAAAAGAAATCGTCGGACCGCTCATGCTCGTCAGCGGCGTATCCGGCGTCAAGTACGACGAACTCGTGGAGATCAGCGGTCAGGACGGCAGCGTCCGCCGCGGAAAGGTGCTGGAAGTCAACGGCGACAACGCGCTCGTTCAGCTTTTCGAAGGTTCGCAGGGCATTCAGATGTCCACTTCAAAAGCAAGATTTCTGGGAAGGAGCCTTGAACTGGGCGTTTCCGAAGACATGCTCGGCAGAGTTTTCGACGGTCTCGGCAACCCCAAAGACGGCGGCGCGGCGATAATCCCCGAAAAAAGAGTGGATATCAACGGACAGCCTATAAACCCCGCGGCACGCGATTATCCGGACGAATTCATTCAGACGGGCGTTTCCGCGATAGACGGGCTGAATACTCTCGTCAGAGGTCAGAAGCTTCCTGTGTTCTCCGCGTCCGGTCTTCCGCACGCTCAGCTTGCCGCTCAGATAGCAAGACAGGCTAAGGTTCTCGGTAAGGACAGCAAGTTCGCGGTCGTGTTCGCCGCGATCGGCATAACCTACGAAGAAGCGGAATTCTTCATGCAGGACTTCAGGCGTACGGGCGCGATAGAAAGAGCGGTCATGTTCGTCAATCTTGCAAACGACCCCGCAGTCGAAAGAATTGCGACGCCGAGAATGGCGCTTACCGCGGCGGAATATCTTGCGTTTGAAAAAGGAATGCACGTGCTGGTCATCATGACGGATATCACCAACTACTGCGAAGCGCTGAGAGAGGTCTCAGCGGCGCGTAAAGAGGTCCCCGGCAGACGCGGTTACCCCGGCTATCTGTATACCGACCTTGCGACGATATACGAAAGAGCGGGCAGAATAAAGGGAAAGGAGGGAAGCATTACCCAGATCCCCATCCTGACAATGCCGGAAGACGACAAGACCCACCCGATCCCGGACCTTACCGGTTACATCACCGAAGGGCAGATCATACTTTCGAGAGAACTTTACAAGAAGGGCATCAATCCGCCCATCGACGTTCTGCCGTCGCTGTCCCGTCTCAAGAACAAGGGCATAGGTAAGAACAAGACGAGAGAAGATCACCCGGATTCAATGAACCAGCTGTTCGCGGCGTACGCGCAGGGCAAGGAAGCGAAAGAACTTTCCGCGATCCTGGGCGACGCGGCGCTGACCCCGGTAGACCGCAAATACGCGGAATTTGCAGAGGCTTTCGAGGAAAGATACGTCAACCAGGGATTTAACGAAAACAGGTCCATCGAAGAGACTTTGCAGATCGGCTGGGAACTTCTTACGATATTGCCCAGAACGGAAATGAAACGTATTTCCGACAAATACCTCGAGCAGTATTACGACAAGATCAGGAAACCCGAAGCGGAAGAATAATTTATGGCTGAGAGACTGAAAGTAAATCCGACAAGAATGGAGTTGAGAAGGCTCAAGGACAGGCTGAAAACGGCTGTCCGTGGTCATAAACTGCTCAAAGACAAGTCGGACGAAATGATAAGACGGTTTATGGAGTACGCCAAGAAGAACAAGGCGCTCAGAGAGGAGGTCGAGGAAGAACTTTCCGAGGCGCTCAGGAGCTTCGTTCTGGCAAAGGCGGTAAGCGACGAGTACGCCATCCAGGAAGCCGTGGTCATGCCGTCTTCGCAGATCACGCTGGAAGCGCAGACGAAAAACGTGATGAGCGTCGTCGTGCCTCAGTTTGAACTCAAAAAGACGCAGGGAGAGGACAAGTATCCGTATTCTTACGGCTCGGTGACCGCTGAACTCGACGGTTCGATCGCGATACTCACGGAGCTCATGCAAAAGCTGGTCAAACTTGCGGAGATCGAAAAGACGTGCAATATGCTTGCCGACGAGATAGAAAAGAACCGCAGGAGAGTCAACGCGCTTGAATACGTGATGATACCTCAGACAGAAGAGACCATTCGTTATATAACGATGAAGCTTGACGAAAACGAAAGAGGCAACACGGTCAGACTGATGAAGATCAAATCTATCCTTGCAGAAAAGCAATGAGAAAAGGAAAACAGAATAATTTCGTGCCGGCGGAAACGCCGGCTTTTTTCTTTGTTTTTAGCGATACCAGACCAGAATAATACGAACAAGGTTTAAAGCGGCAAATTTTCGTAGCTACTGCGTTAAATGCCTTGATA
Organism: uncultured Christensenella sp.; assembly: GCA_949298505.1. GTDB lineage: Bacteria > Bacillota > Clostridia > Christensenellales > UBA3700 > Ornithoclostridium. The sequence continues at coordinate 27,404 of CASFWW010000051.1, read as the reverse complement.
ATATGTATAATATTACCTGCGGCATTTGCCTTGTATCAACAAAAATTTGACTGCTTGAAACTGCATGGCACCCTCAGGCGATGAATTTTAGTGAGTGTTTTAGCGAGACGAACGCAGATAATATTATAATATTTTCAAGTGAGAATCGTTAAAAAACACACAAAAGGCGCGCCTCAGGGTTGGTTCGTATTATTCTTATCTGGTATAAAACGCCCGAAACGAACACGGGCGCCATAATTTTTATACGCGCGCAGATATTGATTAAAAAGACGCGGCGCAAGTAACAAAGTGTCATATCCAAGGCGCAAGGTAAATATGCTTTAATGTACCAAACGGAGGGTTTATGACAAAAAAGATCATCATTGCAGTTTGCGCCGTAATCCTTTGTGCGTTCGCGCTCGTTGCGTGCGACGCCGGAAAGACTACGGACGAAATTTTGACGGAGAGCGTAAGCAGCCGTCAGAGCGCGTGCTATACCGGTTCGGACGACAACTTCGAGGTTACGCTCACGACCCTTTCTCAGGAGGAGGCTTTTATTGCCGACGGAAAGAAGGGGAATATGGTCACGCGAACGACTCTGGTCGTAAAGAGAAAGAATGCCGAGGATGCAGACATGACATATTCGCTTGAGTCCGGAACGGGCAAAGCGACGGGCGCGCTTTCCAAAAACGTGCTAGGGAGCGCATATCTCGCTGAAATCAGCGATCTTTCGGCAGTAGGCACTCCGGAAAAAGTCGTGATAACTGTCGGGAGCGGCGACGAAACGGAGACGTATACCGTCGCGCTGACTGACAGAATGGCAGACGTCATGGATCCGGACGAAGCGCTGACGACCGCATACGAATATTACAAACAGCAGATAGACGCAGAGATTGCTTCCGAGGACGGGTGGCAGAGAGAGATATTCGTCAGATACGTGAACGACAGAAAGGACAGCGAAAGCAAATATTATTGGTACGTCTCTTTCGTCGCAGACCGTAACGACGACATGTCCGTGCTGATCGACCCCGTGACAAGAGAGATCGTGAACAGCAGGGTGAGACCGTAAATCGCGCAGTGTCGGCTGTTGGCGGGCTAAACCGCCGGATAAGTCCGCCAAGCGTTTATTTTCCGGCGCTCAAAGCATAATAAACCGCCGCAGGTTTCTGCGGCGGCAACGTTTTACAATTCTTATTTACGGGAAGAATTTTCATTTTTCATTTTTTCTTTTTCCTGCTTTATTCTTTCTTTTTCCCGTTTCGCTTTTTCTTTTTCTTCAAGCGCAAGACGTTTTTCTTCGTCTTTCTGCTGTTGAGCGAGCAATTTTTCCTGTTCTTTCTGTTGCTTTTTCAGCTCTTTGCGGCGCGCGTTGGCTTCGTCCTTCTTGCCGATATTGTAGAGAGACCCGAAGACTCCGCCGATCATCTTTATCATTCCGCGCAGCCTGTGTTTGTTCCCCCACAGCAGCATGCCGTCTATCAGTCTGCTGTCGATAAGTCCGCTCGAAATGCCGGTGAGCCCGCGCAGAGGCATGGCTTTCATTCCCTGTGTCAGCATGATCATCGTCGTCATGTCTGCGTCCGGGACCTGCGATTTGATCAGTTTTGGCGCGACTTTTATGATTATCTTGCCGATAAGACAGCACGAAAAATCGCCGATCGTGGTGTTCTGATTGAATTCTCCGCGCTTGGGCGCGACGTTGGGCGCGATCGATCTGCCGTACAGATTGTGGAACTGACTGTCGTCGATCGTCTCCGAATTCTCTATGTCGTAATATTGCGGGCATATCGTCGCGTAATCGGGAACGGGCTGAACGTCCTTGAAATCGACCTTCACGGTTCCTTCGAGCCTTATGTCGCGAGACGACGAGCCGATGAGAATCGAATATTCTCCTTTGGGCGCGTACCACTTTTCCGTCACCGTGTTGTAGAACGCGAAAGAACGCATATCGAGGTCCATTTTCACCGTCGTGCTTTCGCCTGCCTTCAGGAACACTTTTCTGAAACCTTTCAGTTCTTTGGGCGCTTTGAATACGACAGGGTTTTTGTCGGATACGTATAGCTGGCAGACCTCGGCTCCGTCCCGGCTTCCGGTATTCCTGAGCGTAAAGCTCACGCCGTTTTGCGAGCATTTTAAGTCTGAGTACTCGAATGTGGTGTAGGAAAGACCGTAACCGAACGGGAACGCGACTTCTTTTTTCGCCGCGTCGTAGTAGCGGTATCCTACGAATATGCTTTCTCTGTATTCCACGTTGATCGGACCCATCGGGAAGTATTTTGACGCGATAGAATCCTTTTCCGCAAGAGGATAGGTCTCTGCGAGTTTACCGCTCGGGTTGACCTTGCCGAATATTACGTTGTAGATCGCTTCTCCGCCGGCTTCTCCGGGCAGATAAGCGTTGAGAAGTGTGCTTGTGTTTTTAAGCCACGGCATCAGCACGGGAGAACCGCCCGAAAGCACGAATACGACGTCTTTGCCCAGCCCTTTGAGCGCGCTTACGAGCTTGTCGTGCGCGGCGGGGAGAGACAGGTGGGTGCGGTCGTAGCCTTCGCTTTCGTAATTGTCGGTGAGCCCTATGAAGCACACGATGGTGCCTTCGAAATTTTTGGCTTTGTTTATCGCTTCGGCATACAGCTTTTCGTCGTGACCGTTGCCTTTGAGAGTGTAGCCCTCGGCATAGTCGAATTTCTTGCCTTTTGCAGTCAGACAGTCTGTGAAAGACACCAGTCTGTAAGGATTGATGCGGCTGCTTCCGGATCCCTGATAGCGGCTGTGTTTTGCCAACGCGCCTATGACCAGGATGTCTTTGTTTTCGTCTGCGGGAAGCAGATTTTCGTCGTTTTTCAGAAGGATTATGCTTTCTTCCGCAACTCGCCTTGCGAGATCGTGCGCGGCGTCGTAATCCGCTTTGTAATCCTTGCGGGCGCTTTCGCATTTGTAAAGAAGCCTGAGTATCCTTTCAACGACCTTGTCAAGCGCGACTTCGTCAAGCGTACCTTTTTTTACGGCTTCGACTATGAGTCTGTCGTTTTTGCCGCCGCTCGCGGGCATTTCCAGGTCCATGCCTGCGCGTATGCCTTCAACGCGGTCGTTGGTAGCGTTCCAGTCGCTGACGACCAGACCTTCAAATCCCCATTCCTTGCGCAGAACTCCGTCAAGCAGTTTTTCGTTGTCCGAAGCGTACACTCCGTTTATCCTGTTGTAAGACGCCATGACGGTGTACGGCTGTTTCTTGACGCATTCTTCAAATGCGGGCAGATAGATCTCTCTCAGCGCGCGTTCGTCCACGATGCTGCTGATCGTCATTCTGAGATACTCGTTGTTGTTTGCGCAGAAATGCTTCAGAGACGTGCCTATGCCGTTGCTCTGAACGCCTTCTATATACGCCGCGCCGAGCTTTCCGGCAAGATAAGGATCTTCAGAAAAATATTCGAAATTTCTGCCGCAGAGAGGCGAACGTTTTATGTTGACGCCCGGACCGAGAAGTATGTCGACTTTCTGATCAAGACATTGCTTTCCGAGAGCGTCGCCGACTTGCGCGGCGAGATCAGTGTTCCAGGTCGCGGCAAGGGACACCGCAGGAGGGAAAGCCGTTGCGGGAAAAGAACTTTTCAGCCCTACGTTGTCGTCGTCTTCGTTTTCTTTGCGCAGACCGTGAGGCCCGTCCGACATGACAAAACTGCCGACGCCGAGTCTAGCGACGGGTTTTGTCGTCCAGAAATCCTTGCCTGAACATAATGAAGCTTTCTCTTCAAGCGTCATTTGGGAGATGAGTTCTCTGATTTTGTTTTCGTCCATAAAAAAGCCGATTTTAACCTGATTTTTCTTTTATTATAATTATAATATCATTTTTCCGTTGACGTGGCAAGTTATATTTGAAATATCGGACAATAATATTATGATACAAAATCGTGCACTTTGTCCGAAAACATGCGTCTGTACAGATCGAGTGTAAGAACTTGTCCGATTTTTGATTTAATGGGTAAAAGGGGCGCTTATTCGTTTGACTTTATCCGGCAAAAAGTTCTAAAATTAGAAAAAGCGACAAGGAGATATTAAATGGCTAAAATTGTTAAAGAAGGTTTGACTTTTGACGACGTGTTGCTCATTCCCGGTTATTCCGAGGTGCTTCCTTATCAGGTGGATCTTTCAACCAGACTCACTGACAAAATCACGTTGAATATACCGCTTCTCAGCGCGTCTATGGATACGGTCACGGAGCATGAACTCGCAATCGCCATCGCACGCGAAGGCGGCATAGGTATCATACATAAAAATATGAGCATTGAGGAACAGGCGGCGCAGGTCGACAAGGTCAAGCGCAGTGAAAACGGCGTTATTTCCAATCCGTTTTTCCTTAGCCCCGAGCATACGCTCGCAGACGCGAACGATCTGATGAGAAAATACCGCATAAGCGGCGTTCCCGTCACGCAAGGCACCAAGCTCGTCGGCATAATCACCAACCGCGACCTCCGTTTTGAAACAGATATGACAAAAAAGATCGGCGACTGCATGACAAGAGACAACCTCGTCACCGCTCCCGTCGGAACAACTCTCGACGAAGCTCAGAAGATCCTCGGTCAGCACCGCATTGAAAAACTCCCGCTCGTGGACGAAGATTACAATCTCAAAGGTCTGATCACGATAAAAGATATCGAAAAGGCAATCAAATATCCCAACAGCGCGAAGGATCAGAACGGCAGACTTCTCGCAGGTGCGGCAGTCGGCGTGACGGCAGACGTCCTCGACCGTGTTGACGCGCTCGTGAAGGCGAAGGTCGACGTGATAACGATAGATACCGCGCACGGTCATTCAAAAGGCGTTCTTGACACCGTTTCAAAGATAAAAGCGGCATATCCTCAGGTCACCTATATCGTCGGCAACGTTGCAACAGCTGAAGCAACCAAGGCGCTTATAGACGCAGGCGCGGACGTTGTAAAAGTGGGTATCGGTCCCGGTTCTATCTGCACGACGCGCATCATCGCCGGTATCGGCGTGCCTCAGGTCACCGCGGTCATGGACTGCGCCGAAATGGCTGACAGATACGGCAAGCGAGTGATCGCCGACGGCGGAATCAAGTTCTCCGGCGATATCGTGAAGGCTATCGGATGCGGCGCAAGCGCTGTCATGATCGGCAGTCTGTTTGCAGGAACAGAAGAAACCCCCGGAGAGATAGAAATGTTCCAGGGAAGAAGCTTCAAGGTTTACAGAGGTATGGGTTCTCTCGGCGCAATGGCTGCCGGCAGTAAGGACAGATATTTCCAGACCAACGCGAAGAAGCTCGTTCCTGAAGGCGTCGAAGGCCGTGTGCCGTACAGAGGCTCTCTCTCAGAAGTCGTGTTCCAGCTTATGGGCGGCCTCAGAAGCGGTATGGGATACTGCGGTATGCCCAACATAGAGATGCTCAGAAAGAACGCTCAGTTTGTAAGGATCTCCAACGCGTCGCTTATCGAAAGCCATCCGCACGACATCTCGATCACGAAAGAAGCGCCCAACTATTCTACAAAAGGCTGAAAATTTACGGAATAAAAATCAGGCTGATAGTGCGTCCGCATATACGCGGGCGCATTTTTTAACCGGTTGAAAATGCGGCGATAAAATCTGCGTACGCCTTACAATAAATCAATTCGTTAAAATAATACAAACCGAGAACGGGGTGTCAAACGCGGGCGGCGTTATTCCTCATAAAAATAAACGTTGCGTTTGCACCATCTGAAGTTGAAAAGAAGGATCGGAAGCCTGTGTTGTGTCGATCAGAATATGCCTGATCCGTCAGTTAAAAAAATTAAAGATTTTCAGAAAAAATCAGTGCTTGTTTTTCTTGCGGCGGTTGTCTGAAAGCATGCTTGAATCTTCGGGGGTAAAGCTGTCAAGAAGGAGCAATTCGTCTGCGCTGATCTGAAAATAAAGACTCAGCAGTCTCAGGGAATTGTAGTCAGGCAATCTTCCGGCATTGATCCAGCCGTTTATGGTTGTCAGAGGAATTCCCGTTGATTCGGAAAGTTGAGTCTGTGTAATATTGTTTTCTTTCAATAATTCTTTCAGTAAATCAGCAAATACCATATTCTAATTATATACGGCTGAAAATGTCTGATTCTATTAGTACCTAAAAAGGTATATATAATTATATGCTATATATAGTTATGATCATAATTATTAAAACTCTTTAAATGATAGGATATTAATGTATAAAGTAATAAAAAAATGAATAAAATACCTATAAAGGTATTGACAAAAACCAACCGGTGGTGATAATATATACTTGCCTGCAGGGAAAATTAATTAAAGGAGGCAAACAGAGAGATACGATGTATATTATCATTATCTTAGCGGTATTTATTGCGATTTTTATTCTTGTCGGTATTATTCAAGCCAAAAAACGCGCAAAGAACACTTCTTGTCAGAAATGCAAGACCAGATACGATTACGATTCGGACGTGAGCTGGCGAGAGGTTTCAAGGAGAAACGTCAACGGCAACGGAGGCAGTTATTACATTATGTCAAAAGTCGAATTTGATTGTATGTGTCATAAATGTGGTACTGAAAAAACGTTCACCAAAGATTTTAAAGTGTATTCATATAACGCGCAGAGTGATAAAGCAGAGAGTTACGACCTGGAAACTCTTGTGAAAAAATATTTCGCCTGACGTTGACGCCTCCTTTCGGAGGTGTCTTTTTATATACCAAACAGAATAATACGAACAAGGTTTAAAGCGGCAAACTTCGTTCCGGTGTGACCGGAAGCAATGGTCAGCTATCGCAAGTTGATGCTTGCTACGGTCAAAGAAGCTTATAACAGTTACATGTGTATGATAAAGTTTTTCATAATGTAGTCAGATACAAGAAACACGGCATGAAACTGCATGCTACCGCCGCGATAATTTTTTACTGTGTGAGTTGATGATTCTGTGAAGCCGAATAAAAAGATTTTGCTATGTGAAACAATCGCTGTACGCGAAACAAAAAATTGATCCCGTCATGCGCGAATCTCAGGGCTTGTTCGCATTTTTCTTGTGCACGAGATATACGGTAAATTATAATGAAGAATGACTTAAACGTATTTGCCGGGGCGGATGCGGACTGTTAGCAGATGCTTGCGTGGACCTGATCTTCTAAGCTTAATTTACCCGGGCGCGGTAAAGTCTTGCTGTGTAGGGAGAATTTGTCTGTGAGAGTTAATTGTTTAAGATGCGGCGCGTTATCTTTTTGCAGAGCTAAGAAGCTGCCGGGATTACGCGCCGACGTTATGCCCGGAATGTCGATTTCAGATCAACAACTTCAACCGGTCTGCCGGAGATTATTAATTTCTTTATGTTGCGTTCGCCGATCTTTTGCATTCTTTTGAATTCAATTAAAAATTAATAATAATTGATAATAATTAATAATACACAATAATAATGCGTTTTGTATATTAATAAAAATTTTGTGACCGGTAGATTTGTGCGGCTGTCCGGTGAAAGAGTTGTATGCTTTTGCCGGGGATTTCAGCCTCATCGTTACCATGTTGCACGGCATTTTATGCACGGCGGTTTTGCTTCAGGGTTTTTGTCGCGCCGCGGCGATTCAGCCGGGGTTTGCTATGACAATATATTTATTGTAGCCGTTTATCGTACTGCCGTTGTTCCGCTTGGCATTTAATGCAGGAAGTCATTTCAGACAGGACTTTTGTTGCGTGGAAAAGTGTCGCATAGTTTTTACCGTATGACATTATGACTTAACATGATCTCCATCTCGTGTTGTTGCGGCTTCTGATTTTTGTCGACTGAGACAGTTCTGTTTGAATTTTTTCGCCGCATATGCTACTTCGGCGTTTGTTGTTGCAGTCGGTCTCGCCGTAAATTGCGAGCCGAAGCTCAAGGAGATCTACGGGGAGAATATTTACGCTGGATTTTATGTCGTATCATTCGGTATTTCTTCGTTTGAGCAGGTGATTTACGTCGGGTCAAGCTGACAGTAAATTGTTGAATATATTTTGCGGATTTTACTTGTTTTTACTGTAAAATAATGTTATAATAGTAACCGTTAGAAAAGGCAAGAAAAGATACTATCGGAGGAAGCTATGGCTATTACCGTTGAAGAACTTTCAATGCAGATACTCGCGCTCGAGGACAGGCTCGCAAGGCTTGAGGCAATGCTCGAAAAGTCTGCTCCCGTGCAGAAAGCGCCCAGAGAGAAAGAAGAAGTTTACAACGTCGGAGTGAAGGGAAAATACAGATTTCTGGCGGATTTTCTGCACAACCACGGCGGAGACAGTATAACCATGACTTTCAAGCAGATAGAAGATCTGATCGGGCAGCCGCTTCCGTCGTCTGCCTACAATCACCGCGCTTATTGGTCTAATACCGACACTCACTCCATTTCAAAAGTGTGGATGCAGGCAGGGTATATGACCACTTACGTGAATCTTCTCAGCCGCAAGGTCATTTTCGAAAAGAAGCGCAAGTTTGATTGACGTTTTGACTATGAAATAAAATGCGACCTCAAAGAGGTCGTTTTTTTGCGACGGAGTTGCTGAAAGGGTTTTATGGCGACCGTATTAGTCTTGGTCATTCTGTCAGATGGATATTAATAATAAGCGCATTGCGATTGCGGCTTAATAGTACGCGGAAGTGTTGCAGATTATTTAACTTCCCCTATATGAGCGACGGTTAAGACGGGCAGCGTCAGATAGCCGCTCACCGAATGTCTTCTGAAGAACAGAATGATCTGCTTTTCGTAATTTTTTCCGCGCACGCTTTCAGGGTCAGGTGCATATGACGAAGAAAAACAGCGGTGAATAAAAGCGGTTTCCGAATCAAATGCATGCCATGATTGAAAACGGAAAGAGGTGTATTTTTCAAAAAATCCGTCAACGCCGCTTTCCGGTTTCGAGCCGCCGGCGAAACCTTTGAAATCGGGGCAACATTTTGCATTTATCCGTTCAAGTTCCCTTATTACTCCGGCGCTTGCGTCGTATGCGTTCCATATAAGCGCGGCGGTGGGCTTTCCTTTGCTGATGCGTTTACATTCTGCGGCGAATTTTTCGCGGTCGAACCAGTGAAACGACTGCGCTGCGGTTATAAAGTCTACGCTTTTGTCGGGAAGAGAGGTATTTTCCGCGCCGGCATGGATGAACACGCATTTATCGAAACCGGAAAGGTATTTTTTCGCTTCACTTAACATATCTTCATTGGGTTCGACGCAAAATACCGCGTTTCCTCTCTCAAGCAGAAGTTTTGAAAATATTCCCGTGCCGGAGCCGACGTCGGCAATGATTGAATCGGGCGAAATATAGTCGCGATATAAAAGGTCGATAAGCTCGCCGGGATAGGACGGGCGGGAAGATGCGTACGTTTTTGCTTTTCCGGTGAATTTTTCTTCGTTCATTTAAGTCCTTCGGTTATGCGGTATAGAATAAAATACGCGCCTTTCGGCGCGTAAATTCTTTTTCTCAGTATTCGAGGTTCTTTGCGAGGTAGCTTTCGAGGTCGTCGATATTGATCCTGACCTGAGCCATGCTGTCGCGCTCTCTGACGGTGACGGTGTTGTTTTCAAGCGTTTCGAAGTCAACGGTCACGCAGTACGGAGTGCCGATCTCGTCCTGACGGCGGTATCTCTTGCCGATGCTTCCGGCCTCGTCGTAAGTCGCGGAGAACTTTTTGCAAAGCGCGCGGTAAACTTCTTCCGACTTTTCGCCGAGCGCCTTCTTCTGAAGGGGAAGTACGGCGACTTTATAAGGCGCAAGCGCGTGGTGCAGATGAAGGACCACGCGGGTCTCGCCGTCAACGAGTTCTTCGTCGTAAGCGTTGCACAGGAAGGCGAGCACCATTCTGTCTGCGCCGAGAGACGGCTCGATGACGTAAGGAATATATTTTTCGCCGGTGACGGGATCAGTATATTCGAGGTTCTTGCCGCTGACTTTGACGTGTTGTTTGAGGTCGTAGTCCGTGCGGTCCGCAACGCCCCAGAGTTCGCCCCAGCCGAACGGGAATTTGAATTCGAAGTCGGTTGTCGCGTTGGAGTAGAAGCAGAGTTCCTCCTTGTCGTGGTCGCGCAGTTTGAGCTTGTTTTCGTCCATGCCGAGGTCGAGCAGCCACTTTTTGCAGAAGTCTTTCCAGTATGCGAACCATTCAAGGTCGGTGCCGGGCTTGCAGAAGAATTCAAGTTCCATCTGTTCAAACTCGCGGGTACGGAAAGTGAAGTTGCCGGGAGTGATCTCGTTGCGGAAGCTTTTGCCGATCTGACCTATGCCGAACGGGACTTTCATGCGTGCTGAACGCTGAACGTTGAGGAAGTTGACGAAAATTCCCTGCGCGGTTTCAGGCCTGAGGTAGACGGTGTTCGCGCTGTCTTCGGTAACGCCCTGGAAGGTCTTGAACATCAGGTTGAACTGTCTGATGCCGGTGAAATCGCATTTCCCGCATACGGGGCAGGGGATCTTGTTGTCGATTATGTATTTTTCAAGCTGTTCGTTGGTCCAGCCGGCAATGCTTTGTTCAATGCCCTTGCGCTTCATGTAATCTTCGACGAGGTTGTCCGCGCGGTGACGGGATTTGCAGCTCTTGCAGTCCATGAGAGGATCGCTGAAACCGCCCAGGTGACCGCTTGCTACCCAGACGTTGGGGTTCATCAGTATTGCGCAGTCAAGACCCGTGTTGAGCGGATTTTCCTGGATGAATTTTTTCCACCATGCGCGTTTGACGTTGTTTTTGAGTTCTACGCCGAGGGGACCGTAATCCCACGTGTTGGCGAGTCCGCCGTATATTTCGCTTCCCGCGAATATAAAGCCTCTGCTTTTGCAGAGGGCAACCAGTTTGTCCATTGTGAGTTCTGCCATAAATAAGCTCCTCGCGGCGGTGATCCGCCTGAAATTTATATTAACATATAGATTATAAGAATTTTATCCGGCTTTGTCAATTGATGTAACGTTTTTGCACGAATTTGCGTATTGTGAATTAGCGGGATGAGATAAGCCCCGTGACAATATGGGAGGAACGAACATGAACAATTTCAACGAATGCGGAATGTCCGGCGGCTGCGATTGCCTTTGGATCATTCTTCTGTTGCTTCTTTGCGGCGGCAACGGTTTCAAGAGCTGCGGCACGGGTTGCTGCAACATAATTCCTGTTCTTGTGGCGCTCAGCTGCTGCGGATGCGGCGACGGTTGCGGCTGCAAGTAAGAGTAATACATACTGCAAAAAGCAAGAACGGAGCCGGCAGCAATGCCGGCTTTGTTTTTGCGCTTGAAAGTGAAAAAGTTTTTTAGGCTGTCGGATAAGAAAAAAATGGCGAAAAGTCGATACGTGTCGCGAAAAATGCGATAATTACTAGTACGCGGCAGTTTCCGGGATGCGGTTTTTGCCGGGCGGTAATTGCTGAATTTACCATGCTGGGCGCAAGGCTGAAAAACGGTAATACTGAGGGAATCAGGCGCTTTGATTGACATTTCGCCGCGTCGGTTGTATGATGGATTTATGAAAAAGTATAATTTCGTCACATGGTGGCTGGATCTCCCGGTCAAGCCGCTCGCGTACAGGATATGGAAAATGGTCGCAACTCCCGTGGTTTTCATACTGTGGGTGATTTTCGTCGCCGTATATCCTGATTATTACTGGCATTTTTCTCTTTACGTAGTGTTGCCGGTCGCGGTCGTGGATTTCACCTGGGACGGGTTGCAGTATTATTTTTACAAAAAAGGCAAGCTGAAGCCCTCAGACAAAGATAACGGCGCCGGATGCGGAGAGAAACAACCGACTGGTGACGACGGTCAAAAGCTCAACTGAAAGTCTGAATACCGTTTTGAGGCTTCGGACCTTTACGCATTTTTCATCAGAATTCATACCGCCGGAAAGACAGCTTTCCGGCATTTTTACGCGTTCTGGCGCATAGCGTATTTTATGCGGGTTGTCAGACGTCTCTGGGCGATTTGTATTTCAACGGGAATAGTGTTGCTGTCTGCGTTTCCGTCGGCGGTAGCAGTTGATACGGGAGAGTGGTATTGCTCTCTCGCCATGCCTGTTTTTGCGATCAATGACGCATGGTATACGCCCGTTTTCGCATTGGTTTATGTTGCTGACGTTGTTGCGTTGTCCTTTCTGTTTTATGGCGGCGCAAGCGGATTCAAGCTTTATCTCCCGCTTTCTTCGGGAGTTTTAAACGTCTTCTGGTGTTACGTCTTTTTCGTACTCAACAGTGTTGCCGCTTCGATTGCGGTTCTTGCGTTAATTGTTGCATGGACGTTTGCCTGCGCTGTCGTGAACATGAAAAAATTCAGGGCGTCGGCGGCGCTTTTTCTGCTCAAAGGCATATTCTTTTCATATCTGCTGGCGGTTCTCTTTTCAGTCAGATGACTGTCTTGCTGAAGAATCGGGCTTGTTGTTTCCGGATATGCGCGGCGTGAACGCATAGAAAGCAGTCGTATCCGGTTAAAAAGTCTTGCGGGCAGTTCCGCTTTTCCTTCTTCGCCGCAATTTACCGCATCGCTTTTTAAAAAGCTGATTCTTTATATGCGCGCGTTTCGTTAAAATATATTTTTATTTAGTTGTAAATTGTGCGTTTGTTTGGTATAATTAGCGTGAACAACGACAGGCTTGAGCCGTTGTATGTTCGTAAAATTACATTTTTGCCTGAAAGGATGGGTATTGCCGCAGGGCAAACTCAAGCGTGGTAGTCATGAAAAAATCGCATAGAATAGCGCTTCTGGCTTTCGAATTGGCGCTGATCGTCATATTCAGTCTGTTGCCTATAAACCTCGGCGCGGCGTCGCTTGCGCTGACGTTGCTTCCCGTTCTCGTCATAGCTCTGACGCAGGACTTCAAAACCGCAGTACTGGGCGGTCTGATAATGGGCGTCACGTCCCTTATCGGCGCGTTCACGGTGGGAGCCGGCAGTCTTACGGCTCCGCTTTTCAGAAACCCGCTGGTTTCGGTACTGCCGAGGATGTGCGTTCCCGCTGTGGCATGGGCGGTAAACAGAGGACTTTACGCGCTTGCGTATAAGGTGCGCGAAAAGCTTAATGCAGAACGGGTGCGGAACGCTGACGGGCAGGAGCCGGTTGCGGAACCTCAGGACGTCCCTTCAGACGATACGGACGGAGAAAAAGTCTCGCAAAAAATAGCGAAGCCCGATTTCAGGATAAAACGGAACGCGGTGAAAAAGCCGCTCGCGGTAGTTATAGACGGCGTTTCGGGCGCGCTGGGAGTGTGCGCGAATACGGCGCTCGTTCTCGGAATGATATGGTTGCTTTACAAGGGCAGGACGGTGGGGGACAGCGCTATCACGCCGGAATTCATGATGGGACTCGTTTCTCTGAATTTCGTGATAGAAGTGATCGTGATGACTGTGCTCACTCCTCCTATAGTATACGCAATAAGAAAACAACAGGAGAAAAACGGCTGAAATGTTACTCGTTATCGACGTCGGAAACACCAATATAAAACTGGGGATCTACAAGGATGACAAACTCTGTCAGTCCTGGAGACTTTCCGTCAAAGTGCCACGCACAGCCGACGAACTGGGCATAGAGATCAGCAATATGTTCAAAGTGGGCGGCGTTGACATGAAAGACATCACGGGCGTCATAATGTCGTCGGTCTGTCCTCCTCTCAACTACACGGTCGAGCACGCGTGCCAGTATTATATCGGCATAAAGCCTATGACCGTCGGCACGGGGATAAAGACGGGTCTGAACGTGAAATATACCAATCCGCAGGAAGTGGGCGCAGACAGGATCGTCAACAGCGTCGCGGCATACAAGCTTTACGGCGGACCTTGCATCGTCGTGGATTTCGGCACCGCGACCACGTTCAATCTGATATCCGAAAAGGGAGAATTCATGGGCGGTTGCATATGCCCCGGCATAAAGAGCAGCCTTGAGTCTCTCGTCAGCAATACGGCGAAGCTGACCAGGGTGGAACTCGCCAAGCCGCAGAGCATCGTCGGGAAAAGCACGGACGCAAATCTTCAGGCGGGCATAGTTTACGGGTTTACCGGGCTTGTCAAATATATCGTCGAAGGTTTCAGAAAACAGCCCGGGTTCGGGAACGCCAAGGTCGTCGCGACGGGCGGTCTCAGTCAGCTCATCATGGGCGTTGAAGAAGAAAAGATACTTGACATCGTAGACAGGTCTCTGACTCTGAAAGGACTGAAGATCATCTACGACATGAACAAAAAATAATACGCTCAATCAAAAAACGCGTTTTATCAACACGGATAACAAATTTTGCCTCAGGGCACAAAGGAGAATATATATGAAAAAAGTCGGTGTAGCAATACTCGGTATGGGCGTTGTCGGCGGAGGTACCGCGCAGATACTCATCGAAAGAAAAAAGCAGATCGCTGAAGAATACGGCGTAGAAGTAGAGGTCGTGGCATGCCTTGACAAAGACACTTCCAAGGGCGCGAGATACGGTCTCGACGTCAGCTATTTCGCGGCGGACATTGACGAGATTTGCGCCAACAACAACGTTGACATCGTCGTCGAATGTATGGGAGGAACGGAACCCGCCAAGACTTTCCTGACAAAAGCGCTTGCGGCAGGCAAGAGCATCGTCACTTCCAACAAGGAGATGTTCAGCAAGAGCTGGCCGGAACTTGAAAACGTCGCTGCAAAGACGGGCGCAGGTCTCTATTACGAGGCTACGACAGGCGGCGGAATGCCCATCATCAGAATGATGACTCAGGCTATGCAGGCGAATACGATCCTTGAGATCAAAGCGATTATAAACGGCACGACCAATTATATTCTCTCCAAAATGATCCAGGAGGGCGCGGACTACGCTGAAGTCCTCAAGGACGCTCAGGCGCTCGGTTATGCGGAGGCAAATCCTGTCGCAGACGTAGAGGGTTACGATTCCAGCTACAAGCTGAGCATACTTTCTTCGCTCGCGTTCAACAAGAGGCTTCCCGTAGAACTCATAGAAAGGGAAGGAATCACCAAAATAACCAAAGAGGACATCACGATCGCCAAGGAAATGGGCTTCGTAATCAAACTGCTTGCCATCGCAAAGCAGAGAGACGGCAAGATAGAGGCGAGAGTGAACCCGGTGTTCCTCAGCAAGGATCATCCGCTTGCCAACGTCAACGATTCTTTCAACGCGGTGTTCCTCGTCGGAGACAACGTGGGCGACATAATGCTCTACGGCAGAGGCGCAGGCGCGCTTCCGACGGGCAGCGCCATAGTCAGCGATATCGTGTTCTGCGCAAGACAGGACAAGCACGCGCGTTACGGCGAGATGAACAACGTTATGACCGCAAAGGACATAGACGGGGACTATCCCAGCGAGTATTACATCAGGCTTGACGTACACGACGTCGCGGGCGTCATTGCGGACGTTGCGGCTGTGTTCAAGAAATACAAGGTCTCCATCAGCCAGATGAGACAGAATGACGGAAAGGAGATAATCCCGATCGTGTTCGTAACTCACGAGACCAGGAAAAAGTCGATGATGCAGGCGATCGAGGAGATCAGCCGTCTTTCCAACGTCATCGGAGTGAGAAACGTTATAAAGGTGGAGAGATAATGCTTGACAAAGAGGGCGTTCAGCTGCTTTCCAGACTCTGTGCGATGACGGAAGGCGAAAAATACGAAGTATTGGACTGGACCGACGTGTTCGACGGCGGTCTGGACGATACCGGTAAGGCGATCTGGCGCTCGCTCGCTCAGCAGGGGTGTATAAGCGTAAAATACAGCGACGAACAAGAGGTGTGTTTTGCCGTAACGCTCAAAGGCAGGAACGTAAACGAAGAACTCGCTACGATGCAGGTGGTCGGGGACGAAAGTCAGACGGTCGTGCGCACCGACGCGACGGGAAGACCCGTGATGGTGGTCAAGGACGATTCGTTTTTCGAGCATCTGAGAAAGAAAATGCACAGCCGTTCCCTCGGTTTCATATGGGGAATGATAGGCGGCGTCGTGGGCGGTATCATAGGCGGGGCGATAGTCGCGCTGATAATGCATTTTGCGATACATTAATGGCTTTAACCAACACGGACACGTAATTTTCGGGAGAAGAAGTTATGCTCAGCAAGAAACAGAAACTGCTAATGAAAGTCATCTATTCACACGCTATCCTCAAGGAGGGTGTGTGTCTTATACGTCCGATCGATCTGCTCAAAGAGATACCCTTGAGCAGCGACTTCAGGCGCGACGAGCTTGAATCCAATCTCAAAGCGCTTGTGACCGAGGACTTTTTTGAGATGATTACGACAGACAAAAAAGGGGAAGAATATTATTGCTTTACGCTGCATCAGAACGGTTATGCGTTTTCAAGGCAGATAGCCGCGGAAAAGCGCGCCATCATTTTCAAGCTGGTGCTCACCGTCTGCGGCGCGATACTGAGCTTTACGCTTGTGCGTATACTTACGGCGATCGCGGGTTAAATGTTTGAACTACACAGTAAATTTCAGCCGTGCGGAGACCAACCGCAGGCAATAGACAAACTTGTCGAAGGCATAAACGACGGTTTGAGGACTCAGGTCTTGCTGGGCGTTACGGGCAGCGGCAAGACTTTTACTATGGCCAACGTGATAAAGCGGCTCAACCGCCCCGCGCTGGTCATTGCCCACAACAAGACTCTCGCGGCTCAGCTCTGCAACGAGTTCAGGGAGTTTTTTCCCAATAATAGGGTCGAGTATTTCGTTTCCTATTACGACTATTATCAGCCGGAAGCGTATATCCCGCGCACGGATACCTATATCGAAAAAGACCTTTCCATCAACGACGAGATAGACAAACTGCGTCACTCCGCGACCGGCGCGTTGTGCGAGAGCAGGGACGTTATCGTCGTCGCTTCGGTGTCGTGCATATACGGTCTGGGCGCTCCGCTCGAATATTACAGCATGGCGATATCGCTGCGCCCCGGCATGACGATAGACAGAGAGGAACTGATAGACAGACTTGTCGAGATACAGTACAGGAGAAGCGACATTGAGTTTGAACGCGCGACTTTCAGAGTGCGCGGAGACGTCGTTGAAGTCTTTCCCGTCGACAGTTCTGAGATTGCCGTCAGAATAGAGTTCTGGGGCGACGAGATTGAAAGGATCGTCCAGTTTGAGCCGCTCACCGCAAAGCCGATCAGCGAGCTGAAACACATCAATCTTTTCCCCGCTTCCCACTACGTCGTGCAGAAGGAAAAGAGGGAAGAAAGTCTGAGACAGATATCTCTGGATATGATAGAATGTGTGGATGATTTCAAGAAGAGGAACAAGCTTCTCGAAGCGCAACGCTTGCAGGAAAGGGTGAGTTACGACGTCGAGATGATAAGAGAGATGGGATATTGCAGCGGCATTGAAAACTATTCCCGTTACTTCGACGGCAGAAAGCCGGGGCAACCACCGTATACCCTTCTCGACTTCTTCCCCAAGGATTTCGTGCTTTTCGTAGACGAAAGTCACATGACTCTGCCTCAGATACGCGCGATGTACAACGGAGACCGTTCGAGAAAGGTCAACCTTGTAGAATACGGCTTCAGACTGCCGTCCGCGTACGACAACAGACCGCTGACTTTTCAGGAGTTCGACGAGAGGGTGGGGCAGATGATCTGCGTGTCCGCTACGCCGGCGCCTTACGAACTGGGAGAGGCGGGGCAGGTCGTGGAACAACTGATCAGACCCACCGGACTTCTCGATCCCGAAGTGGAGATCAGACCGATCGCAGGGCAGATAGACGATCTGCTTTCCGAAATACACAAAAACGTTGAGAAAAAGGGAAGGGTACTCGTCACGACGCTGACCAAGAAGATGGCTGAAAGTCTGACCGAATATCTGACCGAACAGCACGTCAGAGTCAGGTATATGCACAGCGACGTTGACACCTTAGAACGTATCGAGATCGTCACGGGGCTGAGAAAAGGCGACTTTGACGTACTTGTCGGAATTAACCTTCTGAGAGAAGGTCTCGACCTTCCCGAAGTCAGGCTGGTAGCGATCCTGGACGCGGACAAAGAAGGATTTTTAAGAAGCGAGACCGCGCTTATACAGACGATCGGCAGAGCCGCGAGAAACAGCGAAGCCAGGGTCATCATGTATGCGGACAACATAACGGGAAGCATGCGGCGCGCGATAGACGAGACCAACCGCCGCCGCGAAAAACAGCAGGCGTACAACAAAGAACACGGCATAACGCCGCGCACGATCGTCAAGGAGATAACCAATACGCTGGAGATCACCAGGAAGCTGGAAGAAAAAGAAAAGGTTTCTGCGGCGGATCTGTACAAAGAACTCGAAAGGCTGAATTCCGCAATGAAAGTCGCGGCTTCAAATCTCGATTTCGAACTGGCGATAAAATACCGTGAACAGATAACGGCGCTCAAAGACCGCATCGCAAAGGCGGAAAAAGAAAGGGCAAAATCTGAAAAAGAAGAGAGCAAAAGCGCTCAAGGCAGGAAAAAAAGAGGATGAGAGAAGACATATTCGTAAAAGGCGCCAGAGTGCACAATCTGAAAAACATCGACGTGACGATACCCAGAAACAAACTGGTCGTCTTTACCGGGCTGAGCGGCTCCGGCAAGTCGTCGCTCGCGTTCGACACGATATTTGCCGAAGGACAGAGAAGGTATATGGAGAGCCTGTCTTCGTATGCGAGACAGTTCCTGGGACAGATGGACAAGCCTGACGTGGACCGCATCGACGGGCTTTCTCCGGCAATTTCGATAGATCAGAAAACCACGTCCAACAATCCACGTTCAACTGTGGGAACGGTCACCGAGATATACGACTACCTGAGGCTCCTGTACGCAAGGATAGGCGAGGTGCATTGCCCCAGGTGCGGCAAGAAGATTGAACAGCAGTCCGTCGACCAGATCGCGGACAGAGTGATGGCGGCGCCCGCCGGCGCGAAACTGCGCGTGATCGCACCCGTTGTCAGGGGAAGGAAGGGAGAGTTTTCAAAACAGCTCGAACAGTACAAAAAGAACGGATACATGCGCGTCATCGTGGACGGCAACGATTACACTCTGGACGAGGAGATAAATCTTGAAAAGAACGTAAAGCACGAGATAGGCGTCGTCGTGGACAGACTTGTGATGAAAGAAGATCTGCAAAGGAGACTTACAGACAGCCTTGAAGCGGCGTTAAAACTCGCGGACGGACTGGTTGAAGTGGAGACGGACGGCAAGAAAGTGCTTTATTCCACGCTGTACGCCTGCCCTGACTGCGATATAAGCATTGAGGAACTGACTCCCAGACTGTTCAGCTTTAATTCTCCGTTCGGAGCATGCCCGAAATGCGCCGGGCTAGGCTTCACTTCAAGAATAGATCCGGCAAAAGTGATAAAGGGCGACAAGTCTGTCAACGAAGGCGCGCTGGACGCTTCCGGCTGGTATATCATGGATTCGTGCAAGGTCAACCGTCAGGCGCTGGTATCGCTGGCGAAGAAGTACGGTTTCAGTCTGGACACTCCGTACAAAGATCTGCCCGACAATATAAAAGAGATATTGCTTTACGGCGACGGGTCGGACATCGAGGTCACCTACGACAGCGCGACTTTTCACGGCGTATTCAAGAGAAAATTCGAGGGCGTGATAAACAACCTTCAGAGAAGGTACAACGAGACATCTTCAATGAACGTAAAAGCAGATCTGGAGAGATATATGACCCAGGTGCCGTGCGACGTTTGCCACGGAAAGAGACTTAAGAAAGAGGCGCTCGCCGTCACAGTCGGAGGCATGAATATCGCCGACCTCTGCGACCTTTCTATAGACAAGTGTCTCTCATTCTTCGCTTCGCTCAGCCTTTCGCAGAAAGACGCGACGATAGCCGCGCAGATACTCAAGGAGATTAACGCAAGGCTGGGCTTCCTTAAGAACGTCGGTCTTGGGTACCTGACCCTTTCACGCGCGGCAGGCACGCTTTCAGGAGGCGAGGCGCAGAGAATAAGGCTGGCAACGCAGATCGGCAGCGGACTCATGGGAGTGCTTTATATCCTCGATGAGCCGAGTATAGGTCTGCACCAGAGAGACAACTCTAAACTTCTGGACACGCTCACGAGACTTCGCGACCTGGGCAATACGCTCATCGTCGTTGAGCACGACGAAGAGACGATGGAAAAAGCGGACTATATCGTGGATATAGGTCCGGGCGCGGGGGTTCACGGCGGAGAAGTGGTCGTATGCGGCACGCCCGACGAGGTGAAGGCGTGCGAAAAGTCGATCACGGGCGCCTATCTTGCCGGCAGGGAAAAGATCGAAGTGCCTGACGTAAGACGTCCCGGAAACGGCGAAAAGATCGTTATCCGCGGCGCGAGAAAGAACAATCTCAAGGGCATAGACGTGGCGATACCTCTGGGCAAATTCGTTGCGATAACGGGCGTTTCGGGCAGCGGAAAGAGCAGTCTTATCAACGAGATCCTTTACCCCGTTCTCGCCGCGAGACTGAACGGCGCGAGAGAGGCATACTCCGAATGCGACGGAATAGACGGCATTGAAAATCTGGACAAAGTCATCCAGATAGATCAGAGCCCGATCGGAAGGACTCCGCGTTCGAATCCGGCAACCTATACCGGCGTTTTCACCAACATCAGAGAGCTTTTCGCAAAGACTCCTGAAGCGCAGGCGAGGGGGTACAAATCCGGGCGTTTCAGCTTTAACGTCAGCGGCGGCAGATGCGAAAACTGCCAGGGCGACGGAATAATCAAGATCGAAATGCATTTCCTCTCGGACGTGTACGTCCCCTGCGAGGTCTGCGGCGGAAAGAGATACAATCGCGAAACTCTGCAGGTCAAATACAAGGGAAAGAGCATATACGACGTGCTTGAAATGACGGTCGGCGAAGCGTGCGAGTTTTTCAGGAACATACCGCAGATATACAACAAGATCAGGACGCTTGACGACGTGGGTCTTTCGTATATAAAGCTGGGGCAGCCCGCGACGACGCTTTCGGGCGGCGAAGCGCAGAGAGTAAAGCTGGCGACAGAACTTTCCAAGCGCAGTACGGGAAAGACGATATACATCCTCGACGAGCCGACGACGGGTCTGCACAGTGCGGACGTCAAGAAACTGATAACCATACTGCAACGCTTTGTGGAAAACGGAAACACGGTCGTGGTCATCGAGCACAATCTTGACGTGATAAAGGTTGCGGATCATATAATCGACCTGGGACCCGAGGGCGGCGACGCCGGTGGCACCGTCATTGCGGAAGGCACTCCCGAAGAGGTCGCTGAAAACCACGTCAGCTTTACGGGGCAGTATCTGAAAGCAAAACTCGGCATGGAATAAAAAGAAAAGCCCTGTCTGAAAAGATTGACAGATTCCGGCAGGGCGGTTATAATTTGTTTACAGTGTTGAGAACAAACCTGATTCTGGCACCGCCACGGCAGCGGCAGCAAGGCTGAACAGGCAGCCGAAAAAACCTGATTTTAGCGCCGCCATAGCAGTGGCAGCAAGGCTGAACAGGCAGCCCGAAACCGACACTCGGTCGTCGAAAGGCGACCTTTTTTATTTCCTTCTGCAAAACATATTCTTGACGGCGGGACAAACGTCTTTCGCCGTGTGTCCGGTCGGAAGTTAAGAAAGACGGCATGAGCCGGGCATCGCGTTACAATACGTTTTTCCATTTGTAGGCAAGAAGGTTGCGCGAGTTTTCCGCCATTGCGATCAGCACTTCGCAACGCGTTATCGAGTCGTCGTACATCCCGGCGATCTGCGAGCCTTTGAGTTCTCCGATCTCTTTTGCGATATCCTTGATGTCTGTGTTGGGGCACGCAAATTCCAGAAGATCGCGTTCCTTACGCCAGTCGCGTTCGACGTGCTCGGTCTTTTCGTAAGCGCCTTGGTAATCTTCTTCCAGGAGCAGTTTCTGAATTTCCTCGCAGTCCTCGCAGAGGTCGTTGAAAGAGTTGTATATGAATATCTGTTCCCCGACGCCCAGAGAGATTATCGCGATCAGAAGTACAACGCACAGCACTATCTTATACATTGCAACTCCTTTGCGCTGCCTGTCTCGCAGTCGCCTTTTATCGGCTGAAGGTAAAAATCCCCGCTTTTTTCCGCTGTCAGCAGAAGCACGTCCTTTGCCTTCAGGTTGCGCTTTTCAAGCATTGCGTTTACGCTTTCTTCGTCAAATCCGGCTTTTCTGACGTTCGCGCTCATCGTCTTTCCTTCGCATATTATCGTATAGGGTAGTTTTGTCTGAGGCTGACCGTCCGTTTGCTTTTTGAATATCGAGATGTCGCCGTTGGTTTCCGCGATCGCGTACTGCACTTCAGCGGGAGAGAAACATCCGTTGCCGCGGAGCGCTTCCATAAGGTCGCTTATCGTCATGTCAAGGCGGGAGATCGCCTTGTAATCTATCCCTTGAGGGGTCATCACCACGACGGGCTTGCCGTTGACCAGATTGCGTATTTTCAGCGAATGTTTGACCGCTTTCGTAAAGACGAATTCTATTATAAAGAGAGTGAATATCGGCACCAGACCGTACAGCACTGGCACCTGAGTGTCGGACATCGGGATGCAAGCCAGCTCCGCGACGATAAGCGTTATCGCAAATTCAAAGGGCTGAAGTTCTCCCAGCTGTTTTTTGCCCATAAGCCGCATGGCTATCAGAAGGAATATATATATGATTATTGCGCGTGTAAAGACTGTGAGCATGTTTTTATTTTGCGTTTCAGACGCGATTTTATGCTTTTTGACCAAATGCGTGAAAAAAACGGATAAAATTCTTTTATCGCACGTAAAACGAGTGACTTTGTATGCGGCAGATGTTATAATTCAATCAGCAGAGTAAACACAACGCGTCAAGTGTTGAAGGATGGGATGTCGCCTTCAAACGAAAAACCCTCGCGGTTTGCGGTGTTGTGTTGCGTCCGCTGTAAAATGTTATATTTATAAAATTTTATTGCAACGGCTCTGCTGTATCACTATTTTTAAGGAGGACTGCGCTATGAGAAGCAGGACACAGAAAATAGCTGATATGGCAATTTTTATCGCCCTCGGTGTGGTGTTAAATCTTTGTTCATTTCAGTCGTTCGGCACGTATCTGGGCAGAATAAGCCTGGTGTATCTCTTTTGTTATCTTTCGGGGTTTATACTCGGACCGTGGCAGGGGTTTGCGGCTGCGTTTATCGCGGACCTTATCCCCGGCGTGTTTTTCCCGACCGGTCCGTATTCGGTGATGATCTCGGTCAGCAACGCCGTAATGGCGCTGATCGCCGGCTGTTACGGCAGATATACCAATTGGAAAGCAATATACAAGTTGCTCGCCACCGCGGCGACGTCGTTCGTGATCTGCACGCTCACTCTGACCGTTATCGGAGAGGTCAACAGCGTGCTTATAATCCCCGTGGGCGAGTATCAGGCGGCGAGCTTGTACAGCATGTATCCGTACACCTTAGCTAAAGTGATCGTCGGAGAGGGATGGGGAGTCAGCGAACCTTATTTTCAGATGGTGCTCGCCAAGGCGATCCAGCAACCGCTGTGGATCGTGCTCAATTCAATCGTCACCTACGTGATATACGTCAGGCTCATGCCGCTGCTTCAGCGCGGAGGTTACGTCGCGAAGGAGGAGAAGAAGAACGCTGACGGAAACAGCCGTTCACGTTACGACGGCGTAGTGATAGCCGGGAAACCGGCAGAAGGCAATCAGGCTTCGGTTGTGGACGGAGTCGTGACAGGAGGGAGGTCTGAACGTTAAGACCTGAGAACAATTTAAAAACAAAAAGACATTGCTTGATCGCAACGTCTTGAGAAAGGGGTAGGCTGATACTGAAATTCCCGGCGGGAGCGCCGGGAATTTTTCATGTCTTTTTTCTGTTTCCCGGCGAAAGGAAGTTCAGATCGTAAGAGGAAACGCTTCCGCTCAGAAAGGCGTACAGAGCGTAAAGAACAGCAAATACGACAACTATTGCCGAGACTGCGGCAAGGTCTGAAACGAGGTCTGAAAGCAGGTTGCAGAGCGGATGAAGAGCAAAGACCGACACCGCGCAGAAAGCGTAAGCCGCCGCCGCCTGAGAGAGCGGCTTTTTGTCGGGTTTCACCAGTTTTGCAAGTTTTGCGGCGTTGATCGCAAGAGAGCATGCGTGAGATATTGTGAGTGCGACAAAGTAGGCGTATATTCCGGCAAAGCGCACGCAGGTGAAAAGCACCACGATCAGCACCCCTAGTCCGACTGCGTGGCTGACGAACGTCGACGTTTCTTTCCCGAGAGAGTTGAGTGTGGATACGCAGAGTCCGTTTGCGCCCATAGGGAGCATGGCGACGGCTGCGAAACTTATGTATCTGCCAGCTTGTTCGTCGTCGTAGAGAAGTCTGCCCAGCGCGACGCCTGACGCAGCGAAAAGCGCGAAAAAAAAGCCGGTCACAAGGCAGGAATACTTTATAGCGCGAGACAGTGCGGAGCCTATCTTGTCTTTGCCGTTCACCGCGTTCAAGGACGCAAATTCCGGTATGACGACGACGGCGAGGGAGCCCGTGACGGCAGTGGGCGCGAAGAGCAGAGGAATGACCATGCCGGTGGCTCGTCCGAGTTCTGCGGTAGCCTGGCTTGTCGTAAGCGAAAAAGACTTGCACAGCAGTACGGGGAGGGAAAGGGATATGAGCGTGCTGACCGCACTTCCGCTGAGGCGCGTGGCGGTAAGCGGCGCGGAACTGCCCGCTATTTCTTTGAAACCGTAGGGTCTAGCCGCCTTGCCGCCGCAAACGAAGTACAGCGTTATCAGCATTATCACAACCAGGACGTCGCTTGCGACGATAGCGTAGGCGTACGCTTGGTCCGCGTTTATAAATGCGAGCGTGCCTGAAAACAACAGAACGGAGAAAAGGATCTTGGTTATTTCGTCAGTCAGTTCGGTCGTCGCGTAGACGCCGTAATTCTTGTTTCCCCAGAACCAGCCTCTGAGGCAGGAATACAACGCGGACGTTGCGAGCAAAGGGAGCATGATATAAAATATCGGTACGCACCTTGAGTCAGAGAACATCGCTTCCGCAAGCGAAGGAAACGCCGCGAAAACCGCGCACGCGATAACGGCAAAAGACAGAGAGAGTACGGTCGCCGCAGAAAGAAAAGAAGAACCTTTGCTCGATTTTCCGAGGGCAACGTTTTCAGCAACCAGTCTGGAAAGCGTGACGGGGATCCCGCTGGAGCTTACGCAAGCGAGCGTGGCTATCACAGAGGAAGCGATCTGATATACTCCGAGCATTTCTGCGCCCAGAGTTCTTGACAGATATATTTTGAACACGAAAGATATCAGTCTTGTAAAAGTGGCGGCGGCAGAGACAAGCGCGAACGACTTGAAGATTTTTTTCATATTATATGATATTACGCGTTTTGCCGCAATATTTTATTATCGTGAGAAAAAAGGAGGTTGAAATGAAAAGCGTGCTTTACACTGTCAGAGAAGGCGACAGCCTTGCAAAGATCGCGGCGAAGTTCCACACTGCGGAAGCGGCGATAGCGTCCAGAAACAACCTGAAAGGGGAACCTTTCGAGGGAATGAAACTCATTGTTGAGGAAACCGAAGCTTTCGGGTATACGGTGCGTCCTTTCGACACGGTAGATTCGGTTGCGGCAAAATTTTCAACAACGGCTGAAGCGCTCAGAAAACTCAACGACGTTGAAGAGATATTTGTCGGACAACGCATACTTGTGCCCTTGACAGGAGGGGACGGAAGGGGATGAAAAAAACGGGTTAAAATGCAAAAATAAAGACGGGCGATTGATCGCCCGTCTGATTTTTTGATTCACAGGATATTACTTGGTGTATTTATCCTTTTTGCTCTTGGAAGCGCCGCCCTGCTGAGCAGAGGATTTCTTGGAACCGCCCTTGACCAGCTTCTTGTTCTTCTTTGAGTACTTTCTGAACAGAACCACGACGACGGCAACGATGATGAGTGCGCCGAGAACGCCGGTGGAGATCCACAGCCACAGATAGTCTGCGGTGGGAGTTTCTTCGGTTGTTTCTTCTTCTTCGGGTTCTTCTTCTGCGTCAGCGTCTTCCTGAGTGTAGACGATGCGGTAGTTGTTAGCAACGAGTTCGTCCGCGATCAGGGATTCGTCGATCGTTTCTTCGGTTTCGCCTTCAACGGGTTTTCTCTCGATGAATTCGTCTTCGGTGATAACGTCAACGGTGAAGTTGTCGAAGAACGCATAACCCTTGACGAAGCTGTCTTCGTCTTCGAAGCCGAGAGACAGGGTCAGAGTAGCGCTCGGGGTGACGCCGGTTTCCGTCTTTACGTAGAAGTTGTACTGAGTCCATGCGCCGATCGTTTCAACGCCGTCTTCAGAATAAGAAGAAGTGTTGACGGTGCGTTTGACGTCGTTGTCTTCGGTGCGGGTCTCCTTGCCGAACGTGTAACTGAGGTTGTTCAGCTTGAGAGATATCGTCGCGGTGTCGTCCTTTTCAAGACCGTAAGTCAGCACCCACACGCTTATTCTGTAATAGGTGTCTTCCTTCAGAGTGACGGATGAAGAAGAGGAGTACTTGTAAGCGTTTGCGTTCTTGTTGTAGATGACGAGGACGTTGTCACCGACGTAGTTGGAGTCAGTGTTGTTGTAGACCGCGTTTACGATCACGCTGTCGTCAGCGTCGTCGGGATCGAGGTCGATCAGAGACCAGTCGCCTTCTTTACGGTTGAATACGCCTGCGGTCAGGTCGTCCTTGTCTGTGGACGCGTCGTCACCGATCTTGGCGCCCGTCCAGTTGGAGGGAGTCGCCGCAGAGGAATCCGAAGACGTGTAACTGTCGAAAGAATCGGTGTTGAAAGATCTTTCGATGACTGTCTTGTTGAGGGTTCCGGCATTGGTTGCAGCGGTCACGATCGAGTTGTATGCGGTCTCGGAAACGCTGGCATAGGTTGCCATCGTGAAGTATGCGGTCAGAGTCTGACCTGCCGCGCCGTCCTCACTGCCGATATACAGACCGAGGGTCGCGGAAACTGAGGTGGCGCTCGTCTTTACGAGGAAGGTGTACTGTTGCCAGCCTGTGCCCACCTCGGATTCGAGTATCGGAGAGGTCGTGTAGTTCGCGCTCTTGGTGGTCGTGTCGAGCGTTACGGAGATGACCGCGTCCGCTTCCATCTTCGCCCATACGGATACGACGTAGTAAGAGTCGGACGAGAGGGATATGGTATTTGATTTGTAGCCGAAGTAACCGGTGTTGCCGCTGATCGCGAGGACGTTGGGGTAATCCTTCGCGTTCATACCCGCCATATTCATCGTGTCATAGAAGGTGTCGGGATCGATAGTGAGACCCGCCGCGGTTTTTTGCTCAGCGTTGTTGATGTCGACGACGCCTGCGGTGACTTCTTTATTCTTGAGTGCGTCGCTGCTCGAAGCGGTCCAGTTGGAGGGAACGCCGAGCGCGCCGGTAAGAACGCCTGATTCGTTGTAAACGTCTTCGCCGTACAGTTCCTGAGTGCTCTTGACGTCGGTCAGTTTGAAGTAACCGTTTGAGGAAACTTCTGCGCTGCCGCCGGAAGCCTGGAAGGAGTAGGTCTTGAGTACGGTCGAAGTGG
>CASFWW010000050.1:0-6455 GCA_949298505.1 uncultured Christensenella sp. | reverse complement strand
GGTCCTGTCCGAAAAGATCAGAAAAGCCGTCGTATCCGACGTTTCGGCTTTCGCCGAAAATTGCGGCGCGACCGTTACCGGACTGACTACGGCTCCGATACGTGAAGGAAAAAACGTAGAATACCTTCTCAGAATGTCAAAACTTTGTCCGTCAGAATAAATCGCATTGTAATTGGATTTTGCATATACGCTCACAGAATGACTATTTTATTTTATATTGTACGTTTTCGTAAGAAAAATTTAAATATTTCGGATAAACTATTGAATATTTATTCATTTTATACTATAATAAAATCATGAAAATCGGAGTTTATACAAACCTCAACAAAGACCGCGACTCCGCGACCGCGAAAAAATTTATTGCGATTCTTCAGCAAAAAGGAGTATCTTATAAATTTTACAGCGACCGCAAACAGGAAAACGAAACGCACGAACGTCTGAGAGAGCTGACCGACGGCGTAGACGTGCTCGTAGCTTTCGGCGGCGACGGTACAATGCTCAACATCGTGCCTTATTGTGCGGTAAAGAATATACCCATGCTGGGAGTAAATCTCGGTCATCTCGGTTTTCTGACCGAAGTAAACGCCGATATGCTTGAAGAAAGCGCGGAACGCCTTATCCGCGGTGATTATTTCTGCGAAAAAAGATCAATGATCTCTGTCGAAAACGGCGAAAACAGTTTTATTGCGCTCAATGAAGTCGTCCTTGCCAAAGCCGATAATTCAAATATCTGTTCGATCGCTGTTGACATCGACGGAGTAAGAGCGGACAAAGTGAGAGCGGACGGAGTGATGGTCTCCACGCCGACGGGCTCGACGGGATATTCGCTGTCATGCAACGGCTCGATCCTGAGCCCTGATCTGAACGCGTTGATAATAAACGCGATCTGCCCGCATTCTCTGCATTTCTGTCCCATGGTCATCAGCGACAACAGTCGCGTAGACCTTTCCGGCGACAGCAGCGATCTGAGACTTACGATCGACGGCAAAATCGTTTCTTTTGTCGAAGATCCGCAATGTATAACAATAAAAAAGTGTGATTACGCAGCTACTTTCATAAGGTTTGAAAAATACAGTTTTTACAGCAAACTCGTGAAAAAGCTCGCATATTGGGGTGACTAATGATTAGAGCAAAAAGACAACAGTGTATCATCGATCTCATCGAAGAAAACGACATCGAAACGCAGGACGAACTCGTCAGACTCCTGACCGAGCGCGGATTCTGCGCAACTCAGGCAACCGTTTCCAGAGACATCAAGGAACTCGGTCTGATAAAGATCCTGGGCGCAGACAAGAAATATAAGTACGTGAAAGCGGAAGCCGCGCCTCATAAGATCTCCGTCAAGTTCGGCAACATTTTCAAAGAATGCGTTCTTTCAATTCAGTACGCAAACAACATCGTGGTGATCAAAACCGTCGCGGGAGGAGCGAACAGCGCCTGCGCGTTCATTGACCACCTCAATCTGTCGCAAATCATCGGAACGCTTGCCGGCGACGACACGATTTTCGCCGTAATTGCTCAGGATGCCGACGTCAAAGAAACAGTAGACCTTCTCAAATCGTATTTGTGGTAATTTCCTATGCTGGAAACTTTGCAGATAGACAATATAGCCCTGATCGAAAAACTTGAAATAAGTTTTTGCAAAGGGCTGAATATTCTTTCGGGCGAAACGGGCGCCGGCAAATCCATAATAATCGACAGCCTGAATTTCGTTCTGGGTACGCGTGCGGACAAGTCGCTGATATCTTACGGAAAGGATACGGCGAAAGTCAGCGCGTTTTTCGACCTTTCGGATTGCCCTCAGACAAAACGTATTCTTGAAGATATGGAGATCGGGTGCGAGGACGACGAACTGGTCATCAAAAGAGAAATGACCGAGGCTGGCAAGAATACTTGCCGCATAAACGGTCAGAAAGTAACGCTTTCAATGCTGAAAGAAGTCACGGCTTCGCTAACCGACATATACGGTCAGCACGAGGCAACAGGGCTTCTTGACGACGACAACCACATTTTTATTCTCGACAAATTCGCCGCTTCGGAACTTTCGCAGCTTTCAGAAAAACAGAAAAATCTTCACGACAGATATCTGAGTCTTAAAAAGGAACTGGCAAAGTACGGTTCGCTTTCTGACGTCGCCAAGAGGACGGACGTTCTCAGATACGAACTCGACGAAATAGAAAAAGCCGATCTGAAAGACGGTGAAGAAGACGAACTCCTTGCAAAACGCAAAAAATTCAACAATTCAAGAGCGATAACTGACTCTCTCTCAGCCGCCCAGAGTTTTCTTAACGGTGACGACGGCGGCGCATTGACGGCGATTTCCGGAGCAAAGTCTGAGCTTTCTTCAGTTCAGGATTACGATCAGGCTTATTCTGAACTCATTGACCGTCTGGACAGCGCAAAAATTGAAATAAAAGACATTGCAGAGACGCTTGAAAGCCTTCTTGAAGACTGCGAATACAATCCTTACGAGGCTGAAAAAGTCGAGCAAAGGCTCGCTCTCGTGAGGACGTTGAAGCGCAAGTACGGCAGCGACGTCTCTGAGATCCTTACCTATGCGGATAAGATCAGAGAAGAACTGCTTTTCCTTGAAGACGCAGAGTACAACGTAGAAAAACTTAATTCCGAGATCGGGCAGTGTGCGTCCGAATTGATGAAAAACGCCAAAAAAATGCACGAGGTCAGGTCTAAATACGCCGCGAGACTTGCTGAAAACATCTGCGGTCAGCTGAAAGAACTGGGAATGAACAACGCCACTTTCTACGCCGACGTGACTTTTGACGAAAATAATGTAAGAGCTGACGGCGCGGACAGCGTTCTTTTCATGTTCTCGGCAAACGCCGGTCAACCCGCAAAAGCGCTCAGTAAAGTAATATCAGGCGGCGAACTTTCGCGTTTTATGCTGGCAGTCAAAAACATAATTTCAGACATAGACGGCATACAGACGATGGTATTCGACGAAATAGACACCGGCATCAGCGGAAAGATCGCGCAGGTTGTCGCAGAAAAGCTTTACAACATCTCGACCGGAAAACAAGTCCTTGCAGTCACTCATCTGCCACAGCTTGCAAGTATGGCGGACGCGCATTATCTGATCAGCAAGACGACTGAAAACGGCAAGACTTTCACCGGAGTAAAACTTCTTGACGAGCAGGGAACGCTTGAAGAAATTGCAAGACTATTGGGGGGAAGCGATTACGGCACATACGCTTTGCCGCATGCAAAAGAAATGAAAGAACATGCAAATTCTTATAAATTACACTGATTTTCATAACAATATATAACCAAACGGCGTAATACGCCGTTTTTTTATTGCTTTACATATTTTTTGTATTAAAGTCTCAAACTAGCCGATGTAAGGAGATTGAGATGAAAAAATTATTCGGAATCGCAGTTTTGATCGCCGTATGCGTAGCGGCAGTGGGCTATTTCAACTTCTGCGCAGACAACGACGAATTATTCGACGGATACGAAGTTGCGGCAAGCGCATCGCCTTTTTCCGTCAACGTATTTGACGAAGAAAGAAGTGAAGTTCACACAAAATTATTCGGACTTTTCGATATAGACAGTGAGAAAGCTCAAAAAAGCGAAAACCGCGAGGTATATCTCGGCGGTTTCCCTCTGGGACTCGATCTCGATCTGAAAGGGCTGATGGTAACCGGTAAATCCGGCGTGGTTACAAGTGACGGCGCCGTTTCTCCTTGCGAAAACACGGATATCAGAAGCGGAGACGTTCTGATCGCTGTCGACGGAAAGCCGGTCGGAGACGACAAGACCGTTTCAACGATTGTCAACGCAAAAGAAGGCGATCCCGTGGAACTTTGTCTGCAACGCGGTGACGAAATAAAAAAATATACCGTATATCCTGCAAAAGACGTATTGAGCGGGAATTACAGAATAGGTCTCACGCTTCAGGACTCTATCGCAGGTATCGGCACAGCGACTTTTATCAATCCGGAAAGCGGGAAATATGCGTGCCTCGGGCACGCGATCCTCTCTCAGGACGGCACCGTCGTCAGGATCGACGGTGGAAAGATATATAATGCGTATATCTCCGGAAGCGTAAAGGGCAAGATCGGCAAAGCTGGTGAACTCAACGGCACTTTCAGCTCAAAATCGGTGCCCCTAGGTACGATTGAATGCAATTCTAAATTCGGCAATTACGGCATTTTTACCGGCAAAACTTCTTCTTTGAAAAAAATACAGATCGGAGGAAGAAATTCGGTAAGACCGGGAAAAGCTCAGATATACAGTACGGTAAGCGGCTGTGAGCCACAATATTACGATATCGAGATCATTAAAGTCAACGTCCAGGAAACTCCTTCAGACAAATCAATGGTGATCAGAATAACCGACGAAGTTCTGATCAACGCAACCGGCGGAATAGTCCAGGGTATGAGCGGAAGTCCGATCGTTCAGAACGGAAAGCTTGTTGGCGCAGTCACGCACGTGTTTACTTCAGACCCGACAAAGGGTTACGGCATATATGCCGACTGGATGTATCAGATGACGGAAAACAATTAGCGTTGATACTGAATGATACAGCGCATGCGGAGCGACAAAAGCCATATATCAGTATAATTGCCTGACTGAATAATACAACAGATCAAAAAAACGACGGGTCATCAGCCCGCCGTTTTGATGATAAACCGTATGAAATCAGACGTTTACTTCGCCTTTTTTGCCGAGTTCGACACCCGAAACCGCGATTGCCGGATCAATTTCGTTCTCGATAAATTCGACCACTTGCTGAGGAGCCCTTCCTATAAAGTTTTTCGCGTCGAGAATTCCGTCAAGCCTGTCTCTGACCGCCGCGAACATATCGTCGTTTTTGATCAGTTCGATCAGATTGTTGTCTTTGCCTTCCATTTTTACGTTTTTGGAAGCTTCCATAGACAAAACTCTTATCCTTTCGTGCAGTTCCTGACGGTTGCCGCCTGCTTTTACGCATTCCATCATTATATTTTCAGTTGCCATAAAGGGCAGTTCTGCGTCTATATGCTTTTTGATGACCTTGTCGTATACGACCAGATTTTCGCTGATGTTCATGCAGAGATTGAGTATGGAATCCACGGAAAGGAACGCCTGTGCGATCACGATGCGCTTGTTCGCGCTGTCGTCGAGAGTGCGCTCAAACCACTGAGTGGAGGCAGTGATAGCACAGTTTGTCGGCAGAGAAATCACATAACGCGCGATAGATCCTACGCGCTCGCTCCTCATCGGGTTGCGCTTATACGCCATAGCGGACGAACCGATCTGGGTCTTCTCAAACGGTTCTTCAATTTCTTTCATATTCTGCAAAATGCGGATGTCGTTTGAGAAGCGGTAGCAACTCTGAGCGATCTGAGAGAGAACGCAAAGCACGTTGTAATCGAATTTTCTGGGATAGGTCTGACCGGTCACGCCGTACGCCTTGTCGTAGCCCATCTTTGCGACGACTTTTTTCTCGAGTTCTTTTACCGTTTCGCCGTTGCCGTTGAAAAGATCGAGGAAGCTAGCCTGAGTGCCCGTCGTGCCTTTAACGCCGCGCAGTTTGACGCATGACTTCAGATGTCTGAGGTTTTCAAGATCG
Source organism: uncultured Christensenella sp. (assembly GCA_949298505.1). Classification (GTDB taxonomy): domain Bacteria; phylum Bacillota; class Clostridia; order Christensenellales; family UBA3700; genus Ornithoclostridium. The sequence continues at coordinate 883 of CASFWW010000050.1, read as the reverse complement.
AGCAAAAGATCGCTGAGCCACAGCGTTGCGCGCTTGCCGACCGTGGTAAGCTGAGCGGGTTGCAGGTGCGTAAAGCCGAGCGTGGGCAGATCTTTGTATTTAAGCGCGAATTTGCGCAGTTTATCCATGAAATTCACAAGCTTTTCAAGCACTATATCCAGAGCGTTGTCGATCACGATTATCTCCGCATTGTCCGTGACGTAGCAGGAAGTGGCGCCCAAATGGATTATCGGCATCGCCTTCGGAGCAAGCTTGCCGTACGCTTTGACGTGCGCCATAACGTCGTGCCTGACTTCGCTTTCAAACTTGCGCGCATCGTCGTAGTTGATATCCTCGGCATGTTCTTTCATTTCAGCGAGCTGCTCGTCGGTGATATTGAGCCCGAGTTCTTTTTCGGACTCCGCAAGGGCGATCCACAGTTTTCTCCAAAGCCTGAACTTCTTGTCGTCGGAGAAATTAGCCGCCATTTCACGGCTTGCGTATCTAGTTATCAAAGGGTTGTTGTAAATGCTTGTGTCAGCCATTTTAAGACTCCTAAAAATAAATCTGTAAACATTATAACTTATTCAAGCCGAATTTTCCACCTTTTTGCGGCATTAAAAAGCATTTTGAGAAAGAATTAAAATAAATAAATCAAAAAAGCGCATTTCGATTGACTTTGACGACGTTTACATTGTAAAATAGATTTCGCCGTAGAGAGAAAGACCGGGCGAAAACTTAATATTTATAGGGGAGTGGCGTGAGCGGTATGAGTAGTGGTCTCCAAAACCATTGGTTGCGTCTGACGCGAAAGCAGCTTGGTGCGACTGGCATGATCATTACTTCGCTATTCCGTCAAAGCCTTACGGCTTCTTCTTACGAATCGCGTCTCCTGCCGTAAAAG
>CASFWW010000049.1:0-28023 GCA_949298505.1 uncultured Christensenella sp. | reverse complement strand
TAAGAGCTGGTCGTGCGTGCCCTGCTCGGCGATTTTCCCCTCGGACACGACGACAATTTTATCCGCCGCGCGGATGGTGTTTAAGCGGTGCGCGATGACAAGCAAGGTTTTGCCCCGCACAAGTTCGGTTATCGCCTCCTGAATGTGCCGCTCGTTGTCCAGATCGACGCTCGCCGTCGCCTCGTCCAGAATGACGATGGGCGCGTCCTTTAAGATGCACCGCGCAATGGAAATGCGCTGTTTTTCCCCGCCCGAAAGACTTGCTCCGCCCTCGCCGATGACGGTATCGAACCCCTGCGGCAGATTCATGATGAAGTCGTAACAACGCGCTTTCTTTGCAGCCTCCTCCACCTCTTCTCTTGTGGCGGTCGGTCTGCCCATCGCTATGTTGTTATAGACGGTATCCTGAAACAGGATTTTACGCCGTTTACTTTCGGGAGGATTATGGGACAATGCCAAACGAAAAGGCAAATTCGGAGGAAAAGAAAAGCCATGGGACAAGAAAACACGTTTTCTGCGAATAAGCAGTTCGGAATAAGGTACACAATGAAACGGAAATTAAGCGAGAGGGCGAAAAGCGGAGAAATGCCCAAAGCGGTTCAGCGGGCATCTCCGCTCGCTACTGCTTTTCCGTACTGCGACCCTCTAAAGCTATGTAGGCGTGTGCTTGTCTGGCGGAGCGAAGCGACGCCACTTGTCATAGACAAGCACACGCCACGGTGCCATAAAATAGTTTCATCTGCTTAACAATTATTATTGCTACGCTATGCAAGCTTATTATAAAATAAAGTAAATAGACATAGCTCACCTTGATTTTTAATTTTTAGTTACATGTCTGCTATAATTAAAATAAATTCAGCTTTTACAGATTTTTATTCTGTTATGTAGGATTAATAATGGTACTTAGTTATAAGAAATTATGGAAAATACTTATTAATCGCGACATGAAAAAGAAAGATTTATGTGCTGCGGCAGGAATTAGCCATACTTCGATGTCAAAACTTGTAATGTAATAATGTAATAAGCTACAACCCGCGACAGCCGACCAATGCTCCCGCCACGCGGGCGCCTCAGGGCTGGTTCGTATTATTCTGGTCTGGTATACCAACGTTGTCCGTTGACGTAAAGCGACCTCAGTTTCTCATCCCGGTCGAGGGCGACGCTGTAGATTCCGTTTCCTTCAGAAGTCCACTCTCCTTTGATTCTCTTACCTCTGCTGATCACCGGATAAGCGTTGTCAGCGGCAACGTAACTTATCCTGCAATTTTCGTTCCCGCTGTCTCTTTCGTCAAACAAAAGCGTGTGTTCAAGTTCGTAAAATCCGTCGGCAATCTCTACTACGATATCTCCTTTATCCTTGCTCAACGTCCTTACATAGTCCTTAGCCTGCCCTATAGTGTTGAAAGGGCTGTTCTTTTTCCCGTTGCCGTTGTTTTGCGCGGCAGCGTCTACGTATACGCGATACGCAACGTTGCCGTCGCTTTCTTCAGCATACGCAACCGAAACGGGTGAAAATGCAAAAAACAAAACAATAAGAACAGGAGATAAAATACGCAACATAGACTTCCCCTTAACCTTTTGTATATGATAACACGTCTTGATATGTTTGTAGACATCCGGGTCTTGCCGACTTTCCGTCTATCGACGGTCGGTCTCAAAGTTTTCCGCATCGCGCCGATTTTAACGCTTATCCATTGCCGCATCATATTCTGACCCTTCAGAATCGCTTGTACTGCCGACGATATATCGCCCCATTTATTTCTAAAAAATTTAATTTATACATACCTGTAATGAAAAAGGCAGTCTTTAAAACTGCCTTACATTGCACCCGGATTGCCGGAACCGGGAACATTCTGCCCCGCTGAATCGGATTTGATATGCGGTTTTCAATAAGTTTCAACTTTCTCCATCTGTTCGGCAGATAAAAACTGAGCAAAATACTCTTTATATGCCTGCTCGCTTCCGGACGGCACGAGAATTTTTTTGCTGTTTACAATTATTTCTTTGCCGCAGACAGGCGGTTTTGCCGCCCTGAACTCTAAGACGTCGCACTCAACGGGTCTTATGTCCGGCAAAGTCTCCATTCCCTCCGGGACAACGATATGATGAATTTTAGTAGCCGAGGTTTCGAGTTTCAACAGGCTGCCCGATAAGGTTATCTTTTTGTAAGCCAAATTTCCCAACGTAAAGCCGTCCACATATTTTACGCCGTCAGGCAATACGTATTCGTTTTCGTAGCCGTAATAATGCACCAGCCTTTCGCCGTCGGCCGTCAGCGTATAATTGCCGTTTTGCACAAAATTATCGCTTTTGAGTATCAGCTTTGTCGCATTGTCGATTTGCGCATTTATTATCTGCGTCACCGTGGACGGGATCTCCAGACTTTCAAGCGAATAGCACATCGTGAATGAATAATCGGATATCTTCTCCAACCCTTCGCTTAGAACGACTTCGGCAAGTTCCTCGCACACGCTGAAACACCCTTCGGGTATCTCCTTTAACAGTGCGTTAGCCTTGAAAGTTTTCAGTTTCGAATGAGAAAAAGCGTATTTGCCCAAACGCTCGGTTTTCAGCGGCATTTGAAAACTTTCAAGCGCAGTGCTTGCAAAAGCGTTATCTCCGATGAATTTTATGTTATCGCCAAGCGTTATCTCAATAAGATCTTTACAACCGTAAAATGCGCCTTGCGGTATTTCTGTGAGGTTTTCGCAGGTCTCGAGCGACGCGCTTTTCAATGCCGTATCAGAAAATGCGAACTCGCCTATCTTCTCGAGTTTATCAGAAAATCCGACCTCTGACAAAGCCGCCGCTCCGCTCAAGGCGTAGCCGCCTATCTCCTTGACGTTTTCAAGATTTATCTTTACAAGCGCCGTGCAATTATTAAAAATATTGTCCGGCAAAACGTCAACGCCTTTGCCGAGTACGACCTCGGTCAGCAAAGAATTGTCGTTGAATACCGCGCCCGAAATATCCGTGACGCTATCCGGTATGATTATTCTGCCGAACCCGACGAAGCTGAAATCGGCATTTTTAATCGCAGTTACGCCGTCTTTGAAAGTCAACGTCTTTCCGCTCAGGCACTCCGAATGAGCCGCGTCGTTTATAGATACGTTTTCTCCCAGCGCGATCGTCTCTGCGTTTTCAAAACAAGCGAAATCAGATTCTTTATACTCAGTAAAATCATCAGCTGTTATTTCAAGCGTTTTCAAAACACTCTGAAAAACGGTCACAGTCTCAGTCAGAGAACTTACGTTGTCAAGCGTTATCTTTTTTACCTGCGCCGACACGTCTTCAGTGAGTTTTGCGTCTCCCGACAATATCAGTTCGCTTATTCCTGATTTTTCCAGAGCGGTCTTCAGACCCGACGTCTTGCCCGTGAGCCTGACCCTTTGCACCGTTTTGTTGTCAGCAAAAAAATCATTCCTTATCTCTCCGCCGGTCAGTTCGACAACGTATTTGCTCATATCCTGATCCGCGGCAAATTTCACGGAAGCGGACTGCATCTTTACGGTCGCTCCTTCCTTTATTTCCAATCCGCCAGCTGATTCGACGTTCACGCCAAGCGTCAGCGTCTCTGTGCTTTGAGATTTCAGCGACTTTATATGCCTGACCGATATGCCGTTTATGCTCCCCGGCACAAGCACCTCTCTTCTTTCTTCAGAAATGCCCACGACGTCGCCGTTACCCTCCGTAAGCAAAGGCGTTGTGATCGTGAGATAAACCGTCTTTGCGTTATACCCGTCTTTTTCAATATTGACCTTGTACTTTCCCGGTTCCACGGGCGGGCGCTCAGAATCGTAATCAAACCCGTCGCCTTCGTATCTGTAAGAAAAATCCTTGTTTGTATCGTTTGCCGCGACGATCGCCTTTTCAGTCCCGTCATATTCAAACGCCGCGTCGTCGCAGACGATATTCTGATTTCCGTCTTTACAGCCGACCGCCGTAAAAACAGACAATATCAAGCATATTGCAATAAATAAAATCAGTATCGGCTTTTTCATGTCCACCTCTTTTTTTACCGGTTTTTTCCTCGCATCGCGCCGGGCGATACCGCAAAAGCCGGCTATCCGGAAATTCCAATGCTTGCGTATAGCCGGGAACAGGCTTTTTTACGCTGACGAGACATCTTTATCTGACGTCCGTCCTTCCGCTTGCCGGCGCTGTCCTCAGCCTGACTGCCGGAACGCGCGCTGAACGCTCAATTTCGCGCTTCATAATCTAAGACGCGGAAAATGCCGTAAACGTGACGTCGTTCTGAAAAAATTTTTAATATTTCAACAAACTTTTTATGCAGTAAACGAAATTGCTTTCTTCTTCCAAACTCAATTCTTCATATGATATATATATTTTCTCATTGTCCGTAATTAATTCCGCGTCCACTTTATGAGTATATATGCCGTCCTCTTCTTCAGTGGTTACGACGTAATCCAAAACGTAAGCTCCCAGCGTTTCATGCCCGTTGAAATCCAAATGTCTGAACGTGTAATTGTAAAACTCGTTTGTCACAAAGATAAGTTTCAACGACTCAAACGTGTCCTCAAGAGAAACTTCGGCGTGATAATACAAAGTGTCGTTGCTGACAGTGTCGAAAACGATGTCCACGTCCGCGTTCACATCCCCTGCAAGATCGAAATACACCGTGTCGGCGTTTAATTCTTCACAAGACGAAGATCTCCTGTTTTCGTCTCCCGACGCATAATAATGCTCGTCCTGACCCGAAGCGGGATTATACAAAAGCGCAACGCAGACGATCGCAACCGCCAAAGCAGCCGTCACGATCGAACCAATGCAGATCGCAAGCACGGATTTTTTGCCGAGCACCTGAGCCTTATCCGGCGCCGCGTCTTTTTTCAGATCATCCAGAAACTTTTCGTCGTTCAGAGACGCCGTTTTATCTTTTACGTAATTTTCCAGTTTTTTGTTTTTCATTTTTTTATTCCCTTTCAATTCGCCGCACCAAGCGGACGCGATATTGATTTTCTGCCGGATCCGATAAGTTTATCCAAGGCGTCGGACAATCCGGTCATTTTATCCTTTCTCAACCGATAAGACGCGCTTCGGCTTGAAAACGCGACGTCTCTATAAATATTTCTTGAGTTGTTTCAACGCCCTGCTGTGTTTTTTCCTTACGGTTGCCGGCTTTAATTTCAACATCCGTGCTATTTCTTCCTGGCTGTACCCCTCCCAATAAATCATTATCAGGATATTTCTGGACTGCACGTCGAGTTTCTCCAGTTCGCTATAAAGATCGCCGAAATATTCGCGCTCAATAAATGCCAGTCTGCTATCCGTTTCATCGTTTATCTCAACGGTGATTATCTCTTTCTGAATTTTGCGCTTCGCTATATTTTCACAACACTTATATACCCACGTCGTAGGATAATTTATATAGGGCTGCCTGTCTGCGATCTCAATCAGCTTTACAAAAAATTCCTGAGCGCATTCTTCTGCGATCTCACGCCCGTACGAATAAGAAAGATGCAAAATGATTTTGCTGTTGTAAAACAAATATATCTTTTCTATCGCGCGGCTGTCTTTATGTATCCGGTGCAGAAGCCTGTTGAACGTATTTGCTGTCATATCTCTCCTCGCATTCAACTATATCACATAATAATTCAAAACGCCATGATTTCAGCTTTTTCCTTTGCACAAAAACTTATTCGCATAAAACTCTCCTGCAAATCGAGGATAGATTTCTCACCGCCATAACGCACGAACTCATGACGAGGGTTCTGAGAATCCCTCTCTCTGCGCCAAGCAAAAAAGCCGAGGCAGTTCAGCTCGGCAATAGAGGGATATTCGCTCAGCTATTTACTACGCAGGTTGCATATCCTTGCCAACCGCGAAAGCGACCGCTACGCGGATCGCCGCACCCAATCAACGCTCCGCTTTTGATGAGGGTTCGTGTATCCCTCTCCTGCTGTCAAGCAAAAAAGCCGAGGCAGTTCAGCTCGGCTTTTTTGCTTGGCGCAGAGAGAGGGATTCGAACCCTCGGTTGACTTTCATCAACACAGCATTTCGAGTGCTGCACCATCGACCTCTCGGACATCTCTGCGTGCTATGATATTGTACAATATCCGCCGCAATTTGGCAAACGTTATTATAAAAAATTTTACAAGTTGATACATCTAAATTTAGGCGACGGACAAAACCTTTATTTCAGACATAAAGCAGCCTCTCCGGTTTCAGGAAAGGCTGACTTCACGGTTTTCTCTCTTTCAGGCGCCGTAGCCTACGGCTGTCCTGAACTCTTCAAGCTTGTCGGCTTTTACCGTGCCCTTGTCGACGTTGAGAGAAAGTATCGTCTTTATCGCCGCTGCCGAGGACACCTGACAATCGGTTACGTCGTCTGCGATGAAGTCTTTCATCACCACGTTGATTGCTGCAAGTTTTGCCTGATCCTTTGCGACGACGTTTTTCAGATAATCGTCAAGCACGGGACGGATCAGAGCTTCTCTGTCCTCAAGCGGAGACCCGGTAAGCTGAGACTGAAGCACGAAGATCACGCCGTCCTTCTTGTCCGCAAAGTATTTTTCCCACTGGGTCACGAGTCTTTCTGCATCGCCCCTGTGCTCGCTGCCCTGATAATCTGATTGCAGATACTCGCTTCTTTCAAACAGCCAGTCGTGATTTTCGCAGATATCGCTTTTGTCGTCTTTATATATGACGATCAGACTTTTCCCCAGCTCCCTCATCTTGCCCAGCGTCACTTCGGCAGGATTTGAAACGTCGCTCTTTCTGAGCACCTTGTCCATAGGCAGCACGCTCTCAACAAGTTCGACAAGACCTTCTTCAGTCTTTGTCCACGAATGTTGAAAATCGAGAACGATTATTTCCCAGGGATTTCTCTCGACGAAAGCTTTGATCTCCTCCATGCTCGCTTTGACTTCCTGCCCTGCGGTGCCCGGCAACACATAAGCGTTGCTGTCTGCATGGATAAAATAATATTCCGTGGTCTGGCTCTTGTAAGTCGCGCGCAGATCGAAATATCTGACCCCGGCGTAAAGCTGCTGTTCTATCGTGCTGTGCTGAGTTTCGCACGCAACGTCCGAGCCGAGAGTGCCGGCGTCGTGCGAACCGGGCATGACCACGGAACTGACCGGAGTCTCGCCCGATATGTAACTCATCCATGATTCTTCGAAAGTTCTCGTATATTCCACTTCTTCACCTCCGTCGCATGCGGCAAACGCAAAGCAAAGCGCAACAACAGCGCATGCCGCCGCAACGATCTTTAAAATTCTGCATTTGAAAATACTGTTTTTCATAATAACAACCCTCCGCCGTCATAATACCATATATTTTAAATTATGACAACTGTTTCGGTTGTTTATTACTTGCAATTTTGCATGATAGCGTACAAATCCGAAGTAATTTCCGTCATCTATCCTTTTCTCCGATCATTCCCGTCCTGCCGTTTGTGAGGTCTTTGAGTTTTCCCGCACTTCCCCGGCTTTTTGCTCTGCCGCGGTCGGCGGGTAGTCATGCGGCTTTGCGAATATATCCGTCTTTCTCAGGATCAGATCTGTAGCAAGCGCGCCGAGAGGAGCGGTGAAAATTATCGCGACGACTGCGACGGCGAGCACGGTATCTCCGCAAGCCAGCCCCATCGCGAGAGGCACTCCTCCGATAGCCGCCTGCACGGTGGCTTTGGGCGTATAAGCGACAACGCAGAACAGTCTTTCCTTCAGGTTCAGCCGCGTTTCGATCAGACAACACATCACGCCCGCCGCTCTGAACACAAGCCCGCACAATATCAGAAGGAGTATCCAGCCGAGAGATCTGACAGCATACGCCGCGTCAACGCTCGCCCCGACAAGGACGAAAAGCATGATCTCCGACGCGATCCACAATTTGGAGAACTTGGAAGAAAGCCTGACGGCGACAGCCTCGCGCTTTTTGCGGAAAGCCATCCCGAAACCCATGACGGCGAGCAGTCCCGAAAACGGAACGACGTCTCCCCAAAGCTGCTGGACAGCAACGGCGAACAGACAGAAACACAAAATCAGCAACGCCTTGAGCGAATCACTGAGATGCACGCGGGAACAGAAATATCCGAACGCTACGCCGACCGCGACTCCAACGCCCGAACCGAGGATTATCGACAGAGGGATGCTCGCATAGCTCCACACGGACACTTCTCCTCCTCCCGCAGCGGAAGAAAAAGCGGTGAAAAGCACGATCACGAATACGTCGTCGACAGAAGCCCCCGCCATGATCATCTGCGGGATGCCTTTTTCCACGCCCAGTCCCTTTTCCTGCATCATCAGCATTTTCGGGATCACGACTGCGGGAGAAACAGCCGCGACGACCGTGCCTATGACCGCGGCTTCTATGTACGAGACCTTGAGAAACAGCGGCGCGAATATAACTGCGGCGCAGATCTCGAAGCACGCCGGCAGAAAGCACATCAGCGCCGCCGGACGCCCTATCTTCTTCAGATCTTTTACGTCGAGCGCAAGCCCCGCTCTGAGCACGATTATTATCAGCGCTATCTGCCTCAGATCCGAAGATATAGCAAGAAGCGACCCGTCGATCAGATCGAGCGCGTAAGGTCCGAGTATCATGCCCGCCGCAAGCATGCCGAGAAGCGGCGGAAGCCTGAGCGCCCCGGCTATCCACGAAAGGACAAGCCCCAGAAAAAACATCAATGCGAGACTGAGCAAAAACATAATCACGTCCTCCAAAAAAAATCGCCGACAACTCCGCAACTTACGCGGCGTCGGCGTGGATCTCCGCGTAAAAAGCAGAAGTCATCAGCATCACTGCGGTTCGGGCAAAACGCCCCGGGAGGACTTCATCCCCGTATATTCATATTGTAGATTCTATTCCGCCCGGAAAGATTTGTCAACCGTTTGACGGAAAATTCCGACGGAAAGCGCGTCTCCGTTTTACAATTTTAATTCCGCTATTTTTTCGTACCCGTGTAGATTATTCAATATCTTCAACCGACACACCGAACGCTTCCAGCTCCTTTCCGCCGTAAAATGCGCGCTCAGCGTTATGGTTGATTACAAAGCGCAGAGTGCCGCCGTCGTACTTTCTCTCAACGACCTCAACGCCGTCGGGAGCAAACGTCTGTTTTACCCTCGCGAACGCGCACGCTTTTGCCACGATCTCGTCCGCAAGGTCTCTCTCCGGGGAACAAGCGACGTAAAACGCAATGCCCTTGCCGAACTTGTTCTTCGTCACCGCGGCAAAGTCGCCGTAGAAACCGTCGTCGTAACGGTAAAGCGTTTCCGCGGTAGTCGTCCTGCACATTTCCCTGAATACGCCGCCGACCGCAGTCTTTTTTCCGGCGCCCCTCTCTCCTTTCAGAAGCGTTACTTCTTCTTCCCACAGGCTTTCGCTCTGCTCTGTCTCAAGCCCGAAGAGATCTGTAAGTCCCACGGGCAATCTTTCGCCGCTCACCAGATTGTTGTCCGGATCTTTCACGGACGTGCGGTACGTAGCTATCACGGCGCCGCCGTTTGCGACATAGGTCTTGAGCCTTTCTCTGAAAGACGGTTCGCATATAATCATGTCCGGAACGACGACCACCCCGTATCTTTCAAAACAGCTGTCCCAGGGTATCACGTCCGTCATCACGTTTGCGCGGTAAAAAGCGGCGTGCCATTTTTTTATTTCCTTTTCACTGTCAAATATCTCGCTCTGCTTCTGGATCCTGAAAGAAGCGAGCGAGTCGAAGCCGTACAAAATGCATGCCTCTGCCTCAGGCGGTGCGCTCACTTTGCCGTCAAGTTCTTTGAAACGTCTGAAAAACTCTGCGCTTTCCTTCCACTTCGCGCCCTCTCTGTCGTCGGCGTCGATAAGTCCGTAGCAGAACTGTTCCGCGCCTTTATGCGCGCCTCTGAATCTGAAAAACATAAGCCCGTCGCAACCGCGGGCGACCGCCTGAAAACTCCACATAGCCGCCTGACCAGGGCGCGGCGCATAGCCGGTCACGTCGTGTCCCTGCGCGCCCATGATCGCTTCAGTGATCCAGAAACACTCCCCTTTCAGCCCTCTGATATAGTCCAGTCCGAACGCGATCTCAGACGGCGGAAGCGGCTTTCTCTGCCCGCCCCAGACAGGATAATTATTATACGCCGTCTTATCCGTCAATGCGGCAACCGCGCGGTAATCGAGACTTTTGCCAAGCCCTCCGCCCGAAAAATCGTGTATCACCGTTGCGGACGGGATCACGCTTTTTATTGTCTCCGTCTGCATCCGCGCAAACGCGACGATCTTGTCCGAACAGAACCTCTCCCAGTCAAGTCTCAGCGACGGATTGTGCACCGTCACGGTTGCCGAAGGCATCGGGATTTCGTCGAAAGAGTTGTATTGCTGACTCCAGAACGCGGTCCCGTACCTGTCGTTCAGCACGCCGACGTCGCGGTATTTTTTCTCCAGCCATTTTCTGAAGCCCGCGGCGCATTTTTCGCACCAGCAGACGTCGCTTCCTTCATGCCCGAGTTCGTTGTCTATCTGCCACGCGATTATAGCGCTTTCGTCTCTGTAATGCTCGGCAAGTTTTTTTACGATGCGGCGCGATCTGTCGATGTACACTTCGCTCGAATAGCAACACGTGTGCCTGCCTCCGTAAGCTTTTACCGCCCCGTTTTCAAACTTCGAGCAAACCTCGGGATAATTGTAAGCAAGCCACGCGGGAGCCGTTGCTGTCGGAGTGCCGAATACCACGGACAGCCCTCTTTTCTTAGCCTTTTCTATCACCTCGTCGAAAAATGAAAAATCAAATTCGCCTTCAGCTCTCTCCATAACGTGCCAGCCGAATTCCCCTATCCTCACAGTGTTGCAACCCAGCCTGACGATCCTGTCAAGATCGCCGTCGATCAGGGATCCGTCCCACTGTTCGGGATAATAAGCAACTCCAGCAATCATCATATCCGTCTCCTTTTAGTGCGGTCAGACCTGACCGCCGTCGTCTGTTTTTTCTTCATCCGTGTTCGTTTCAGGCATATTTATCTGTTCTGAATGCCGCCTTTCGTCAAGTTCTGCCAGTATTCTCCGGTAGTTCTTGTCTCCCAGTCTGTAAGATCTGAAATACACCGCAAGACACGCGAGCATCAAAAGCGCCGGAATGGCGATCATGATGATCCTCATCCCTGCCACGGTGCCCGCGCCCTGCGTCTGATTCGCCTTGTAGCCAATCACCTTCAGACCTATGCCGGAGACAAGCGCGCTGAACGCACCCGCAAATTTTACGACGAAAGTCTGCGTAGAAAACAGGATACTTTCGTTACGCGAGCCCATTTTGTATTCGCCGTAATCCACTACTTCAGACAGAATCACAGTCAGTATCACCAGCATAAACCCTATTCCGACGTTGATCACGACGCTCGAAAGCACGACCCAGACCGCGCTTGCCGGCGCAAAATACCCTGCCGCAAGAAGAAGCACAAACCCCGTCGCAGGCAAAACACACGCCAGCGCAAACAACGTCTTCTTCCCTATTTTCCTGCTGATCAGAGGGTACCCTGCGAGCGCGCCCATCTGAGCGAATCCTGCGACCAGGGTATACACTGAAAACAATTCCTCCTCCACTCCGCAGACGTATTCGAAGTAGTACAGCGCGAAGCTGTTTGAAAGCTGATACGCCACGTTGAAAAACAGCGCGATCAGCAGAACGACGGCGACCTGATCGTTCCCGAACAGCACTTTTACCATCTTTTTCAGGTCTGTTTTTTCACCGCTGCCCGAAACCGCAACGCTTTTCTCTCTTACGTTGAAAACCGTTATCAGAGAGGACACGACGAAAATCACCGCAACGGCGACCGCAAAGCGAGAAAATCCCAGCAACTTGTCCTCGCCGCCGAAATATTTGACGATATAAAGCCCTGCTGAACCGACGATCAGCCATGCCATGCTCGCGAAGAACCTTGGGATCGCGCTGATCTGGTTGCGCTCTTGCTCGTCCGAAGTAAGCGCCGGCACCATGCTCCAGTACGGGATATCCATGATCGTATAAGTCATACCCCACAGCACGTACATGAATCCGACGTACACCGCGTATTTTACCGGCGACAGACTGACGTCTGCGTACATCGCCACCAGAACGACGGCGTTGACGACTGTTCCGATCAGTATCCAGGGTCTGAATTTGCCCCATCTTGACCGCGTATTGTCCACGATCACGCCCATAAAAGTGTCATTGACCGCATCCCATATGCGTGCACCGGCGAAGAGTATCGCGACAAAAAGAGGATCGGCAAGCCTGTAGTCAGTCAGGTATTTCATAAAAAACGTGGATACGATCGCATAGACCATATCCTTGCCGAAAGCTCCGATGCCGAAAGAAATTTTGCTTTTCCAACTGAGTTTTTCCTGCATATTCACTCCGTAAATCCGCTATGTAACCCCGACGTTTCACGGATAAGTTTAGCCCGGTTTCAAGAAATTATACCGTCTCACCGGTACTGAAGCGGCTAAGTTGTCCGGAACGGTGCGCTCAAAAGACCGTTTCGTCCCTGTTTCATCCGCTTTCTGCATAATTCTATATTATTGTTTGACTAATTCCCGTATATAATTTAAAATATTAAACGTGAGGTGCTTATGAACTACATTTCATTATGCGGAGAGTGGAAGCTCTCCAGAAACGACAGCAACGAAATTATCGCCGCGACCGTTCCCGGTTGCAACTTTACTGACCTTCTCGCCGCAGGAAAGATTCCCGATCCTTTCCTCTCCTGCTACGAAAAAAGCGTACAGTGGGTGGGAGAAAAGATCTGGACTTTTGAAAGGACTTTTGAAGCGGACGCTGAAACTCTCTCCTGCGAAAAGATCGAACTTGTCTTTGAAATGCTCGACACTCTCTCTGAAATTTATCTGAACGGAGAAACGCTGGGCAAGACGCAGAACGCTTACCGCACCTATGTATTCGACGTCAAAGGCTTACTCAAAGAGGGCGAAAACACCGTCAGGGTCGTATTCTTCTCCCCTCTCGATTACATCCGGCAATGGAACAAGGCGATGCCTCTGCCCAATACGACTGAAGGCGAAGCGGGAAGCTGCCACATCCGCAAGCCCGCTTACCATTTCGGATGGGACTGGGCGCCGCATCTCCTTCATTGCGGCATCATGAAACCGGCATACCTTCGCGCTTACAACGGCGCAAGACTGGACGGTGCTAAGATAAGGCAGATCCATTCTGACGGCAAAGTCACCCTGGAACTCACTCCCGAGATCTCGGACGGAAACGACGAGATCGTGGGATACACGCTCACCGCGCCCGACGGCAAAAAGACCGTCGCCGCAGGAAAATGCACGGTAAAGATGACTGTGGACGATCCCCGTCTGTGGTGGACGGCAGACCTCGGCGATCAGCCTCTGTACGAACTCGAAGTCGTACTCGGCACGCAGAAGAAAAAGTACAGAATAGGTCTCAGGACTCTCGTTCTCGACCGCTCGGCGGACGAATACGGCGAAAACTTCCGCTTCGTACTGAACGGCGTGGGCATATTCGCGCGCGGCGCTAACTGGGTGCCTTCGGACAGCTTTATATCCCGCACTACCCGCGCCGATCTGAAGAAGATTCTCTTTTCGGTTAAAAACGCGAACATGAACATGCTCCGCGCCTGGGGCGGCGGCTATTACGAAAGCGACGATTTCTACGATCTTTGCGACGAACTGGGCATACTCGTCTGGCAGGACTGCATGTTCGCATGCTCTCCCTATCCCTATACCCGCAAAGACTTCATTGAAGAAGTGGCGTTTGAGATCGAGGACAACGTAAAGAGGATCCGTCACCACGCTTCACTTGCGCTCTGGTGCGGCAACAACGAACTTGAACAGATGAGCGGCGCATGGATGGTGCGCCAGGATATCATCGCGCAGGCGGGCGATTATTTCTATAAGGATCTCCCCGCGATCATTTCAAAATTCGATGATGTGACCCCATACCATCAGAGTTCGCCGAGCGGAAACGGATATATGAAAAACTACAACTGCGACGATTACGGAGACTGCCACCTCTGGAAGGTATGGCACGGTATGCGCCCGTCAGACTACCTGACCAAGCGCAATCCGCGTTTCTGCAGCGAATACGGTCTGCAATCTCTGCCTCATCAGAACACCCTCGTCAGAATGAACGGCGGTTCAATGCCCGCTTCTATGAAAGACCCGGTGATGCAGGCTCACCAGAAAGCGCCGTTCGGCAACAGACGCACGCTGTTCTACATCGTAGACCGTTTCTGGTCTCCTCAGAATATGGACGACCTCGTTTATATGACTCAGCTCAGCCAGGCATATTGCGCGCGCGTCGCGACGGAAAGCTGGCGCACCAGGAAAGGTCGTTGCAACGGCTCGCTTTACTGGCAGCTCAACGACTGCTGGGGAGTCACCAGCTGGTCGGGTTACGATTACTACGGCAATCCCAAAGCCGTGCATTACGAAGCTAAACGCTTCAATGCTCCGCGCTCGGTAGTCATTCTCTCAGACAAGGACAAACGCACGGTTTTCGCGCTGAACGACACTCTTGAGGACGGCGAGTTCGACGTCACGTACGGTCTCTCCTCTTTCGACGGCAAGACCGTTTACGAACAGACGCGCCCCGTTTCTCTCAAGGCGGGAGAGATCAAGGAAGTTGCCTCGATCAAACCGCGCGATCACGGCAGAAGCAAAGAATTGACGGTTTTTGCCGTCATGAAGACTAAAGACGGAAAGATCGTTTCGTCAAGAAACCATACAGCGGAAAAAGAGAAAAAATGTTCTCTGCACGATCCTGCGATCAAAGCAACGACCTCTCTCGAAAACGGAGTTTACCGGATCGACCTTGCCGCAAAAGCTTATGCCCGCGGCGTAGAGATCATGTTGAAAGGCATTGACGGAGAATTTTCGGACAACTTCTTCGATATGCCCGCCGGCGGAAAAACGACCGTTACTTTCCCGACGACGGAAACGGACAAGAGCAAGCTTGACGGAGCGCTCAGAGTGCGCAGTCTCTACGACATAAAGCGCAAACAGAGTTCAATTCAGGACAAATTCTTCGCAACCAAGGTCTTCTTCGAGCCTTACAATCTTGTAAACTGGATTTACAGAACTCAGGAGTAAAAAATGGAAAAGGAATTTTTCACCCGGTCTCTTACTTCCCTGACGGCAACGCTGTGCGGATTTGCAGGAGTGACCCCTCCCGAATACGCGGCGCCGCCTTGCACGGAATTGAGAGAGAATCTGATCGCCGCGAGCGGCGTTGATAAAACGGACAGGATCCTGATGTACAACCCGGACGCAGTGGCAGATTATATTTACGACAAGTACCACGACAAGTTCGTGCCGTGCGAGAAGATCGCGCCGGTAAGACAGCGTTTCATCACGGTATATCCGCCCAAAACGCCTGTCTGTTTCGCGAGCATGTACACCGGAGCGTTCCCCGAAAAGCACGGGATAACAAAATACGAAAAACCCGTGGTGACGATAGATTCGATCTTCGACGCATTTATCAGAACGGGCAAAAAACCGTGTATCGTGAGCGTAAAAGATCAGAGCATGGACAAGATCTTCAGAGGCAGAGACATGGCGTATTTTCAGGAAAAATACGACGAAGAAGTGGTCGAACGCGCACTTGAGCTGATAGAAAAGGACGAGTATGACCTGATCTGCGTATACAATCAGAGTTACGACGACGCGATGCACCGCTCCCACCCCAACAGCAAACGCTCGCAACGCGCGCTCGATCTCTATGCGTCGTCTTTTGTAAAACTCGGTGAAAAAGTCAATACTTGTTGGCAAAACCACGATACGCTGATAGGTTTCGCGCCCGATCACGGCGTGCACAGAATGTTTATCGGGCTCGGAAACCACGGCAGCAATATCCCCAAAGACATGAACGTATCTCACCTCTACGGAATCATTCCTAAAAAAGCGTGACCGGCTGTCCGGCATAATTTTCAAAAAAAACAGTCAAAGCGCGGAAAATCCGCGCTTTTTCTTTGTCTTTCTCAATCGACTCATTGCTCCGACTGTCTCCCGCCTCTCCCTGCCGACGTACCCTTGCTTTCCTCTTTGCGGACTTTACCTTGCTTTTCTCCCGCCGTTTTCACTCGCATGATATTGTTATTTTGATCAGCCCCCGAAACTGTGTTTACTCTCAGCTTTCGCCGGCAATCATAATAATATGATATATAAAATATTGCTGAACAGCCTGGTCGCTTTCGTCTCTTTGTTTTTCATAGCGAAGATCCTGGGCAAAAAACAGATCGCAGAGCTGACTTTCTGCGATTACGTAGTGGGGATATCTCTCGGCTCGATCTCCGCGGAATGGGCGATCGACGACGGCGACAAACCGTGGTACGTCTATGCCATAGCCATTCTCGCGTTTTTCGCTCTCA
The DNA here is from genome assembly GCA_949298505.1 of uncultured Christensenella sp. Classification (GTDB taxonomy): domain Bacteria; phylum Bacillota; class Clostridia; order Christensenellales; family UBA3700; genus Ornithoclostridium. The sequence continues at coordinate 11,701 of CASFWW010000049.1, read as the reverse complement.
GCTTGCTGATAGATTTTTCAGAAAGAAAAAGCCCGTTTCTGAAAAAGTTGCTCAAAGGCTCCCCGATAGTGCTGATAAGCGACGGGGAAATAGATTACGTGAACCTGAAAAAGAGTAAACTCGACGTCAACGCGCTCCTCGGGATGTGCCGCGTCGCAGGTTATTTTGACATAAACGACGTCGCTTACGCGGTGTTCGAAACGGGAGGCGAACTGAGCATACTTCCCCGCTCGGATTGCCGTCCGGCAACGACTGGAGATCTCAAGGTCGATACTGAAAGAGCGCGGTTGATACTGCCTTTCGTCATCGACGGGATGATATTCGACGACGCGCTGAAACGGGCGGACAAGTCCAGGGAATGGCTTTTTGAAAATCTCGGCGGCAAGGATGTAAAGAGGGTGCTTCTCGCCTGTTACGATCCTGTCAGAGACGAACTCTCTGTCAGAATGAAAAACAAGAAGAAATTTTCGGATATAGCAAAATAACCCGGCTATTGACAACCGCACGGCGTTGATATATCATAAAATTATGGTTTTCTTTTATCTGATAGGCGCGCTGTGCGTGGCAAGCTCTGTCGCAAAAGCTTATTTCGACACAAAAAAGGCGGTAAAACAAGAATTTATCGCCAAGCTTCTCGCAAGCGTCAGCTTTATGTTCTGCGCAGTATACGCGATATACAACAATCAGCAGTCGATGGAGTACGGCATATTCATACTGTGCGCGCTGATTTTCGGCACGATAGGCGACATTCTTCTGTGTCTGGACGGATTTTTCCCGGACGCCCCCGATTACCATAAATTCTTCAACATAACGGGCACCGCGATATTCTTCATCGGACACGCGATGTATATGGCGCTTCTGTTTGTCTACGCGCCGATAAGCCGCACGCCTTTCCTTCTGCTCGCATTGCCGGTACTGCCGCTCGTCATGCTCGCACTTATTCTCACAAAAAAGATCACACTGCCCAAGATACAAAGCTATCTGATGGTGGTATACTTCGCCGTTGCGGGCGGCGTGATAATAGGCGCAGTCAGCTTTTTGCTCAACTCGCGCGGAGCGACTGTCGGCTGGATCGTACTGGCGGCATCGGTTCTGTTCGCTTTTTCTGACTGCTTTCTCGGGCTGTTCCACTACTGCCCGTCCCTTAAGATCAGCGAAAAAGTCGCGCCGTACGTGATCATGCCCACATATTGCATAGCGCAGGTTCTCTACGCGCTTTCGATATATTATATTACCGTATGAATCAACGGGTATATCCCGTTTTGCAACGGCAAGCCGTCGCAAATAAAATTCCAACGTCGTAAAAAGCAAAAAGTTCCGCAAAAACGGAACTTTTTTATGATTATTGTCAAGGCGTCAAGTACGGCAACCGTATAAATTCACCGTTTGAAATCCGCGTTCGTATTATTTTGCGTCGTATTATTACGCTCCTGTATGCGCTTTGTCGTCGCGTCTTTTCAGACGTTTTCTCCTGCGTCCGTCGCCTCTGCGGCTTTTCTGCGTTCTTCAAGTTCTTTTTTTATCTTGTCGAAACGATCCCTTCCCATATTTGCGCGGTATGCGAAAATAACCGAGATCAGGAATATCACGCTGGGCACCACCGCGAGTACGACTCTTATCGCGACAAGCGCTTCGTGAGGCTGGTCGATCACCGTGTTGTCCGTGCTTTCTACATATCCGAACAATTCGAGCACGAGCGACACCACGGCAACGGCTACGCCCGAAGCCAGCTTGTACATAAACTGCGTTATCCCGTAAAAAGCCCCTTCTCTTCTGACTCCGTTTACGTACTCGTCCACTTCCACGACGTCGGGCAGCTGAGCGTAAGGCAGGATCTGGATCGCCGACATTCCGAGACCGGCGAGCACGCACATCACAACCGTGCTCCAGATTACGTTTTCCGGAACGAAAAGCGCAAGCGACAGCGCAAACGTCATATATACGCAAGAGACGGCATAAACCTTATGCTTGCTGAATTTTTCGCTCGCTTTGACCCAAAGAAAGGACGAAAGGATCGCGCAGACAAGCGGCGTTGCGATAAATACCATGCTCATCGTGCCGCCTCCGAACCCCATCGTATCGTTGATGAAGAACATGAACACGCTCATTATAATGTCGAATCCGACCATGCTGAGCAGATAAGTCGCGATCACGTTGCGGAATTCCTTGAGTTTGAAAAGTTCCTTGAGGGTGGTAAAAAATCCCTGAGTGTTTTCCTGAGACGTTTCTTCTCTTTCCTTGACCGTGAGAGAGCATACGAAAAATATCACCGAAGCCAGCACGCCGAATATCACCGAAGCGACAGCGTAAGCTTTGCTGAGCGACCCGAAAGCGCCGTAAAGAATACTTTCCGTGCCGTCTGCAAGAAGCGCGAAAACCGCCGCGCCGAGAAGCATGCCGACGTTCGCCATCGCGATCCTTATGCCGCTGATGGATGTGCGCTCGTCGTAATCGTCCGTCATATTCGCGGTCAGCGCGTTGTAAGGGATATAAACCACCGTCCAGACCGTGTTGTACAGCATATAGACGAGGGTGTAATAAATCATTTTCGCGATCTGCGCGTTTTCGCCGAACGGCGCAAGCCACAACAATATGAAACTCAGCCCGTAAGGTATAGCGCCGAACAGCATATATACTCTTCTCTTGCCCCACTTGCCGAACTTGGTCTTGTCGACAATCCTTCCCATCAGGTAGTCGGTTATAGCGTCCCACGCCCTGGCAATTATGAACACTACGGAAGCGAGACCCGCTTTAAGACCGCCGACGTTCACGAAAAAATAGAGCAGATAAAAAGATATGGCGGCGAACAATATGTTCACCGACATATCGCCGCTGCCATAAGCAATTTTCTGCCCCAAAGATATCTTACCTTTGCGCGCTTCTTCCATAGATATTTCCCCTTATCCTTTTATTTATCTGTATTTCGCCATTTCCTCTTCTATAACGGATCTTACTTTTGCAACGCAATCCTTGACGGCTACTCTTTCAGCCTTCTTAGTCGCGCGCATGCAGATCTCGACTTCTCCGTCTGCGAGAGTCTTGGGCGAAATTACCATTCTTATCGGCATACCCATAAGGTCGGCGTCCGCGAATTTAACGCCCGCGCCGCAGTTTCTGTCGTCGAAAAGAACTTCTACGCCTGCGTCCGTAAGCTCTTTATAGATAGCGTCAGCCTGTTTTGCTATCTTCTCGTCGTCGTAGCGCAACGCGCATACGTGCACCTGCCACGGAGCGACGGACATAGGAAGAATGAGACCGTTTTCGTCGTTGGACTCTTCCGCGATAGAAGCTATCGCTCTGCCGACGCCTATTCCGTAACAGCCCATTATCGGGTTGAACGCCTGACCGTCCTTGCCGTGCACGGTCATCCCCATCGCCTTGGTGTATTTAGTTCCCAGCTGGAAGATATTGCCTATCTCTATGCCGTTCTCGACCCTGAGATCGCCGCCGCATATCGGGCATTTCTGTCCCGCTTTGACTTTGGATATATCGCAATACTTAACATTCTTGAAATCGCGGTCGGGGCTTACTCCTGTATAGTGATATTCGGGCTTGTTCGCACCGCATACCATATCGTTCGTGCCCTCGATCGACTTGTCGTAGACAACTGTGAGTTTATCCGAAAGCCCGATCGCGCCGATATTGCCGCATACGATGTCCTCGCTGATGCCGCCGTCGTAAGCGACCACGTTCTTCCCGAGAGCCTTCTTGAGCTTCGCCTCGTTGACTTCGAGATCGCCTCTGACGAAAGCGACGACGAGTTCGTCCTGCTCGCCTTTGACCGCATATACGACCGCCTTTATCGTCTTGTATTCGGGGACGTTGAGCCTCTTGCAGACCTCTTCTATCGTCTTGTCCTCTCCGGTGTAGACCTCCCTGAGTTCTTCGGGCGCGTCGTCGTGCTTGTCCAGCACCGAAGTCGCGACTTCCATATTCGCGCGGTAATCGCAGTCGTTGCAGAACACAATGCTGTCCTCGCCCGCATCCGTTATCAGCATGAATTCGTGCGCGATACTGCCGCCCATCATACCCGTATCTGATTTCACGTCAACGAAATTTTTCAGACCTATCCTTCTGAAAATGCGGTAGTATGCGTCGAACATGCGGTAGTAATACTCCTCAAGTTCCTTCGCGTCGTTGTGGAACGAGTAAGCGTCTTTCATCGTGAATTCCCTGACTCTGATCAGACCGCCTCTCGCGCGCGCTTCGTCGCGGTATTTTGTCTGGATCTGATATATCATCATCGGCAGCTGCTGATAGCTGGATACGGTATGATTTGCAAGATGCACCGCCGCTTCTTCGTGCGTCATGCCGAGAAGCATGTCGTGATCGTTCCTGTCCTTGAAACGCACCATTTCCGAGCCGATAGAAGTGTATCTTCCGCTTGACTCCCAGAGTTCCCTGGGCATCACGACGGGAAAAAGCACTTCCTGCCCGTCCTCTCTGTCCATTTCCTCGCGGATGATCGCCTGGATCTTCCTGCTCATCCTCTGACAGGGCGTGGTCATGGTGTATATTCCGCCGTAAACCTGCTTGATAAAACCGGCTCTCGACAAAAGCACGTGGCTTCTGATCTTCGCGTCCTGAGGCGCTTCTTTAGTCCTTTCGCATACCAGCTTGCTGAGTAACATAAAATTCTTCCTTTTTTAGTTCGTTAGTTGAAATTTTAGCATATGGAGCAGTCAAAATCAAGCGATATCGGCTAATAAGGAATATTTGCGCACAGCGCGCGCGTTTTTATATTCGTATATGCAGATATCTTCATACGTTCATATCTCCGCATGGCGATATGCATATACGTTCATACGTAAATTTTTCATATCGGCATACCTTCATATCTGCGCCCTTTCATACGTATCACGGAAACCGGGCGGAAACGGCAACCGTTTTCCGTGCCTTACCCGCAATGCACTGCCCCGCCCCGGAACGCCGTATAAAACGTATCCGCTCCTTGATATCCAAAGGGAATACAGCCGCCCATACGTCAAAAAAATAACTTTTAAAACGACGCAAAAAATGGACAAAAGCTATTTGAAGTTAAGGGCGTTTGTGTTATAATGGCAATGGAGGGCTTTATGGACAAACAAAAACTCGAATTTCTCAACGCTAAATCCGACGAGATCCGCAAGATCCTTATAGAAATGATCGGCCGTCTCGGCGTCGGACACGTCGGCGGCTCGCTCTCGGTAGTCGATCTGCTGACCGTTTTATATTACGACGTAGCCAACGTCGATCCCAAAAGTCCGCGAGACCCCGACAGGGACCGCATCGTGATGAGCAAGGGACACGCAGGTCCCGCTCTTTATGCCGCGCTCGCTTCAAAGGGCTATTTCCCGATGGACGAGATCAAGACCCTCAACAAATCGGGCACAAATCTCCCTTCTCACTGCGACATGAACAAGACCGTCGGCGTAGACATGACCGCAGGTTCTCTCGGTCAGGGCATAAGCGCTGCGGTGGGCATGGCTCTTGCCGGAAAAATGGACAACAAGGATTACCACGTCTACGCGATCATCGGCGACGGCGAATCTCAGGAAGGTCAGGTCTGGGAAGCGATCATGCTTGCAGGCAATAAAAAGCTCAACAATCTGACGATTTTCCTCGACAACAACAAGATGCAGATAGACGATTACGTGGACAATATAAACAGCGTGGAGCCTTTCGACAAAAAATGCGAAGCGTTCAATATGCAGGCTATCAGAGTCAACGGGCACGACAAAGCCGCGCTCGAAGAAGCTATCCTCAAGGCGAAAAACACGAAAGACAAATGCACCTGCATCGTCATGGACACGATCAAGGGTTACGGAGTCCCGTGGGCGGTAAACAAGGGAGTGGGCAGCCACAGCTTCTCGATTTCCGAGAAAGAATGGAGAGAATTCTGCAATAAGGAGACAGACTGATGCAAGACACCAAAGAATTACGTGAAATATACTGCGACAGCCTTCTCGAAATGGCTGAAACCAACAAGAATATAGTGGTCGTCGAAGCCGACCTGACCAACTGCATAAAGACCGGGCGCTTTAAGGCGGCTCATCCGGACAGATTTGTCAACGTCGGCATCGCAGAAGCCAACATGATCGGCATATGCGCCGGTCTCGCGACCTGCGGCAAAATCCCGTTCTGCTCTTCTTTCGCTCCGTTCGCGACGCGCCGTTGCTACGATCAGATCTTCATATCCGTGGCTTACAGCAAACAGAACGTCAAGATCGTCGGCACAGACCCCGGCATAACCGCGGAGCTTAACGGCGGCACGCATATGCCTTTCGAGGACATGGGCATCATGAGAAACATACCCAACATGGTCTGCATAGAACCCACCGACGCGGCAATGCTCAAGTCTCTTATGCCTCAGATCGCCTCTTATTACGGTCCCGTATATCTCAGGATCATGAGAAAGAAATGTGAACAGATCTACGGCGACGGCGCCGAATTCGACATGTTCAAGGCGTTCACTCTGCGCCTGGGCGCGGACGTCACGATCATCGCGAGCGGTATCATGGTATCCCGTGCGCTCGAAGCGGCTGACAAACTCAAAAGCGAAGGAATTTACGCAGAGGTCATAAACGTCTACTGCTGGAAGCCGATCGACGTAGAGACGATAGTAAAAAGCGTTTCCAAAACCGGCTGTTGCGTCGTCGCGGAAAACCACAACGTACACAACGGACTTTTCGGAGCGGTCACCGAAGTCCTCGCGCAGAACTGCCCCGTTCCCGCAGAAAGCGTTTCGGTCAAGGATCAGTTCGGCGAAGTGGGCAAGATCCCCTACCTCGAGGAAAAATTCGCTCTGCGCGCCAACGATATTTACGACGCGGCTAAAAAGGTCATCTCGAGAAAGTAAACCAGTCAAAATACTTATAAAAAACGGAAAGCGGTTTCGCTTTCCTTTTTTTTATTTGCCTTTTACGCCACTATTGTCCCGCACTGACCTGCTTATTTGCGTTTTATGCCGCAGACCTATTGCTTCCACAGCAAAGCCCACGCGGATTTTCATTGCCATTCAATCAGCTTGTCGGACGTTTCACCCTGCTTTTCGCCATCGACCTTTACATCCCCGCTCTTCCGTCGGATTTGTGTCACTCTCCGGCGATACGGAATAAACGCCCGTCCCGGCTTTCCGGGCGCCGGCGTATTAACAGCATAAAAAAAGAAGCGGTCGCCCGCTTCTTTTTCATTTGAAAGTTATCAGTCCTTTTTGCCGTCGTTTTCAACTCCTGCGGTATCTTCGACGCTTTCGACGTTTACGACGTCCGTGTCTGCCGCAACTTCGACGTCCTTTGCCATAGCGGCGTCTGTGACGTCCTCAACGACTCCTGCCTTGAGTGCTTCTCCTTCGCCGGCGGGCACGGCGCCTGCCTCAGCTCTTCTGCGTTCTATCTCCGCTTTGATCTCATCGTATCTTGCACCGTAGAGGTTGTATTTCTTCTTATATACGATATAACCTATAGCGCATATCGGGATCGGGATAAGGAACATGAACACGCGCAGTATCGTAAGCGAATCGGCATTGAGTAAGCCGCCGTGCGCGACATCTGCTATCTGTTCGTAACCGCCGGCGCCATCGTTGAGCGACGGATTCCATTGGCTGAGTATCTGCGGAAGGTTTGCGACCTCGATGCCGATACCGAGAAGGAGCATCGCTATCGCGCCCGCGAACTTGGTAAGAAGCGTCTGAACCGAGAAGATGATACTGTCGCCTCTCTTGCCGTTCAGATATTCGCCGTAGTCGACGACGTCCGCTATCATAACGGTAGAACCGATCTGGTTGAGTCCGTTACTGGTCATAAGGAACGCGCCCGCAATCGCGACTATGACGACGTTGATCCATCTTGACGCGCTGTTTCCTATCGAACCGTACTCCGGTCTGAGAATAAAGAATACCAGGAACAATGCCGCCATACCTATCATCGCCATAAAGTAGTTGGCACCGTATATCTTTTCTCTGGGTATCTTCTTTGTTATCAGATTGTAGAAGAACATCGCTATACCCTGACCCGTGCAGGCGACTATCGTGAACACCGTATATCCCACGTTGGGGTCGAGTATGCCCATAGCGTCGTTGCCGTAATAAATGAATATATAAAGGATCTGGAAAAGCGAGATCGTGGTTGCCGAACAGAACAGAACGTATGATACCGCGTAAGATCTGAGCTGATCGTTGCTTTTGAAGAAATTGAAGATCTCTTTTATGCCTACGTCCTCGGAAGGTATCTTATATCTTTCCTTATTGCAGAGGACGGTGACCATAATAAAGCAGAACATCAGTACCGCGACGATTATGCCCATCGCAAGATATGCGGTCTTTACGCCGTAATTGGGAGCGATCAGCGGCATGCACAGCGAAGTGCCGATAGTCGACGCTACGAAACCTCCGAAACCGCCGACAAGTTTAGCGAGGGAGCTGAGCTTATTGCGTTCTTCCGTCGAGTTGGCGATCGTCGGTATCATCGACCAGAAAGGAACGTCTACCACGGTAAAAGTCATACCCCAGATAACATACATGAATATGTAATAGAAATATCTGATGCCTTCCGACGTCGTGTCGGTATTGAGCGGTATGAACATAGCGACCAGCGACACCGCGTTGAGAAGCGCGCCGACGGCTATCCACGGACGGAATTTACCCCATTTCTTGCTGGCTTTCGTGTTGTTTACGAGAGTCGCGAGAAGCGGATCGTTTACGGTATCCCAAATCTTTGCTATGACGAACGCAAACGTAAGGACGAGCGCGTTAAGTCCCATATAGATATTGAGATACGCAAGGAAAAACACGTTGATGCAGTTGTTGCTCAGTTCTCTTCCGAGAGAGCCGAGAGAATAGGTGATATTCTCACCCCAGGTAAGCCCTTTGTTCAAAGCCTTAGAACTCATAATCTTCTCCTTTGACTTTATTAAAATAATTTTAACACACGCGGCGCGCGTTTTTCAACAATCTTATCATACAAATTAGTCTAATATTTTTACGTTTTTGTATATAAAAATATCGTAAAAACTCACTTTTTTGCGTAAAATCCACAAATTGATCTCTTTCAGACACCGGATTTACAAGACTTGGGAAAATCAACTCCTCTCATGAGGTTCTCCCTCAAAGTCTCAGACCCATAAAAGCCGGTTTTTGCGTTCAGATCCTGTACACGACGGCTTCAAACGGACGTATCTCTCTGTTGCCGAGCGGCATGATCTCGTCGTAATTGCAGATCTCCGCATGCGCGCTTTTTCCTTTCCACTCGTCTGGCAGGGCGAACTTTACCGGCTTTGAGGTAAAATTGCAGATCACCGCAAGCGCGCCTTCTTTAAGTCTGCGCTCGTATACGTAAAGGCTGCCGCTGTTTTTGTAAAACTCGCGGAACTCTCCTTCTATTACAAACTCGTTGCCGAGGCGGTATTTTATCAGCCTTCTGTAAAAATTCCAGACGCTGGACGGGTCGCGTTTCTGAAGGTCCACGTTTTTGTATACGTAGTCCGGATTGACAGTCATCCACGGTTTCACGCCTTCTGCGGTAAACCCTGCGTTGGCTTCGGAAGACCATTGCATAGGCGTGCGGGCATGGTCTCTCGCCACTTTTGAAAGCACCTTTCTGACCAGCGGCAGCATGAAAGGTACCTTCCCGAACGCTTTGAGCACGTTGACTGACAGCACGTCTTCGTATACCTCGTCGGCTTTCATAGACGGGTCTTCTCTGTCGTCGCACTCTTTCAGGTATTTCGCCTCTTTCACCGGCAGATTGGTCATGCCTATTTCCTGCCCCTGGTATATGAAAGGCACGCCCCTCTGCATATACAGCGCGACGGCGAGCATCTTTGCCGCCTCGTCGAAATGCCCTTTGCATTTGTAGCCTACGAAACGCGGCATACAGCGCGGCTGATCGTGATTTTCAAAAAAGAGCGTGGGCGCGCAGGTCTTGGGCAAAGCCTGCCAGCGCGCGAAGATCGCTTTGAGTTTTTTCAGGCTTACGTTGTGAGGCAATATCTGAAGATATCTGTCCGCGTTCGTATGCTCGAACGAAAACACGCAGTCAAGTTCTCCGAAACGCTCGTCGACGTACTGTGCGGCGTTTTCGCTGGTTATCCCCATTGCTTCGCCCACTATGGTCGTATCGTATCTGTTCCAGGACCTGTCCGCAAGTTCCTTTATGAATTTGTGCCAGTTGTCGGTCAGGCAATATTGTTCAAAGCCGATCAGCGGCAGCTTTATCTTGCCGTCAGGCAGACCGTCTTTTTTGGATATGTAGGTGATGACGTCGCATCTGAACCCGTCCACTCCCTTTTCAAACCAGAAATTGCAGATGTCCGCCACTTCCTGCCTTACCTTGGGATTGTTCCAGTTCAGGTCGGGCTGCTTGTAAGAAAACAGATGCATATACCATTCGTCCGTCTCCTTTTCGTACTTCCAGGCAGGTCCGAGGAAGTTGGACATCCAGTTGTTGGGCGGGCGGTTGCCTTTCTTGCCCTTTCCTTTTTTCCAGTAATAATAATCTCTGTAAGGGTTGTCCTTGCTTTTCCTGCTTTCTTTGAACCAGTTGTGCTCGTCCGAAGTATGGTTCACGACAAGATCCATGATAAGTTTTATCCCGCGCTCGTGAAGCCCTTTTACAAGTTCCTCGAAATCCGCCATCGTGCCGAACTCGTCCATGATGTCGCGGTAATCGCTGATGTCGTAGCCGTTGTCGTCGTTGGGCGATTTATAGCACGGAGACAGCCACACAGCGGTGATCCCCAGTTCTTTCAGATAGTCCAGCCTGGAGATTATGCCTCTCAGATCTCCGATGCCGTCCCCGTTGGAATCGCAAAAGCTGCGCGGATAAATCTGATAGAAAAAACTGTCCTTATACCATCTGCTCTTCATGATCTTCCTCCCCGTTGCCCGTCTCGGACGGGACCTTGTATTTCGTGCTCGCAAACGTAATAACGCTTACGCTTTTCGCCTTTGCTTTCAGAAGGACCGATGCGACTTCGCTTGCCGTAGCGCCCGTCGTCATTACGTCGTCGACGAGAAGGATCCGTCTGCCCCTGACTCCTGCCGCGTCTGCGACTTCGTATACGCCTTTCACGTTCAGCTCTCTTTCTGCGTGTCCCAGGCTTGCCTGTTCCTTGTTGTCTTTGATCTTGACCACGGCGCCCGGCGCATAATCGAGTTTCAGCGCCCGCGATATCTCGCGCGCAAGCAGCGCGGACTGGTTGTAACCTCTCTTTTTCTTTCTCTTCCCGGAAAGCGGCACCTCTACGACAAGGTCGCAATCGTACTTTTCATCCAGATATTTGTCCACCATAAGGTTCGCCATATATCCGGCGTAATACCGTTTCCCCGCAAACTTCAGCCCGTGCACCAGAGTTACGGCGGATCCCTCGTATACGCAGACGGATCTTGCGAAAGAAAACTTTCTTTCGTTGTTCTGGCAGGTATTGCAGTAATCCGCTTCGTTGGCGAGCTTTCTGCCGCATTTCCTGCAGATCTCGCCGTCGTTTAGCGGAAGACCGGCAAGGCATTGCGGACACAGTCCGCTCCTCGGTCTGTCGTAAACTTCTCGGTCGCAGATCAGACAGTTGCAATCGTCGACAAACAGCGTTTTCGCAATACGTGTCAACAATATCGCGGCTTTCTCAGCGCGTCTGCTTCCGTAAGGAGCGTAAGAAGCCATCAGTCGAAAAGCCCCGTGGACATATACCTTTCGCCGCCGTCGGGAAGTATCACAACCACCCTCTT
>CASFWW010000048.1:0-6351 GCA_949298505.1 uncultured Christensenella sp. | reverse complement strand
CTTCGTGGAGGACAAATTCCAGTACGTGGACGAACGCCTGCTCGCAACGCCTACGATCGCTCTCGCCCAGGTACGCAAGGAAATACTGCTGATGGCGAGCATAGCGAAAAAGAACTTCGACACTTCGGTTTACGCGATTACGATAAATTCTCTTGCGAAACAGCCCAAGTTCGACGCTCGCGAAAGACATCTGAACTTCCTGAACAAGGAGCTTACGAACTACCTGGTAATGGTATCCTCCGCTCCGATATCAAAACAGACGGAACGCGAACTCAGCTCTTACTACCACGTGATCTCCGACCTTGAACGCGTGGGCGACTACGCCGAGAACATCATGGAGTACACTCAGAAGCTCGTCAAGAACAACGTCTCTTTCTCCGACGCCGCAAAGAACGAGCTTGCGGAAATGAAAAGCGCGATAGACAAGCTGTACGACGTCGTAATGACCGGTTACATCAACAAAGACGTCTCTCAGAAGGATTATATGGAACAGGTGGAAGACAGCGTTGACGCATACAAAGTCGCGCTCGACCGCTCTCACATCCAGAGACTCAGGGACAACCTCTGCTCTCCCGACGCAGGCGCGGTATGGCTCAACCTGATCAACGACATGGAGAGGGTCGCGGACCACTTCCGCAACGTCTACAACAGCATGAATTATTACGTAGACCCGCCGACAAAAGTAAAAGCGACCGTCGCAAAGAACGCGGCGCAATGATTATCCGCCTGAAACAAGCAAAAAAGTTCCCGTACGTTTATGCGTACGGGATTTTTTATTGACGTTACGTTTTACTTTTTTCTGTTCAGAAACAGCTTCAGTTTCTGCTCGTCGCCTTCGCCGCACGGTCTGAGCAAAAATCCCGGCTCCAGGTATTCTTCAAAGAACACTTCCTTTTCTTTCTCAAGTTGCTCTTCCGCCATCACGAAACGCGCCTTGTGGAATACCATGTCAATCAGTTCATTTACGCTGAGAGTGAAAATACTGCCGCTTTCGTTGAATTCCGCAAGTATGTTTTCAAGTATCTTTTCAAGCACGAACTTCTTGAATTTCTGCACTTTGTCCATCGCGAAGTCATCCATGAAACAATGCCCTATCAGGTTTTTGTCCAGACTTTCCGTAACGATGTGAGACGTCTTGTTAGTCTCGTTCAGCACAAAGTATCTGATCGAGGGTTCAGTCCTTATCAGCCCGACGAAATCCGAATCCGACGATGCGAGAAGTACTGAATCAACGCCGTCGGCATAGTGAGCTTTGACAACAGCCGCCGTGACCGTCACGTCGATCAGGGATTTGCTTTCTATCACGCGCTCTATTTCGATTATTTCCACGCTGATATGTATGAACTCGTCGAGGAACTTCCACGCTACGGGGGCGTTTTTGTCGTAATACACGGTGATCTTGTCTATCTTGGCGGTCTCTTCCTTGTTCAGGTTGAGAAGGGTCGCGGCGAACCTGTACGGATCGACGTTCTCGCTGTCCACGAATATCGCCGCCTTTTCCGCTCCGTTGATAAAGCGGTACACGTTGTCCTTGTCCTCGTCGCGCGCGTCGATCAGGTTTTCTCCGCCCATAAACGCGTCGCCGTTCGCGCCGTAAAGCATTTTCAGGAATTTGTTGTCGTTGAAGAGGACGTTGCCGTCGCCGTCTCTCCATTCTTTGGGCCAGTTGAGGTATAAATGATACGGGTATTTTGATATGTTTGTTTTATAATTCTGCCTTATTTCGTGAAGTCTGTCTATTATTCTTTTTCTGGTACTTTTGTTTGTGAGATTGTTTCCGTTCAGATCTGCGCAACAGTCTGGGATCAGGAAAAGTTTTCTTATATATTCTGTTTTTATCCAATCGGGTATGAATTTTTTAAGGTTTGCCGTTTTTTCAGAAAGATATTGATTTATATATGCTACGTTTAATACCAGATCTTCGCTTCCCTTGTAGTTCACGCAAGCGATCTCTATCCCCTGCCCTCGCAGATAAAGCACTGCGTTTCCGTCTACGAATCTGTCAATTTTTTCAAGCGGTCTTAGATTTAATCTTTCGTTTTTTATATGATTGTAATTTCTGAAAATCTGCATCCTGATCCTGCAGAGGTTGCGCAAGATCAACGCGTCTTTGTCTTTTCCGAGTTTTTCCACGATCTCGTTCCCGTATCTTCTGACCGTCTTTTCCTCGTCAAAACCCAGCAGATAAGCCATCGTTGCCACAAGATCCTTTCTGTAATGATCGAAAGATCTGTCATAATCGTTTTCCCCGGTCTCGTCTTCGTAATCGTCCGGGTACAGGTCCTTTTGTTCTTCGTCCATATGTTTTCCTCCTTTTTCAGCCTGATATTCAGCGACTGAATATTATGATATTAACAGATACCGCAAAAAAAGTAAAGCCCCCGGAAAAGCGGCTCCTTTCCGGGGTACTGAAATCAGATTGTCTGTCTTTTCAGACGTTGTGCCTCTTGCTGTCCGCAATGACCATGTTGAGGTTGCTTCCGCCCTTTTTGCACGCTTCTTTGAGAATGTTGCTTCCCTTCCTGGTGCGGTCGGTGATCTCGATGTCCTCAGTGTTCACGGGCAGACACTGTCCGTCGACAAGCTGCAACGCGATGTCGTACGGCATGGTCACGATGTCTGCAAACACGATGTTTCCGCTCTTCTTGTCGTCGTTTATCGTGACGCCTTTGCGGTAGCGCTTCATCGGCTCGATCGAAGGCAGGACGACGCGTTTTGCGTAGCCGCTGTCGTTGACGATCACGATCTCGCCCTCGCATTTATGCTGTGCGGCGAAGATCACTTTGTCGCCGTCGGAAAGCTGTATACCCTTGACTCCGCTTGCCTTTCTGCCCTGACAGGGGATGTCGGCTTCGGCATTGAGCACCATGCCGTCCTTTGTCACGAAAAGCAGATATTCAGACTCCGCGTCCACGATCTCGACGCCGATGAGCACGTCTCCTTCCTTGAGCACGATAGCGGGCGAAACCGTCTTCTTTTCGAGCGAATATTCCTTCGCTTCCGTTTTCTTGACCATACCCTGAGCGGTGTAGAAATAAAGTTCTTTTCCCTCGAGTTCTGCCGGCTTGAAGAACGCGATGATGCGTTCGTCGCTGTCTGCCTTCGCGATCTTGTTGACGGCGGTTCCCCTTGACTTCCATTTGTCCTCACCGAGCTGGTCGATGTCGAACACGACGCCGTTCCCTTTCTGCGTGAACGCTATCAGATTGTAATCGTTGGTGCAGTCGGCAACTTTTACGACAAGTTCCGACGCGCCGCAGTTGACAATTCCCTTCTGAGCCATTGAATATGACTTGGGCGCCATGAATTTCAGATTGCCCGCCTGGGTAAGGATCACCTTGCCGGCGCGCTCTATCTTCGCGTTCACGTCGATCGTGGTCACCGTAGCGTTATCCGGCGAGACGATCGCGGTGCGGCGTTTATCTGCGTATTTCTTCTTTATGTCGAGCAGTTCCTTGCGTACGATCGCCAGCTGTCTGCGTTTGGACGACAATATCTGATCGAGTTCCGCGATCTTAGCCTGAAGTTCCGCGATCTCGGCTTCGAGTTTCTTCGCGTCCACGCGCTTTAAGTTTTTCAGCTTCATCTCGAGGATCGCGACAGCCTGTCTCTCTGTCAGACTGAACTCCTGCTTTATCTGTTCCTTTGCCTCAAGATCTGTTTCCGCATTGAGGATTATGTCAACTACTCTGCGTATGTTGTTTACCGCGATCAGCTTGCCTTGCTGGATGTGCTCCTGCTTGCGCGCGACGGAAACGTCGAACTGACTGCGCTTGTAGATGACCTGCCTCTGAAACTCCACGTAATGTCCTATTATGTCGAGAAGCCCCAGCTGTCTCGGCTTTCCTCCGGCGATAGCGACCATGTTCACGCCGAAAGTACACTCAAGATTTGTGAACTTGAAAAGCGTCGCCAGCGCCTTTTCGGGATTGGAGTCCTTGCGCAACCTGATGACGGCGCGCATGCCGTTTCTGTCCGATTCGTCGGTGATCTCCTGTATGAAACCGAAACGGTCCTTTCTCTCCTCTCTGAGCTCGTTTATCTTGCTGAGAAGGAGCGCCTTGTTGATCTGATACGGGAATTCGGTTATCACGATCAGGTCTCTGTCGCCGTCCTTCTCTATGAACGCGTTGGCGCGCATCACGATCTTGCCTTTGCCCGTCTCGTACGCCTCGCGTATGCCTTCGTTGGCGACGATTATACCCCCGGTCGGGAAATCCGGACCCGGAATATATTTCATCATTTCGTCAAGCGTGATGCGGCTGTTGTCTATGTACGCGACGATGCCGTTCACCACTTCTCCCAGATTGTGCGGAGGGATATTGGTCGCAAGACCCACGGCAATACCGGTCGCACCGTTTACCAGAAGATTGGGAAAACGGCAAGGCAGGACGTCCGGCTCCTGAAGGCTGTCGTCGAAGTTGAGGGAAAAAGAAACGGTTTCTTTGTCAAGATCCCTCAGCATCTCCATCGCGATCGGGGCAAGGCGCGCTTCAGTATAACGCATTGCCGCCGCGCCGTCTCCGTCCACGCTGCCGAAGTTGCCGTGTCCGTCGACCAGCATCATGCGCGTATTGAACGGCTGAGCGAGCCTGACCATTGCGTCGTAAACGCTGCTGTCGCCGTGCGGATGGTATTTGCCCAGACATTCGCCGACTATTCTCGCAGACTTCTTATGCGGCTTGTCGGGCGTCGTGCCCAGCTCGCTCATCGAATAAAGTATGCGGCGCTGAACGGGTTTGAGCCCGTCCTCCACTCTGGGAAGCGCGCGGTCGAGAATGACGTGCTCGGAATACTGCATCATCGACTGGTGCATTATATCGACGAGATCGCTGTCCAGTATTACTGTCTTGTCCTCTATCGGTTTTCTCTTTTTTGCCATATCACAATTTCCCTTGTCAACCCACTATGTTCTTGAAGCTGTCTTCCTTGTTGAAGTTAGCGTTTTCGTTTATGTAACTCTTTCTCGCGTCGATATTGTCGCCCATAAGGACGGAAATCAGGCTTTCCGCCTCGCTCGCGTCGTCGATCGTCACTTTTGTCAGCGTGCGCGTTTCTGGGTTCATCGTCGTCTCCCACAGCTGCTCGGGATTCATCTCTCCGAGACCTTTGTAACGCTGAAGCGTATATCCGCGAGCCGCGCTGTCGAGCATTTTCTTCAGTTCCTCGTCGTCATACGCGTAGCGCGTGCCGTTCTTGTCGGTGATCTTGTACAGCGGCGGCATGCCGATATACACGTGCCCGTCAGTGATCAGTTCTTTCATATAACGGTAGAAGAAAGTCAGCAGTATGCACCTTATGTGCGCGCCGTCCTGGTCTGCGTCCGCGAGGATTATGACTTTGTTGTACTTCAGCCCCTTGATGTCGAAATCCTTGTAAAAGCCGGTGCCGAGAGCGTTGATTATAGAAGCCATTTCGTCGTTTTCCAGGATCTGGTTTATCCTCTTTTTCTCGGCGTTGAGCGGCTTGCCCTTGAGCGGCAGAATCGCCTGGAAATATCTGTCTCTGCCCTGCTTCGCGCTGCCTCCCGCACTGTCGCCCTCGACGATGAACAGTTCGTTCATCTCGGCTTTCTTGCCGCTGCAATTGGACAGCTTGCCCACAAGCGCGGACTGAGTCATGCTGTTGAGCTTTCTCGTCATGTCTTTTGCCTGCGCGGCTTTGAGTCTAGCCTTCGCCGCAACGTCCGCCTTTGCGAAGATCGCGTCGATCACCTCTTTTTTCGCCTTGTTCAGATAATCCTTGAGCGCGTCGGTGAGAAGATTTTCAACAAGTATCTTGACCTCCGGGTTCCCCAGCTTGGTCTTGGTCTGTCCTTCGAACTGAACGTTCTGCATCTTGATCGCGATAATTGCGGTCATTCCTTCCCTGAAATCCTCACCGAGGAAATTCTGATCTTTGTCTTTCAGGATGTTCTTCGCCCTCGCGAAATCGTTGAATACTTTTGTGTAAGCGGACTTGAAACCCGTCTCGTGAGTGCCGCCTTCAGTGGTCGGGATGTTGTTGACGAAACTGAAAATGCTCTCGTTGTACGAATCGGTATGCTGAATCGCGAGCATCACCATAAAGTTGTTCGAACTGCGCTCTACGTAGATCGGCTCCTCGTACAGCACTGCCTTGGAGCTGTTGATGTACTTGGCGAAATCTCTGAGACCACCGTCGTAGCAATATGTGACGGCTTTGTATTTGCCGTCCTCGTCTGTATCTCTGAGGTCAGTCAGAGTGACGGTCATGCCACCGTTCAGGAATGCAAGTTCCTTGATGCGCTTGGAAATGACTTCATAAGAAAATTTCTCGCCGCCGAAAACTCTGGGATCGGGCAAAAACTGAACGAACGTGCCCTTTTCCTTT
>CASFWW010000047.1:0-60727 GCA_949298505.1 uncultured Christensenella sp. | reverse complement strand
TTGCAGAACTCGATAAGCTCATAAGCGCGGCGTTCGAAGAAAAGGTCGCAGGTAAGATCCCCGAAAACGTGTGCTTGCAACTGATCGACAAGTACACCGCCGAGCAAACGGAACTGAAAGAGCGGATTTCTTATCTTACGCAGGGACTTGAAGAAAAGCAGCGAGCGGCAACCGACGTGGACGAGTTTATACGGCGAATGAAAAAACACATCAATGCCCCCGAACTGACAAGAGAGCTCTGTCTGGAGCTATTCGAGAAACTTGTCATCGGCGGCAAAGAAACAGTCACGGGCAAACCGCAAGAAGTCCATATCTATTACAAGATCGACATCGACAGCATTTTGTAGCCCTTACACACAACAACCCCTCCGAACAACTTTATGTCCATTTTGTTGTTTGGAAGGCTATGCTGAATATTATTCTGCAGAACTATCCCAAAAGATAAGACGAGGAAACAACGAAAGCAGAAGAAAAGGCAATCTGACAGGCGGCATTATACCGTACGGCTACAAGAACGTAAACAAAAAGGCAGTAATTGTCCCCGAACACGCAGATGTTGTCAGATATATTTATAGCCAATACTCGGCAGGAGTTTTCATCAAGGACATAATTGCCGATCTTTCTGCAAAGGGTATTTTCTATTACGGCAAACCGTTCGTTCAGAATACGATCTACAAAATACTCAAAAACGAACGTTATTCCGGCATTTACAGATTCAACGGCGAAGTCTTTGACAATATCTACCCTCAAATCGTGCCCACAGAGATCTTCGAGAAAGTACGCAAAAAAGTGAACGAAAACAGATACGGCAAGCAAAGTCTCGCAGTTGAATTCCTGTTACGTCATAAAATAAAATGCGGATACTGCGGTTATTCTGTTATGTCTGACAGCGGAACAGCTTATAACGGAGAAAAGAAATATTATTATAAATGCCGAGGAAGAAAAGCTAAGTTTAACGATTGTCAAAATAAACCTATACGCAAAGAAGTCCTTGAAAAAATCGTCATAGACAGCATTATAGAAGAATTGAGCGACAAAAGCACCGTGGACTATATCGTAAGTCAGCTTTTGGATATTCAGGAAAATCAAGCCAAAACAAACGTCGTTCTCAATCTGCTTATAAAAGAAAAACAAACGACGGATACTGCAATCACAAACATTATGACTGCAATAGAAAACGGCGGAAGTACATACACGGCGATGAAGCGCATGAGAGAGCTTGAACAAAGACAAGAAGAATTGCAAAAACTGATTGTCCTAGAAAAAAGCAAGACGCCTGTACTGCTGACAGCAGACGATATCCGAAATTACTACGTTCAAGCATTACGGTTAGAGCCGAAACTGCTTATCAATTATCTGATAAAGGAAATCATCCTTTATAAAGACAAAATCGAAATACATTACAACAGCCCTGTGAACATTGGCCCCGACGAAAATCGGGGCTTTTGTTTTGCAACAAAGTCTATAAACTTATTTCTCAAAGTGCCGTACAGAAAAAATAAGATTAAAATTGGCTTTGAAATACAGATGTTCGTGCAATAACGGTTCATTACCCCACTTTTCACTTAAGATGAGCCTCGTCGAAGTTTGTAATAAGGCAAATAAAAGCGAACCCTCTCCCCTTTAATACTCTCAAAGTGTTTGTTTTCATTCAGCATATAAACCTGAATTTCCTACTTACGTTATGCAACTTTCACCGCATAAAAAGTGCCTTAGGTTAAACTTTCGCCTGGTGGTAATGTTAAAAGATATTTTTCCACACATTTAATTAATATACCCACGCATTCACAAATTGTCGTATTTTTTTGTATTATGTCAGCAACACGCTCTTTATTTCCTGCTGAAATTTTAGCGACAATGCTACGACCGTCTTCTGCTCTTAGAGCAGACATTAATGCCATTTCTGAAAAATGTACACCCTTACAAGCCCAATTATATAAATCATCAAATTGCAGGAAATCCTTAGCTATTTGTTTTTTAACATAATTGTCGCTTAGTTTTATACCGTTTATTTTTAGTTCATTTAATTTATGATTATTAAAAACATGCAGTAAAAATTCCTGCGCACCAATTTGTGACGCTCGATAAACAGCAATACAGGAATCTACAAATATTCTCATTAAAGCAATTTGAGAAGCAATATTATACCTAGCACAAGCATCGCAAATACAATCAATTATATTCACAGACTTATTGTAAATCATAACTATGATTAAATCTCTATTATATAGTTTTCCGTTCTTATCTACAAGACCAGCAAAATGCTCTATTAGTTTTTTCTCGCAGGAATATAGTTTTTGTATTGAATCGTATAATTCATTAGGTAAATCAACTTTTTTAGCATCATATAACATATTTTACCCTCGCGTTATTACATTATCTTATTTAACAAGCTAATTATATCATATTTTGAAATATTAGTTAACAAAACAAAAAACCCAAACCAAACTCAGTAGTTCGATTTAGGTTTTCACTGGTGGAGCTGAGGAGAGTCGAACTCCTGTCCAAACGAATTCGCGCAACACTTTCTACATACTTATCGGATAATTGATTTTCCCTTGCAATCTCTGTCCGCAAAGAAAGCTTCGGTTAGCCCCTGAGTGGCGCGACGCAGACCGGGACGTTTCTGCGAAGCCCTGTTCCACTTTCCGATGCCGGTGACGGGGTCGTGGAGCCCCCGGCCGACAGCTATGCGCAATTACGCAGCAATAGCAACTTGTTCGTTATTAGCGTTTAATTTTAATTTCCGTTTTTACGAAGCCGAGCCTTCGGTATGCTTATGTTACCCTCTGTCCGCCTGTCGAATCCGGGACAGCCCCATGGGTCTATATTGTATTATGTTTTAAAAAATTTGTCAACACCCGATGCGGAATCACCGGCGCGAATTTTGCAAAAAGGGCAAAAAAGAAATCATTTCACGTTGAGCTCGACGTCGATCTTCAACTTTACGTCGCCGAGGTATGTCTTTCCGCACGCCGCCTTCCATTCTTCTCCGAAACGTCTGTAAAGTTCTTCTCCGACGTGGTAAACGTCGGCGTCGTAATACTTGCAGACCTCAAAGCAATCCGACACCGCCGACAGTATCTCCGCGCGGATCTGCCCCTGTGCTTCACGGCTAATGCCGCCTGCGACGCCGCTTGCCGAAAGATAATATTTCTCCGCAGGTCTTACCGAAAAGCTGAGTTTTATCTCCACTTCGTCATACGACAGCGCGCGTTTTTCGCAATCGGTCCTCAGGATCACGGCTTCTTTCCTCATCCCGTCGTCGCCGACGTACGGTATGCTGCCGGCGTTCAGCTTTTCCGACGTATAACTGAGCGCCGCGCTTTGCCTTCTGCCCAGCCTTACCAGATAGCCCTCTTTGTTGGTGACGACCACGTGCGAAACGTCAAGAAGCTTTGTGTTTTCTCCGTCCGCGCCCTCGCCGAGCAACCCGAATTCGCTTTCCCGCAAAAAGACGAGAGGAAGACACGCGGTGCTACCCGTCTTGTAAATATCCTCGAAATAAGACTTCAGCGACGACGGGTTCTGTCCCGCCTCCTTTCTGTTGGACTGCAATATTTCCGTCAGATGATACGAAGCCGATTCGTTGATCGGCAGCTGAACGGAAAATATCTCTTTCGCCTCACCGGCGCACGCGACCAGCAACGTGTTGTCCGTCACCGTATCGCTTGTGACCAGAAATTCAAGGACGTCCGTCCTGCCGCTTTTCAGAAAAGCGTCGCCGAGCGCGATCACGTTTGTATGCGCGAAAGACGCTTTCAGACCTATCGTGTACGAAAGGTTTTCAACGGCTTCCTGCACGGTCTTCCCCCTCGCGGTATAAACGACGAAATCGTTTCCTTGCGAAGCCGACGAACTGTTTTTCGGGATTATCACCTGCGCGGCGAGCAGAAGTTCTTCGTCTTCGACGTCGACGCCGAGCCCGACAACTATCGCTCTGTCTAGAAGATTTATGTTGGAAGACAACCCGTCCAGCAACGCGACCGCCGCGATCACGAGAACAAGAATTATCCATTTCTTCTTAAGCCGTTTCTTCATACAATGCCTCCGCTTTTCCGCATCTCTTCTTCCCGAACGTAAAGATGCATACGAGCGCTACCGCCGGCACGACGTAATCAGCCGCGACAGAAAGATATCTGACCCCGCCCGTCATCACGTTATATATCGTCTGCTGGTTCCCGAGACCAAAAAAAGTGACGACCGCAAGGATCAGACAGACAATTGCGGAAAGCGTTTTTCTGTTCCCGAGCAAGCAATACAGACTCTCGACCACAGCCACCGATAAAAGCGCAAGCTTGATAAGCGCTATGGTAAGCCATGCGCAGACAACGGTGAAATCCACCGTGCCGAGCAGAGTGGAAAGCTTGTTGAATATCGCAAGCTTGTTGAACGCGTTCGCCACAAGCACTCCCCCTCCCCCGTAGACCGAAGTGAACGCCAGCGAAAGTCCGACGGTAAACACAAGGATAAATACATAAGAAATCAACACGGGCACGAAATTTTTCTTCTTTCTGCCTTTGACGGAAAAGAACATCAGCGGAGAAAAATCTCCAAACCAAGCGAGATATTTGTCGCACGAAAAAAGCACCTTTTCGTCGTATGACACGGGGAGCACATTCCTGAGCGTGCCTGCGTTTTCGGCAAAGACGACGTTGAGGACGACCACCGCCGCGACGAACCATATCGCGACCTGCGCCGTGCGCGCCAGCACGTTCCCGCCCTTTAGTGTCAGATATATCAGCGCCGGGATCAGACCCGCGAGTATCAGTCTCCAAAGTCCTTCGTCAAACAACGTGGTCGAGCAATAAGCGGTGGTCTCCCCGGTAAACAGCACGAGTTTCGCAAAGCAGGATGCTCCCACGATCATAAGCATCAACGCTTTCAACGGCACCGGCGCAGGCAAAGCGCGCAGATCTGTCCTGGTGGTCACAGCGTATACGCAGGCAAGCGCAGCGCCGTCGGCAATCGCCATGGTGAGCATGACAAGCCATGCGTTCCTGCCTGCCGTGGCGGCGAGATATTGAGGGAGCATCACAGACTTGAAGCACACCGCAGATATAAATGCCAGCACTGCGAACTGCCCCGTATAGATCTTTGCCGAAACCGCGTCTCTCATTTCTTCAACCTCGTCTTGTTTACGTTGGGTATGCTTTCGGGGCGGGTGTAGAGTTCGTCCACTCCCGCCTTGAACAGCGCGTCGTTCCAGTCGCCGGGGAGCGCCGGAGCGAACGGCGCGAGATAAGACGTGCCGTAGCTTCTGAGATTTACGAGATACGCCGTCAGCAGGACGGAACCGAGTATTATCCCGAAAAGTCCGAACACGCCTGCGACCGCGACGAATACCAGCCTGAGCACGCTACCCGTGTTCGCCTCGTCCGGCACGCAGTAAAGCCCTATCGTGGACAGCGAGATAATCAGGATCGTAGGCGTTGACAGCAGCCCCGCCTTCACAGCCGTTTCGCCCAGCACTATCGCGCCGACTATCGAAAGCGCCATGCCGACGTAGCGCGGCATACGCACGCTGGCTTCGCTGAGTATTTCGAAAATCAGCAGAACGAGCAACATCTCGAACATCGGTGAAAGCGGTATTCCGTAAACCGAATTCATTATCGTGACCAGAAATTTGAGCGGAAACATCTGATACTGAAATTCCTGCAAAGCCACATAAGCCGCAGGAAGCAGAACTGCGATCAACAGCGCGGTTATCCTTATCGCCCTGATCAGCGTTGCGCGCAGACTTTTTACGTAATAATCTTCGCTCGCCTGAAGATGTTCAAGCAGGATGAAAGGCAACGTCAGCACGACGGGCGACCCGTCCACGACGACGGCGACTCTGCCTTCAAGCAATTTCGCGCAGACAATATCTGGTTTTTCGGACGTACCCACTCTGTCGAAAAGCGACTGCCCGCCTTCCTCGAGAAACGCCGCGACGTAAGATGACTCCACGACGCCGTCAATGTCTATCGCTTTTATCTTTTCGCATATCTTGTCTACTATCCTCTTGTCCGCGACTCCGGAAACATACGCGACGGACACGACCGTGTTCGTCAACCTGCCCACCTTGAAATTGAGAAAACGGAGCTTCGGCGTGCGCAGTCGACGGCGGATCATTACGCAATTCGCTTTAAAATCCTCGACGAACCCCTCCCTGGGTCCTCTCAGGACGTTTGACACGGGCGGTTCCTGGATCCCTCTTGTGGGATACTTGCGCTCCGAGAACACGAACGCGCCCTCGCCGCCGTCTATTATCAGCACGATGTCTCCGTCCGCGACGGTCTGCGCCGCTTCTTCGGGCGAACGATTGAGTTTTATCGCGGTTGTCGGTCTCGTGACGGCGTTCAGTTTGTCGAGATAAGGAAACTCAAGTCCGGCAAGCGCTTTCAAAGGAGAAAACACGTTGAGTTCGCAAAGCTCCTTGTCTATCACTCCGTCAATGAAAAATACGCACGCGCTCTTTCCCGCGACGTCGAAATCCATTCTTATAAGATCCTGCCCGTCGCCGAATGCGCTCTGCACCGCGTCGGGAAAGCTTGCGTAATCCGTCCTTTTTTCCATATAGATGTTGTGCGGATTATCGGAAGAAATATACGGGCGCAAAAAGCAAAAAAATCGACAAAAAACGCTCCGGACGGAAATTTTACGCCGCCGCCGCACGGATATAATGGCGTTATGAAAAAATTACACAACTACCGCGACGGAGACATATTGCTCTATCTGCTCTCCGTCGTCCCGTTCTTTTTGTGCGCAAACGCGAAGATAAACGAAAACGTGCTCGGTCTTGCACTCGGGCTGTACGTCGCGCTCGTTTACTGCCGGTGCAACTTTTTCCTGATCTCGCCAATGTACGTGGCGGGATGCGCGCTTGCGGACGCCTCAGTAGTCGGACTAGTATACGCTCTGTCGCCTGTGCTATTCCTCGGATGCGCGAAACTGATACACTATGCGTTCGCAAAGCCTCTGAACATGCTGAGCGCGAACGTCTTCGCCTGTCTGAGTCTTTTGCCCGTCTTCATTTTCGACCTGGGCGTACACGATCTGCCGTACGTACTGACGACGGTCGTCCTGAACCAGGTGCTGAGTTACTGCGCGACGGTAATCTGCTACGCGCTAATCGTGCGCGGCGTGCGCAACAAGCTTTCCACCGACGAGATCGTAGGGGGAGCCGTGACTCTGACCGTGATGTCTCTCGGGCTTTACCGGATGAACGTCCTGGGCTTTATGCCCTATTTCATGATCGCCGGCTGGGCGGTGATGGTATGCACTCACAGCTTTTCTCTGAGCGCGGGCACGCTGATCTGTTTCGCGATCGGAGCAGGCGGAGCGGCGGCGCAGGCGGAACTGGGCGTTGCGGCGGCGCTGACAGCGATGTTCGCCGTGGCGTACGGCTTCAGAAAACTGGGAGTCTGGTTCTCTTTCGCCGCCGTGATGCTGACCGACCTTCTATGCGGGGTGTTCTTTCAGGCATATACCTACGATTTTCTGCACCCTATAGCGCTTGCGATAGGAGCGGGCGTTTTCTGTATCCTGCCCAAAAAGGTCAGGGCGAAAATGCCCGTTTACATCACGGATAACGGCATTTCTTCCGCCAAACAGATGGTCAAGCACAACAGAAGCGAAGTCTTCGCGCGACTTACCGGCGTCGCGAAGGTGTTTTACGAAATGGGCGACTGCTTCGGCTACCGCCCGTCAAGGGCTTTTGCCGACCGGACTCCGGCTCAGGTCGTAGCCCGCGAAGTCATGCTGAGGACCTGTGCTTCGTGCCCTTCCCGCGCCGCGTGCCAGGCGGCTCTCGGAAGCGACATAGGCGTGCTTTTCGAAGGCGTAGCATCTGTCGCGCTGAGCGGCGGACGCATATCCGGCGCAGATCTTCCGACGTTTATCAACGCGAGATGCAGAAACGTGCCGGCGCTTCTTTCCAACTGCGAACAATGCGTCAGCGATTACAATGCGCGCAAGGAAAACGAAAGGCAGTACGAACTCTCCCAGCAGATCGTCTCGGAACAGATGTACGGCGTGGGCAGGCTGATAAGCAACCTTGCAGACGACGTCAACCGCGGCGTGAATTTCGACTCTACGCTGGAGCAGAAACTGACGGAAGAACTGAGCTATTCCAACATTGTCTGCACCGAAGCGGTGATGTATTCAAAAGAAGGCGAATTCTTCCTCAATCTGACGGTGCGTTCTGACGACGTTTCAAAACGCGCGCTTGACGAAATAATTTGCAAAGTGCTGGGCTGTAAAATGCAACGCACCGGCTCTCCTCAGCCTGTCGGGAGCGGCAAAACCGCTCTCTCTTTCTGCGCGGAGCCGAGATACGGCGCGACGTACGGAGAAGCGACCGTCAGGAAAGACGGTTCTGATGCGAACGGAGACGTCAAAAGCGTTCAGAAACTGGGAGGAGACAAACTGTTCTTCGCAATATGCGACGGAATGGGAAGCGGCGAACAGGCGCACGAAGGCAGCAATTCAACTCTCGCAATGGTGGAAAATTTCTACAAAGCGGGCTTTGAAGGCGAAAGCGTGCTTAACATGATAAACCGCCTGCTGATGCTGAGGAGCAAAGACAGCTTTACCGCGCTGGATCTTTGCGTGATAGACCTGAGGCGCGCGGTCGCGCATTTCGTCAAACTGGGCGGAGTGCAGAGTTTCGTCAAGCGCGCGGACAACGTGGAGATCGTCAACTCTTCCGCACTGCCGATAGGCATCGTCGAAGAAGCCGTACCCTTTACCGACAACAAACTGCTCTCGTCCGGCGACGTGGTAATGCTCGTCTCGGACGGGATCGCGGATTCTCTGGGCGCGGACGGGATATCTCTTATTCTGTCAAGGGCGGAGACTTTTCAGCCGCAGGAACTTTGCGACATAGTGCTCTCCCAGGCGACCAAGCGCGGCGCCAAAGACGATTCGACCGTCATAGCGGTAAGACTTGTTTAATGCGTTTTACAAACACGGGCTCCTGATTTCTCAGTCGATGCCGAACGCCGAAAGTCTGCCGGAAAAGTCAAGAACGTAAGCTACGCCGTCACATACGACGGGCTTGCTCAGAACGGGCGAGCCAACGTTGAACGAACTGACTTGCGCGCCGTCCTTGTCAAGCAGATATAAGCGTCCGTCCGACGCGCCGAACAGAAGAAGGTCTCTGCAAGGGACTATTCCGCTCTCCACCGTCGCGCCGCCTTTTGAAGTGTACGGCGAGGTAAACGCCAGCGCTTCGCCCGTCACGAAATTCCACAGCAGACTGCCGTCTGTCAGCGAAAGCGCGATCACGCCTTTGTCAGCCGTGGTGAAATACCCGACGTCTCCTTCTACGTAAGGTGCGCTTGCGGCGTCAAGATTGAAGCCGTCCGGAGTATATTTCTTCAGTATCTTTCCGTCGTCTCCGGACACAAGGAATACCGACGATTCAGCCGCCACCCACAGACTGTCACCGCTGACGGCGGGCGTTGTCGTGCGGTATCTCAGCCCTCCTTTATCGTTTTTCCACGCCGTCTTTCCTGTCGAAACGTCATAGGCAACGAGTTTATCCCAGTGCGATCCGACGACGACCTTATCACCGCAGACCACCATTCTGGACGGGCCGCTGTATCCGCTGGGATTTTCAGCCGTCCACAAAACCGAACCGTCGCTTTCCGACAGACAAAAAACCTGCTGTCCGCCGCCGCAGAATACCCTGCCTCCGTCCACGGCTATTCCCATGACCGTGTCTCTTACCGCGATAAGCCCCGTGTCTTTCTTCCAGACAAGCGCGCCTGTCTCAGCGTCAAGTTTGTAAACTGTCCCTTCGCTGTCCTGAGCGATCACGCAGCCGTCGCCTACATAAAAGGAATTCTTCACCGAATTTACCGTCCGGTATTTCCAGATCTCCTCTCCTGTCGCGGCGTCGTAACAGAGAATGCCGCAGTCCTTGGGGTAGCCGTCGTCTACGGTGCCGACGTATATCTTCCCGTCGCTGATCACCGGCTCCGCGAACTCGGCATGGCTCCCTGCGGTCACGCTCCACAGCGCGTTTTCAGGCGTCTCTTTGTCAAAACCGTAATACAGAAGCTTGGAAGAAACCAGCTCTCCTCCGCTAAGCGACACTTTGCGCACTGCGGCGGGAGAAGAATCTATCCCTCCGCAATCCGGGCGCGTCGTGCTCACGTTGAAAATGCCGTCCTCCGTTTCGTTCATATAGTTATAATGCCAGTGACCGAACACCCACGCGATCAGACCGTGCTCCTTAAGGTCGAGCGTATTGAGACCGTAGCTGACCGTGAAACCGTTTTCGTCGGGACAGATATCGTGACAGAATACTATCACCTTTTTTCCGTCGTCGACGGCGGTAAGGTCGCTCGCGAGCCAGCGCCACACTTCCGAGCGCGTGTACCTTGCAAGCCTGTCTCCGTATGCGAGCGACACGACGACGTAATGCACGTCTCCAACTTCGAAAGAATAATTGACGGGGCCGTAGATGTTTTCGTACAGCGCCTCGCCGTAACTTCCCCAATCCACAAAATCGTGATTGCCTATCACGTAGCGCACGGGCACTCCCATCGTTTCGCTGTTCATTCCGTTGACGTGGCTTTTCAGCCCGTCTTCGTAACAGATGTCGCCGGTGTGGATAATAAACGCGGGGTCCTCCGCCTCGACTTTCTCTTTCACGTCGTCGATCCAGTCTCCCACGCCGGACGCGCCGACCTCGGTGTCGGAGATCTGAAGAAAACTGTGATCGGTCATGTCCTTTTCGAGTTTGTCCAGATAAAAATCGTATCCGTCTCTTTCCTTGCCTGCGTCGATATAGAAATCGTCCGTCCAGTACCCCGAAGGCACCGTCACGGTCACAAACCTGTCTTTCAGCCAGCCGTCAAGCTCGTAAAACCCGTTTTCGTCCGTCTTTACCACGTCTCTTCCGTTGGTGACGGCGACGCCGGAAAGCGGCTTTCCTGTTCCCGACTCGTAGACGTAGCCGCTGTATCTGTTGTGTTTTACCGCGAAATATATCCCCGCCGCAAGCGACGCGGCAACCGCGAGCGCCGCGACCGTTATCAGAATTATAATCAAAATTTTTCTCTTTTTTGCGTTCACTTTGTCAGTCCTCCGCTCCCGTTGTTCTGCCTTCATTTTATTACGGCTGAATGCCGCAGTCAATGCCGCTTTTATATCACAAGATGAGGATTACAATTGTCTTGACAATTTTCGCCCGAAATGAGAAAATATATTTGATGTCAAAGCGAATCATCGACGTTTTTATCATATGCCCGGTCTGTTTCAGCGGCATGCGGGCATATACCTGAGACAACTTCACGCAACGCGGATAAATTCCCGTCCGCGCGCATCGCGACACAGCATCAAAGGAACGGTATGCAAAAAAATTACACCTTCGGATCATTTTCCGTATTCGACGCACTCTCTGACGACGGTTGTTACACTTCTCAGAGCAGATATCTTTTCGCCGTAAACGCGCAGGCGCTCAAAGGCGTGTGCGGCTACGTCGCCAATTCTTCTCCTCTTACGAAAAACGAGGAGATCAGACATTTCGCGATCGTGATGAAAGGGCTGAAGAACGTTACGATAGACGGGAACGGCTCAAGAATACTCCTCAAGGATAAAGGTTCTTTCGCCTTTCTCGAAGACTGCGAAAACGTGACGATAGCCAATTTCACCTTCGACGTGGAAACGCCGTGCTGCCCGGAGTTTACCGTCTACAAGACGGGACTGACCTCAGCTTGCGTCAGATTCGCGCCGAACACGCGCATAGTCACGACGGGCGCAGGGTTCGACGTCTGCTGCGGAAACAACAGGATCGCCGTGGACGGAAAAGGAATCACCTACGTCAGAAGCCCTGAGACGGACAGAAACGCGATTTTCACCATTGGGAAAGAACAGGCTGACGTGTTCTCAAGGGTGACGAAAGCGGAGATCCTGAGCGAAGACGTAAACGGGATGACCGCGAAGTTTTCTTTCAAATCGCTCTGCCCGCTCAAAAACGACTGTTCTTACTCTTACCGCACCAATCTGCGCGACGAAGCGGGATTCGTGCTCAGCAACTGCTCAGGCGTCACTTTCAGAAACTGCAACGTCAAGTACATGCATACACAGGGCATAGTCGCGCAATTCTGCAAAGATCTGACTTTCGAAAAACTGGACGTACGCCCCAAGCCCTCTCAGAGCGTCGCCTGCACGGGCAACGTTTTCGATTTCTTCGAGTGCTCGGGCAAGATCAACGTGACCGGCTGTTATTTCAGCGGATGCCTGGGAAAGATCGTCAACCTCGGCGCACAATACGCACGGATAAACGGCAGGATAGATTCAAACACGATCGCGTGCGCTTACGCAAATCCGAAATATTACGGAATACCTTTCTGCAGAAAAGGCGACGTGCTGGCGATCGCGGACACCCCCGACCTGGTACAGACGGGAAGATATCTGGCTGAAAAATGCATGGTTGACAAGATAAATCCCGATCTGTTCACGGTTTCCTTCTCGGACGAGATACCCTCTGACGTCGCGGGTAAAACGCTTGAGAACGTCTCTGCGAACAACGCGGATCTTATCTTTGAAGGCAACACTCTTTACGACGTTCCCAACAAGGCGATCTGCGTCAACTCTTCAGGAAACCATACGGTAAAGGGAAACAATTTCAAAAAGGTGACAGGCAGTTGCGTCTTCGTCGGCGGCGACGCGTCGAAGGACTACGTTTCGGGGCGCGTAGGCAATACGGTGATCTCGGGCAACCGCTTCTCAGATTGCAACACTCCGGTGATCTGCGTCGCGCCGGCGGTAAGCGAAAAGTGCGACGACTTCGCAGAAAGCGTAACCGTGAGCGGCAACGATTTTTCCGAAAGCGAAAAGGTGCTTTACGACGTGAAGCACACGCGCGAATTCACCTTTGATTCTTCAAACGTCTGCGACGACGAAAAATACGTCGGATACGCTTTGAACTGCGTGTCGGTAAAAACGCAGGATTACGAAATAAAATATTAAAAAACGCAATACTTATCGCAAAAAATACATTTGCGATCAAAAACGCGCAAACCTCATGCGACTGTTTTATAACAAAAAATCCCGCCCTTTACGGACGGGATAATTTTTAACCAGTTTTATTATTCGTCTTCATGTTCCGCCTTGCGGCGGCGCCGCTGCGTTTTGCTTACGCCTTTATCTCGCTGAGCTTTACGGGTCTGCCCTCTTCGAGAGACTTCTTCGCCGCAACGCCGATGACTACCGCCTGCAAGCCGTCCTCTATGCCGACCGCTACGGGCTTGTCGTTGACGATGCTGTCGATGAAGCAGTTGACCTCGTTGACGTACGCCTGCATATATCTTTCAAGGAAGAACAACAGCGGCTTTTCACCGGTAACGCCGTTTGCGTCAGATATCACCGCGTTGGAAGCGCAGTCGTTGGAGATCGCGACCTGACCCAGTTCTCCGAAAGCCTCCGCTCTCTGATCGTAGCCGTAAGTCGCGCGGCGGCAGTTGTCTATCACCGCGAGCGCGCCACTCCTGAGTCTCATCGTGATCACCGCGGTGTCGATGTCTCCCGCTTTGCCGATCTCGGGATCGACCATTACGCCGCCCATCGCGAACACGCTTTCAACTTCGTCGCCTGACAAAAATCTCACCATGTCGAAATCGTGTATCGTCATATCGAGGAATATGCCTCCGCTGACTTTGATGTAGGATACGGGAGGAGCCGCAGGGTCGCGGGAACATATCTTGAGCACGTTGAGC
Organism: uncultured Christensenella sp.; assembly: GCA_949298505.1. Classification (GTDB taxonomy): domain Bacteria; phylum Bacillota; class Clostridia; order Christensenellales; family UBA3700; genus Ornithoclostridium. The sequence continues at coordinate 47,015 of CASFWW010000047.1, read as the reverse complement.
GCGCCGATCTTACCCGCTTTGACGGCTTCTCTTACCGCCGCGAAATTGTGATCGAAACGACGGTTGAAACCCACCTGATATTTGACCTTGCTGCCCTCGAGCGCCTTTTTGACTTCGAGTATCTTCGCAATGTCGTGATCTACGGGCTTTTCACAGAACACGTGTTTGCCCGCTTTGATCGCCTCTATGGATATCGGAGAATGAGTGTCCGTGGAAGAACAGATCAGCACGGCGTCTATCTCCTTGTCCGCAAGGATCTCCTTGTAATCTTTGGTCGTGTTCTCCACGCCCATGTTTTTCAGCCATGCAGCGGTATCGTCGTTCATGAACGGGTCCGCAACGGTTTTGACCGTCGCGCCTTTGACGTAGCACATAATGGATTCGCAGTGGACTTTGCCGATTCTGCCTGCTCCGATTATACCTATTTTCAACATAATGCTTTCCTCTGCCTTATTTTATTTCTTTATCAGATCGTTCCGTCCCAGGTGGAAACGCTGGTCTGTTTCTTTTCGTGTTCGTCGAACCAGTGGGTCGTGACCGTCTTGCTGTCCGTGAAGAACTTGAAGCTGTCTCTGCCCAGGCAATGCAGGTCGCCGAAGAAGGACTGCTTGTGACCGGTGAATGAGAAGAATCCGACCGGAACGGGAATACCCACGTTCACGCCGACCATGCCGCCGTCCGTATAGCGTACGAATTCGCGCGCATAATAGCCGTTCTGCGTATAGATGACCGAGCCGTTGGCGAACGGGTTCGCGTTCATTGCCGCAAGACCTTCTTCAAAAGTCTTGACCCTCTTTACGCAGAGGACGGGTCCGAAGATCTCTCTCTGACCGACGGTCATTTCGGGGGTCACGTTGTCGAGGATCGTAGGTCCGAGATAGAATCCGTTTTCAAAGCCTTTGACCTTGACGTCTCTGCCGTCGAGAACGAGCGTCGCGCCCTCGTCGATACCCTTCTGTATCCAGTCGCATACGCTCTTTTTGTGCTCCGCGCTGTAAACGGGACCCAGCTTGGTCTCTTTGTCGTATGCGGGACCCACCTTTACGCCCTTGGCAAGTTCCACCAGCCTGGCGACAAGTTTATCCGCAATGCTTTCCTGAACGACGACGACGGGAAGCGCCATGCATCTTTCGCCTGCGCAACCGTATGTCGCGTTGATTATGCCGGCAGCCGTTCTGTCAAGCGCCGCGTCTTCAAGGACGAGCGCGTGGTTCTTAGCCTCGCAGAGGCACTGCACTCTCTTGCCGTACTTCGCGGCGGTCTCGTAGATATATCTGCCGACCTTGGTGGAGCCGACGAAAGAAACGCCGACGATCTTGTCGTTGGATATCAGTTCCTGAGTGTCGTTCCTGTCACAGCTGACGATGTTGAGAACGCCGTCCGGAAGACCGGCTTCGCGATACAGTTCCGCGATCCTCAGCGAAGTCATAGGGGTTGCGCCGGCGACTTTGAGCACGATCGTGTTGCCGCAAGCGATACAGACGGGGGTCATCCAGCCCATCGGTATCATCGCCGGGAAGTTGAAAGGAGAAATGCCTGCGAAAACGCCGAGCGGCATGCGGTACAGCACCGTGTCGTAGCCGTTGGACGCGTCCATAAGGCTTTCGCCCTGGAGGAGCGAAGGCATCGAGCAAGCCAGTTCCGTGCCCTCTTTCGCCTTGAGGATATCGCCTTTGCTCTCGTCAAGGTTCTTGCCGTGCTCGGTAGCGCAAAGCTCTGTCAGCTCGTCCATATGCTCGATCAGCAGTTCTCTGACCTTGTACAGGATCTGCACTCTCTTGATGACGGGCACGCGCGACCATTTCTTGTATGCCTCGTGCGCGTTGTCGATGACCTTGGCGACCTCGGCGGTCGTGCAGCGGGGCATCTTAGCTATCTGTTCGCCCGTGGACGGATTGAATACGGGATAGAACTTATCGGTCGTAGACTGTACGAACTCGTTGTTGGTGAAATAACCCAGTGTCTTGATTGCCATAATATTCTCCTTATACGTATTGTTAAATGTTTGCAGTTTTTCTGATGTATTCTCTCGCCTTGAGCGCATACTCAAGCGGATTTGCCTTCGCCGGATCCTGTTCCGCTTCCACGATCATCCAGCCCTTGTAACCCGCGCCGTCCAGGATGTCGAATATCGGCGCGAAATCTATGCAGCCGTCGCCGGGAACGGTGAACGCGCCCGCCCTTACGCCTTGCAGGAAGGACAGCTTTTCGTCCTTGACCTTCTTCACGACGTCGGGTCTGATGTCTTTCAGATGGACGTGTTTTACTCTGTTCACGTGCTTTTTCAGCACTTCGATATAATCCTGACCGCAGTATGCGAGGTGACCGCTGTCGAACAGCAGGGAGAATTTGCCTGGGTCGGTCATCTCCATCATTCTGTCCACCTCGTCCGCCGTCTGGACGACGGTGCCCATATGGTGGTGGTACACCAGTTTCATTCCCATGGAATTTGCGATCTCGCCCAGCCTGTTCATGCCTTTTGCGAAACGGTCCCACTCCTTGTTCACCATCACGTATTTGCACTCGAATACCGGCGTGTGCATCTGACCCTGTATGCTATAACTCTGCTCGGAAGCGCCGATCGTATCCGCGCCGACTGCCTTCAGGAATCTGCACTGAGCCACAAAGTCCTTTTCCACTTCTTCCATCGGCTTGCTCAGCACGAAGGACGAAAACCACTGATTGGCTATCCTGAGTCCTCTGAGATCGAGCGCCGCTTTGAGTACGGCGGGGTCTTTGGGATATTTGTTGCCCACTTCGCAGCCGGTAAATCCGGCGAGCGACATTTCGCTGACGCACTGTTCAAAAGTGTTTTCCGCTCCGAGATCCGGCATATCGTCGTTGGTCCAGGCGATAGGAGCAATGCCGAGTTTCACGTCTTCTTTCTTCATAATTTATCCTCTGAGAATATCAGTATTTTCTTGCTTTTTCAAGCATCTTATTGCGGTTTTCAAGCGCCTTGGCACTCTTTTCGCCGTGCGGATTGTGCGTGACGCCAACGTTCCACCAGCTTTCGTAACCGTGAGTCATCGACTTGGGCGCGACCTTTATATCGATCAGGGTCGGACGGATCTGTCTGAGGCTGTCCGCGATCGCCGCTTTTAGCTCCTCTGCGTTTCTGACCGTGTATGCGACAAAGCCGTATGAACGCGCGTTCATTGCGAAGTCGATATTCAGGAACTTGCCCTCTCTGATCGGCTTGTTGCCCTTGCGGTAACGCAGTTCCGTGCACAGACTGTCAACGCCCTGCTCCATCTGCAGATTGTTGATACAGCCGAAAGACGCGTTGTCGAATACGATGACGTTCATCTTTATGCCTTCCTGCACCGCCGTTACCATTTCGGTGTGGAGCATCAGATAGCTTCCGTCGCCGACCATTGCGTATACCTCGCGGTCGGGGTTCGCCATCTTCGCGCCGAGCGCGCCGGCTATCTCGTAGCCCATGCAGGAATAGCCGTATTCCATATTGTAGCTGTCCACGCAGTCCGTCGTCCACATTCTCTGCAAGTCGCCGGGGAGACTGCCGGAGGAACCGACGATTATCGCGTCGGCGGGGATATTTTCTCTTACGATACCGATAGCGGTCGTCTGCGCCATCGCGCCGCCGTGCGCCTTTATAAACGCCTCTACCGCGTCCGGAGTGTGAGAGTCGATCTCGGGCTTATACTTTTCGTTTATCTCTATCGAAGTGAGCCTCTTCATCTCCTTGTTCCACGCTTCTTTCGCCGCCTTTATCTCACCGGTATACGCGCTTGTGTAACCTTCGAGAAGCTTTCCGAGCGCGACTATGCCGCTCTTTGCGTCGCCGACCGCCTTGACCGCTTCCAGCTTGCCGGCATGGAATTCGGACGCGTTTATCGTGACGACCTGAGCCTTGGCGAAAAGGGATTTCGAAGCCGTCGTAAAGTCTGTGAATCTGGTGCCGACAGCGATTATCACGTCCGCCTTGGAAGCAATCGTGTTCGCCGCGAGGTTGCCCGTCGCGCCCACGCCGCCCAGATTGAGCGGATGAGAAGAAGGTATCGCGCTCTTTCCCGCCTGCGTTTCGCCGAACGGGATGTTGAACTTCTCGCAGAACTTCGCGACTTCTTCGCCCGCCTCGCTGTACTTGACGCCGCCGCCGACGATAAGCATCGGCTTTTTCGCGCCCTTTATCACGTCCGCAACGTCATTGAGCTGTTCGGGAGCGGGAGTCGGACGGACAATGCGGTGAACTCTCTTTCTGAAAAATTCTGCCGGATAGTCGTAACACTCGCCCTGCACGTCCTGCGGAAGCGCGATCGCGACGGCTCCCGTCCTTGCCGGATCGAGAAGCACCCTCATCGCGTTGATGAGCGCGGTCATTATCATTTCAGGTCTCGTTATCCTGTCGAAATATCTTGTGACCGCCCTGAACGCGTCGTTTGTCGTGACGGTCGGATTGTATTCGTGTTCAATCTGCTGAAGCACGGGGTCGGGCTGACGGGTAGCGAAAGTGTCGCCCATAAACAGCAAAAGCGGGATGTTGTTCGCCGTAGCGGTGCCCGCCGCGGTGACCATATTCGCCGCGCCCGGTCCTATCGAGGAAATGCAGGGAATGATTCTTCTCCTGTTGCTCTGCTTTGCGAACGCTGTGGCGACCTGCGCCATGCCCTGTTCGTTCTTGCCCTGATAGACCTTTATGCCGTGCTTTGTCATCGAAAGCGCTTCGCCCACGCCCAGCACGCAACCGTGCCCGAAGATGGTGAAGAAACCTTCGACGAATTTTGTCTGCTTTCCGTCAAACTCTACGTACTGATTGTCAAGAAATCTGACGATCGCTTCGCCCACGCTTATTCTTTCTGTCTTGCTCATATTTCCCTCTCAGTCTTTTATTTCTCCCAGTATTCGTACCTGGGGTCAACTATTCTCGTCTTGTCCCACGGATCGCCGTCGAGATGTCTGATCATCCAGCAGCAATACATCGGGTAGCCGGGCGCGGTGACCTGAACGTGAGTCTTACCGCCCGGGAAACATCCAACGCTGCCGTCTACGACCGTATGTGGCTCCATTTCTCCGATAAAGCACGCGCCGAACGCTTCGGGCGTCGTCATCTTGTAGTAATAAACCTCGGGCTGCGGATGGCTGTGCGGAAGATAGCTCCACCACCTGCCCTGTCTCGCTATAACTTCGCCCACGACAAGGTTTGAATAAGGCGCGTTGGAATAATCGAACACGGTGTTGACGTCTCTGACCGCCGTATTTTCCCACAAGCCCTCGCATGAAACGCTTCTTATAACGTCGCTCTTGTCGTAGAATTTTGCGGGGAAGGTCCTGTCGTTCAGCGTAGCGAGGTAGATTATCTCGCTGTCTTTCTTCGCTTCAACGGTCAGCGTGTTTCCCTTGCAGACGTGCATCGTGACCGGCATGTCGTCGAAAACGCCGCTTCTCTCTCCGCTGCCGGTAAGATCGCCGCATTTCATCACAACTTCTCCCTCTGTCAGCAGCACACACATCTCCTTGTCCTTTTCGGCAAAGGTCCTGGTATCGCCCGCTTTTATCCTGACGACGAGGATGTCCATCATCATCTCTTTGTTTTTGCCGCCTATTCTGGTCAGAGTCTTGACTCCGTCCTTGTTGAACTTCGGATATCCGAAAGACATATTTTACCTCCCTGAAATTTTCCTGCCCGTGTTTGTTAAAAGCTTATTCTCTTGCGATCATCTCGCCGTATTCTTTCTTTTCGTCGGCTATGAACTTCTCCAGTTCTTCCTTCGTCGGCATAAACTCGCTGCAACCGTGAGCGGATACCAGCATGGAAGCGGAAGCCGAGCCGTGCTCCAAGCAATCCATGATGTCCGCACCCTCGAACAAGTAGCACAAGAACGCGCTGCCGTAGCCGTCGCCGCCGCCGAAAGACTTGAACGCCTTGACCGGGAACGGCTTTATGTTGTATTTCTGACCGTCTGAGGTATGCGCGGTGCTGCCCTTCTTGCCGTGCTTTATGATGACGATCTTCGCGCGCTTCTTAAACCAGTAAGCGGCGGTCTCCTCGTCGTTTATGCCGGGCGCGAATATCGCCTGCGTCAGGTCGTATTCTTCCCTCGATCCCATGATAATGTCGCTGTGCTCCGCGACCGCGGTATAGTAAACGGCGATCTCGTCCTTGCTCTTCCAGTTGTACTCGCGGTAGTCTATGTCGAAGATTATCCTGGTGCCCACCTTTTCGGCAAGCTGCATTGCCTTCAGACAAGCCTCTCTGGACGGGCTCTGAGCAAGCGCGGTGCCGCTGATCAGGAGCGCCTTCGCGCTTTTGATGTATTCCTCGTCCACGTCTGCCGGATCGAGCGAAAGATCGGCAACGCCTTCACGGTACATCAGGATGCTGCTCTCAGTCGGTGAAAGAATCTCAGTGAACGTTAGCCCGAGCTTTTCGCCGTGTTCCGCTCTCTTTATATGCGATACGTCGATCCCTTCCTGCTTGAAGAAATCCACGACGTAGTCCCCGAACCTGTCGTCCGAAACTCTCGCAATAAAGCCCACTTTTTTGCCCAGCCTGGCAAGACCGACCGCGACGTTTGCGGGCGAACCGCCCAGATATTTGCGGTATTGCTGACTCCCTGCGAGAGTCTTGAAATAGTCGAGAGGGTTAAAGTCGATAGCTACTCTGCCGACAGCTATCAGGTCGAGTTTTCTGCTTTCGTCAAAAGTAACGTACTGCATAAATAATCTCCTGTTGATTTTCGCTTGATATATTGCGCTTACGCGTTTTTATTGCAAAGTAAGATGATGCTCTCTGCCGCTTCTTCGACCTTTTCTATCGCCCTGGGGAGATAAACTTTGGGGTCGAAAGCGTCGGGGTTTTCTTTCAGTCCCTGCCTGAGTCCCTGAGTAAAAGCCTGTCTGAGCTGAGTAGCAAAATTGATTTTTGAAATTCCCGCTTTTATGCAGGCGGTTATCACGTCGTCCGAAAGTCCGCTTGCGCCGTGGAGCACGAGCGGGATATCGACCGCCGCGGTGATCTCCTCTATCCTGTCGACCGCAATGTGAGGCACGCCCTTGTATACGCCGTGCGCGGTGCCTACGCCGATCGCAAGGCTGTCCACGCCGGTACGCGCGACGAATTCTACGGCTTCTGAAACCTCGGTATACTTTATCTTTGCCTCAGTCTCCTCTTTTCCGCCGATCGTGCCGAGTTCTCCTTCAACGCTTACGCCCGCGGGATGAGCAGTATCGACGACCTCTTTTGTCAGCGCGACGTTGTCGTCGAGAGACAGCGCGGAGCCGTCGATCATTACAGAAGTGTAGCCGGCTTTTATGCAGGCTTTGCAAATTTCGACGTCGCCGCCGTGATCGAGATGTATGGAAATGTCGGGATTGCCTTTGTAAAGCGCCCTAACGAGCGCGCTGTAAGCGGGTATGCCGCCGTATTTCAACGTCCTCGGGATTGTCTGAATGATCACCGGTCTGCCTGTACTCTCCGCGGCACGGAGCACTCCGATAACGCTCTCGAGGTTGTCAACGTTGAATGCGGGCACGGCATAGCCGCGCTTTTTTGCCTCTGAGAGCAAAGCTTTATTTGTCGTTATCATATTTCCCTCTCCCTTAAGACGCGTACGTCCGTATATTATTTTACTATCATACTTATGCCGTGTCAATAGCTTTGAAATATTTTTTGCTCATTTTATCCATTGTTTTGCACCGCTAATATTTTTAAAAAACACAATAAATTACACGAAATTACATATTTTAACAGAATTACGTCTTTTCAAATGTGTTTATAAAATTTTATCAAACATATTTCGTCCATATTTTTTACACCTTTGTGCTTTGTGTGGCTTTTGCCGGACGAACACGCTTTGCGGGCGCTTTCTTTGACGCACGACAAACAAAAAGCCCCTCCTTTCCGCTTGTCGGAAAGAAAGGGCTCTGACATCAAACCGTACCTGCTTTATTTTACGTTTACCGCTTTTGCTCTGAAAACAAGATATCTGTTCCTGCCGGCTTCGTTCACGCATTTGTCGCACGCGCCTATATAGTCGTCTCCCAACATGTCGAACACGTTGCAGGAAATGGAAAATTCGGGTAGTTTTCCAACAAGTTTCCCGTTCTCGAAAAGATATGCGCACTGCACCGGCAGACCTATATCCCCCGTGGGAGTCATATCTCCTCCGCTCGCAGTCGTGACGTAGACCGCCTTCTTATTCCCGATGAGCGCCAGCACGTCTTCTGCCGTCTTTTCCACTTTCAGCCCTTCTGCGCCCAGAGAAGGCACTCCGGCATACGGCGACGCGGCTGTTCCGCTGTTTTTGACCTTCAGGGTTGCCGCGCTCTTTTTTGTCGTGAGCAGGTTCTCAATCACGCCTTTTTTTACGAGATACGCCTTGAACCCGTCATTCACGACCCCTTCTCCGTCAAAGAACGTAACGCCGGGATTGTCATCCGGGTCCCTGTCGCAGACAAGTGTGAACTTTTCGCTGAACGCCTTTTTGCCCAGTTTGTCTTTGAGTATCGAAGTGCCGCTGCAATACCTCTCCGCCACAAACGCGCCGACAAGATATTCCACCACGGATTCGTCCGTGATAAACACCGGTTTTTCCTCGTCCGGAAGATCCGCCTTTGCAAGAAAAGCGTCCAACAGCTTTTTTACGTCATGCGCGATCTTTTCAGGCTCGAACCTGTCGTCCGCCACCCCGTAGACCTCGTCCATTATGTTGGATGAATCCTTGTGTTTCGCCACACAATATGCGCTGAAAAAGCTTGAGCAACTCTCATATTCAACGCCGTCGCTGTCTTCGAACTTCGTGACCTTGTCAGTCACGTCGAGTTTGCCGCTGAGAATAAAATCGGGATTCTGCGCGACAAGTTCTGCGACCAACGCCCTGCATTTGCCGACAAGCTCGCTCTTTTTTATTATTTCCTTTCTTTTGTCAATGCACATCTTTGCGGGCGCGCTCTTTTCGCAGGGATAAGGCACTTTATTGGAAAGCGCTCCGACCGCCTTATTTTCGAGTTCCGCGACGTCGCAATCGCCCGAGGCGCCCGATACGCCGATGTACCCCTGGTCATATACCCTGACCGTCGTGGCTACGCCGTTCTTTATTCTGAGAGAATCCACGGCGCCTGCCGTAAAATTCATACAGCTCTCATGCCGTTTTACCGTATACGTCTGTTTTTTCATACCGCACCTCACTGAACGTTCATTTTTCTGACTCTGATATGAGGACCGCCCATACCTACGTTGAGCGGGAATTGTTCCATTTTGCCGCAACCGCCCGTGACAAAGGTGAGCACCGTTTCGTCGTTCGCAACCCCGTCTATGTCTCCGAGCGTTTCAAACACATTGCCGGTAAGCACCGCGATCTTGACCGGATCTCCGATCTTGCCGTCCTTTATTTCGTACGCGGCGTTGGGCGCGATCGTGAACGTACTCATGCCGGAACCGTGCTTGCAGTTTTTGATGTAATATCCGTGTTTTATGCCGCCTATCAGTTCCTCGACGGTGCTGCTCCCGCCTTTGATGACGGTGGTGGTCATTCTGACGATCGGCTCGAAGCCGCAGTTCGTCGCTCTCGCGTTGCCCGTAAGCTTTTCTCCCAGATACGCCGCGGTCGCCGCGCTGTGAAGCCTGCCCGAGAGGACGCCGTCCCTGATCAGATAGGTATATGTGCTTTTCGTGCCCTCGTCGTCGTAAGGCACGTAGCCGGATCCTTCGTAAGCGCCGCTGTCCACGATGCTGAGCAGTTCGCTGGCGACTTTTTTGCCCATCTGCCATTCTCTGGCGAGAGTTTCGTCTCCGAGCATGAAATCCGCCTCGCTCTTATGCCCGAAGGATTCGTGAGCGAAAACGCCGGTCACTATCGGCGCTAGCACGACGGGATAAACGCCCGGAGTTTCGAGTTTTTTCGCATTCAGCAGAACGTTCTCGCAATCTTCGACAAACTTCTTTATCTCAGCGTCCGACAGCTTTATATCCTCATACCGCACGCCCGATTTCTGAACGGAATCCGAGAAATTCTCCTCTCCGCTTGCGAAACTCATCGAGAAAACCGCTCCCGCAGTCTGGAAATCGTATTTTATCTCCGCTCCCTTGCTTGAATAAAATTCGTAGACGGAATACCTGTCGACGTACGCCCCGACGACCAGAGAGCTGTATTCTGAAGAAAATTTCGCCAGGGTCTCCTCGACGAACGCGCGTTTTTTTGCCAGCGGCACGTCTTTTACGCAATCTTTATCAAAGCGCATCACGCAGTCCTTGTTGACTTCGAGTATCGCAATCGCCGGGTTATCGTAAACGTTTTCGTCCTCGCAGGCGTAATCGTAAAGGTCGTCCAGTTCCCTTTGAAGATCGTTTACGTTGTCCGTCGACGCGTAGTACCACATTTTGCCGTCGAACACTCTGAGGAACGCTTTCTTTTCCTGCAATTCACGACATTCTTCCGCAACGCCATTCTTATAATTTATGTCGGTAGTGAATCTGTCTTCAATGCGGATGTCCGCATAAAAACCTTTTCTGAAATTAAACATGTCTCCTCCTCAACGTATTAAAGAGCGCCGTTTCAGGCGCTATGCCGGCTCAAGCCGGAAGATATTTATAGTAAAAAACCAGAAAAATCATGGAAACGGCTATGAAAACGACGCCGACGATCACAAGAAAACTAAAACTCGTCTTTCTGTCTTTTTTAGATTCCTTATAATCGTAATACGTCCTGTACTTTCTGTCTGTTACGTTTTTCTTGAAAGACTCGAAAAAGGTCCTGATGCCGTATGCCAGCATATCGAACACTCCGCCGTTGGACACGAAAACCAGTCCTCCGACGCAGACCAGCACAACGCCCGAAACGAAAAACGCGTCACAGAACGCTTTCATAAAATCCACCGTAGCGGTAAGGTTGAATATATCCCTTGCAAGCAACGCGATAAACGTTATCACGAGTCCTACTGCAACGGTGATGAGATATTTGGAAACGGTTTTCATTCTCTCCTTGACGCAAGGTCTTCCGCGCCGCGAAAGACCTTGCAGGTCGTTTTGCTGAACTTTGTTTTAATCCTTCTTTTTAGCGCCCGTCTTCTTCTTTGCGCGGGGCTTTTTCTCTGCCTTCTCTTCATTAACCGCATCGTCAGCAGCGGTAACTTCTACGGCTTTTTCTTTTTCACCGAATTCAGCGCGGTATCTTTCGCACTCGCTGTCGCTGCAATATACGAAATGTCCGGGAAGAACCTCTTGCATCACGGGCTTTTCGGTAGAATAATCGTGATCTGCGAGAGGATTGTACGTTATCCTCTTTCTGTTCTTCTCGAAATGAGGGTCGGGAAGCGGTATCGCCGACAGAAGAGATCTCGTGTACGGATGCATCGGATGAGCGAAAAGCTCGTCGCTGGTCGCGAGTTCAACTATTTTTCCGAAATACATGACCGCGATCCTGTCAGAGAAATACTTGACGACGGAAAGGTCGTGCGCGATGAACATTATCGTAAGTCCAAGCTTCTCTCTGAGTTCGTTCAGAAGATTTATGACCTGAGCCTGGATGGATACGTCGAGAGCGGATATCGGCTCGTCGGCGATGATCAGATCTGGGTGAAGTATTACCGCGCGCGCTATGCCTATACGCTGTCTCTGACCTCCCGAAAATTCATGCGGGTATCTGTCTGCGTGTTCGGGTACGAGTCCTACGAGGTCGAGGACTCTGAAGACCTGCTCCTCGATATATTTCTTATCCTTTATACCTCTTATTATCAGACCTTCGGCAATGATCTCCCTTACCGTCATACGCGGATTGAGCGAAGCGATAGGATCCTGGAAGATCATCTGCATCTTGTTCATTATGCGGTCTTTTTTCGCAAGCCTGAGTTCGTGCTTATATTCTTTCAGCAATTCTTGTTTTTCGCTCGGAGACGCTTTTTCGAGAAGAGGCGCGTATTTCTCCTCCACCTTTTTCATCTGAGCTTTGCCGAACACCTTGTTGCAGTTTTTGTGATCGTATTCCGCGCTTGCGATATTGCGTTTTTGTTCAGCGAGTACGGCGCGGTATTCTCTTGCCGCTTCTTCCTTTTCAGCCGCGTATTTCTGCGTTATGAGATCCGACTTCGCGGAAGCGTTTTTTATCTCCTCTTCCATCGCCGCGTCGGCTCTTCTGCAAGCCTCTTTGTATTTCGCTCTCGCGTCTTTGATCGCCTGCTTGTAAGCGCGCGTTCCCGCACAGATGCGCTGTCCCTGGAAATAGACTGATCCGCCCGTTATGTCGTAAAGACGGATTATAGAGCGTCCCGTAGTCGTCTTTCCGCAACCCGATTCGCCGACGAGCCCGAAAACTTCGCCTTTGTATATTTCGAAACTTACGTCGTCGACCGCTTTCAGATGGCCTTTGCCCATCTTGAAATACTGTTCGAGGTGGTCTACTTTGAGCAATACTTCTTTATTTTCTGCCATTGTTTTCTACCTCTCTTTTCATTCTGCTTATACGGTCGGTGACGAGCTTGGGCGGATCCACCTTGGGCGCATCCGGATACAACAGCCACGTCGCGGCATAATGCGTATCGCTTATTTTAAACATAGGCGGCTGTTTTTCAAAGTCTATCTTCATCGCGTACTTGTTTCTCGCCGCAAACGCGTCTCCCTGAGGAGGATATATCATATTGGGAGGAGTACCCGGGATAGCTTCCAGCTTTTCCTTTGTGTCGAGGTCGGGCATAGAAGAAAGCAGCGCCCACGTGTACGGATGACGCGGATCATAGAACACGTCCTCGCAGGTGCCGTATTCGACTATCTTGCCCGCATACATAACGGCTATCCTGTCCGCCATGTTAGCGACGACGCCCAGGTCGTGCGTAATAAAGATGACGGAAAGGTTTCTTTCCCTTTTCAGCTTATTGATGAGTTCGAGTATCTGCGCCTGTATAGTAACGTCGAGAGCTGTCGTAGGCTCGTCGCAGATGAGGATATCGGGGTTAGCCGCCAGCGCGATAGCGATGACTATACGCTGTCTCATACCGCCGGAAAATTCAAACGGATACTGATAGAATCTGACGCGCGGTTCAGGTATACCGACCTCTTCCATGAGCTTTATAGCCTTTTCTCTCGCCATTTTCTTCGTAACGACGGAAACGACCTGAGAAGCCTTTTCCTTGAAATCGTCGACGAGAGCGACTGCGAGAGCGTCAAAATCGGGTTCTTCGGCAGCGATATCGTTTTCGTATTTTTCGCGCAGTCTCCTGACTGTATTTTCTACGTTCAGGCGTTCCTGATCGAGGTCGATGAGCATCATCGGCATTACTTTATAGTCGACCGATCTGCCCTTTGCGATAAGAGCCTCCCTCTTTGCGTTCTGTTTATCGAAACGCGCCCTTTCCTTGGGATTTTTGACAACGCCTTCGAAATATCTTTTTACAGAGTTATTCATGCTCACTCTGAAAGTGTAGGATACGCTGTCTTTTCTTATCGCCAGCGGATTTACCGCCTTGTGGATCTCGTCCGCGACCTTCGAGATATACTCTCTGCACTCTTTTTTATCCCAGTCTTTCTTGCCGAATACTTCGCCCGCCTTCTGCAGATACTCAAGCACGGTCTTTTTGTGCTCTTTGTTGTAAGCATAGATATATCTGAGCGCGAGCGCGGTCTTTTTCAGGAATTCGATCATGAAATTGTCGTCGATATATTCTCTCGTCATCTTGTCGAGAGCGTCAATATCGGACGGATCGGGCTGCACCTGAGGATTTTTGAGCAGATAGTAGCCGAGCGTGAAATAATCGGGCTTCTTGCGGTTCTGAAGCTCAGTCAGAGTCTTCTTGACTTCGTTGAGTTCGTTGACAAGAGCTTCACTGAGCTGCCTTCCGTCGTTTTCTTTGCCGAAAACGCCTTTTATTTTATTCACGACCGTCTCTTTTCTGGTAGAGTTCTTTATCGCGGTCAGATTGACGATATGTTCTTTTATCTTATCGTCGCAGTCGAAAGTCAGGAACCTGTCCTTTATCTGTTTCAATGTTTCTATTATCTTGGAGGAAACGTCTCTTTCGGAAAGGTTCTGCTTCTTTTCCGCCTTGAACAGGATATCAGCGATGTCCTCGTTGCATTCTACCGCCTTAGCGTAAGCTTCGTTGAAAGAGTTTTCGTACTTGATAGCGCATATATTGAAATTGTCGAATTCCTTTATCTGCGCGGCATTGAGCTCTTCTATCGCCTTTGCGTCGCCGCCGTTTTCGGTCATCGCGAGATTCAGATACTTTTTGAGTATTTCCAACCTCGTGTTAAACTCTTTACGGCTTCTCTTGCGGTTGACCTTGTTTTTGAGTATCATCGCTTCGGTAAGCTGTCTGCCGACCTTGACGATCGGATCGAGGCTGGAAAGAGGATCCTGGAATATCATGGATATCTTGTCTCCTCTTATCTGGTGGAAATCCTCTTCTTCTATCTTGAGCAGATCCTTGCCGTCGTAGAAGATCTCGCCGCCCTCGATGATCGCATTTCCTGCGGATATACCCAGTATCGCCTTGCTGGTTACCGATTTACCGCTGCCCGATTCGCCGACTATCGCGATAGTCTCGCCTCTCTGAAGATTAAAGGAAATGTCTCTTACCGCCTTTACGATACCGTTTGTGGTACGGAAAGACACTTTGAGGTTCTTAACTTCGAGAATATTATCCTTTTTAGCTTGTGCCGAAGGATCGTTCAAAATCATCTTTTCTTCCATTGTCAATCCTCCGATCCTCTGAGCGAGGGGTTGAACGCGTCTCTGAGTCCGTTACCGAAAAGGTTGAACGATATCATCAGAAGGCTGACGAATATCGCCGGGAACAACAGAATGTGCGGATAAGTGCTGAGGAATCCCTGTCCCTGCGAAAGCAACGTACCGACGCTGGTAAATCCCGACGTTTCGAGATTGATTATGCCGAGGTAGCTGAGCATGGATTCAGAGAATATGACCGACGGTATGACCAGTATCGAACTGGTAACTATCGTGCCCAGCGCATTGGGGAATATATGCTTGAACATTATTCTCGCGTTGGACGCGCCCAGCGTTCTCGCCGCAAGCACGTATTCCTGATTCTTGAAACGGTAGAACTGCATACGCACCGTTCCCGCCGTACCTATCCACCCCGTCGTGACGAATGCGAACAACAGGCTGCCAAGCGCTCCCACCTGCTTTGACAGATGCAGGTTGAACAGCGTGACGACGACTATGAACGGAACGTTGGCGAGAATATCGGATATTCTTTCCATCGTAAGGTCGACCGCGCCGCCGTAATATCCTTCTATCGCGCCGTAGATAGCGCCGATGGTAAGGTTTATCATCGATATGAACAATGCGAGAAGGAACGAGAACCTCGCGCCTTCTGCAAGTCTCGTGAACAGATCCTGACCGAGGTCGTTGGTTCCGAAAAGGAAGGCGGGCTCGAAGCCGTACTTATATATGAAATAATTATAAGTAAATATGCGCACGTAATAGCCGCCCGAAGTACTCGATCCCGTAAGCCTTGCGTATCTGTAAGCGTTCTCTGTATCGCCGCTGTTGTACGGGTCGCTCGCTATCCTCATTTTGGAAGTATAATCGTCGGTACCCGTCTTAAGATAGTTTTCCTCGTAATTACCGGAAGCGTCCACCACGGGGAAGCCGCGCTGATCTACGACGTACCATCTGTTTGCGTCCGTCTTAAAAGATTCAACGGTATATTTTGCCAAATCGACGGCGGGATAAATTACCTGGATCTCGTTTTCGTCCTGCCATTTCTGGATATTCTGATACTCTTCTTTGGTCAAAGTCATGTATACCATGCCGTTCTTATAATAAGAGTCGGATTTTACGGTATACATTCTCTCCACATTATCGAAATCCTTGACTGCGACTATCGGATTGCAACCCGTCTCAACGCCGATAGCGTTGTAGTAGTTATACGAGTTGACGTTCATTTCCTCAGTCTTGCAACCGTCCCAGAAACCGAGACCTGCGAAAAGACTGCTCTTGGGCATGAGCTTCTTATAATAGAGATAAGTATTGTCTTTAATATTATTCGCATAAGAATTGCCGCCGAAAATAGGTACGAAAATCGCGAACAGAAGCAAAAGAATGATTATTATTCCGCCGACGACAGAACCTTTATTCTTTCTGAATCTTATAAAGGCGTCTTTGAAATAACCTACTCTCTTTGCGTCCAGCTTTGTATCGTGGAGTTTTTCGTCCTTCTGGGCGAACTCGAACATGGACTTATCTATATTCATCATATCTTTATCTTCCATATTATCTCGCCCCCATTCTTATTCTCGGATCTATGATGCCGTAGCTTATATCGATGACTATACCTGCCGCCAAGCCTACAAAAGTATAGAAGCAGGTCAGCAGCATGAATATGTTGTAGTCGGGAGTAGCCGCGGTTATCGCCTTAATATAAAGTTCGCCGACGCCGGGCACCGCGAATATCTGCTCTATGACTATCGAACCGCCGAGTATCGAAATGAACTCGCCTATTATCATCGGGAAAATAGGTACCATCGCGTTTTTGAGCGCGTGTCTTACCGTAGCCTGACTCTTTGTCAGACCTTTAGTTCTGGCAAGCAGCATAAAGTCGCTGGTCAGCACCTCTGTAAGCTCCGCGCGCGTAAATCTCGTCAGTCCCGCTATCGTACCGAACGCAAGCGACAGTATCGCAGGGAACATCGACCAGACCATGCTGGGCAGGAAGAAATTGGTACCCGTATCGACAAGGAGCGGGAACCACCCAAGTTTGAAACACAATATATATTGAACAAGGAACGCGTATACGTAACTGGGTACTGATATGAATATCATGACCAGCGTGCTTATTACGTGATCTTGCCATTTATTCTTTTTCAGTGCGGCAAAAATGCCGAACGCGAGCCCGAGGGGCACGCTGAGAAGCAACGAGTACAGGTTGACCATGACAGTTGCGGGAAGCTTTTGCGAAAACAGCTCCATAACGTCGGTACCGATGTATAGCGATTCGCTTATACCCCAGTCGCCGCCGAGAAGAGATTTTCCCAAAAATATAAAATATTGAACCATTATCGGTTTATTATAACCCAGCTGTTCTCTCCTCGCCTCTATAAGAGCCTGGTCCTGACCGAACGTCTCAGGCGGCTTGTTGGGAAGAAGCTTCACCAGCACGAAGCAGATGGTTATAATAACCAAAAAAGTGAAAAGCATCAGACCGATTCTTTTCAGTATATACTTTGCCATAATATCTCCGAAACATTCCCAATCCCCGCAACCTCGAAGATTGCGGGGACGGGTGACTTTTCATTTATTCTAAACCGAAGTTTGAATTATTTCTCGTAATTGAGAGTGCCGCCGTTGTCTTTGACGTACTGCGCCCATTCCGCGTCGTCGAAGTTATAGGTCATATACTTGACGCCGCCTCTGCCTACACCGTAAACGTAGTTCTCGGTATAGTAGTTGATCTTGTAGCCCTTGAGTGCCGCGCTGTTGTCGTCGATGAGCGGGATCATGTCGTATCTCATGAGAAGCGCGCCTTCGCAAGCCGCAAGTATCTTGAGTCTGAGAGCGTTCTCAGCGGTGGTACCTGCCTCGATGCTTACTTTCTCGCCGTCGGTACCGTCAGCATTGACGATAGTACCTTCGCAAGCCTCGCCCATAATGACTTTCATGGTCCAGTCATACAGAGACATCTTTACGGTCTTGCCGTTGAGGTCTTTTCTGTCGGTCAGGCCTTCAAAAGAGATAGAAACCATCTCGGACTTGGTGTCCCAAGCGCTGTCATACTGCATGGAAGGATCGGTATAAGCGCTGAGCAGGTAGTACGGGTCGAGAGCGGAGCCGGTCCAGCCTACGCCGAACAGCATATCTACGCTGTTGGTCTGAAGCGCTTTAGCGAAGTCGTTGCCGAGCGTGCTGTCAAGCTTGAACGTGAGTTTGCCTTCGAGCTTGGTTCCCTTTACGGCTTCGGTGAACGCGTTTACGAAGAAGTTGTAACCGTTGTTGTAGAAGGAAGAAGTCGCGTTGGGCGTACCGATGGTGATCTCAATGGTATCTTCGGGATCCATGAGTTCTTTTTCGATAGCGATATCGTAAGCCGCATTGAACTTCTCTTTCGCCTGAGCGAGGTCGTAGCCGGTAATGCTTGCGATAGCCTCGTCCTTGGTAGCGTATTTCTTGCCTTCGCCTACGTCGTCTGCAAGTCCCCAGAAATCGAGGAGAACGTCCTTAGCTTCCTCGGTGGTGCGGTACGAGGTACCGGTTTCAGGGTCGCTGATGATAAGGCTGGAGAAAACGCCGTATGCCGCGCTGTTCGTCGGAGACGTAGCCAGAGCGAACTGCGCTCTGTCGGTCGCGAAAGAAAGCGCCTGTCTGAACTCGAGAACGTTCAGGATAGCCTTGCTTGCGTTAGCCTTGCCATCCTTGGTGGAAGTATAAACGCTCGAATTGGGGTTGAGAGCCATGAAGAAGGTGCTTTCGCCTGCAGTGTAGTAAATGCTGGAGCTGGTAGCGTATTTCTCCATGTCAGAAGCGGTAAGACCGTACTCGTCTATCTCGCCCTTAAGGAACGCGTTGCGTCTGGTATCTTCGCCTGAAATATATGTGATAGTGATGTTGGTTGTCTGATAGAGGTTCTTGTTAGCCTCGTCGTTGTAGCCGAACCAGTTGCTGTTTTTCTCAAACGCAATGTTCTTGTCCATCTGGAAAGCGGTCAGCTTGTACGGGCCGTAGCTCATATAAGTGGAAGCGCTTGTGCCGTAGCTGTTGGAGTAAACGCCGTTTGTCCACTTCTCGCAGCTCTTGTAAAGTTTTTCGTTTACGAGCCAGGTAGAAGAGAGGTTGTACTTGAGATAGAAGCCGCTAAGCGGTTTTTCGAGAATGAGAAGCAGATTGCCGTTGTCGAGAGCCTTGATACCTACGGTGTCGAAGTCTACAGCGTCGTAATCCTTACCGACAAAAGCAAGTTCCTGCCACTCGACGTATGCATAGTCGCCTGCCTCAGCAGCATATTCTTCAACGGTCATGAAACCGTGCATTCTTGCAACGAGATCCTGAAGGAATTCAATATATGCTTTGGTAAGAACGATCTCGCCGTCCTTGCCTTCGTTTTTCTTCATTTCGACGTACATGTCTTTAGCGTCTTCTGCAGGTACCCAGGTAGCTTCTTCGCCCTCTCCTTCGACAACGAGTTTGTCATAGAAGTAGAGATTGTATCCTGCATTGTAATACGTCGTAAGAGAATTGGAGGAATCCCACGTCGTGGTACTGCCGAACTTGACAGCATAGTCGTGTCCGTTAGCTTCAGCAACGCCGGTCTCAGCATTATACTTAAACTCGGTCATGTCAACATAGTCTTCGTCGCCGCTTATCATGTTGTCGAGGTAAGCGTGCGTACCGCCGTACATGTAATCCTTAGCGTTCGTAATAACGAAGTTACCCTGATATACGGTGTTAGCTCTGTAGTTGTAGGTTTTGGGCTGGAGCAGGAGCTGCAGAGAGTTTACGAAACTCTGTGCGGTGATAGCTTCGCCGTTTTCCCATTTGAGATCTTTTCTCAAAGGAATTTCCCAAGCTCTTGCGGTCTCGCCTTCATCAATGCCCCATTCGGAACCGACGTACTTTGAGCTGACGTCGATGGGATCACCCGTAGCCATATCGGGTACTACAGCGTATCCGTCTTTTGTGGAGTTATAGTCGAAAGTATAGAAACCGCTCGAAGTATAACCCATTACGATCGAATCGGTATCCGTCTGATAGATGTGCGGGTTCCAGTTGGTCGGGAATACGCTCAACGAAGTGTTGTAGCTGTATCTGCCCACGCCTTCTTTGTCTTTACAACCGATAAGGGTTGCGCAGAAGGACGCCACCAGGCAAACGCACAACAAAGCGGAAACGATTATCTTTGTTGTTCTCTTCATCTTTGAATCCTCCGTGTTTATTATACGCATTTCGCGTTTTTTTCAAATTATCGACGGCGCACGTCGGTACGACGCCGCATGTCCTTGACGGAGCCGTGCGTTCCGTCTCAGATTTTAATCTTGGTTTAATTTTATTATAACGTCTCAAGATTGTCAACAATCCTTAGAGTATTAATATAAATATTAATCCTATAATCCTCACATGTGTAAGTATTGAAAAACCTTTGATTTTACGATCCTTACTTCGAAAGGATAAGCGTGGTCACACTTCCCGCCGCCGCGGTATAAGCCCTGCCGCAAGCGCCGTCGTAAACGTTTTCAAGATCCTTGTCCGCGCTGGTCTCCCACGCCTGCAAAGACGCGTATCCCGCAGGCAGATTTATCTTCTTTTCAGAATCGCCCGCATTTGTCAGCACTACGACTATCCTGCCGTCCGCTTTCTTGAAAACAGTCGCGAAAACGCCTTTTGAAGCCCTATCTATGCTTCCCTCTATCCTTACGTCCCCCGTATCGAGGAATTTAGAATAATTGCCCATCACCCAGTAGCGCTTGGTCGGCGTGACCTTACCGTCTTCAGTACCCCACATCCAGGTGACTATCCCGTCGTTGTAGTCGTCGCAACTGGCAGCCATCCACCAGCACCATGCACGGGCGCCCAGATCGACGAAATCCTTGTTCATCACTTCGGAAAGCCACAAAGCGCTGTCCATACCCGCGTCGAGTCCCGCAGTCATATCGCATATCTCGCTCATCTCTATGTTTATCTTATCACCGTAGAGATTGCGGAGCATATATATGAACGACTCTCTCGCTTCGACCGAAGTAGGCGATCCGTAGGAGTGTACGCTTATCGTGTCTATCTCATCGAAATAGTCGTACTTGCTCATCTCGTAGATATACTCCATCACTCTGCCTTTGGATTTATAGACGTCGTAATTGCCGCTTTCGAACACGTCCATCTTTACGTTTGTGCCGTTAGCCGCATTGAATTCTTCGAGATATCCGTAGAATTTGTCATAGAACGCCGCAAGTTCTTTCGGCTCGTAGTGACACCCCTCCTGCGGAGCGTCCTCCCCTCCCCACGAATGCTGAGGTTCGTTTATCGCGCTGACAGCTTCCACCCCGAGCCCCAGACCGTTGACGACGTAATCGAGATATTTTATCAGATATTCGCAGTACGCGTCGTAGTTTTCCGCGGGAAGATTGCTCTGATACGCATAATCGCCGTTGGTCTTGCCCGATACGGTAAGAAGGTAGTGCGGAGAGTTGGCAAACAGAATTATCCTTTCCACCGTCGAGCCTTCCTGCGTAGCGCACAGCTTCATGAATTCGAGAGCGTTTTCGTCCTTAGAAAAATCGTAATTGTCGGGATCCGCAAAGTTTTCAGCCGCGCTCAGCGACTCATCGTAATTGTCCGCGATGAACGCCGACTGCGTATTGCGGTATTCGGGAAATACGACAAAATCTCCAGCCCCGTGTTCGTTATACGCATTATAGTCCCACGACCCGCCGCCTATATTGTAGCGGTATATCGAAAGAGCTATACCCGCTTCGCTGTAAAGGCTTTCAGCAAGATCGGTCGCCGACTGCGAACCGACGGGCACGGTCTGCGCCCACCATGCCGCCGAAGCTCCGAAGCCCGTTACAGACTGGTATTCCTTATCGGGGTCGATCGCGAGATAGTTGTCGAGACCGTCGGGATTCAAAGGATTTGTCTTACAAGCGGCAAAAGCGCCTGCGAGAAAGCACAGCAAAAACGCGATACATATCGCAAGAACGCATTTCTTTTTCATCTCTCTTCCTCCTTCTCTTCAGCGGCTGCCCCGCATTCTTCCGCACCGCCATGCGCGTCATCGTTTACAGATGCGACATCGCCTTCCGTCGGCTTATCCTTAACGGCGAACTTTACGCCCGCCATTCCCCTCAGCAGAGAAAGCGCCGAGGCTATAAGAGAAAATACTCCCGCTATTATCGCCGGAACGGCAATACTTACGCCCGCTTTTCTGTACATATCCGCAATATCGCTTTCGTATTTTGTAAGGTATATCTCTTTTATACAGAAAATGACTATACCCGCCGCAAGCAGCAGGAAAGACGCGGCGTAATACACTTTTTTCTCCTTGAACGGCAGTATCGTCGCCGCCGCGCAAAGCAAAGGTATCAGATAGGCAATAAATACTCTGGCATTGAAATGCAGACCGTCGGTCATCACGTCGAACGCTATTTTGAACGCGGGAAGCCCGTCCCCGCCCTTGTCGCCTACCGCGTCAGCAAAAAACAGCCCGAAAGCTACCAGCGAAAAACACGCCGCCGCTATGCCGAGCACAAGCTGCAAAAGCGTGGGCTTTTCAAAAACTTTTTTCAACATTCTTTCTCTCCTGAAAGCAATTGCGCCTTCTTTGCTATGATACCATATATCATAAAAAAGGGCAACGGAGTCCTGTAAAAAGTTACGGACTCCGTTGCCCCGTTGCTTATGTCGTAATTATATTATCACTTTGCTTTCTTGTCAAACGTATTAAACGATTTTTTCAGCTTTTCGTCAATATTCCTTTCAGCCGTCCTTCTTACGTTCAGTAATTTTTAAACGCGCTTCCGACAAGAGTTCAGGACTTCCCGTTTTATATTGCTTTTTTCCACGATCGCACATAGATTTATATCTTATTTATTGACTGCGCGCCCTTATAGTGATATAATGAAAGCGCTTAAAGGGCGCGTTGAACCGCCATTAAGAAAATGAGGAGTATCCGATGATTTCAAAGCCTTTTAAACTCTTTTGCAAGGAGCGCGGAGAAGCCGGTAATTACCGCATTCCGTCGATAATCACGACGAAACGCGGCACGATCGTTGCCTGCGCCGACGCACGCTATTTTACCGCGAGCGATAACCCCAACAGAATAGACAAGGCGGTCTGCCGCTCTCTCGACAACGGCAAAACGTGGGAAGACATGTTCATCGCCGTAAAAGAACAGGGCGAAAGCATGCAGTACTCTTCTGCGGCTATAGATCCTTGCCTGGTTTACGACGACGAAACGGACAAGATCTTCATGTTGTACAGCCACACTCCCGCAGGGGTCGGCATACTCAACAGCAGACGCGGTACGGGATTCGACGCAAACGGAAGACAGATAGTCGTCAAAGACAAAAAGAAATACTACCTCGGCAAAGACGGCAGACTTTACGATAAAAACGTTGTCACTCCGTATACGGTCGACGAAAATTACAACGTTATCGAAAACGGTAAAAAAATCGGCAATATAAAGACTCTCGAAGGCGGATTCACAGAATACCGCACCTCTTACATGTACGTCTCTGAAAGTTCGGACGACGGCGTGACGTGGAGCGAACCCGTCTGCATTTCCACTCAGATAAAAGAAGAATACATGTGCTTTATCGGCTGCGGACCCGGCATAGGCATAAGGATAAAAAACGGCGCGCATAAAGGCAGGCTCGTCGCGCCTATATATTTCACTCCCCGCTTCTGGCCGCTTATGGAATGCACCTCCTGCATTTACAGCGACGACCACGGAAAAACGTGGAAACGCGGCGGCGCGGTCGGAGAAAACAGAAAGAGACTGGGGCTTTTCAAAGTCGGACACAAATTCCTCGTCGACGGAGAACGCACCAGCGAATCGCAGATCATAGAATTGCCCGACGGCACTCTCAAGGTATTCGTACGCAATCACGCAAGCTGCAGAAAAGTCGCGGTAGCGGTAAGTAAAGACGGCGGCGAGAGCTGGCACGACTACCATCATATCGACGTGCCGCAATGCATATGCCAGATAAGCGCGATAAACGTTAAGGACGGCGATAAAGAAGCGACTTTGCTGCTGAACGCGTCCAACCCGAAAAAGCGCGAGACGGGCGTTATCAGATTGTCTTACGATTACGGCGAGACCTTCCCTTATTCCGTTACGGTAAAAGAGGGAGAATTCGTTTACAGCAGTATGTGCCAGGCAAAGGACGGCACGATATGCATCCTGTACGAAGGAAGCACTGAGCACGAGACCGTCGATTTCATCACTCTCACGCTCGACGATATAAAGAACAATAAAAATTAAAGAGGCATATCTATGGCACATCTTAACAGAGGTTTGATAGTTTCCTGCCAGGCAGTAAAGGGCGAACCTCTCTACGGTCTGGGCATCATGAAGTACATGGCGCGCGCGGCGGTCGCGGGCGGCGCGGTCGGCATACGCGCAAATTACGTAAGCGATATCGAAGATATCCGCACCGAAGTCGATGTTCCGATAATCTGCATAATCAAAGCAGAATACGAGGACAGCGAAGTTTATATCACCCCGACAAAGAAAGAAGTCGACGATCTTATAAACTGCGGCGCGAAAGTCATCGCGCTGGACGCTACTCTGAGAAAACGCCCCGGCGGCGTCACCCTCAAAGAACTGGTCGAATACGTCAGAGAAAAAGCTCCCGACGTAGAACTCATGGCGGACTGCAGCGATTATACAGAAGCCAAAAACGCGGTAGAACTGGGCTTCGATTACGTAGGCACCACCCTGCGCGGCTATACCGCTCACACAAAGGGCACTCAGCTCCCCGACGTCGATTTCATAGCAAAGCTGGTCAAGGATTTCCCCGACACTAAGATAATCGCGGAAGGCGGCATCTGGGAGCGCGGTCAGCTGGAAAAAGTATGGGCAACAGGCGTTTACGCGGTCGTCATCGGCAGCGCTATCACCCGTCCCAGAGACATTACAAAACGCTTCGCAGAGGTAATAAACAAGTGAAACTCGCCTGTATAGACGTGGGCGGAACGACGATAAAATCTGCAGTAGTCACGGTCTCGGATCCCGACGACCTCAATAACGGTTACTCTCTCGGCTCATTTTCGTTCGTCCCGACCGAAGCGCCGAAAGGTTTTGGGAAGATACGCGAAAACATTCATTCGTCGATATCCGCTCTGATAAACAAGTACGGCTGTCAGCGCATAGCGGTGGCTACCGCGGGTACGGTCGACTGGGACAGCGGCAAGGTGACTTACGCCACCGACGCTCTGCCGGGTTTTACAGGATACGATTTCTGCAAAGACCTCAAAGAGACCTTCTCTCTTCCCGCCACGGTTATCAACGACGCTACGGCAGCGGCGGTCGCGGAACATTACTGCGGAAATCCTGACGGACGCGACGTCGTGCTTACTCTCGGCACCGGCCTCGGAAGCGCGCTCGTAAAGCCCGGCGTTCTCAATGCTTCTTGCGTGGAAGATCTGCACCTCGGTCACATTATCCTTCATGAGGACGGTTTCCTTTGCAAATGCGGCAACAAGGGGTGCGCGGAACAGTACGTTTCGGCAAGCGCGCTCAAACGCGACTCAAAGCAGAACGACATTTCGCAGGTGTTTACAAAAAGAGAATTCGAGGACGTAAAGAACGCGTTCTTCGACAATATGCGCCGCGTGGTAGAATACGCGATACAGAAATACGCCCCCGACGACGTCGTTATCGGCGGCGGCGTGGTTGAAATAAAAAAGCTTTGGTGGAACGACTTCGTCGCCGTTTGCGACAAGCGCGCTCAGACCGCTCTCCGTCCCGCTAAACTCGCTAACA
Organism: uncultured Christensenella sp.; assembly: GCA_949298505.1. Classification (GTDB taxonomy): domain Bacteria; phylum Bacillota; class Clostridia; order Christensenellales; family UBA3700; genus Ornithoclostridium. The sequence continues at coordinate 21,629 of CASFWW010000047.1, read as the reverse complement.
AAGCGGGCGTACTCGGCGCGGCATATTCCGCTATGCGCGGCAAATTTCGATATCAATAATCATCATATCGGAGGAAATACTCATGGTTGACAAAAACAAGTTCAAGGGCGTATTGCCCGCATTACTTACCCCGTTCGACAAAGACGGCAACGTAAACAAAACCTCAGTTGACAAACTGGTCAAATACAACCTCAAAAAGGGCGTGAACGGTTTCTACGTAGGCGGTTCTACGGGCGAAGGCATTCTCCTGACCATAGAAGAAAGGATCGCGCTGTTCAACTACGCGGCTGAAGCAAACGAAGGAAAATCCACCCTTATCGCTCACGTCGGCACCATCGCTACAAAGCACGCTATCGAAATGGCTAAGGCTGCTGAAAAAGCTGGCTACGACGCGATAAGCGCGGTCGCTCCCTACTATTTCAAGTTCGGCACCGAAGCTATCAAGCAGTATTATTTCGATATCGCTTCCAGTGTAAATATCCCGATGATAATTTACAACTTTCCCGGCGCGAACGGCTTCTCTCTCGACAAGGAGACCGCTGAAAACATGTTCGCGGCAAACGACAAGTTCATCGGTATCAAGCACACGACTTCGGATATGTACGCTCTGCAGCAGTTCAAGACGATGAAAGCGGATCCTATCGTTTACAACGGTTTCGACGAAATGTTCCTGGGCGGACTCGCAATGGGCGCGGACGGCGGTATCGGCAGCACCTACAACTTTATGGCTGAAAAGTTCATCGCTATCTACAACGCGTTCAAGAAGGGCGACATCAAGGAAGCTCAGCGCGTCCAGAACGAAGCTAACGAGATAATCAACGTACTTATCAAATACGGCGTATTCGCCAGCGAAAAGTACGTGCTCGATTGCCTCGGCATAGAGATGGGCGGTTGCCGCAAACCCTTCCTGCCCCTCGGCGAAGAAGGTAAGGCTGTCCTTTCCGAGATAGCTAAGCAATTTTACAAGGCATAAATAATAATAAACTATAAAGGGGAAATTTGTGGCAAACGAAAACACTAATATCTTTCAAAAAGCGAAATTTATAGTAAAAGACTTTTTTGAGCACTGGAATACTCCGGCAAAAGAGGGGTATTACCTCTCCAATAAAGAATTCATGGCGTACGCGATAGGCGGCATGGGCGTGCAAGGCATGGGTATACTCACCCAGTACTTCGCCATCTCCATGGGCGTCCACCTCGCGTACGTCTACAATTTCGATCAACAGATAGTGCTCTATACCACCTGGATCGTTGCGATCCTGTCGCTTTTCCGCGCTCCTCTCGTCGGCTGGATAATCGACAACACAGAAACGAAATGGGGTAAATACCGCCCCTATCTTCTGTTTACGGGACTGCTCAGCGTAGTTTGTTTCTGGCTGCTCGCGTTTATTCCGGAACTATTTATGCCGAAAGCGGGAGAAATCTACACGGATACGCGAAAATGGTTGGTCATAGGCTCCTATCAGCTGATCTATTTCATCGCTCTTACGGTATACAGCTTCTTCTCTTTCGGTAGAGTCGGACTGTCTCAGGTCATAACACCGAACACGAACGAACGCACTAAGCTTTATTCCGTGGGCGGAGTTATAGACTCCCTCGGACCTTCCATAGTGCAGATGCTCTTCCCTCTTATCGCTAACGGCGTATACGGTCAAACGGGTCTTGTATTCAAAGACCAGTACGGCGACTGGACAGCTGAACAGATAAAAGAAGCAGGTCTCGGTTTCGGCATGGAGAATATTCTGACCTATCAGATCATATTCCCCATTATGGGATGCATCTGCGTTGCGATTGCGCTCATAATGTTCTTCGGAACAAAGGAACGCATAATACAGGAGAAGAAAGTAAAGCAAAAAATCAGCTTTTTCGGCGGTATCATTAAGAGCTTTAAAAATAAGTATTTCTGGATATTCAATATATCAAACGTGCTTGCGTTCGGAAGACTTCTGATATTCGTTTCAGTCAACTATGTATGCGCGTACATGATCGGCGGTTCTCTCGGAGGAACTCTGCGCGGTATTATCCCGACTGTGATGGCGGTAGGATTCGTCCCCGGCATGCTGTTCTCGCCATTGATCCAAAAATATCTTGGCAAGAAAAAGATGACCCTGCTGTCATTTTTAGGCTCATCGATAATATCGTTGCTTATCCTGTTCCTTGTATTGTTCGCATATAACGGCGCGGCAACTCCTTACCTTATATTCGTAGGTATCTTCCTGCACAACATTTTTGCGGCGTTGTGGACTGTCACATCACCTGCAATGACTGCCGACTACTGCGAATATCAGCAATGGAAAACGGGCGACAGACTGGACGGCTACATGTCTCAGTACACGCAGGTGTTCACGACCGTTTGCGGCATGTTTACCGGACTTCTCGTCTCTGAGTTACTCATCAAGATCGGCGCGAAAGACTCAGTATCATACGAAAATCCCGAAGTAATGCGCAGCGTTTTCATAATGTGGGCGGTTCTCGGCGTGGCATGCGGAATACTGGCAATGATTCCGTTCCTGTTCTGGGATCTTACCGAAAAGCGCCAGCTTGAAATGACCAACGAGATCAAAATGCGCGCTATTCAAAATAAACTCGATGAAAACAAGTTTACCCAGGAAGACGTCAAGGAAGCTATGGAGCTGGGAGTTCTGACTGCTGAACAGGTTGAAGCAATGGGTCTTATCGCAGAAAGCAATGAACCCGAGGATGAAGAACTTGCAGAAGCAGCGGCAGACGAAACGGCAAAAGACAATTCAACATTCTGATAAAATAAAGCAATATTAATGCTGTTTTTAAAGCGCGTATCTCTGATGAGACACGCGCTTTTTTATATGTGAAAGTAAATATTGTTATGATCGTATTTTTGATTTTTGCGACGGTTTATCCGCTGACTTGCATCCGTTCAAAAATGTGCAATTGAATATTTACGCCTGAACGTAAATTCTGCGTGTAAGACTTTAAATCAATATTTAGTATTTCTCAGCGTCAGCACGTACTGAGCGTATATCCTTTCCGAAAAGCAATAAAAATCCACCCTCATAAGATATCCCGCGTTGTCTTCCTTCCATTTCCTTACCGCGTCGACCGCTATGCTTGTGGCAAGTTCGGGCGGATAGCCGTATACACCCGTAGAGACCGCGGGAAAAGCTATGCTGTGAAGGTCGTATTTTTTTGCGAGGTCGAGAGAGTTTTTATAACAATTCCCCAGAATCACCGCGTCGTCGGACGATCCGCTGTAAACGGGCCCTACCGTATGGATTATGTATTTAGCCTTTAGCTTGTAGCCCTTTGTTATCTTTGCTTCGCCTGTATTGCAACCGCCCAGCCCCATGCACTCGTCGAGAAGTTCTGGACCTGCTGCGCGATGGATAGCGCCGTCCACGCCTCTGCCTCCCAGCAAGGTCTTGTTTGCTGCGTTGACGATACAATCGCAGTCGCTTTTGGTTATGTCTCCCAACAATACTTTTACGTCTTTCATGATCCCCTCAACATATTTGCGGTATACCGCGCGCTTTTGTTTTACGATATAAGTTTATCATCTGCTTTACTTTGTTGTCAATACGTGACGAAAATTCAAGCGGTAAAGCCCTTTAAGTACACAGACGGAAAAAGCGTAAAAATTGCGCGGACTTTCTTAAAAGTCCGCGCTGCTTTTTCTGTTTTTGCCCGCTTTCCTTACGGCGCAGGCGCGTTTTTAACGGATATCCAAACGCCAGTCGGATTTGACAAAGACGTCTGCTTATCTCTTAAGCACGTATATCGTCTGCTGCGATACCTGTCAGATCTCTATCTCTCCGTCAAACACCTTTACCGCAGTACCCGTCATATATACGATACCGTCAGCGTAACGCACGGTAAGATCTCCGCCGGGCTGTTTTACGGTTATCTCTTCTCCCGCGGGGCAAAGACCGTTTTCCACCGCCGCAACGACTGCCGCGCAAGCGCCCGTGCCGCACGATCTGGTCTCCCCGCTGCCTCTTTCCCATACTCTCATTTTAAGCATATGGTCGTCGAGGACTTTAACGAATTCGGTATTCACTCTTTCAGGGAAAAGCGGATCGGTCTCAAACGCGCTGCCGACCTTATTCACATCGAAACGGTCGAGATGCTTGAGCATTACCACGCAATGCGGGTTGCCCATATTTACGCACGTAATGTCGTATTCGACGCCGTCTACGGTGTATTTCTTACCGATTATCCTGCCTTCTGCCTTAGCGGGGATCTTTTCTGCGTCAAGTTCGGGCGCGCCCATATTTACGGTGATATAAGTCGCCTCTCCATTTTCGGTCTTGATGCTTATCTCTTTAAAGCCCGATATCGTCTCAACGGTGAATTCGCGTTTACGGACGATATTGTTATCGTAAAGATATTTCGCTACGCATCTTATGCCGTTGCCCGACATTTCGCCTTCGGTACCGTCGAGGTTGAACATTCTCATCTTAGCGTCCGCGCTCTTTGAAGGAAGGATAAGGATAACGCCTTCGCCGCCTATGCCCGTATATCTGTCCGAAAGCCTTATAGCCAGCATTTCAGGGCTGTCTATCGGATTTTCGAGGCAGTTGAAGCAGATATAGTCGTTGCCCGCGCCGTGCATTTTGGTAAACTTTCTCAGCGTCTTGCCTTTGCGGAGCTTGTTTATATCCACGAGTTCGGTATTGAATTCGGAATATCTGCTCATAAGGCTGTTGGCGACCGCGTTTGCGGTATCTATCGAGGTAAGGCACGGAATAGCCCTTTCGACCGCCTTACGTCTTATCTTGACGCTGTCGCGCGTGGGCAGCTTGCCCTTGGACGATGTGGAAATGATATAATTGACCTTTCCGCTTTCTATCAGCGTCAGGTTGTTATGTTCGTGGTTCTGGTGTATCTTGTCCACGACGATGACGTCCATACCGAGATCTCTCAGCACCTTAGCCGTGCCAGCCGTAGCGTACAGCGTATAGCCGAGGTCTTCGAACTTCTGCGCTATCTCTCCGATCTCGCTCTTGTCCTGATCTCTGACAGTGATGAATATGCCGCCTTTTTTCTTCATCTTGTAGCCCGCCGCAACGAGACCCTTGAAAAGCGCTTCTTCCAGCGTGCCCGCGATGCCGAGAACTTCGCCGGTAGATTTCATTTCGGGTCCGAGCTGGGTGTCCACGTTGGTCAGTTTTTCAAACGAGAACACGGGAACTTTTACCGCAACGTAAGGCGAATTGGGATAAAGTCCTGTGCCGTAGCCCATGTCCTTGAGCTTTTCGCCGAGTATCGCGCGGGTCGCAAGATCGACCATAGGCACGCCGGTGACCTTGCTGAGGTACGGGATTGTACGGCTGGACCTGGGGTTGACCTCGATCACGTACAGTTCGTCCTTATAAATGAGGTACTGGATATTGACAAGACCCACCGTATGCAGGGATACCGCGAGACGCTTTGAGCAGTCCACGATGCGTTCGGTCATTTCGTCGCCGAGGTTCCACGCCGGATAGACCGCGATCGAGTCGCCAGAGTGGATACCCGTTCTCTCGACGTGCTGCATTACGCCGGGAATGAGGATCTCCTCTCCGTCGCAGATGGCGTCGATCTCCAGTTCTTTGCCCATGAGATATTTGTCGATCAGCACCGGGTTTTCTATGCCCTGCGCGAGAATGACGTCCATATACTCCTTCACGTCGTCGTCGCTGTAACATACCGTCATATTCTGACCGCCGAGCACGTAAGACGGACGCAGAAGGGTGGGATAACCTATCTCGTTGGCGACGCGGAGCGCCTCTTCTTTCGTCATTACCGTAAAGCCCTTGGGACGTTTGATATTCAGTCTTTCGAGCAGTTCGTCGAACTTCTCTCTGTCCTCAGCCATGTCGATATATTCAGCCTGCGTTCCGAGTATCTTTATACCCTTTTCTTTGAGCATCTTGGTGAGTTTTATCGCCGTCTGCCCGCCGAAAGCGACGACAACGCCGTACGGTTTTTCGGTGTTGAGTATGCTGAGCACGTCCTCGTTGGTCAGCGGCTCGAAATACAGCCTGTCAGCCGTATCGAAGTCGGTGGAAACCGTTTCTGGGTTATTGTTGACGATGACCACTTCGTAGCCCTTTTCCTTGAGCGCCCAGACGCAGTGAACGGAAGCGTAGTCGAACTCTATGCCCTGTCCTATTCTTATCGGACCGCTGCCGAAAACGACGATGCGCTTTTTGTCCGTCTTGTTGTTCTCAAGGAACTCGAGCGCCTCGTTCTCGTCGTCGTACGTCGAGTAGAAATACGGGGTCTCTGCGCTGAATTCCGCCGCGCAGGTATCGACCATTTTATACGACGCGTATCTCTTGTGCTTTATCTTGTCCTTGCTGAAGCTTTCGATGGTCTTGTCAAGATAACCCATCTTCTTCGCTTCCAGATAGAGTTCGTCGGTAAGCGGTTCGCTCGCGAGACGTCTTTCCATCCTGACCATGTTCAGGTACTTGTTGAGGAACCACCTGTCTATCTTCGTCTTGTTGTATATCTCGTCCACGGAGAACCCTCTCTTGAGCGCTTCGTAGACGGCAAATATCCTCTCGTCGTCGCAATCGTTGAGTTTGTCCGAAAGCTCGGCGTCCGTCATCGCAATGAACTTCTCACTGTTCAGCGTATCGTGGGATATCTCCGCGCCTCTGACAGCCTTGAGTATCGCGTGTTCGTAAGAAGTGCCTATGCTCATGACTTCGCCGGTCGCCTTCATCTGAGTGCCCAGCTTGCGGCTGGCGTAGAAGAACTTGTCGAACGGCCATTTGGGGAATTTGACGACGATGTAGTCGACAGACGGCTCGAAGCATGCGTAAGTCGTGCCCGTGACCTGGTTGAGGATCTCGTCGAGGGTGTATCCTATCGCGATCTTTGTCGCAACCTTGGCTATCGGGTAGCCGGTTGCCTTGGAAGCGAGCGCGGAAGAACGCGAAACGCGCGGGTTGACCTCGATGACCGCATATTCGAAGCTGTCCGGCCTCAGAGCGAACTGCACGTTGCAACCGCCCTCTACCTCAAGCGCGTCTACTATCTGCAAGGCGGCGCTTCTGAGCATCTGGAATTCCTTTTCCGCAAGCGTGACCGTGGGCGCCACGACGATACTGTCGCCGGTATGCACGCCGACGGGGTCTACGTTTTCCATCGAGCAGATCGTGATGCAGTTGCCTTTGCCGTCGCGCATCACCTCAAACTCGATCTCCTTCCAGCCGCTGATACACTTTTCGACCAGTATCTGATGGATAGGAGAACTTCTGAGTCCGCCTTCCGCGATCTCTCTGAACTGATCTTCGTCGTCTGCAATACCGCCGCCGGTGCCGCCGAGCGTGAACGCGGGACGGATTATCACGGGATAACCGATCTTCTTCGCGACCCTTACGCCGTCTTCGAGGTCGTTCACTACTTCTGACGGAATGACGGGCTGTCCGATCTCCGCCAGCGTGTCTTTAAAAGCCTGCCTGTCTTCCGCGCGGTCAATGGTCTCGGGCTTCGCGCCGAGAAGTTTTACGCCCATCTTGTCGAGGAAGCCTTCTTTAGCCAGCTGCATAGAAAGGGTCAGACCGTTCTGACCGCCCATCGTGGACAAAAGACTGTCCGGGCGCTCTTTTTCTATTATTCTCTTGACCGTATTCAGCGTGAGCGGCTCAATGTATATTCTGTCCGCGACCGCGTTGTCAGTCATTATCGTTGCCGGGTTGGAGTTTACGAGTACGACTTCGAGCCCGTCGGATTTGAGCGCGCGGCACGCCTGAGTGCCGGCATAATCGAACTCCGCCGCCTGTCCTATCACGATAGGACCCGAGCCTATAACCATTACCTTGTGTATGTCTTTGTTGAGTGGCATTATCTTTTCTCCTCCGTCTTAGCGATAAAGTTTGCGATTATGAACTGCGCGTCGAGCGGTCCGCCGCATTCCTCGGGGTGGAACTGCACCGACACTGCGTTTTTGTACTCCAGCCCTTCGCAGGTGCCGTCGTTTGCGTTGACGTAGATCAGCTTCGCGTTTGCGGGAAGCGCGTTGTTGTCCACGACGTAGCCGTGATTCTGCGAAGTGATGAATATCTTGTCGCCGAAAGTCTCTTTAACGGGCTGATTGCCGCCGCGGTGACCGTACTTGTGCTTGTAGGTCTTTCCTCCCTGAGACAACGCGAGTATCTGATGCCCGAGGCTCACCGCCAGCATCGGAACGCCGGACGACAGCAACTTCGCCGCTTCAGCGGCTTCAGCCTTACACTCCGCAGGATCTCCCGCGCCGTTGGAAAGCACGATCCCGTCAGGATTGACGGCAAGCACGTCCTCCGCTTTCGCGTCGTGCGGGAAGCGGGTCACCCTGCAACCGCGTTTTACAAATTCGGCGACCAGATTATCGCTCTCGCCGTAATCCACGACCGCGATATTCTTGTCGCCTTTTCCCTTAACTTCCACTTGGTTGCAAGAAGTCTTTGCCACGGCTCCCGTGATCCTGTACTCTCTGACCTTCTTCATCGTCGCCGCGTCAAGGTCCGGATTTGACGTGATAATTCCGTTCATCACGCCGTTTTCCCTGATAGTCCTGGTGAGTCTGCGCGTATCCACGCCGCAGACGGTAACCACGCCGTTTCTTTTTAGCATGTCCGCGAACTTGCCGTTGCAACGGAAATTGGACGGTGCGTCGCAGATCTCGCGACATACGTAGCCCGAAAGAACGATTGATTTCTCGTCGTAATCCTCGGGGATGTCGCCGTAATTGCCGATCAGAGGAAAGGTCTGCACGACTATCTGTCCACAATACGTCGGGTCGGCGACCGTCTCCAGATAACCGCCCATCGAAGTCGTGAAAACGACCTCTCCGATCACGTCTCCGGACGCGCCTGCGCCGTAGCCTTCAAACTTGTCTCCGTTTTCCAGAATGAGATAAACTTTGTTCATAAAATCCTCATGCGCGCAGAATACGCCTGCATCGCGTACGCGCTTAAAATTCTTTAATAATAATATTATCATATATTCCCCCTCGTCGCAAGACATTTTTTGTAAATTATACTCACGCTTACACGCTGTTTCAGACCACCCGGCAACCCCTGAAAAAAATATTTTTTTATCCCTTTCAACCCCCGTCAAACAAATGACATAATTTTCGCTATGTGATATAATTCTAATATATTTTTTCTGCGGAGGAATCAATATGTCTCGCAAACTCAACGAAGAATGCGGTATTTTCGGTATCTACAACAAAGCAAACATAAGACAAGTGGGCAACCTCGTCTACTTCGGTCTTTTCGCGCTTCAGCACCGCGGTCAGGAAGCCGCAGGCATTGCGATCAACCGCGACGGCAACGTTGTGATCCACAAAGGCCTCGGACTCGTATCGGACGTATTCAAGGATTCTCCGATGATCTCCATGGACGGAGACATCGCCGTAGGACACGTCAGATATTCGACCACCGGCAGCAACACGCAGGAAAACGCTCAGCCCCTTTGCGCAAAATATTACAAAGGCTCGCTGACAATAGCGCACAACGGCAACATCTGCAACGCAGACAAACTGCGCAAGGAACTTTCAGAGCAAGGCAGCATCTTCCATTCCACCAACGACAGCGAGATCATAGCTTACCTGATCGCAAAAGCGCGCATTCATACGAAGTCTATCGAGGAAGCGGTAAAAGCAGTGATCCCTCAGCTTGAAGGCTCCTTCTCCCTGCTCGTTATGAGCCCGAGAAAACTCATCGCGGTCAGAGATACTCACGGCATACGCCCCCTATGTATGGGCAAGATAAAGGACAGCATAGTCTTCGCAAGCGAGACCTGCGCGCTCGACACGGTCGGCGCGACGTTCGTAAGAGACATCCGTCCCGGTGAAATTTACGTCGTCAATCAGACAGGCGAATTCAGCATGGAAGATTACTGCAATCAGCCTTCAGCTCTCTGCATATTCGAACATATTTACTTCGCTCGTCCTGACAGCGTGATCGACGGTCAGAGCGTCAACGACGCGAGAGTGGAAGCGGGCAAGATGCTCGCAAAACAGCACCCGGTCGAAGCCGACGTCGTGATCGGCGTTCCCGACAGCGGTCTTTCGAGCGCGATCGGATATTCCATCCAGAGCGGTATCCCCTACGGCGTGGGTCTCATCAAAAACAGATATATCGGCAGAACTTTCATTCAGCCTTCCCAGGCAATGAGAGAAAGGAGCGTGGCGCTTAAACTCAACGTGCTCAAAGCCAACATCAACGGCAAACGCGTTATCGTCATCGACGATTCGATAGTCAGAGGCACCACCCTCGCCAACATAATAAAAATGCTCAAGAAGGGCGGCGCGACAGAAGTGCACGTGCGCATCAGCAGCCCCAAGTTCATATATCCCTGCTTCTTCGGCACGGATATCCCCGACAGAAGTCAGCTCGCAAGCGTGAATTACACCCACGACGAACTGTGCAGAAAGATCGGCGCGGATTCGCTCGGTTTCCTCGACACGGACAGCGTAGACGAGATCGCGAAGTACAGCAAGGTAGCGTTCTGCAAGGCTTGCTTTACAGGCAAATACCCCTGTCCCGTTCCCGAGAGCGTAAACAAAACGGAGTTTGAATAATTATGACCGGACTTCTCGAAACCGAAATCAAAATAAAATACCTCAAAGACAGCTTTGAAAGACTTCTCGCTTCAAAGCTCAACCTTACGCGCGTTTCCGCTCCCCTCTTCGTCCTCGAAGAAAGCGGACTCAACGACAACCTGAACGGCGTAGAGCGTGCGGTTTCGTTCGACATAAAGCAGACGGGCAAAGTGGCTGAAGTAGTTCACAGCCTCGCGAAATGGAAGAGGTTCGCGCTGTACGAATACGGTTTTGAACCGCAGAGCGGTCTTTACACCGACATGAACGCTATCCGTCGCGACGAGGTATGCGACAATCTTCACTCCATTTATGTAGATCAGTGGGACTGGGAAAAGGTCATCACCCGCGCCGACAGAACTACGGAATACCTGAAGTCCACCGTTGAAAAGATATATGAAGCGCTCAAAGAGTGCATGAACGCCCTGCAAGGACATTTCGGAGAAAAGACGACTTCTCTCCCCGACAAGATCACATTCGTAACCACGCAGGAACTTGAAGACATGTATCCAGACCTGGAGCCGTCTCAGAGAGAGACTGCGTTCGTAAGAAAATGCGGAGCGATGTTCCTGATGCAGATAGGCGGAAAACTCAGAAGCGGCAAAAAGCACGACGGCAGAGCCCCCGACTACGACGACTGGGCGCTCAACGGCGATATAGTGCTTTATTATCCCGTTCTCGACAGAGCGTTCGAGATATCCTCTATGGGCATCCGCGTAGACAAAGAATCTCTCGTGAGACAGCTTGAAGAAGAAGGCAAGACGGACAGACTCAGCCTCCCCTTCCACAAAGCGCTGATGGACGACGTGCTCCCGCTCACGATAGGCGGCGGAATAGGTCAGTCAAGACTGTGCATGTTCATGCTCGGCAAACGTCATATCGGAGAAGTTCAATCCTCAATCTGGCCTGAAGAAATGGTCGAGGATTGCAAGAAGAACGGCATCACGCTTCTGTGACCGACAACCCTGTTTTTTAAATACTTATCCGGAAAAACAAAAATAAAAAACAAAACGGACGGCAAAACGCCGTCCGTTTTCCGTTGTCCCAATCCGTCGTCCCGCTTGTGTCTGATCGCCTGAAGTCACAACAAAAAAGCCGCTCCCTCCGGAACGGCTTTTTCTCTGCGATTTCGTCTTATTCCGCGTCTATCGTCGCTTTGATACGGCGCACGCCCGCGCTCGAAGACTGCTCTTTGAGTATTCTGAAACGCACCAGCTGACCCGTATGCTCGGCGTGCGGTCCGCCGCAGATCTCCTTGTCTACGTCTCCGATCGTGTAGACCTTGACCATCTCTCCGTATCTGCTGCCGAACACGCCGACCGCGTTCTGTTCGCGCGCTTCTTCGACGGTCATCTCTTCGCATACGACGGGGATATCTCTCTTTATCGCGTCGTTCACAGCGTCCTCGACCGCCTGTTTCTCTTCTTCCGTCAGAGGTCTGTCGAAATTGAAGTCGAAGCGCAGTCTCTCTGCGGTGATGTTGCTGCCTTTCTGCTGAATGTCGTCTCTGCCCAGCACTTTTTTCAGGCAGCCGAGAAGCAGGTGCGTCGCGGTGTGAAGATACGTGGTCCTCTTGGAAGTGTCCGCCAGACCGCCCTTGAACTTCTGTTCCGCGCCAGCCTGAGACTTCTTCTGATGTTCCTCAAAAGCCTTGTCGTAGCCCTCTTTATCCACGCCGAAGCCGCGTTCTCTGCATATCTCCTCAGTCATCTCGATCGGGAAACCAAAGGTATCGTAAAGTCTGAAAGCGGTCTTGCCGTTCAGCTTGTCGCCCTGCACGTACTTCAGCACCTTTTCTATCTCTTTGAGACCGTTTTCCAGAGTCTTGGAGAAACGCTCCTCTTCCTTGGTCAGTTCGTCGACTATCTTAGCCGCGTTGACTTCGAGTTCGGGATAGACGTTCTTGTACTTTTCAATATAGATCTTCGCGAGATCGACCAGCTTGGTGCTGTCAAAGCCTATTCTCTTTGCGAATCTTACGCTTCTTCTGATGAGGCGGCGGAGCACGTAGCCCTGATCGACGTTGGACGGGACTACGCCGCGTTCGTCTCCGAGGAGGAAGGTCGCAGTGCGGATATGGTCCGCGATTATTCTTATCGCTCTGGTGTCCTCTTCGTTCTCGCCGTACTTCTTGCCGCTTTCCTCTGAAATCTTTGCGATTACGTCCGCAAAAAGGTCTGTCTCGTACGCGCTGCTCAGCCCGTTGATCATGCAGACGGTACGCTCTAAGCCCATGCCCGTGTCGACGTTCTTCTGCTTGAGCGGCTCGAACTTGCCGTCCGCGTTGCGGTTGAACTCCATGAACACGTTGTTCCAGATCTCCACCCATTTTCCGCAGTCGCAGGAAGGATCGCAAAGATCCGAGCAGGCGGGCTTGCCGGTGTCTATAAAGATCTCCGTGTCGCTTCCGCAGGGACCGGTGGGTCCTGCGTACCACCAGTTGTTTTTCTTGGGCAGATAGAAGATCCTGTCCTTGGGGATGCCGTGTTTTTCCCATACGCTCGCCGCGAAGGTGTCTCTGGGGCAGTCCTCGTCGCCTGCAAATACCGTGACGGCTATCTTTTCAACGGGGATCTCAAGCACCTTGGTCAGGAAATCGAAGGAAAAACCGATGGATTCTTCCTTGAAATAATCGCCGAGGGACCAGTTGCCCAGCATTTCGAAGAAAGTCAGGTGCGTCGCGTCGCCCACTTCGTCTATGTCTCCGGTACGCACGCACTTCTGCACGTCGGTCAGGCGCTTGCCCGCCGGATGCTTCTGCCCGAGCAGATAAGGCACGAGCGGATGCATGCCCGCCGTCGTGAATAGCACGGAAGGATCGTTTTCCGGGATCAGGGACGCAGACGGGATTATCGCGTGTCCGCGCTCTTTAAAGAACTCGAGATAGCTTGATCTCAGTTGTTCCGATGTCAGTTTTTTCATATTAATACCTCTTTTTATTCGTAGAAAAGTATGTCTGCATAAGTCGGGAAAGGCCACATTTCCTGAGGAGTGACGCTCTCCAGTTTGTCTGCGTATTCGCGCAGTTTCTCCATGACGAGTTTCACCCTGTCGCGGAAAAGTATCGCCTGTTTCTTTGTATCCGTCGCCGCAAAAGCGCCGTCTTTCGCCGTCTGAAGCGCGTCGATGTTATCCTTTAGACCCTTGACGAGCAGGCTCACGTTTTTGAGCATCCCCTTCTGCACCACAGCGCAATCCGGATCCACCTTGCTGATCTCGTTGATCTGCTTTGCAAGCGTATACTGCCATCTGAGCACTGCGGGAAGGATCTGGTTCCTCGCCATCAGAAGCGCGGTCTCCGCTTCAATGTTCGCGCTCTTGACGTAATTGTCAAGGTATATCGCGCGGCGGCTTTCCATCTCTTTGACGGAAAGCAGATTGTGCTTGAGGAAAAGCTCCATATTCTTGGGCTTGACCATCGCTTCGTATGCGTCCACACTGTTCATCGCAGTGTCGAGCCCGCGCTTTTTCGCTTCTTTAGCCCATTCCTTGCTGTAATTGTTGCCGTTGAATATGATGCGCTTGTGATCGTTGTAAGTTCTCTTTACCAGTTCGAGGATCGCCTTGTCAAGATCCTTTTTGGGCACCTTTTCAAGCTCGTCCGCCATTCTGGATATCATTTCCGCAGTCATTGCGTTCATGATCAGCGTGGGAGTGGAAAGGGTCGCGGAACTACCGACCATTCTGAATTCGAACTTGTTGCCGGTGAACGCGAACGGAGACGTACGGTTGCGGTCAGACGTGTCCTTCTTGGGCTGAGCGACGTAGTTGACGCCCATGTTTATATACTGCTTCGTCGCGCTTGCGATCGTGTGCCCTTCGCTGATATCGTCGAGAAGGGTCTGCATGTCTCCGCCGATAAACACTGAGATTATGGACGGGGGCGCCTCGTGCCCTCCCAGTCTCCAGTCGTTGCCGAGGCTGGACGCGCTCATTCTGAGCAGATCGTAGTATTCGTCGACGCCGGCGATCACCGCAAGGAAGAAAAGCAGGAACACTTTGTTTTCCGCGGGATTGCTGCCCGGCTTGAGAAGATTGAGCCCGGTATCCGTTCCGAGAGAATAATTGCAATGCTTGCCGCTGCCGTTTATACCTGCGAAAGGCTTTTCGTGAAGAAGGCAGGACAGACCTCTCTGATCTGCGACTTTCTTCATCGTCTCCATGATCAGCTGATTCTGATCGGTGGCGATATTCGCCTGGCAGAAGATCGGCGCAAGTTCGTGCTGAGCGGGAGCGACTTCGTTGTGCTGAGTCTTGGCGGTGATGCCGAGTTTCCACAGCTCCTCGTTCAGATCAGCCATAAAGTCGCTGACCCTGTCCCTTATGCTGGCGTAATACTGGTCGTTCTTCTCCTGACCTTTTGGCGGCATCGCTCCGAAAAGCGTCCTGCCGGTGAATTCAAGGTCGTATCTCTTGTCAAAGTCTTTTTTGTCAATGAGGAAATATTCCTGCTCTCCGCCCACGTTGGCGATCACCCTTTTCGCCTCGACGCCGAGCACCTTGAGAAGCCTCAGTCCCTCTTTGTTGATCGCTTCCATTGATTTGAGAAGCGGAGTCTTTTTGTCAAGCGCCTCTCCTGTGTACGAACAGAACGCGGTGGGGATGCAAAGCACTCCCGCGCCGTCTTTGGGCTTCTTTATGAAAGCGGGAGACGAACAGTCCCACGCGGTATATCCGCGCGCTTCGAACGTTGCCCTGATACCTCCCGAAGGAAAGCTGGAAGCGTCCGCCTCTCCTTTACGCAGATTACTGCCGGTAAATTCGAGAATGGGATTGCCGTTTTTGTCTATCGAAATAAAGCTGTCGTGTTTTTCCGCGGTCGTGCCGGTGAGCGGCTGGAACCAGTGCGTGTAGTGAGTGGCGCCGTTTTCACTGCTCCATTCCTTCATCGCCTCCGCGACCTTGTTGGCGAGCTCTTTTTCAAGCGGCTTGCCGAGGTCAATGACCTCTTTCAGTTCTTTGTAAGTGTCTGCCGACAGATATTTTTTCATAACGCTGTCGTTGAAAACGTGACAGCCGAAGAAATCAGTGATCTTTTTGCTTTCTGTAATTCTCATATACACGCTCCGTTATGACCGCCTTGAATTGCGACAACAATATTATATATAATAGCTTGAAAAATGGCAAACACTTTAAATGCGCTTTTTATATTATTTTAACTTTTCGCATTTTTTATAAAACTATATATTTTAAAATCGACATCCCCGCCGTTCCTGACGACGAGAATGTCGATTGTACATTTCATATAGTTTTATTTTTTGCTTTTACGTCATTCCGTTCTGAGCGCTTCGACCGGGTCTTTCTTTGCAGCGACGGACGAAGGTACGAGACCTGCTATCAGCGTAAGCACAAAGCTGACGACGATCATGATCAACGCATGCCACGGCGACAGCGAGCACAGTGTGGTTATATCTACAAGATGCCCTATGATCAGGTTTACCGGTATGCTCAGAATATACGTTACTATCACTCCTATAACGCCCGCCATCAGTCCGATGATGAAGGTCTCCGCGTTGAACACGTTGGAAATGTCTATCTTGCGCGCGCCCAGGCTTCTTAAGATGCCTATTTCCTTGGTCCTCTCCACTACGGACACGTAAGTGATTATTCCGATCATGACGGACGAAACGACAAGTGATATCGCGGCGAAGCATACAAGCACGATAGAAATTATCCTGATGATCTCGTTCAGCATACTCGTAGCCATTTCAGACATGTCGACGTATATCACCTTCTGCGACGGATTGTCTGTGTTCCATGCGTCGAGATGAGAAATTATCTGCTCTTTGCCGCTGAAGTCTTTGGGGTAGATATTCATGCCGGTGGGGGTGCGGTCGCCGCCCAGCTTCTGCATCGCCTTGCGGTATGACGAACTTTCGGTAAACGGCAGCCCGGTGGTCACGTCCGTTTCCGTATTCTGCGCCTGCGCTTTTACAACGTCTGAATCCGCATTGATGTCAAGCAGGTATTCCGTCAGTTCGCTCGTATAATTTATGCCCGAAGAAAGCAACGCCAGCTGGACCCCTTCTTTAGGTCTCAGTACGCCCACAACTTCTATTTCGAGATTGGTATCGCTGACGGGAGCGTAGTACAGCTCCTCAAGTTCCGCGCTTGACGTCTTTTCTGCGAAAAATCCGTTTTCTCCCTGAGTGTAAAGATCGTTGTTTGCGACGACTCTGAGTTTTTTGCCCACGATCTCGTCAAGTCCGATCTCCTTGCTGTTCCTCGAAAACCCCAGCCCGAGAAGCACGCTGACGTTGGACTGGTTGTATGAATCCACGACGAGAACGACCTGATTCTTGTTTCCCGGGAAAGTTCCCGCGACAAGATCGTACTGAGAAAGTATGAATTCTTCGTCACCGATCATTTCGCTCCAACCTATGTTTGCGCTGGGACTTATCAGACCTGAAAAATCCATGATCTCACTTTCGTTTACTTTTTCGTAAACCGTTCTGCCTATCGAGTCAAGCGTCTTGCCGACGACGGTGGTCTCCATTCCGTAAGAATACGTCACGCTGCTCGCCCAGCCGTTTTCCTTGACCTTGTTGACGTAATCGATATAATCCTGACCGAAATCGTTCTCTATGATCGCGCTGTTGATCATCTCGGACGGATTGTACTGATATATCTTGTCCGAATCGGGATATTGCTCCTTCTGATCGCTGCCCGAAGTGCCGCCCATAAACATGCTGAGAAGCACGTTGGTGTCGAAAGTTTCCTGCGCTATCTGCACAGGGTAACCGGCAAGCACCGTCTGCTGAAGGTCGTTGACATAATTTGAAAAGCCGTTTGAAATGGCAAGCACGAGACATACGCCGATAATGCCTATACTGCCGGCGATCGACGTCATGAGCGTCCTGCCCTTTTTCGTCATAAGGTTTTTGAAAGAAAGCTTGATCGCGGTGGAATAGCTCATCGACGACTTCTTGAGTTTTTGCTTCTTTTCTTTCGCTGTCGCGTTGAACTCCTCGCTCTTTTCTGCGGTCACAGCGTCGTCGGCGCCGTCGTAAGGCATCGTATCTCCCACGATCTCGCCGTCTTTTACGCTGACAATACGCGTCGAATACTGCTCTGCGAGCTCGCGGTTGTGAGTGACCATGATGACAAGGCGAGTCTTGGAGATCTCCTTGAGAAGCTCCATGACCTGCACGCTCGTCGCGCTGTCGAGCGCGCCGGTAGGTTCGTCCGCAAGGATTATTTCGGGATTGTTGACTATCGCGCGGGCAATTGAAACTCTCTGCATCTGTCCGCCAGAAAGCTGATTGGGCAGTTTTTTCAGCTGCCCTTCAAGTCCGACCGTGCGGAGCGCTTCTTCGGCGCGCCTTTTGCGTTCCTGAAGCCCGACGCCGGAAAGCGTCATCGCCATAGCCACGTTGTCGAGAATGGTCAGATGCTGGATCAGATTGTAACTCTGGAAAACGAAACCTATCCTTATGTTGCGATAGGTGTCCCAGTCCACGTCCTTGTACTTTTTCGTGGACACTCCGTCTATCGACATGTCGCCGTCGGTATACCTGTCCAGACCGCCGATGATGTTCAGCATGGTGGTCTTGCCGCAGCCGCTATGCCCGAGAATGGAGACGAATTCCGTGCGGCGGAACTCGAGATTTATCCCTTTCAGCGCGTGAACGACGCCGTCGCCCGACTTGTAGTCTTTTGTGATCCCTTCTAATTTCAGCATAGACGTAACTCCTTGGTTGGTAGTTCTTATTGTATGCGCGAGGGCGCGCATTGTCAATCCGTTGAATTACGCGCCGTAAACTTATTACCTATTTTTTACACTCACACTTATAACCCTCGGATAAAAAAAGACCCGCGGGCAAAACGCCACGCGGATCGTCTGATATCATCTGCGCTTCAGGCTCATATGGCGGTCAACGTCTCTCCCGTTTCAGCCGACTGATACATCATCCAGTAACCTCTGCCGCCCTTCACCACTTCAAGCCACTGGCGGCATCCTTCCTTTTCGTCGGGCGGATCCGAAGCGTTGTCCGCCGGCACTCCGTAACAAATGAATTCAGCGGGATCGCCCACGACGCCGACGACGTACCAGCCGTCCTCCGTCCTGACCCTCGCCCAGCGCGATCCGGGGATCAGACCTTCCATCTCGCTGTCCTTTTCGTTCTCTTCAAACAGTTTTTTTATTTTGTCGGATATCTTGTCAAAAAATCTCGGCTTTTTCCTGCCGCTTTTTCCGCGCTTATCCTGCCCTTCCTCCTGAGAAGTCTGAACGGTCTGCCCGTCCTGTTGCGCCGCGGAGACCTGTTGCCCGTCATCTTCCGGCACAGCCTTTTCCTCTATTTCGGAGCGGACGGCATTTCCAGTTCCGGCATCAACTTCCTTTTCTTCCCCGGCTTCAGGAGCCGTAATCTCCGCGGCTACGGCTTCGTCCGCGCTTGCAGACGCGCTCTCTTCGGATGCCGACGCATGAGAATCAAGTCCCCCGCCCAGCACCTCTTCAAGATCTTTGAAATCATATCCGCACGTAGTCGCACCGGCGCATACCACTCTCTTCTCTCCGTCAGCAACGAGGACCGCACAGTCTCCTCCGAGATCGGAACGCGTAAGATAAATCCTGTCAGCGCTCAGCCTGACCACCTTGGTCTCGTCTCCAACCGCTATTGCCGCATAAAGATCATTACGCCCTCCGGAAAGACTTATCTTTACGTCCGACTTGTCTTTAAAACATTCGAACCTTGCCACGCCGCATATTCCGTGCGCTCCGCGCGGCGAAAGCAGCGCCGTCTTTTTTTCAAGAATCATATTGTAAACCTCCGCATTTTCTTCGAGATAATATATGCCGGAAAAGTCCTCTCTATAACGCGGAGCAAAAAAGTCTCATATATTGCTGTTTTTCGCGCTTTTCCGCAAAGAAAAAGCCGCCTTTTGCGGCGGCAGAAAACTACGTTAATCAACACAGATCAAAGAAATTTACTAAGTCTGACAAAATCGTCCACACTGAGAGTCTCGCCTCTCACAGACGGGTCGAAGCCTGCCGAAACTATCGCTCCCGCCGCTTCTTGCTTGCTCAGACAAAATGCGGCGGCAACGTTGTTT
This sequence comes from uncultured Christensenella sp., assembly GCA_949298505.1. Taxonomy (GTDB): domain Bacteria; phylum Bacillota; class Clostridia; order Christensenellales; family UBA3700; genus Ornithoclostridium. The sequence continues at coordinate 2,020 of CASFWW010000047.1, read as the reverse complement.
GCCAGCGTTTTTCTTCTCATTGCAAACGCGGCGCGGATCAGCTTTTTGATCTTCGCCTTGTCTTCAAAAGCGTAGCGGTCGTTCATCGTAACGCATACCACGCAGCTGTCTACATTGGGCACGGGATAAAACATCTTTCTGTTTACCGTGCGCGTTATCTTCGCTTCTCCTTCCAGGGCGACCGCCGCGGTTATCGCGCCGTATTCCGCGCTCCCCGCTTTCGCCACCAGCCTGTCCCCGACCTCTTTCTGCACCATCACGGTTATGCTCTCAGGTCTGTTTCCGCACTCCAGAAAGCGCATTATGACGGGTGTGGTGATATAATACGGAAGGTTTGCGACCAGCTTGTACTTCGCTCCCGTCTTTTCCGCTATCTCTGCGTCGCTCGCTTTCTCAACGTCCTTGAACACGACTTCGACGTTTCCGAGTCCCTCAAGCGTTTCCGCCAGCACCGGCTTCAGGTTTTCGTCTATCTCGTAGGCGATCACCTTCCCGGCGCTTGCGGCAAGACGCGCCGTAAGCGTGCCCGCTCCCGGTCCTATCTCCAGAACGGTGTCGTCTGCGGTAATGCCCGCGTCGGCGGTTATTGCGTCCAGAAGATTTGTGTCCGTAATGAAATTCTGCCCGAACTTCTTGTTGAACCTGAACGCGTTTTTCGCAAGGACTTCTCTTATCTCACTCATTTATCATTTCCCTGACTCTGAGTTTCGCGCCGACGGACTTTGCGATCTCTCCCGCTTTTTCAACGTCCTCTTTTCCTATGCAATCGACGACGGAAAACACTACGTTGCCGCCGTGAGACACGCAGAGGCGGGCAAAATCCAGCATGATGTCAAACGCTTTCAGTCCGAAAATGCTGTGGCAGATCGCGTCGTATTTCTCGGGTGTGACCTGATTTAAACTTATGCCGATCACGTCTATCGCTCTGCAAAGCCTTTCGCTGATATCTTTGCCGAGTATCGCGTTTGCATGCCCGTTGGTATTTATCCTGGTGCGCAGTCCTTTCTTGTGCGCAAAATCCGCCACCTTTTCGAGTTCGTCGAAACGGTAAGTCGGCTCACCGTAGCCGCAGAAGACCAGCTCTCTGAATTTGCTCAGATCGTACTTTCCGAGCGCCTCGATGACCTCTTCCGCGGCAGGCTCTTTTTCAAGCCACAAGTCGTAGCCCTCATAGCCGTGCGGCTTCTTGCGGTCGGTATCGTAATTGCGCACGCAGAAAACGCATGCGTTTGAGCACCTGTTGGTCAGATTGACGTATAATTTGCCGTCTATTTCGTAAACGTATTGCTTAGCCATATTGTATAAAATTCCTCATCTTAGGGAAAAGATCGAGCGTGTTTTTTACCGTCAGCGCCTCGAATTCCCGATACTCCATTCCGAGCGCCGCGGCAATATATTCCGCCGTATGCACCACGTATTTCGGCTCGTTTCTCTTTCCTCTGAACGGCACGGGGGTCATATACGGGCAGTCCGTTTCGACGATCAGCCTGTCCCTCGGCACCGCGCGGAGGATGTCGTCCTTTTTTGCGTTTTTGAAAGTCACCACTCCTCCGAAAGCGAAGTAACTGTCAAACGGAGCAAGCTCTCTGACGAACTCCTTGCTGCCGCAATAGCAGTGCATCAGCATGCCGTGCTGAATATAACGGCGGTTTTCCTTGAGTATCGCCATCAGATCGCCGTATGCGTCGCGTATATGCAGAGACACGGGCAGTTTCGCTTCGTGAGCCATTTCGAGCTGAGCGACGAACGCGCGCTTCTGGATCTCTCTTTCGGGCGTCTCGTAGTAATAATCAAGTCCTATTTCACCTATCCCGACAACTTTGGGAAGCTTTGCCGCATCAAGGTAATAATCCCTTTCTTTGTCGCCGTAGACTTCGGCAAATTCAGGGTGAGTGCCGACAAGCGCGAAAATGTTTTCGTTCTCGGTCGCTATCTTCACCGCATCGCGCGAAGTCTCAATGTCGCAACCCACCTCTATTATCGCGAGAAGCCCGTCGTGTTTCATGTCCGCGACAATACG
>CASFWW010000046.1:0-58762 GCA_949298505.1 uncultured Christensenella sp. | reverse complement strand
ATTAGAGTATAGCAAAGAACGGAGAATTAGTCAATCACATTGTCGAAACAATGCGAAACGATTTATTATTCCGTTAAGGATCTCCATGATCCGATATGGTGGATCGCAATGCCGAAGCCGACCGGCAGAGCGGTGCGGACAGCGGCAAGCTGTTCAAGCATATAAGCACAGCCTTCTTCGTAAAAGGTGACTATGTCGTCTTCGTTTTCTCCGGTTTCGACGGAAAGATTGAGCGGTTTCCCGGCGGATTTTGCGTAGTTTATCTCATCTTTTGCGCAGTCCAAAATCTTTTCTGCGCTGTCGCGGTAACTCATAACCGTCACGCGCGTAGCGTTGTCTATAACAAATTCGTGGGCGGGTTTCGTTGAGCCGTTCACGGTCACTTCGTCGTCCAGCCAGAACGGAATGTCGTATTCTATTCTCAGAGACGGAAAGTCGCGCCTGAGTGAAAACGTAAGTTCAACGTATTCTGTTATCAGTTCTTCGCGCCGTGAGTCGAAGTACGGGTGCTGATGCGGTTCGATATCCAGGTGAACTCCGGCGAATTTGCTCGGGGAAGAAGACTGAAAAGCTACAAAATCTTCTATTTCAGATTTTAAAGAAGGGTAATCTTCTATCCATTCGTATTTTCCTGCAAGCCATAAGACTTCAATGCCTCGCGCTTCTGCGGCGGCGATGAAATCTGTGGTTTTCTGTGAAAAAGAAGAGTAGTAACAGTAAATTTCGGTCACGTCGTTTTGTTTGGCAAAATCAAGGAAAGACGGGTCAAGGCGGTTATCCCACCACCAAACAGAAAGCTGCGGTTTTTCACCGGGTTTTACGTCATTTGCGGGAGTGTTGCAACATGCAAGGAGTGGGAGAAGCATAGCCGCGATAATGACGGCGGCAAGTACAGAGGGTTTTTTCATGATTATATTGTACGCTTTTTTCCTCAGGTTTTCAATGTTAATTTTAAAAGAAAAAAGCTTCTCAGCCGTATGATTATTGTTGAATATATTCGGATCAAAGCGGCGCAAACAATATTTTCCGCACATTCTTGACAATATTTTCATATTAATCTATACTATATTAAATCTTAAAAGAATGGCGAAATATGACTGATCTGCTTATAAAACTGTTTGTCAGGAACAAAGACAAAACCGAAGATCCCAAAGTGAGAGAGAATTACGCCACGCTGTCAAGCGTGACGGGCATCATCGCCAACTTTTTGCTGTTCGTAGGCAAACTGGTCATAGGCATTTTTTCTAAGTCCGTTTCTATCATTGCGGACGCGTTCAACAACATAGGAGATGCAGGGTCTTCGGTGGTCACGCTGATCGGGTTCAGACTCTCGGGAAAACATGCGGACAAAGAGCATCCTCTCGGTCACGGCAGGCTTGAGTATATAACCGCGTTTATCGTGGACATATTGATAATTTTCGTCGGCGTGGAGCTTTTCAAAACATCGGTGGAAAAGATCATAGATCCGGGAGAGACGGCGATCGGCACGGTCACGCTCGTGCTTCTCGGCGTAGCGATCCTCGTAAAACTCTGGCTGTTTTTCTTCTACCGCAAGATAGCGAAAAGGATAAACTCACAGGCGATAAAGGGCGCTTCTTTCGACAGCATTTCAGACGTGGTAGCGACCACGCTGGTATTCGTTTCCGCGCTGTTGTCCAGGTTTGCGGGAGTGAATATCGACGGCTATGCGGGCATACTCGTCGCGGCGTTCATATTCTATACGGGCGTAAAGGCGGCGAAAGAGACGATCGACGTTTTGCTGGGCGGTTCTCCGGACAAGGAGATACTCAAAAAGATCGCGCAGTTTGTCAAGAAATATCCCGAAGTGATCGGGATCCACGACGTGATGGTGCACGATTACGGTCCCGGCAGACAGATAATATCTTTTCATGCCGAGGTTTCCGCGAAGAGCGATTTCAGTTACGTGCACGATGTGATAGACAACATTGAACGCGATTTCCAGAAGGAGTACGGCTACCTTGTCACGATACATCTCGATCCGATCGTCGTGGACGACGAAAAGGTCAGCGAAATGTATGATTTCGTAAAGGCGAGCGTCAGACAGGTGGACGAGGATTTCTCAATTCACGACTTCAGAATGACTTACGGAGGAAACCACATTAACCTTATCTTCGATCTGTCTATACCCGTTGACAGCAAATACGGGGACGAGGAAGCGGCGAAAGCCGTGGAAGACAAGATAAGGGAGATCCGTCCCGAGTGCAACTGCGTTATCAGGGCGGAGCATCCCTACGTATGAGCTTCCGTGCCGAACGGCGAGGAAATAAAACTGAAAACGGCTCCGCATTTTGCGGAGATTTTTTTTGTCTTGAAATACCTTTACGTGCGTAGTATAATTTTATTGTAGCAAGCAGGGGGAAAGCAAAATGAAGCATTTTATGAAGTTGAGGAAGGAGCCTTTCGACGCGATAAAAAGCGGGCGGAAAACGGTGGAACTCAGACTGTACGACGAAAAGAGAAGGGCGGTGAAAGAAGGGGATGAGATCGGGTTTACCTGCGTGGAAAGCGGAGAGAAGCTGACCGCAACGGTAAGCGCGGTGAGAGTATTCAAGGATTTTTACGAGCTTTTCCGCGCGTACGACAGTGAAAAACTCGGCTACGGCGAAGGCGAGAGGGCGGGCGCTTCGGACATGCTGGCATATTATACGCCCGATCAGATAGCGGAATACGGCGTGGTGGGGATCGAACTTGCAGACGTAAGACCTGTCCGTTAAGGTCAGCCGGCGCAAGGCAGAAGCGGCGGAAAGGAAAACGCGCTCTTTGCGCCGTAAGCGAAATAAATCCTCTCGATTTTCACAGAATAATCGGGAAAGGAGAATTATTATGTGCACAGTCGTCACTCTTAAAAAAGGTTCTTTGTTTTTCGGCAGAAATATGGATATTGATTTCGATTTCGGTCAGCAGGCGGTAATACTGCCCAGGGAATGTCCGGTCGTCACGGGAAATGCGGGAACGCTGCTCAGGCATTACGCGCTGATAGGCACGGCGAGAATGGAAGACGGCGTTCCGATGTACGCAGAGGCGTGCAACGAAAAGGGACTTTGTATGGCGGGTCTGAACTTTCCCGGCAACGCGGTTTATGCTGAACGTGCGAAAGAAGGAAAGACGTCGCTGGCGACTTTCGAACTTATCCCTTACGTGCTGGGGAAATGCGCTTCAGTCAAAGAGGCTACCGAACTTTTACAAAATGCGGAGATCACTTCGGACGCCTTCAAACCCACGCTCCCGGTTGCTCCGTTGCATTGGATCGTTGCCGACGAAACTGGGAGCGTCACTGTGGAGAGAACGCAAAAGGGACTTGCGGTATACGACAATCTGCTCGGCGTGCTGACAAACAATCCGCCTTTTCCGTTTCATCTTAAGAACGTGAAAAAATATGCCGGGCTGTCTGCTTCGTTTGATCAGAATTCAGGTGCCCGTGTAGATAAAACCGACTTTTCGGAAGGTCTCGGCGCGGTGGGACTGCCTGGAGATTTTTCTTCTCCGTCCAGGTTTGTCAAGGCGTGGTTTCTGCTTGAAAACTCAATTTGCGGCGAGAGCGTAAAAGAGAAAGTCTCTCAGACATTTCACATACTTTCCGCCGTCGCAATGATAAGGGGCGCGGTAAAGACAGAGAGCGGGAGAGAGGACGTCACGGCGTATTCCTGCTGTATCGACGCACGCAGACACGCTTATTACTATAAGACTTACGATTCGCTTGCGGTCAGAAGAATACGTCTTTCCGAAAAGTACGCGTCTGGCGATAAGCCGGTGGTTTTTGATTTTTAATAATTATATCAGTATGTGATCCTCGGGGCAAATTGCGGATTTACCAATCAGCCGCGTTTCATGCGTCTTGATATCTGCCTTGCATTGTGCTAAAATGAATTGAACGCTTGAGAGAGAGGAGTTTATGTCGGAAAACGCAAGCAGACTGTTGAAAGACGGAATATACGTTTTGCAGAGCAGATGGAAGGTGTGCAAAAAACACATTGTCTATTACGGCATAAGAAAGGCGCCGTATACTTTTGAAAACTCCGTCAGGGTCTCGCGTTCCACGCTCAGGATACTGAGCAGGCTTAACGGGGTGAGGACGCTTGCCGAGGCGGGGATAAACTCCGGGATAAAAAGACTTATAAAGCAGAAGATCGTCGTGCCCAAAGAGGAGTATAAGGATTATCCCGACAGCTTTGAAAACGCGCGTTTCTGCAAGAAGTGCGTCGCAAACGATTACGTTCTGCCCGGCATAGAGTTCGATGACGAAGGGCTTTGTCCGATGTGCGCGAACGCGGAAAAACTCAAAGATCTGAAAGCCGTTCTGCCCGTCGTAAGGGAGATCCCCCGCAATAAAAAGGGCAGATACGACGTCGCGCTGTTTTATACCGGAGGAAAAGATTCGACCTTCATTCTATATTACCTTGCCGAAGTGCTCGGGCTCAGGGTGCTTGCGCTGACGTGGGTCACCGAGTATATGTCTAAGAGCGCCCTCAAGAGTATCGAAAACGCGGAAAAGATTTTCGGGAACGTCGTTTTCGTTCGGAAAAAGCCTGAGAAAGAGATCGTTGCAAAGATATACCGCAAGCATTTTTCGCTTGCGGAAAACACCTGCATTTGTCCTTCGCTCGCTTACGTTCTTTTCTTTGACATGCTTGCCGAAGAAAAAGTGCCGTATCTGGTGCTGGGCAACGAGCCTGTGCAGATGCACAACGTGCTTTTCAACAACATTTCTCCCGTAATAGCGTTCAATCCCGTCTGGCAGAAGATCGGCAGTTTCTTTTTCAATCTCGGCAGAGTCCTGACATTAAAAAAGCCTCTGACCGGCGGCAAGATGCAGATGTATTTCACTGTAAGGACGCTGATCAAGGGAACTTTCTGGGGGAGAGATCCAGAAGGGAAGTATCAGAACGAGCAGGTCCTCAACGTTTACAGGTCGCTTAAAGAGGCGCCGGAACTGATGATACCTTTTGAAAGGTCGGTGAAAAAGAACGCCGCGAAGGGGAATATCCCGTCGCTTGTCCACGTCGATTTTGAAAAAGTCGCGGACGGTTACGTGTGGAAAGACGTGAAAGAAATGATCGTGAAAAAAGCCGGCTGGGTGCCTCCCGAAGCGGAAAACAAGGCTTTGCACACGTCGTGCACGATAGAAAAGTGTAAAGAATTCACTCAGCTCAGACGGTTCAGAGAGATGAAGAGCCGCACCGTGCCGTATTCAGCGATAGAACTTTCGCTGGCTGTGTCCGCCGGCAACGTGTCAAGAGAAAAGGCGCTTGACGAAATGAAAAACGGTTCAGGGTTTTCAGGTTGTGAAAAAGAAATGATTCTGATGAAAAAGCCGTTATCCGCCGATTGATTTTTTGCCCGAAAAGCTGAAAAATTCGTCGTCTCTGTGTCTGCAATTCAGTTTTACGAAAAGAGGCGGCACCGGCGAAAGAAATTTTATTTTTCTCGCGTTGAAAGGGCAGGCGTTCACGCAGGCTCCGCACAACAGACAATTGCGTTTCGTGGTGAAGTCGTCGTTCACGGCGTTGACGGGGCAGACTTCTTTGCACTTTCCGCATTCTTCGCATACGGAGAAATCAGTGACGCATCTTCCGGTGAGACTTTTTAAAAGCGGCTGGGGGGAAACGGGAGAGCAGATTTTTGCCCTTCCGATCCGGGGTACGGAGAAGTTTCCGTCCAGGAAGTTTTTCAGCCTTTCAAGTCTTTCGTCAGAAAGAATATTGATCTTTTCACGCGCGTAAAAATGAGGAGCAGCCATATACGCGCCGTTTGTCGGGACGAAACCTCTGTCAAAGAGGCGCTTTGCCGCGGAGGGAAGGCTCCTGCCTTTGGTTACGCCGCCGTATACGCAGACGATATCCGCACGGCACCCTTTTCCGTTCAGTATTCCGATATACCTCGCGCATACGTCGGGGATGTTGCCGTTGTAAACCGGAAAGACAAAAACCGCGCGCCCGCCCTTTGAAAAAGCCGGCGCAGTCTGTCTGTTGAGAGGCAGAGTCACGTCGATCAGCACGTCGCCGTACGAGCATAGGTAGCGGGCGATTTTAAGGCAACTCCCCGTGGGAGAAAAACAGATCACGGTCTTGTTTGTTTCCATGCAGGGATTATAACACTTTTTCAGATAAATTTCAATAGCGTGCCTCGACGCGCTTGACAAAGTCCGTGCGCAATGCTAAAATCAGTCTGTAAATAAACAGACAGTTCGTGACCATCCTGTCTATAAACAAAACTAGGGAAAAGGGTGGCGCATTTTGCGCCTTTTTTATTTGTTTTTGCTTGTGGTCGCGTTGAGAGAGGACGTAATGTCAGAAAAGATCAAAGACGCATTCAAAGAATTCAGATTGCTCATAGTAAGCGTTCCTGCGCCGGTGACGGTGTTTTTTGTGCTCAGCGTATTTGCTATGAACCTTCTTGCCAACAAGAGTATCAACCTGCCGGTGAGCTGGCTTGCGCTGGATTGCGGGATAATAGTTTCGTGGTTCGCGTTTCTCGCGATGGACACGGTGACGAAGCATTTCGGACCCAAGGCGGCGACTATGCTGTCGCTTTTCGCGATAGTTGACAATCTCGTGTTCTGCCTGATAATGTTTCTGGGAAGCCTTATTCCCGGCGCGTGGGGAGAATCTTTCGTTGAAAGCGGCGGAGAGCAGATAAACACCGCGCTCGACAACACTTTCGGCGGCACCTGGTACGTGCTTCTCGGCAGTACCGTGGCGTTTATCGTTTCGTCCGTGGTAAACAACTTTACCAACGCCGGCATAGGGATCGCGTTCAAAAAGAATCCCGACGGCGCCGCTGCTTACTTTATGAGATCGTACGTTTCGACCGCGATAGGGCAGTTCGTCGACAACATGATCTTCGCGCTGATAGTCAGCCACAATTTCTTCGGCTGGACCCTTCTGCAATGCGTGACGTGTTCTCTGACCGGAATGGTGGCGGAGCTTCTTTTCGAGGTGGTGTTCTCAGGCTTCGGTTACGGCGTTTGCAGGAAGTGGAAAAAGGATAACGTCGGAAAAGAATATTTCGAATTTGTCGACAGGCAGAAAGGAAGAGTGGTATGAAAGTTCTGATCACGGGTACGAGCAAAGGTATCGGGCGCGCGATCGCGCAGAAATTTCTCAGTCTTGGGCATTATGTCGTGGGTCTGGACGTAGATGAGAGCACGCTGGAAGATAAGAATTACCGCCATTTCGTCTGCGATATATCAAAAGACGGTTTGCCTGACGTTGACGGCTTTGAAATAGTCGTCAACAACGCCGGAGTTCAGGATAGCGGAAGAGATATAGACGTAAATCTGAAAGGCACGATCCGCGTTACCGAAAAATATGCGTTTCAGGACAATATAAAAAGCGTGCTTTTCATCGCTTCTGCAAGCGCGCACACGGGCGCGGAGTTTCCCGAATACACGGCGAGCAAAGGCGGGGTCATAGCTTACATGAAAAACGTCGCGCTCAGGGTCGCGAAATACGGCGCGACCGCGAACAGCCTTTCCCCGGGAGGCGTGACGACCGATATAAACGACAGGGTGATGAAAGACGAAAAGATGTGGAACAGGATCATGTCTCTCACGCTGATCCCCAAGTGGGCGAGCGCAGAGGAGATAGCGGACTGGGCGTATTTCGTCACCGTCGTCAATAAGTCGATGACCGCTCAGGATATCCTGATCGACAACGGCGAGGCGGCGAAAGCCGAGTTCGTCTGGTAAACAATAACTGTCAGAGAAAAACGGGAGACTGAATGTCTTCTGTTTTTTTACTGTTTTAAATAAAATTTCCGGGTACGCGAAAAAGGCAAAACCCTGCCGCATCTATAAGGACGACAAAGCGGCGGAAGGCGATTTCCGCTGCTCGAACGCGCATGAAATTTTTCCTGGCGCCAGCAGCCGCAAAACAATCAGATGTTGACAAATCTCACAAAAATTAATTAAAATAAATGTGGAAGAAAACAGGGGGAGAAGAGCGTTTTATGGATATAAGACTTGAAAAATGGTCGGAAAAATTGAAAGCGGGGCTTATCGAAGTCTGCAACAATACCGACCGCGCCTATCTTACCGGCAGATTGCCGTTTCCGTATACAGAAGCGGACGCGGATTTCTGGCTTGAAGAAGTCGTCGGAAAGCACGACGGCAAAGACAGCCTTTTCCGCGCCGTCGTTGCGGACGGAAAAGTTGTGGGAAATATCACCGCCGAAGGCAAGAGAGACATTTTCGTCAAGGACGCGGAGCTCGGATATATACTCGATTTCCGCTTTACCGGCAAGGGGATAGCGACCGAGGCGGCGCGGCTTATGATAAAAGAGGCTTTTGAAAAACTCGACATCGTGAAAATGAGTTCGGAGGTGTTCGCGCCAAACGTCGCTTCCCGCAGAGTGCTTGAGAAGAACGGTTTCGTGCTTGAAGGCGTGCTGAGGAGGGCGGCGTACAAGGATGGAAAAATATACGATCTTTGCAGATACGGAGTGTTGAAAGAAGATGTCTGACGAAAACGTAAAAAACGACTACGAATATCTTTTCCCCGATCCCGATCTCAGGGAGAAAGCGGAAAAATGCAGGAAGAATTACGGCTATCAACTCCTCAGCTCGGCGATAGTCACGTCTTTTATGGCGATCTGCATCATCTGCGTGTTCTGCACCGGTTGGGTGATGGAAACCAATCTGATCGGTTACGCGTATCCGATCTTTTTCGGCACCACGACATTGCTGACGACGCTTGCCTGCCTGCAAAGCGCATATTACGTCGGAAAGGTGGAAAAGGAGCAGAGAAAGAGGATCGAAGGGAAACCCGAGTATGCAAAAACAGCTGAACTGTACGAACTTTACGACGAATACGGCAAGTTCAGAGGCAAGACGATCGTGTTTTCAATGCTTGTCAGCATCGTCGTTTCGCTTGCCGTTGCGCTCGTCTTTCCCGACAAGCTGTGGTCACTTTCCGCATTTGCGGTCGTTGCGCTCGGGGCGGTGCTTCAGAAGAATTTCTACGCCGCGTTCAGAGAGAAGGTAAGCGCGAAGCAGAAAGAGATCGACGAAGAAAACGCAAAAGACGGCGGATTGTTATGAGCGGAAAAGATCTGAAAAGTATGACCCTTGAAGAATTGTGGGAGCTTTTTCCGATCACGCTCGTCGATCCGCGCGCCGAAGAGTGGAAAAGAAGCTATCTGAAAGAAGAAAAGACCCTGAAGGCGATCTGCCACGGGCTTCTCGAAAGAGTGAGTCACGTGGGAAGCACCGCCGTGGGAACGATAAAGGCAAAGCCGATCGTGGACATAATTGCGGAAGTTGCTGACGGCGCGCTTGAACGGTGCGCCGCGCTTCTCGAAGAAAACGGCTATATAGTCATGAGCCGCGCCGGAGACAGAATATCCCTGAACAAGGGGTATACCAGACCAGGATAATACGAACAAGGTTTAAAGCGGCAAATTTTCGTAGCTGCTGCGTTAAATGCCTTGATAATATGTCTAATATTACCTGCGGCATTTGCCTTGTATCAACAAAAATTTGACTGCTTGAAACTGCATGACACCCTCAGGAGATGATTTTCAGTGAGTCTTTTTGAAACTATGGCATAAAACAAAAAGGCTTCGCTTTGTGAATTGTATTATACGCGACAGCGACAAATGCTCCCGCCACGCGGGGGCTCAGGGCTGGTTCGTATTTTTCTGGTCTGGTATACGCCGGAAGGTTACGCCGACGAAGTTTTTCACATTCATCTCAGGAATAAAGGCGACGCGGACGAGATTTATTTCTGCCGTTATCTGAAAGAGCACCCCGAAACCGCAAGGGAATACGAGGCGCTCAAACTTGAACTTCTGAAAAAATACGGCAGAGACAGAGACGGGTATACCGCCGCAAAAACAAGTTTTGTGAAAAGAATTACGGCGATTGCGAAAAGTCAACCGTTCAGATAAGCGAACGCGGCTGAAAGGTCGCTTTCACTCGAAATCGCTCATGCCGGAAAGAGAATTTTTCACTTCCGTCGACAACATGTCCGCGACAAGCGCTATAAATTCGCCGTTGGTCGGGCAATGGCAACTGTCAAAGCAATTTCCGAATACCGAGGACAGCGTTTTGAATTTGCCGCTGTCGAAGCAGACGGTCAGCGCGTGCCTTATGCCGCGTTCTATACTGCTGGGATTTGAGTTGTACATCTCAGCAAGTTTAGGGTAGAGCCGCTTGGTTATCCCTTTGTTGAGATATGAAGAATCGCGGCTTGCAAGTTTGATCGCAGATTTCAGATATCTGCAACCGGTCAGATTGTGTCTGAAACCAAGCTTTACGAAAAGATCCCTCAGATAACCGTCCTCGATCGCTTCGATCTTTCTCGTGAGTTCGCTGTCCGAAACGCGGCGGTGACGTCGCAACACGAAGATCGCATGGTTGTTCCCCTGTTCGTCGGTGAGCACATAGGAACGTCTGGCAGAATCGGTGAACAGAGAAGAGAAATCTTTGTCCCGGAGCAATTGCATGTAGGATTCATCGTTGAATACGAAAGAATCGAAAGAGTCTCTGTTGCGGGAAAGGTCTTCGTACGTTTTGAACTGTGTACAGATACGGTTCTGGGAATATTTTGAAACAAGCCCGAAAATTCTCTCGCAGAGAGAATCGTCCGGCTCCAGAACGGCAATACGCTCGGGTATATCCATTGTTTTTATCCTTTGAAAAAAGAATTTTAATGATTTGATTATACAATCGGCATGAGATAACCGTCAATCGTTTTATAGGGAATTTTGTACAAAATTATGAAAATATTGTCGAATTTTGTAAAAAATTATCGAGTTAATTCGAATAAAAGAAAAGCCGCGCATTTACGCGCGGCGAAAGTAGCGGGATAGCGTCTTGTCAGTTGTTGTTAAGTTCGGCGATTTTTTTCCTTCTTGAAACGATATAATCTGAAAGCCCGTCCAGGAATACGCGGCTGACAAGCACTCCCAGATAGAACATCAGCACGGCGGTGCAGACTCCGCACAGCGAAAGCGCGACGGAAACCGCAACGTGTTCTGAAGTAAAGCTTCTGAAAATGCCGATCAGGGAGCATATTGCTCCGAAAGCGCCGACCGCGAAAATCGAGATGAGACCGAACGCCGCCAGAATCACGCCGACGCTGACGAAGATGTCGTTTGCTATGATCGAACCGAGAGTGTTTTTTTCTTCTTTCATAATTTTATTGTAACAGGAAAGAAAACGCAAAGCAACCTAAATAGCCGAATATTTTCGCTTTCTGCCCGTTGTATTATGTCCTTTCTTTTTCGCGTTTATTCGCGCTGAAACGACTTTGCGCCTGATTCTCCGGGAGAGAAAAACTCTTGCCGAAAAAAAGTACGGTCAAAAAATCGGTCAGACTTTTCTGAGAGAGCAGTAGCAGAAAGAACTGATCCCTTCTTCCCGTCCGGTCATTCCGAGTTTTTCAGTCGTTGTCGCCGCCACGTTGATAGCGGACTCGTCCGCTCCGAACGCCCGAGCAAGGTTTTTGACCATGTCAGGGATGTGAGGCGAAAGTTTAGGCTTCTGAGCCATGATCACGGCTGAAAGGTTGTTCAGGGAATATCCGTCGTCCTTCATAAGGCGTATCACCTGATCCAGCAGTTTCATGCTGTCGGCGTCTTTATACGCAGGGTCTGTGTCGGGGAAAAGTTTGCCTATGTCTCGCCGTCCCAGCGCTCCGAGCATGGCGTCCATGACCGCGTGCACGAGGACGTCGGCGTCCGAATGTCCGATAAGACCTTTGTGATGTGGGATCTCCACGCCGCCGAGTACGAGTCGCCTGCCTTCGGCGAGCGCGTGCGTGTCCCAGCCGCTGCCCACGCGGAATCCGCGCGGCGCAAATCCGGAAAGATCGTCTGCCGAGGTTATCTTTTTGTTTGCCGGGTCGCCATTAGAGAGCGCGACGCTCCCGACGTATTTTTCGTATACCGCCGCGTCGTCGGTCGCTGAAAACCCTTGCTTTTCCGCCAAGGCGTACGCGCGCTTTATTTCGCCTGTTTTAAACACCTGAGGAGTCTGGACTGAGTAGTAATCGCTTCTGTTCACCGCCTCGGAGCCGTCGCCCTTCCTGATCCTCAGACTGTCCGTGACGGGTACGCATGCGACTGCGGCGCCTTTTTCAAGCGCGGTCGAAAAAGCGCGGTCTATGACTGAGGAACTCACGAAAGGTCTCGCGCCGTCGTGTATCGCGACGAACTCCGCTTCGCAGAATTCAAGCGCGTTTTTAACCGATTGTCCGCGCGTAGCGCCCCCGCGCACGGTTACGATATCTTTATCGAAATTCCGCGCGATGTCTCTGAACCGCGTCTCGTCGTTTTCTGAGCAGGGGATTATTATTTTCGCCACGTCGTCGCGGCAGAACGCGGAGACGGTTTTTTCTATCACCGTAACGCCGCCTATGTCGGCGAAAAGTTTGTTGTAAGAAAGCCCTGTGCGCGAGCCGGTTCCGCCGCAGGGAAGGATAACGTCAAATTTCATCGGTTAAGACCTCGTACATGTCCGCCGTATCCTGTTTTCTCACCGTCTCTTCGACGATGAGTATGCGGAATTTAAAAGTGCGGTCGCCGAAATGCAAAGTCACCACGTCGCCGACTTTTACCTGAGCGCCCGCCTTTGCGGGTCTGCCGTTTATCTCGACTCTGCCGCCGTCGCAGGCTTCGTTTGCCACGGTGCGACGCTTTATTATTCTAGATACTTTGAGGAATTTGTCCAGTCTCATGTTACATCCTTTTAAGCAGAGCGGGAAGCTCTCTCAACGTCTTGCAGTAATAATTGTATCCGGTCACGTTGGGTTTTCTGACAAGCACCGCGCCCATGCCGAACTGTATCGCGCCGAGTACGTCGGCAAAGTAATTGTCTCCCACAAGGACCGTCTTGTCCTTTGAAAAATCGCCGAGCGCCTTTGCAAGTATTTCCGGGTGCGGCTTTTCGTATTCTTCTTCAGAAGATATCACCATGCGGGAAAAGTATGCGCCCAGTCCGAGCGAATTGAAGATATCGCGCGCTTCGGGGATATGGTTGGAAACAAGCGCGAGGGAGTAGCCCTCTTTCGTCAGCGTTTCCAGCGTGTCTACGGTGTCGGGGAAAAGCTTCCAGTATCTCTTGTCGCAAAACCTTTCTCTGAGCCCTGCCATCGCCTTTTTTGCCTCGAGGTGGCTGCAGACTCCGTTTTCGGCAAGACCTTCGGCAATGTTTCCCGCGACAGTTTCCCACCAGTCTCTGCCTTTGAAAAATTCCGAGTGGGGAATGGTGGTGTCGCTCCACGGATATACGCCGCCGTGCGTTACGGGGCGGATCTGCTCGCTGGTCGCGTAAACGTTGTTTTCAAGCAAAAGTTCTTTTACGGTATCCGTCCACATCGTGGTGCGGAATCCCAGCGTCATATCAAAATCGAATATTACGTTTTTTATTGTACCCATATACGCACATTATAGCAAATTATCCTCTTATATGCAATCCCCATTCTTAAGTGCGCGTAAAAAAGGGGTATTGACTAATGTTTTAACATACGATAATATACAGTCGCAGAAGGGTGTTATTTATAAAAACCAAAAGATTGTTGCATTAAGGAGGGGAAAAACATGAAAAACGAAAAAATTTCCAAGACGTTTGTGATAACGTGTCTGACAGTGAGTGCGGTGCTTCTGGTATCTGCGGTCGTATTATTCCTTCTGACGGTACTGACGGTGTGAGAAGTGACGGATCATGAAAAAGAAAATCACGGTTTATACTTTATTGATAGCTCTTGTAGTCGTTATGGTCGTCGCCAACGTGTTCGCGATAAATTATTTTGTCGCGGATAACTGGTTGAAGAATCCCGAAAATAAGGCTGACATCTCAAGTTTGTACAAGGTAGGAGCTACCGGACCCGATAAGAGCAGTCATATTTCTTCGTGGGTAAGATTGCCCGGCAACGAAAAATATTACAGCGCTCTTTACGGACTTATAGACGTGGGAAACGTCGCGACCTTCAATGCCGACGTGGACGGAAAGCAGATTTTTATAGAGGTCTACGAGGTCTGGGCAAACAGGTTTGACGGCGGAGAAGGCGGCAGGTCTGAAGAAATCTCTGACAGTAAGGTGTTTAACTATATGGATTCGGAGAAAGTTTACGGGGACGTGACTGTCGTGACCGACCGCGACGGGACGGCGCACGACAGGTTTATGGTGATTCATTCCGTGGACGAAAAGGAGGTTGACGCAGTAATATACGATCTTCTGGCTTCTTATTACGCAGAAAGATACGGCGCCTGACGTGAGAGGATACGTTTAAATTAAAACCTTATTGTGCCGCGCACAGAAGCGCGGCGCAATTTTTTTGCAAAGGACTTTATCTGAGGCTTGGTTTTGAATCGGTTTTTGAATCGGTTATTGACAAGAAGAAACGGGAAGTATATAATAAGACAGTAGAAACGCTTATAAAAAATTTCTATATAAATTTTCTTAAAAACCGTTGACACGGTTGGAAGTTTTCCTTATAATGTATATTTGCGTTAGTATGTAAAATGAGAAAATAGCATTTAATCCTCGCCGACGGAAAAGAAGAGATGTCGGGTAAGGGGAAATTTTCGCGTTTTTATATACGCGCGTTTCAGTCGGAAAAATTTTAAGGAGGGTTTATAATGCCTCAACACATTCACAAGGTTAAGTACGGCAATACCGAAAGACTGAGCTTTGCTACGATCAAAGACACTCTCGACATTCCGTATCTGATCGCTTTGCAAAAGGACTCCTACAAGCAGTTCATAACCGAAGGCATCCAGGAAGTTCTCGACGATTTTTCGCCCGTCGTGGACTTTGCGGGAAGAATGGAACTCCAGTTCCTCGGATTTACGCTTGAAGGAAAGCCAAAGTACGACATCAAGGAGTGCAAGGACCGCGACGCTACTTACGCTTTGCCGCTCAAGGTAAAGGTAAGACTCGTTCACAACGACACCGGCGAAGCCACCGTTGAAGAGGTCTTCATGGGCGATTTCCCGCTGATGACCGAGAACGGCAGCTTCATCATCAACGGCGCGGAGAGAGTCATCGTCAGCCAGCTTGTCAGAAGTCCGGGCGTTTACAGCACGTTCACTCTCGACAGATCGGGCACCCCGAGATACGAGACGACCGTTATGCCCAACAGAGGCGCGTGGCTTGAGTTCAAGCAGGACGCCAACGGCATACTGTGGGTCAGTGTAGACCGCACCCGCAAGGTCACCGCAAGCGTACTTATGCGTGCTCTCGGCTTCGGCAGCGACGAGCAACTCTATCAGCTTTTCGGCGAAGAGGAAATGCTCAAAGCGACCATTGCGAAGGACGGCAACGCTAAAAACGAGGACGACGCCAAGATCGAACTTTACAGAAAGATGAAGCCGGGCGAGATCCCGACGATGGACGGCGTGACCCAACTTATCAGAAGCACTTTCTACGATTCGCGTAAGTACGATCTTATGCGCGTCGGCAGATACAAGGTCAACAAGAAGCTCGCGCTTGCCACCAGGCTCGAGAACCAGAAACTCACCAAGGACATCGTGACCGAGGACGGCGAAGTTCTCGCGACCGCAGGAGAAGTCGTTTCTCCCGAAAAGGCGGTTGAGATCCAGAACGCGGGCGTCAACGTCGCTTATATCGCAACTCCCGAAGGCGGCGAGTTCAAACTGACCGGCAACAACACCGTCGATATGGCGGCATACCTCGGCTGGACGGCGGAAGAAGTAAAGGCGCTCGGCATACTCGAGAAGGTCTATCTGCCCGAACTCAGGAACCTGCTCAAGATCAAGGAAGAGCAGAATATGTCCGACGATGAATTCAGAGCGCTCGTCAGGTCCGACAAGGACAACCTTGTGATCAAGCACGTGACGATCGACGATATCATTTCGTCCGTATGCTATAACCTGGGTCTCGTGCACGGTTTCGGCGTGACCGACAACATCGACCACCTCGCAAACCGCAGAGTCAGGTCTGTCGGCGAACTGCTCCAGAATCAGCTGCGCATAGGTATGGCGAGACTGGACAGAGTCATCAAGGAGCGTATGTCCATCACGCAGGACGCGGGCGAACACAAGGCGCAGTCCTTCATCAACATAAAGCCCGTGACCAGCGTCATAAAAGAATTCTTCGGAAGTTCTCAGCTGTCGCAGTTCATGGATCACCACAACCCGATAGCCGAGCTTACTCACAAGAGAAAGCTGTCCGCGCTGGGGCCCGGCGGTCTGAACAGAGAACGCGCAAGCTTCGAAGTGCGTGACGTCAACTATTCTCACTACGGTCGTCTATGCCCGATCGAGACCCCCGAAGGTCAGAACATCGGTCTTATCTCCTCGCTCGCAACATATGCGAGAGTCAACGAGTACGGCTTCATCGAGGCGCCTTACCGCAAGGTGGAGAGAAAGTACGACGAAAACGGCGAGATCGTCGATATCGTGGTCACCGATCACGTCGATTACCTGCAGGCGGACGAAGAAGACAAGTACGTCGTAGCTCAGGCTAACACCCCGCTCGACGAAAACAGCAGATTTGTCGAAGACCGCGTGACCTGCCGTATCAGAGAGGACATCCGCGCGGTGGACAAGCGTACCGTGGACTACATGGACGTTTCGCCCAAGCAGCTTGTATCTGTTGCCGCTTCGCTCGTTCCGTTCCTCGAGAACGACGACACGTCGCGTGCGCTGATGGGTTCCAACATGCAGCGTCAGGCAGTTCCGCTCCTGCGCCCGCAGGCTCCTATCATCGCCACCGGCATGGAACACAAGATCGCTTACGACTCCGGCGTTATGGTCATTGCCAAGAACGACGGTTTCGTAAAGAGCATGGACGCGACGAAGATCGTCGTCGAAAGAGGCGACGGGGACGTGGACGTCTACAAACTCCAGAAATTCGAGAGGTCCAACAACGGCACCTGCATCAATCAGAAACCCATCGTCAACGTGGGTCAGAAGGTCGTCAAGGGCATGGTCCTTGCAGACGGTCCTTCCACCGACAACGGCGAACTTTCCCTGGGCAGAAACATCCTGATCGGATACATGAGCTGGGAAGGTTACAACTACGAGGACGCTATCCTGATCAGCGAAGAGCTTGTTAAGGACGACGTGTTTACTTCTATCCATATAGAAGAATACGAAATAGAGAGCCGTGACACAAGGCTCGGCGAAGAGCAGATCACCCGCGACATCCCCAACCTGGGCGACGACGCGCTCAAGTACCTCGACGACGACGGCATCATCATGGTCGGCGCTGAAGTTCACAGCGGCGACATCCTGGTCGGAAGAGTCACCCCGAAGGGCGAGACCGAGCTGACCCCCGAAGAGAGACTCCTGAGAGCGATCTTCGGCGAAAAGGCGAGAGAAGTCAGAGACACGTCGCTCAAAGTTCCTCACGGACAGAGCGGTATCGTCGTGGACGTAAAAGTGTTCACCAGAGAGAACAAGGACGAGCTGCCCCCGGGCGTTACCAAGGTCGTCAGAGTCTATATCGCGCAGAAGCGTAAGCTCGGCGTGGGCGACAAGATGGCAGGACGTCACGGTAACAAGGGCGTCGTTTCAAGAGTTCTCCCCAAAGAAGATATGCCTTTCATGGCAGACGGCACTCCGCTTCAGATAGTGCTGAACCCGATGGGCGTTCCTTCGCGTATGAATATAGGTCAGGTCTTTGAAGTCCACCTCGGTTTCGTAGCGAAACTGCTTGACTGGAAGATCGCCACTCCCGTCTTCGACGGCGCGAAAGAGTCTGACATCAAGGAACTGTTCGCTGAGAACAACCTGCCGGCAAGCGGCAAGATGGAACTGTTCGACGGCAGAACGGGCGAGAAGTTCGAAAACCCGGTCACGGTCGGCTACATGTATATGCTCAAGCTGATCCACCTGGTCGACGACAAGATCCACGCGCGTTCGACCGGTCCGTACAGCCTTGTCACGCAGCAGCCTCTCGGCGGTAAAGCGCAGTTCGGCGGACAGAGATTCGGTGAAATGGAAGTGTGGGCGCTCGAAGCTTACGGCGCGTCGCATATCCTTCAGGAGATTCTTACCGTCAAGTCGGACGACGTCGTGGGACGTGTCAAGACTTACGAGTCGATAGTAAAGGGCAGCACGATCAGCGAACCGGGCACGCCTGAGTCCTTCAAGGTCCTCATCAAAGAGTTCCAGGGTCTCGCGCTCGACGTCAAAGTGCTCAACGAAAACAAGGAAGAGATCGGTCTCAGAGAGAACGTGGACGAGGATATCGATTACGTTCCCGAAAAAGAGCAGGAGCTCGACGAGGTCGACGCATTCGATTTGTCGTCCGGAGAAGAAGAGGACGTCTTCGGTCTCGGAGATCAGTCCGATATGTTCGGCGAAGCCAGCCTGTTCGACGATATGGGCGACGGCGACGACGGCGATCTGTTCAATTCGTCTGACGACGACAACGAATAAGGAGGTAGCAGTATGTCAGAAGTAAACAATTTCGACTCGATACAAATAGGCGTGGCGTCTCCCGAAAAGATCAGATCCTGGTCGCACGGCGAGGTGACCAAACCCGAAACTATAAATTACAGGACCCAGAAACCAGAAAAGGACGGTCTGTTCTGCGAGAGAATATTCGGACCTACCAAGGACTGGGAGTGCCACTGCGGTAAATATAAGAGAATCAGATATAAAGGCGTCATCTGCGACAAGTGCGGCGTCGAAGTCACCCGCGCAAAGGTCAGACGTGAGAGGATGGGACATATCGAACTTGCTTCCCCCGTTTCCCACATCTGGTATTTCAAGGGCGTGCCGTCCAGAATAAGCCTTGCGCTCGACATGTCTCCGAGAGACGTCGAGATGGTGCTGTACTTCATAAAGTATATCGTAATCGACCCGGGCGCGACAAATTTTGTCAAGAAGCAGATCATTGACGACAAGGAATACCGCGACGCGATCGAAACTTACGGCGCAGGAAACTTCCGCGTCGGAATGGGCGCAGAAGCGATCAAGGAACTCCTTGCGGAGATAGATCTTGACAAAGAAGCAGAAGAGCTCAAGAAGATCATTGACACCACTTCAAGCCAGCGCAAGCTCAAGGCTGTCAAGAGACTCGAAGTCATCGAAGCTTTCCGCACGGGCAACACCCGTCCCGAATGGATGATCCTCGACGTGCTTCCCGTACTTCCGCCCGAACTCAGACCTATGGTCCCGCTCGACGGCGGCAGATACGCTACCAGCGACCTCAACGATCTTTACAGGAGAGTCATCAACCGTAACAACCGTCTGAAGAAGCTGCTCGACCTGGGCGCTCCCGACATCATCGTCAGAAACGAGAAGAGAATGCTTCAGGAAGCGGTCGACTCCCTCATCGAAAACGGCAGAAGGGGAAAGGCGGTCGTAGGACCCGGCAACAGAGAGCTCAAGTCTCTGACCGCGATGCTCAGAGGTAAGCAGGGACGTTTCCGTCAGAACCTTCTAGGCAAGCGTGTCGACTATTCCGGACGTTCGGTCATCGTCGTTGGTCCTGAACTCAAGATGTACCAGTGCGGTATCCCCAAGGAGATGGCGCTCGAACTGTTCAAGCCGTTCGTCATCAAAAAGCTTGTCGACAGCGGCAAGTGTCAGAATATCAAGAACGCTAAACGCGTGATAGAAAAGGCGAAGGACGTCGCGGTATGGGATATCCTCGAAGAGGTCATCAAAGACCATCCTGTGCTCCTCAACCGTGCTCCTACACTTCACAGACTGGGTATTCAGGCGTTCGAGCCGGTGCTCGTCGAAGGCAGAGCTATCAAGCTGCATCCGCTCGTCTGCGGCGCGTTCAACGCGGACTTCGACGGCGACCAGATGGCTGTTCACGTTCCGCTTTCGATAGAGGCGAGAGCAGAGGCGAGATTCCTCATGCTTTCCACCAACAACATACTCAAGCTCAGCGACGGCAAACCTATCGTTTCGCCGACTCAGGATATGGTCATCGGTTCTTACTATCTGACCATGATCAAGCCGGGCGGACTCGGAGAAGGCAGATACTTCAGAAATTCCGCTGAAGCGATGATGGCTTATCAGCTTAAGCAGATCGATCTTCAGTCTCAGGTCTACATCCGCGTGGAGAAAGAGATCGACGGCGTGAAGTATCGCAAGAATCTGCACACTACGATAGGCAGAGTCATCTTCAACCAGGCTATACCGCAGGATCTGCATTTCGTGCCGAGAGAGACTCCCGAACAGCAGCTCGACCTTGAGATCGACTTCCTCGTCGGCAAGAAACAGCTGTCTCAGATCGTCGATCACTGCTTCAAGTATAAAGGCGCGACAGAAACTTCGATCGTCCTTGACAAGATCAAGGCGCAGGGCTACAAGTACTCCACGATCGGCGCGGTCACGGCGTCCATCTTCGATATGCACATCCCCGACAAGAAGGGTGAGATCATAAAGAAGGCAGAAGAAAACGTGCTCAGCATTGAAAAGCAGTACAAGAGAGGCCGTCTGACCGAAGAAGACAGATACCGCCAGATAGTCAAGCTGTGGCAGGACGCGAAGGACGAAGTCAACAACCTTCTGTTCGACGAAAAGAGCGAGGACTTCCTCGGAGAGTTCAACCCGATCTGGATGATGGCGAACTCAGGTGCGCGTGGTAACAAGAACCAGATATCGCAGCTGTGCGGTATGAGAGGTCTTGTCCGCGACCCGTCAGGTAAAGTCATCGAGCTTCCTGTCAAGGCTAACTACCGTGAAGGTCTTACCGTCCTCGAATACTTCATTTCTTCGCACGGCGGTCGTAAAGGTCTTGCGGATACCGCGCTTAAGACGGCGGACTCCGGTTACCTTACCAGACGTCTCGTCGACATCTCGCAGGCGATCATCGTCAACGAGCAGGACTGCGGAGATACCAAGGGCGTCGTAGTCACGGCTATCCCCGGACTCGAACCGCTCAGAGACCGCATCGACGGCAGATACTGCATGGACGACATCGTAAATCCCGAAACGGGCGAGGTGATCTGTCCCAAGGATACCATGATCAGCGGAGATATGGCTAAGGCGATCGAAGACGCAGGAGTCACCGCGGTCAGGATCAGAAGCGTGCTGACCTGCCGTACCAAGCACGGCGTATGCGCAAAGTGCTACGGCAAGAACATGGCTTCCGGCAACCCGGTCAAACTGGGCGAAGCGGTCGGCGTCATCGCGGCGCAGTCAATCGGCGAGCCTGGTACTCAGCTCACGATGAGAACGTTCCATACCGGCGGCGTTGCGGTCAGCGAAGACATCACACAGGGTCTCCCGCGTGTCGAAGAATTGTTCGAAGCGCGCAAGCCCAAGGGTCTTGCTCTCGTATCAGAAAAGACTGGTACCGTCACCGTGTCCGACGACAAGAAGACGGTCACCGTTACTCCCGATGACGGAAGCGAAGCGGAAGAATACAAGCTCAGCTTCAATCAGAAGATCATTGTCAAGAGCGGCGACAGGATCGAAGCGGGCGACCCGATCACTCAGGGTAGCATCTATCCGCAGGACATTCTGCGCACCAAGGGCGTAAAGGGCGCTCAGGACTACCTGATCAAGGAAGTTCAGTCCGCATACCGCAGCGCAGGCGTCGAGATCAACGACAAGCACACAGAAGTCATCATCAGACAGATGCTGAGAAACGTCAAGATAGAGTCTCAGGGCGACACCAACATGCTCCCGGGCGAATACGTCGACATCTTCACCTATGAAGAAGAAAACGAAAAGACCCTCGAAGCGGGCGGCAGACCGGCAACCGCAAAGCGTACCCTCCTCGGTATCACCAAGGCGGCTCTCGCAAGCGAATCCTTCCTGTCTGCGGCGTCCTTCCAGGAGACGGCGAGAGTGCTCACGGATGCGGCGATCAAGAACAAGGTCGATCACCTCAGAGGACTCAAGGAGAACGTCATCCTCGGCAAGCTGATCCCCGCAGGTACCGGCATGAAGCTGTATCGCAACATCGTAGCCGTTCCGCAGAATTCCGTCGGAAGCAACATCGTCGAAGAGGACATCTCCGGCAAGTTCGCGGCAGAAGACGAGATCGACAACTGACGACAAACACAACTGAATAAAATCGTATTCTATGAAGAGTGCGGGAGGGACGGACCCTGCGATCGCACAGCAACCCGACTATGGCGGGTGCTAAATTCCGCAAGATTACTTGAAAGATAGAATTACCGTTTGCGGCGCTGTCTTTTGAGCGCCGCAAATTTTTACGGAGAAACATATGAAAAAGAGATTGTTTACAAGCGAAAGCGTGACCGAAGGACATCCCGACAAGGTCTGCGACAAGATATCCGACAGCATCCTGGACGCGCTCCTCGCGCAGGATCCGATGAGCCGCGTTGCGGTGGAGACCTGCTGCAATACCGGTTTTGCGCTTATCACGGGAGAGATCACTTCTTCCGCCAATGTCGATTACGAAAAGATCGCGAGAGACACCGTGCTCGGAATTGGTTACGACGACGAGGAAAAAGGCTTTGACGGCAACACGTGCGAGGTGATGGTCAGGCTGGACAAACAGTCCGCAGACATCGCTATGGGCGTGGACAGCAGCGTGGAAAGCAAGGTCACCGGCGACGATTACGACAAGATAGGCGCGGGCGATCAGGGCATGGTTTTCGGCTTTGCCTGCAACGAGACGCCTCAGCTTATGCCTGCCGCGATAACCTATGCGCACGCGCTTACGAAAAGGCTTGCCGAAGTCAGGAAGCAGGGGATCATAGATTACCTGAGACCAGACGGAAAAGCGCAGGTGACCGTGGAATATCACGACGACAAGGTGGCAAGGATAGAGGCGGTCGTCGTCTCCACTCAGCATAGAGACGGGGTGGATATAGAAACGCTCAGAAAAGACGTGAAAAAGCACGTAATAGACGCAGTTATCCCCGCAGAGCTTACGGACGGGAACACCAAGTACTTTATCAACCCCACCGGCAGGTTCGTCATCGGCGGACCTCACGGCGACAGCGGACTGACCGGCAGGAAGATCATCGTGGACAGCTACGGCGGATATTGTCCCCACGGCGGCGGCGCGTTCAGCGGCAAGGACAGCACCAAGGTGGACAGAAGCGCGTGCTATATGGCGCGTTACGTCTGCAAGAACGTGGTAGCGGCAGGTCTGGCTGACAAATGTCAGATGGACGTTGCGTACGCAATCGGCGTAGCAAAACCCGTCGCGGTCCAGATCAACACTTTCGGCACCGGCAAGTACGACGACGAAGCGATCGCAAAGGCGGTCTCCGAAGTTTTCGACATGCGCCCGCAGGCGATAATAGATACGCTCGACCTCAGGAAGCCTCAATTCGCCAAGACGACGAATTACGGTCATTTCGGCAGAGAGGACTGCGGTTTCAGGTGGGAAATGACGGATAAAGCGGAAGCGTTGAAAGAAGCGGTAAAAAAATACGCGTGACGGCAAGATTTTGCTGTGAAGTCGGCGCAGTTTGAGTTATAATGAAAGAGCGACGACGTTTTACGTTGCCGCTCTCGGTTTTTTTCGGCAGGGAACCGCGCGGATTAACGCGTGCAAGGCGTGAGGAAGAACGCCGCTGAAAACGCCGGAGGAAAGATCCAAGACAAACGCGGACCGGACGGAAAAGACCGTCTTTCCGCAAAGATCTCCGCTTTTACGGGCGGCGGAAAATAAAATCGGAACGGAAAAATGAAACTGAGCGGAACTGTACTTGAAATAGTATACAGGAATATCGAGAACGGTTACAGCGTGGTATGGCTTGACGTGAATCCCATGCCTTGCACCGCCGTGGGCATTTTTCCGCCGATAACCGCCGGCGAAGTCGTTGAAGTCGAAGGCGAGTGGGTCAACAACGCCAGGTTCGGCGAGCAGTTCGCCGTGGAGCAGGTCACGGTAAAGCCGCCCACCACGAAGGACGCTGTTTTCAAATATCTTTCAAGCGGACTTTTCAAGGGAGTGGGCGAGGCGACGGCGTACGCGATCGTCGAAAAATTCGGGCAGAACGCGCTCAACGTGATAGAGACGGATCCGGCAAAACTTGCAGAAGTAAAAGGCGTGTCAGTCAAGAAGGCAATGTCGATACACGAAGCGTATATGTCGATGAGAGACATGCAGGACACGATAGTCTATCTGCAAGGGTACGGCGTGCCGCTCAACACCGCGCTGAGGATATATAAAGCGTACGAAGCGTCGACGAAAAGGATAATTGAACAGAACCCTTACAGGCTTGTGGACGACGTGGACGGGATAGGTTTCATCACGGCGGACAAGATAGCCAAACTGACGGGGATCCCGGCTGACAGCAAATTCAGGATAAGCGCGGCGCTCGTTTACATCCTGAAAGACGCGATGGACAAGAACGGACACACCTATCTTCCCAAAAACGACCTCGTCAACGAAGCGGATAAACTTTTGTCGCTCGGAGACTTCGATACCGAGGAGAAGATAAACGAGGCGCTTTGCGACTGCGAAGTTGAGGGCAAGGTGGTCAGGCTGGAAAAGGACGGCAGAGAGATCGTGATGCACGCGCGCAACTACGTCTGCGAGCAGTCCATAGCCGCGCATATCGTCAACCTTGAGGGAGGATGCGCCTGCGTTTCGGTAAACATTGAAAGCGACCTTGACGAATACGAAAGAGTCAGGGGAATAAAGCTGCACGAAGGACAGCGCGCCGCGATCAGGAGCTGCCTCGAAAGCGGCGTAAACGTTATCACCGGCGGTCCGGGCACGGGCAAGACCACGATAATCCAGTGCATAATCGAGATCTTCAAAGCGAGGAATTTTTCCGTCTGTCTGTGCGCTCCGACAGGGCGTGCGGCTAAGCGACTGTCTGAAGCGACAGGGCTTGAAGCAAAGACGATTCACAGGCTTCTGGACCTTGATTTCACGGACGGTAAAGGGCATTTCACGTTCAACGAAAACACCAAGCTGGAGCAGGACGTGGTCATTGTGGACGAAGTGAGCATGTGCGACGAATACGTGTTCAACGCTCTGATCAGGTCGATAAAGTACGGCGGAAGGCTGATCATGGTCGGAGACAAGGACCAGCTGCCGTCTGTCGGAGCGGGCAACGTGCTTGCGGACGTGATATCCTGCGGACTGGTGCCGGTCTGTTACCTGACCCACATTTACCGTCAGGGCGAGGACAGCTACATCGTCATCAACGCGCACAGGATAAACAAGGGGCTGATGCCCGTGATAGACAACAAATGCAAGGACTTTTTTGTTGACAACAAGGCGGACGCGACCGCCGCGCTGAATACGATAACGGACATGGTCTCAAGGCGCATCCCGGCGTACGCAGGCGTTTCGCCCAAAGAGATACAGGTGCTTTGCCCTATGAAAAAGGGGATAATCGGTGTGGAGAACATGAACGCAAAATTGCAGGAGACCCTCAATCCTTTCGGCGGAAAGCCTCAGCTTCAGCTGGGCAACCGCATTTTCAGGAAGGGAGACAAGGTGATGCACGTCGTCAACGACTATCAGTTGGAGTGGCAGAATCCGGACGATCTGACGACCGGCACCGGCGTTTTCAACGGCGACATAGGCTATATCGAGGAGATCGACGAAAAAGAGCCCTCCGTTCTTGTGGCGTTCGACGACGGCAAACGCGTCAGATACGGGCAGGGCGATTTCGACGAACTCACTCTCGCGTACGCGGTCTCCGTGCATAAATCGCAGGGCAGCGAGTTCCCCGTGGTCATAATCGCCGTGACGAGCGGCAACTATATGATTCTGACCCGAAATCTGCTTTATACCGCCGTCACCCGTGCGAAAAACATGGTCGTCCTCGTCGGCGCGACTGAGAACATAGAAAAGATGGTCAGAAACAACTATACCGCGAAGAGGTACAGCCTGCTTTCGGATTTCATAAAAGATTCTTACGCAAGGAAAAACGGCTGAATATACCATGCCTTAACGAAAAAGGCGAATGATCTCTGAGGCACGTTTATTATGCGTTTTTCAGGAATGCTCACTTGAACACTTATAGTTTAGAATCGGAAACGGGCTTAAAATCCGTTTTTTAATGCCGTTTTATACAAACTTTGTTAAAATATTGCAAAATACGCGTTCATGCCGCGTTCGGGCGGCTTTTCATACGCTTGACGGGTCGCGCGCGTTATGATAATATAAATGTGTTGCGGAGCGCTCAAAGCGTAACCGCGGCGTAAAAAGAGGCTAATATGGGTATTTTATCGGCTTTGTTCCCGTCCAAGGACGCAAGGGAACTCAAAAAACTTAAAAAAACCGCGGACAAAGTTGTCGCTCTCGAGCCTGAATTCCAGGCAAAGACGGACGAAGAACTCGCCGCGTGCACTCAGAACTTCAAGGACAGATACGCCGCAGGCGAAAAACTCGACGATCTTCTCCCCGAAGCGTTCGCCGCTGTCAGGGAAGCAAGCGCTAGAGTGCTAGGAATGAAGCATTTCTACGTGCAGATCATAGGCGGTATCGTTTTGCATCAGGGCAGGATCGCGGAGATGAAAACCGGTGAAGGTAAGACTCTGGTGGCTACGCTGCCGGCATACCTCAACGCGCTGACCGGCGAAGGCATGCACATCGTCACGGTTAACGAATATCTCGCGAAATACCACTGCGACTGGATGGGCAAGGTCTTCCGTTTCCTCGGGCTTACGGTGGGCTGCAATCTTCACAGCATGAACAAGGCTGAGAAACGCGAAGCGTACAACTGCGACATTATGTATACGACCAACAGCGAACTCGGGTTCGACTATCTGCGCGACAACATGGTCAGGAACGCAAAGGACCGCGTGCAGAGGAACCTCGCTTTCGCGATCGTCGACGAAGTGGACAGCATCCTGATCGACGAAGCGCGCACTCCTCTTATCATAAGCGGCAGAGGACAGACGAGCGCGGAGCCGTATATGAAGGCGGACAAGTTCGTCCGTACGCTCGAGCCCGGTAGATACGTCTGCCCAGAATGCGGAGAGGAACAGAGCGAAGAATGGATCGAAAAATGCGGCAAGACCGTTTACTGCGCCAAGTGCGGCGCGGTTTGCAATCATACCGGAGATTACGAAAAGGGTGAAAAGAACAATACCGTATACCTCAACGAAAACGGCTCGGCAAAAGCGGAAGCGTTTTACGGCATAGAGGATCTTTCCGATTTCGTGAACCAGCAGACTAAGCATTACATCGACAACGCTTTGCGCGCTCACGTCACGATGAAACGCGA
This sequence comes from uncultured Christensenella sp., assembly GCA_949298505.1. Classification (GTDB taxonomy): domain Bacteria; phylum Bacillota; class Clostridia; order Christensenellales; family UBA3700; genus Ornithoclostridium. The sequence goes on along the minus strand of CASFWW010000046.1, from coordinate 31,688 downwards.
AGTCAACTACATCGTCGTTGACGGCGAAGTGATAATCGTCGACGAATTCACCGGCCGTCAGATGATCGGCCGCCGCTTCAGCAACGGTCTGCATCAGGCGATCGAAGCGAAGGAACACGTGCAGATCAAGGCAGAAGACAAAACGCTCGCTTCCATCACCTATCAGAACTTCTTCAGACTGTACAGAAAACTGTCGGGCATGACGGGTACCGCAAAGACGGAAGAAAACGAGTTTGAGACGATATACAAGCTGGACGTCGTGGTCATCCCGACGAACAAGCCGATGATCAGAACGGACGAGCCTGACAAACTGTACGTCACTCACAGGGCGAAATTTCAGGCGATCGTTGAGGACATCAAAGATTGCTATGACCGCAAACAGCCCGTACTCGTGGGTACGATCAGCGTTGAAAAGAGCGAGGAGCTGAGCAATCTTCTCAAAAACAAGAAGATCCCTCACGTCGTGCTCAATGCGAAATATCATGAAAAAGAAGCTGAGATCGTCGCTCAGGCAGGCAAGCCCGGAGCCGTCACGATCGCGACCAACATGGCAGGCCGCGGTACCGACATCATGCTGGGCGGCAACCCGGATTTCCTTGCCAAGAAAAAGCTTGAGTCTGCCGGCTATCCGCACGACGTAATAGAACAGGCTACGTCGCACGCGCATACTTCGGACGAAGAGATTCTCAAGGCGAGGAGCGAATACAAGAAGTATTACGATCTTTTTAAGAAGGATACGGACAAGGAGAAAGAAGAGGTCGTCGCGCTCGGCGGTCTCAGGATAATCGGCACCGAAAGGCACGAATCACGCCGTATCGACAACCAGCTCCGCGGTCGTAGCGGACGTCAGGGAGACCCCGGTTCTTCGGTGTTTTACATCAGCGCGGACGACGATCTGCTAAGGATATTCGGCGGAGACATGCTCAAAAACCTGATCGTGAAACTGAGCGGCGGTGACGAGAGCATGGTCATAGAGTCGAAAATGCTGACCAATCAGGTCGAACACGCTCAGGCAAAGGTCGAGGACAGAAACTTCTCGATCAGAAAACACGTGCTCAGCTACGACGACGTGCTGAACAAGCAGAGAGAGATAATCTACGAACAGCGCCGCATAGTTCTTGACGAACTGGACGTTCACGAACAGATCAGGGCGATGATAGGAGAGGTCGTTGCAAGGGTATGCGACCCCTATCTGAACAGCAAGGCGGATTACACTCAGTGGAATTACGACGCTTTCAATAAAGAGCTTGAATCCGCTGTCCTTCCCAAAGACAGCGCGATGATTTCGGAGGAGTTCGTCGAGTCTCACGACGACAGGGATTCCTTCATAAGCGCGGTCACGCAGAAAGCGGAAAGTGTGTTTGAAGAAAGGACCGCGAAATTCAAGGAGACGGGCATACCCGTAGAGCAGCTGGAGAGGGACGTCCTTCTGAGAGCTGTCGACGCGCGCTGGACTGAGCATATTTCCGCGATGGAAGAACTGCGCCAAGGCATCAGTCTTGTCGCGTACGGGCAGAGAGATCCGGTGCTCGTTTACCGCAAAGAAGGCTTCGACATGTTTGACGAAATGGTCGAGAATATCCAGAACGACGTTGTAAAGGTCATCATGAAAATAGAGATTTCCGTCAAGCCTCAGACACCCGCCGCTCAGCAACACACCGAAATGCAGACGACGGAAAGACACGACGAGGCAAGCGCTTTCGGCGGTCAGAAAAAGCAGGCTAAGCCCAAGGTGGAGACGGTGCGCAAGCAGAAACAGCCCGGACCCAACGAGCCTTGTCCGTGCGGCAGCGGAAAGAAATACAAGAACTGTTGTGGCAGGAGCGGGAACTATTATCAGGGCAAGTGATACGCGCTGAGAAAGCAAACGAAGAAGAAAATTACCGACGGAGAAATATATGATAATAATCGAACAGGCGAAGCAGGAACTCGCTTCCCTAAGAAAACAACTTGAATCGCTCGGAGAAGCGCTTGATATCGAAAATCTTGAGAAACAGCGCGCTGAGCTTGCCTCGAAACAGGAAGCGGACGGCTTCTGGGAGGATCTTGAGAACGCGCAGAAAGTCAACAAGGAGGTGTCCAGGATAGAAGGCAAGATAGAGCGCTACAACAAGCTGTGCGCAAAAGCCGACGACATCGAAGTGCTGATCGAACTCTGCCTTGAAAGCGAAACGGACAGCGAAAGCGAGGAGATACAGAGCGAGCTTGATTCTTTGGCAAAGGAGATAGAACAGACTACGCTAGAAACCCTGCTCAAGGGCAAGTACGACGCAAACAATGCGATCATGACTCTGCACGCAGGCGCGGGCGGTACCGAAGCGCAGGACTGGGTGAGCATGCTTTACCGCATGTATACCAGATATGCTGAAAGGAACGGCTACAAGGTCAACGTGCTCGACTCTCTGCCCGGCGACGAAGCGGGCATAAAGAGCGTGACTTTTTCCGTGGAAGGAGAGAACGCTTACGGCTACCTGAAGGCGGAAAAGGGAGTGCACCGCCTTGTCAGGATCTCGCCTTTCGACTCTCAGTCAAGGCGTCACACGTCGTTCGCTTCCGTAGAAGTCATGCCTGAGATAGAGGGCGAAACAGAGATAAATATAAATCCTGAAGACCTGAAGATCGACACTTACAGGAGCGGCGGCGCGGGCGGTCAGCACGTCAACAAGACGGACAGCGCGGTGCGCATCACGCATATCCCGACGGGCATAATCGTCCAGTGTCAGAACGAGCGTTCGCAGATCCAGAACCGCGAACAGGCGATGAAAATGCTGATGTCCAAGCTGGTCGAAAAGCAGGAGCGCGAACAGCAGGAACAGGAGCAGGAACTCAAGGGAGAGATCAAGAAGATCGAATGGGGCAGCCAGATCAGAAGCTACGTTTTCTGCCCGTACACGATGGTCAAGGATCACCGCACAGGTTGCGAAACGGGCAACATCACCGCGGTCATGGACGGCGACCTTGAAGAATTCATCTTCGATTATCTGAAAAAATCACAGTGAAAATACGCGGCGCCGAAAACGCGCCGCTTTATATCTATATCAATATAATAATATGCTTACGGATTACGAAAAAAGCTGCGCGGAGCAGCTGGAAAAACTGAGGGACAAAGAGGACGTCACTATACTTGCGCTCGAATCTTCGTGCGACGAGACCGCATGCGCGGTAACACGTGGCAGAAAGGTGCTGTCTTCAGTCGTCGCGTCTCAGATCGAGATCCACAAGCGTTACGGCGGCGTGGTGCCCGAAATAGCTTCAAGAAACCACGTGATGGCGATATCGGAGATCACTGCTCAGGCGCTTGAACAGGCGGGCGTGAAGCAGGAAGAACTCGACTGCGTGGCGGTGACTTACGGCGCAGGGCTTCTCGGCGCGCTTCTGATCGGCGTTTCTTTCGCCAAGGCGTATGCGTACGCGCTCGGAAAACCGCTTATACCCGTCAATCACATACGCGGGCATATCGCGGCGAACTATATCGCCAAGCCCGATCTTGAACCGCCTTACATCTGCCTTATCGCCAGCGGCGGTCATACGGCGGTGGTAAAGGTAAATGCGCTCGAAGATATCGAACTTCTCGGAAGCACTCAGGACGACGCTTGCGGCGAGGCGTTCGACAAGGTGGCGCGCGTGCTCGGTCTCCCTTATCCGGGCGGACCCGAGATCCAGAAACTTGCGAGGGAAGGAAAGCCTTCCGTGAAACTTCCGACCCCGCTCAGGAACAGCGGCGGCTACGACTTTTCATACAGCGGGCTCAAGACCGCCGTCATAAATTACGTTCACACGAAAGAACAGAAAGGAGAGGAATTTTCCAGGGCGGACGTCGCGTGTTCGTTCCAGGAAAAAGCGGTCGGCATAATGACAGACGCGGCTGTAAGAGCGGCTGAGAATTACGGACTGAAGACAATTGTCATTGCAGGAGGCGTCGCCGCCAACGAAAGGTTGAGAGAAGTTATGAGACAAAAGGCTGAAAAGCACGGGCTGAACGTATATTATCCTCCTTTGTCTCTGTGTACGGACAACGCGGCTATGATCGCTTCTGAAGCGTACAACCTGGTAAGGACGGGAGCGGACGCGGCAGGAGTCACGCTGGACGCGAGCGCAACCGTCAGGATCACGGACGCGAAGCCGGCGATCTGACTTTACTTACGGATAAAGAAAGGTCCGGAGAACTGAAATATCCGCAAAAGGGCGGTTTTGTTGCGAAAAACACATCAAATTTTTAAAAAAATTTATTTTACTTCATTATCAATCGTTTGACACTTGAAAATAATTTGTGTACAATATTTCTTGCTATGTGTGGGATTATGCCATATATAGCTATTGGCACGGTAAAATTCCTTGAGGATTGAGCTGTTCCGACAAAAATAACACAGGAGGTAAAAAGTCAGATGCCAACAATCAATCAGTTGATTAGACAAGGCCGTGAAAAGCAGGTGAAGAAGAGCGTTGTTCCTATCATGCAGCAGTGCCCTCAGAAGAGAGGCGTATGCTTGTCCGTTACGACCACTTCTCCCAAGAAGCCTAACTCCGCGCTCCGCAAGATCGCAAGAGTGAGACTCGTCAACGGTATGGAAGGTACCATCTATATTCCCGGTATCGGTCACAACCTGCAAGAGCACAGCGTCGTTCTGATAAGAGGTGGTAGAGTAAGAGACCTGCCGGGCGTAAGATATCACATCATCCGTGGTACCCTGGACAGTGCAGGCGTAGCGAAGCGTATGCAAGCGAGATCTAAATATGGCGCAAAGAGACCCAAGAAATAAGGTCTGCCTGTTTAGTCGGAAACAATCAATCTAACAAGGAGGTAAAGTAATATGCCAAGAAGAAGTGGCGCATTCGTAAGAGACGTACTTCCCGATCCTGTTTACAACAGCAAGGTCATCACCAAGTTCGTGAACCAGGTTATGTGGGACGGCAAGAAGGGCACGGCTCAGAATATAGTTTACGGTGCATTCGATATAATCAAAGAAAAGATGGGCATTGAACCTATGGACGTGTTCACCAAGGCGCTTTCCAACGCTATGCCCGAGCTCGAAGTAAAAGCTCGTCGCGTGGGCGGTTCCACCTATCAGGTTCCTATGGAGATCAGAGCGGCACGTCGTCAGACTCTGGCTATCAGATGGATAGTCATGTTCTCCCGCAAGAGAGGCGAAAAGACGATGGCGGAGCGCGTTGCGGCTGAGCTCATGGACGCTTACAACAACACCGGCGCGTCTGTGAGAAGAAAGGAAGAAATGCACAGAATGGCAGAAGCAAACAAGGCGTTTGCTCATTATCGTTGGTAGTCCTTCGATAAAATCTTATACAAGAGGAAACATATATGGCGAGAGAATATTCGTTGGAAAATACCAGAAATATCGGTATCATGGCGCACATCGACGCAGGCAAGACCACGACCAGCGAGAGAATTTTGTACTATACGGGTATCAACCACAAGATAGGCGAAGTTCACGACGGAAGCGCAACGATGGACTGGATGGTTCAGGAGCAGGAGAGAGGTATAACCATCACCTCCGCGGCTACTTCCACCGCATGGAAGGGCTGCCGCATCAACCTGATCGACACCCCGGGACACGTTGACTTTACCGTTGAGGTCGAAAGAAGCCTCCGCGTTCTCGACGGCGCGGTAGCGGTATTCTGCGCAAGAGGCGGCGTTCAGCCTCAGTCCGAGACCGTCTGGCGTCAGGCTACGAAATATCACGTTCCGAGGATCGCGTTTGTCAACAAGATGGACCGTGACGGCGCGGATTTCGAAAACGTCATCCAGATGATGAAGGACAGACTCAGAGCTAAACCCGTTGCTATGGTCGTGCCTATCGGCAAGGAAGACAGCTTCGTCGGTATGGTGGACCTCGTTGAAAACAAGGCTATCTATTATATCGACAAGGAAGGTCTCAAGTTCGAATACAGAGAGATCCCCGCGGAACTCAAAGAGATCTGCGAAGCGAAGAGGACCGAGCTTCTCGACGAGGCATCCATGTACGACGAATCGTTGATGGAAAAAGTCCTTATGGGCGAAGAAGTTGAGCCTGCGGAAATCAGGAAGGCTATCAGAAAGGGCGTGCTGTCAATGGACATTACCCCCGTGTTCTGCGGCTCCGCATACCGCAACAAGGGCGTTCAGCTCCTTCTCGACGCGATCGTCGATTATCTGCCGTCTCCTGTCGACATTCCCCCCGTCGAAGGCACCGCAGTCGACGACAAGAACGAAGTGCTCCACCGCGAGGCGGACGACAACGCTCCGTTCAGCGGTCTTGCGTTCAAGATCATGGCTGACCCGTTCATCGGAAAGCTTGCGTTCTTCCGTGTCTACTCCGGCACCATAAAAGCGGGTTCTTACGTGCTCAACAGCACCAAGGGCAAGCGTGAAAGAGTGGGCCGTATAGTCCGTATGCACGCAAACAGCAGAGCTGAACTTGATGAAGCGCATGCAGGCGACATCATCGCGATAGTCGGTCTCAAGGATACGACCACCGGCGATACGCTGTGCGACGTCGACAAGCCGATCATACTCGAGAGCATGGAGTTCCCCGAACCCGTCATCAACGTTGCTATCGAGCCCAAGACCAAGGCAGGTCAGGAGAAGATGAGTCTCGCGCTTGTCAAACTCGCTGAAGAAGACCCGACCTTCAAGACCTATACCAACCAGGAAACCGGTCAGACCATCATCGCAGGTATGGGCGAGCTGCACCTCGACATAATCGTCGACAGACTTCTCAGAGAGTTCAAAGTCGAAGCTAACGTCGGTCAGCCGCAGGTCGCTTACCGCGAGACCATCAGAAAGGAAGTCAATGCTGAAGGCAAGTATGTGCGTCAGTCCGGCGGTAAAGGTCAGTACGGTCACTGCAAGATCGTTCTTTCTCCCAACGAACCCGGCAAGGGCGTTACCGTTGTCGACAAGACTGTCGGCGGCAGCATCCCGAAGGAATATATCCCCGCTGTCGAAGCAGGTATCAGAGAAGCTGCAAAGGGTGGTATACTTGCAGGATACGAACTCGTTGATTTCAACGTGGATATCGTTGACGGTTCTTACCACGAAGTCGACTCGTCCGAAATGGCGTTCAAGATCGCAGGTTCAATGGCTCTCAAGGACGGCGCCGAAAAGGCAAACCCGGTACTGCTTGAGCCTATGATGGCTGTCGAAGTCGTCACTCCCGACCAGTATCTCGGCGACGTTATCGGCACGATCAACGGCAGAAGAGGCAACATCAAATCCATGGAAATGCGCGGTGGCGATCAGGTCGTCGATTGCGAGATCCCGCTTGCGGAAATGTTCGGTTATGCGACCACGCTCCGTTCCAGCACTCAGGGCAGAGGCGACTTCTCTATGCAGTTCGACCACTACGCTGAAGTTCCCAAGAACGTTGCGGCAGGCATTATCGACGCAAGAAAAAAATAATTAATGCGAAGTCGTTGACAAATCGCTTTAATATAAGTAAAATAAATATAACAGTCGAAAGATTTCAGGAGGAATAACAAAATGGCTAAGGCTAAATTCGAAAGAACCAAACCGCATGTAAATATCGGTACCATCGGTCACGTCGACCACGGCAAGACCACCTTGACCGCTGCAATCACCATGTATTGCGCTGCTAAGGGTCATGCTCAGAAGATGAGATACGATGAAATAGACAAAGCGCCCGAAGAGAAGGCAAGAGGTATCACAATCAATACCGCTCACGTTGAGTACGAGACCGACACCCGTCACTACGCTCACGTTGACTGCCCGGGACACGCTGACTACGTCAAGAACATGATCACCGGTGCAGCTCAGATGGACGGCGCTATCCTCGTCGTTGCAGCTACCGACGGTCCGATGCCCCAGACCAGAGAGCACATCCTGCTCGCTCGTCAGGTCGGCGTTCCTTATATCATCGTCTTCCTCAACAAGACCGACCAGGTTGACGATCCTGAGCTTCTCGAGCTCGTCGAGATGGAAGTCAGAGACCTCCTCAGCCAGTACGAGTTCCCCGGCGACGACACCCCGATCATCAAGGGCAGCGCGCTCAAAGCTCTCGAAGCTGCTTCCGACGGCAACGTTGACGATCCCGCTTGCAAATGCATCCAGGAGCTTCTCGACGCTATCGACAGCTACATTCCCGCTCCCGAGCGTGACACCGACAAACCCTTCCTTATGCCTGTTGAAGACGTCTTCACCATCACCGGCCGTGGCACCGTCGCTACCGGTAGAGTTGAAAGAGGTAGCGTAAAGGTTCAGGACAAGGTTCAGATCGTCGGTATCCATGACACCGTCGAGACCACCATCACCGGTCTTGAAATGTTCAGAAAGCTTCTTGACGAGGCTTACGCAGGCGACAACATCGGCGCACTTCTCCGTGGTATCGACAGAAAGGGCATCGAGAGAGGTCAGGTCCTTGCTAAACCCGGCACCATCAATCCTCACACCAAGTTCAGCGCGCAGGTTTACGTACTGAAGAAGGAAGAGGGTGGTCGTCACACCGCATTCTTCAACGGCTATCGTCCGCAGTTCTACTTCAGAACGACCGACGTTACCGGTTCCATCAAACTCCCCGCTGACGTTGAGATGGTTATGCCCGGTGACCACGTCACGATGGAAGTCGAACTCATCACCCCGATCGCTATCGAAGAAGGTCTGCGTTTCGCTATCCGCGAAGGCGGCAGAACGGTCGGTTCCGGCGTCGTTTCCAAGATTCTTGGCTAATCGCTTAAATCAAACAATATCAAAAGCCGTTCGGTTTCCGAGCGGCTTTTTTGTTATCTGAATTTTGCATGCCGATAAAGTTTTTGATACTTTTTTATAAGGCTCAGGGGATGTATTGCCGACATAACCTGACACAAGTTTATCTGCAGGACATATTATCGGGACGTTTAACTTGAAAGATACTGAATTTGCCGCTTGAAAAACGGCGTTTAAAGCGGAACACAAATTAATTGCGCTTCAGTCGTCTCACGGTCTTAACCGAACAAACGTTGAGATGTCATATCGTTTCACGGTCGTTTAATAATTCGGTTATATAATCGGATCGTGAGAGGAAAATTCCGGACATTTATAATAATATATTATATAGTGCGGTTTATTGGCTGAAATAAAAAATATAGCGCGTGATATCAGACCTTTACCAAACTCATTGTAGTTTAATGTTTTGGAATAATATGGTAAAATATTTGTGTAAAGACGAAGGAAGTGTATAGCGTATGTCAAAAAGGAATTGGATCTACGGCAGAAACGTAGTTATTACCGGTTGCAGCACCGGCATAGGAAGGGAGCTTACGGTGCAGCTTGTCAAGAAATTCGGCTGTAACGTTATGGGCGTTGCCAGAAATCAGCAGAAACTCGACTCCCTGAAAGAAGAACTCGGAGACAGATTTGATTATCGCAGGTTTGATATTTCAGACGAAAGTGCATGGTACGCTTTTTCAAGGGAGATGGCAGACATCGGTTACGACGTCGACGTTCTCGTCAACAACGTCGGTATGATACAGGAGTTTGCTCAGTATGCGGACCTCGACATGGAGACAGTCAGAAAGATCGTCGACACCAATTTTAACAGCGTCATTTTCGGAGTTGCGGCATTTTTGCCTCACATCAAGAAGAGCAAATTCGGCTATATAGTCAACATTTCTTCTGCAAGCGCAATTTTGCCCGTATGCGGAGAAACGGTATATTCGGCGACGAAAGGTGCGGTCAAGGCGTTCAGCGAAAGTCTTGCGCAGGATCTGTCCGGTTTCGGAATCGGAGTTTCCTGTGTAATGCCCGGACCGGTCAAGACAGACCTTTACAAGCAAAGAGGGGAAGGAGACGGAAAAGCGAAGAAGGACTACGAGCTTGTGGAAAAGATAGGCATCACCGCAGAGACTGCGGCAAAGCGCATCATCAAGGCGATGAGAAAGCGCAAGACCAGAGTGGTGATCGACATGGTTGCCAGACTCATGGATCTCGGAATGAGGCTCGCGCCGTCGCTGACGCAGAAGATCACATGCAAAGTTATGAAAGCGGCAAGTTATTACGTGCCGGCGTTTGCGCCCGTGTTCAAGGAGCAGATTGAGAAAAAAGAAGAAATAAAGCAGAAAATAAAAGAAAGGAAAGGGCAGATTTACCGCTCGCTAGACGAAGTTCCCGGAAAAGGCGCGTTTGCGAAATGAATCCGAGCAGACGAAAACCGGTTGAAGCAACCGCTTTCGGCGGTTTCAGCCATTTAATATTAAAAACACTCTTTTTGTGCTTATTTTTGTTTGACATAGCTATTGCACTATGTTAAAATGATAAAGCACCTAAAAGGGTGTAATTTTTTTGGAGGTGTTTACCGTGAGAACAAGAATTACCCTTGCTTGTACCGAGTGTAAGCAGCGCAATTACGACACTTATAAGAACAAGAAGAATACTCCCGACAGACTGGAGATCATGAAATACTGCAAGTTCTGCAAGAAGACCACTTTGCACAAGGAATCCAAGTAATCCGGAGGGAATATGTCCAAGAAAAACACGACTGTCGAGGAATCCGGCGTGATCAATCAGCCGCTCAACAACGCAGAGCTGGGAGATAACGGTTCAAACGTTCCTGCGACGCAGCCCAAAAAAGGAAAGAACGGCAAGAAAAACGAAAACAAGGTCGGATTCGGCACAAAAGTCAAGAACTTTTTCAAAGGTATCGTCTCAGAACTGAAGAAGGTGACATGGCCGACGGCGGGCAAAGTTTTTGCTCAGTTCGGCACCGTCTGCTTCGTTGTTCTCGTATTCGTTCTGATAATCATGGGCTTTGATTATCTGTGCGGCTGGTTACTCAAGCTGCTCATCGGCGCTTAAGGCTAAGGAGGCAGTTATGGCAGAAGAGATCACCGGTCAGCCCAAATGGTATATCATCTGCACGACGTACGGTTACGATTATATAGCGAGAGACAACATTCTGCGCATGGTCGAAACCAGCGGTCTGCAGGATTATATTTTCGACGTGGTTGTTCCCGAAGAGGAAGAGGTCGTCGAGCGCAACGGCAAGAAAAAGTTCGTTATGCGCCGCAAGTACCCCAACTACGTTTTCATAAAGATGATCTATACCAAACAGATATGGTATATGGTCAAACAGACGAGAGGCGTAAGAGATTTCTGCAACAGCAGCGACGGCAAACCCCTTCCGATGTCGGCTGAAGACGTCAAGAGGGCTCAGCTCGAAAAGGTCAAGATGGAAGACTTCCATATCAACGTGGGAGACACCGTAGAGGTCATTTCGGGCGCGTTGCAAGGCTTTACCGGAGAGGTCAAGGAGATCAAACCCGACGTTCAGAAAGTCAAAGTCGTCATCTCAATGTTCGGTCGCGAAACGAGCGTAGATCTCGAGTTCGGTCAGATCGAGAAAAAATGCTGATAACCCGAAAGGGTCTGGGAGAGCCGCAAATCTTCAATACGGCTCGTCAATACCACGATTGCTATAGGAGGTAGTATTATGGCAAAGAAAATTTCCGCAATAGTCAAGTTGCAGCTTCCTGCCGGTAAAGCTACTCCGGGACCTCCCGTAGGCTCCACTCTGGGACCTCACGGTATCAACATCCCCGGATTTACCAAGGACTTCAACGAAAAGACAAAGGACAAGGCAGGTCTCATCATCCCTGTCGTCATGACGATCTACACAGACCGTTCTTTCACGTTCGAGCTCAAGACTCCGCCCGCTCCCGTTCTGATCAAGAAAGCTTGCAAGATCGAAAGCGGTTCGGCTAAACCCAACAAGGACAAAGTAGCTACGATCACCACCGCTCAGATTAGAGAGATCGCTACGATGAAGATGCCCGACCTCAACGCAGGCAGCATCGAAAGCGCAATGAGCATGATCGCCGGCACCTGCCGCAGCATGGGCATCGTCGTTCAGGACTAAGGAGGTTTGAGTTATGAAAAGAGGAAAGAGATATATCGAGGCTTCCAAAGTCGTTGACAGCTCTAAGGCTTACGACGTTGCTGAGGCAATGAAGGCTGTCGTTGACAGCGCAACCGCTAAATTCGACGAATCGATCGAGATCCACGTAAGACTGGGCGTTGACTCCCGTCACGCAGATCAGCAGGTCAGAGGCGTCATCGTTCTCCCCCACGGCACCGGCAAGACGGCGAGAGTTCTCGTCATCGCAAAGGGCGCTAAGGCGGACGAGGCTGAGGCTGCAGGCGCAGATTACGTCGGCGGCGAAGAGCTGATCAACAAGATCAAGAACGAGAACTGGTTCGATTTCGACGTCTGCGTCACCACTCCCGACATGATGGGTATGGTCGGACGTATCGGTAAGGTGCTCGGTCCCAAGGGACTTATGCCTAACCCCAAGAGCGGTACCGTTACAATGGACGTTACCAAGGCTGTCAAAGAGATCAAAGCAGGTAAGGTCGAGTACAGACTTGACAAGACCAACATCATTCACGTCGCAATCGGCAAGAAGTCGTTCGGCGCTGAAAAACTGACCGAGAACTTCAACGCTATCTTCGACGCGATCCTCAAGGCGAAGCCGGCGGCAGCTAAAGGTCAGTACGTCAAGAGCGTTACCGTCGCCAGCACAATGGGACCGGGCATAAAAATCGCTGTAAAAGCGTAATCGCTTTAAAACGCTTGACAAAAGGGCAGGTATAAAATATACTTGTCTTACAAGAAAAATATTCGTGCCGAAGACAGCAAGGGCGCTAAGCTTAAATATCTTGCCGAGGCGGAGAAAAAAGGATTTCACGATCCCTCCGTGTCTTTGGCGCGGAGGGATAATTTTATAGGAGGTAGAAATGGCTAAGAACGAAAACAAAGTTGCGAAAATTTCCGAAGCCAGACAGCAGAAAGCGGCTCAGATCGAAGAGATCAAATCCAAGATCCAGAACTGCAAGGCTATGGTCATCGTCGATTACAAAGGCATTTCCGTTGCAGACGACACCGCGCTCCGTGCTAATTTCCGCAAAGAAAACGTTGAATACCGCGTTCTCAAAAACCGTCTCGTACAGATTGCTCTGAACGAACTCGGCATCAGCGGTTTCGACGGACATCTCGAAGGTCCGACCGCTGTCGCGTTCGCAAACGGCGACGCTCTCGCGGCGGCAAAGGTCGTTGCAAACGCAAAGAAAACAGTCAACGCGCTTGAAGTAAAGTGCGGCATGATGGACGGCGCTTACATCGACGCAGAAACGGTAGACAAGCTTGCATCCATCCCGTCCAAGGAAGTGTTGCTCGCGCAATTGCTCGGCTTGCTGCAGAGTCCTATCAGCGGACTTGCAAGAGCTTTGCAACAGGTTGCTGAAAAGAAGGCAGAATAATCATAAAAATTTCGTAATTATTGGAGGATACAACAATGGCAGATATTGCTAAGATCATTGAAGAAGTAAAGAGCATGACCGTTCTCGAGCTCAACGAGCTTGTGAAGGCTATCGAGACCGAATTCGGCGTAAGCGCGGCAGCTATGGCAGTCGCAGCTCCCGCAGCAGGCGCAGAAGCAGCAGCTCCCGCAGAAGAGAAGACCGAGTTTGACGTCATTCTTAAAGCGGCTGGCGCAAACAAGATCGCCGTTATCAAGGTTGTCAGAGAAGTTACCGGTCTCGGCCTTGTCGACGCGAAGAAGATGGCAGAAGAAGTTCCCAGCAAGATCAAAGAGGGTATCAGCAAGGATACCGCTGAAGAGATCGTCAAGAAGTTCAAGGATGCCGGCGCTGACGTTGAAATGAAGTAATTTCTATCTCAAAAGCAAGAAAAGACGCGTGAAAACGCGTCTTTTTTTTGCATATTTTGAGTAACACAAGACAGAAATAATACAAACCGGCATGAAAACTTCCTCTTTGCAGAGAATGCTGAAGTCTTTTTCTTTTCATGCGGCCCGTGGCTTTGCTCTTCAACAGACAAACGGACCGGTCTTTTAAAAATATTCTGAGCCCCGGAACAGGATCAATCATTTCTTTTTCTCGCAAATATCAGAAGATCCCGTGTGCCGGTCGTCGGCTCCGCGTAATCGCTTTCTTCACGTATGACGTCAAATCCGTTCGCGTTCAGCAACGCGGCGACGTTGCTGAGGCAAAGCGCCGCGTAATAAAACGTCTTTCCCATCATTTCTCCGCTCGTCTCGCCGGTCACGCTCCCGTGCGTTAACATGAAACAGCCGCCTTTTTTCAGAAGAGAAGATGCTTTTGCGTATATTTCATGCTGTCTTTCAGACTCGATATACCACAGGCAATCTAAAGCGATTATCGCGTCAAAAGTTTCGTTTGTCTGAAATCCGAGAAAATCGGATTTTACGAAATCCGCATTTGCTAAGTTTAAGCATTTCGCTTTTTCCAGCATTTTTTCAGACGGATCGACGCCGGTTACCGAAAATCCCAGTCCGGACAGATATGCGCTCACAGGGTAACCCGTGCCGCATCCGGCGTCAAGCACGCGCGCGCCGTGCGGAAGCAGGGCGCAGAATTCTTCCACGCATTTGTTGACGGGGGTATCTTTTCTGTACGAATGCCATATTTCTGCGATTTCGTCGTATGCCGCAGCGTTCAGGCGGTATTTTTCAGCGTTGTCCATATATGTAATTATACAGAAAACTCGCTTTCCGGTCAACGCGCTTAGCGGGAATGAGTTCAAAGATCAGACGTTTTCGAGCGCACCTCCGGAGACGACAGACGAAAGCAGTCCGTCCGAATAGGCGGCATACGCCGCGGCTACGGTTTTCAGAGCGCTTTCGCGCGGACAATACGAGCAGAGCCAGTAACCTGCGTCGTCATACAACCTGCGGAACTGCCTGGCGATGCCGTTCGGGTTTGAAAACAGTTGTTTCAGCTTTGCCAGCAGGTCCTGAGAATATTCTTTCAGCACGTAAAGGTGCGCTTCGCTTTCCTCGTTCTTTTTTGCGTTGCACAGCAGAGAGATCGCGCTTATCAGGCATGTCTTGTCGAGATATCTGAAATATTCGGGTATGCTTGAAGGTACGTACAGATCGTCCGGGCAAGCGGTCAGATACCCGTTGAGAATACAGTATGCGATAAGCGCGACGATCGCGGCGTTTTCGCCGGGCAGGCGGACTTTACGGCATTGAGACGACAGGCAATACGCGGCGAAATATTCGCCTCCCTGGGTGAAATCAGTTTCGTCGGCAAGCTGTGCGACAATTCCCAGCCGTATCAGCGTGCGGCATATCCTGAGAGAGAGTGATTCGCAAGACTGAGTTATAAAGAACTCTGTCAGGTTTTCCGTGAACTCCGCAGACAGAAATTTACAGCGACCGCAGTCGGTTATTTCGTCAAAAAACAGATCGAACGCTTTCACGAGTTTGGAAACTAAAGTTCCGTATCCCGCCGCGACCGTGTATTTGGGCGCGCTTTCTATGACGGAGTAATCCGCTATCACGGCGACAGGAGGTGCGGCTTTGCATATCACCCTGACGCCGTTTTCGGTATAATCGCAGTAAGGGTACAGCATGTAATCGGTCGTCGGCGCGGTCATGAGCAGGATCCATTCGTTGGCACGGCAACTTGCGGCGTAGCGCACGGTCTCGGAGACGCTGCCTGCGCCGACGGCGACCCACAGACGCACGTCCTCGCTCGCGTTTATCAGTTTTTCCGCGGCTTCGCGCGTGCTTTCGAAACGGGCGGGGTAGGTGAAAATGCGCGTGCGGTAACCTGCGCGGACGAGCAGACTTTCAGCTTGTTCGGCAATGTGGCGGACGTTTTCGTCGCAGACTATTCCAACGCGCCCTTCGGCAATTATCCGTTTGCATACCGGGGCGAGTTTTTCCATCGCGCCTTCGCCCGTTTCAATTGTTTTCGTATAGGCTGAATGAGTTTTTCCGCATTTGCATACGGTTTCTTCCGGCGTATATCCGTTGAGATTGATCATAGTGTTCTCCGTTTTGTTGATAACTGATATTTTACTACTTTATACGCGACGGAAAACGCCGGCTTTTGTCGAAAAAACTCCGTTAATGAAAAAACGCGCCCCGAAGTGAGGTGAACCCCAAAAGTTGGACACTTTTGGGGTTCACCTCAAAGGACGCGTTCTGCGTTTTATTCAATTTTTTCTTTTCACGATCTTTTTCACTTCAGAAATCAGGGTTTTCATTTCTTCAGCGGTCCCGATCGTTATTCTTACGAAATCGCTGATCCGATCGCTTTTGAAATGCCTGACGAGCACGCCGTTTTCTTTGAGCTGGAAATATATCTCGCTGCCCGATATGGTTTTGTGCCTTGCGAAGATGAAGTTGGCGGAAGAGGGAAGAACTTCAAAACCGAGTTCTCTGAGCGCGTCGGCGGTTTCCTCTCTCTGCGCGTTTATTTTGTCGGTGACGGAGGAGTAGTATTTTCTGTCTGAAAGCGCGGCGATCGCCACGGCTTCGGTCAGCGCGTTCACGGTGTAGGAATTCATGGAATTTTTCACCGTTCTGAGTCCGTCAATCAACGCTTTGTTGCCGAGCGCGTAACCGCATCTCGCGCCTGCAAGGGCGTACGCCTTGCTGAAAGTCTTCACTACGAGAAGGTTGGGGAAATCGTTTACGCGGTTGGCGACGCTTACAGAAGCAAATTCTCCGTAAGCTTCGTCGACGATGACGATCTTGTCCGGATTTGTCTCTACGATCTTAAGAAGGTCGAGTCTGCCCAGCGCGGTGCCGGTGGGAGCGTTGGGGTTGCAGATTATCATGCCCTTTACGCCCTGCATATCCAGATAATCGGTGTGCACAAGTCTGAACTCGTCGTCAAGCGGCACTTTGAGTGATTTTACGTCGAACATATGCGCCCAGACTTTGTAAAACGAATAGGTCACGTCTGCGTAAGCGACGGTGTCGTTTTCGTCGAAAAACGCGGGGAAACACATGCAGAGCACTTCGTCGCTCCCGTTGCCAACAAAAACGTTTTCAGCGTTCAGACCGTGTCTTTGTGCGATCGCGGCGACGAGTTTCGCGTTTTCGGGGTCGGGATAAAGGCGGAGCCTGCCCGTTTCGAACTCTCTGACAGTCTTTTCGACTTCGGTAGAGGGCGGGTAGGGGCACTCGTTGGTGTTGAGTTTTACATACTTCTTGTCCTGAGGCTGTTCGCCTGCGGTATAAGGAAGTATTGATTTGCAACGTCTTGACAAATAGTTCATATAAACCTCACAAAACAAATATAACACACGCCCGCCGGGTAGTCAAGCGGACTTGCGTTTGAGCGGAAAATAGGCGGAAAGGACTGTATAAACCTGGAAAATCGGTCAACAATTGTTTGCGAGGCAGGTGAGATATGAAAAAGTTTTTGCTGATAATTCTGATCGTTGCGGTTGCGGCGACTGTAACTTACACGGCGGCGGGAAGATCGTCTGAAGGTCTGATCGAAAAGGCGGAGAACGCAAAGCTCGGCGCAGCCGTGGAAAAAGTGGAGATATATGCTAAAAGCGTAAACGAAAAATATACATATGCGTCGACCGGTGCGTTCAACGTTTACGGTTGCAAAATGGAGAGCGCAGGTATAATCGCAGACAATGTGGACAACATTCTCGGTGCGGCTGTATTTTACGGCAGAAGGCTGCTTCTCAGCGACGTGCTGAAAGAATACGGGGCTGAAGCGCTGTCCGTCAGAAAAGACGGCGACGTCGTGACCGTATACGCATATGCAAAGGGATGCGGATACGGCGTGGAGACAGACGGGATGACCGTCAATCTTCAGATCGTTCTGAAAGAGGACGCGACCGTTATCGGAAGCCCTCTGATCATGGGAAGTTATTGAAATCGTAAGCGCAGGCTTGTACGAAATAAATCAAATAAAAAACGGAGGTTTTTATGAAAAAGACAAATCAGGAAGGCGGCGGGAACAAAGTTCTGGCGTTTTTCAAGCGCAATATATATTTTGTGCTGATAATCGTCTGCGTGCTCGCCATCGGAACAATGATCACTGTCGCTGCCGTCAGCGGCTCCAAGGATAATGATACGGACAATCCGCCCGTAAACGGAGATCTGAATGACGACGACGATGTGAACGGCGACGTCAACGACGATGACAATGACGCGGATGACGACGACAAAAACGAAGATAACGAGGACGAGACCAAGACTTTCGCGCTGGGCACGATCCTTGACGATTACACGGTGGACGTCGGCTTCAGCAATACCGAACTCGTGTTCAACCCGACAATGCAGCACTGGGCAACTCACGAAGGTATGGACATGATCGCTCCGGCAGATAGCGCGGTTTACTGTCCTTTCGACGGCACGGTCAAGTCCGTTGAGACAGACAGCTTCTACGGCACTACTGTGGTGATAACGCACGACGGCGGCTATGAAACGACGATGAGACTTCTCGACGACGTGACCGTCTCCGCAGGGGCACAGGTAAAGCAGGGAGACAAGATAGGCGTGATCGGAGATTCCGCGCTTGCGGAGATCGCTCAGGGCGCGCACCTGCATCTTGAACTGACCAAAGACGGCGTAAAAGTCGATCCTGCGCAGTATATGCAGGAAGGCGACAAGTAAGCCTGCGTAAAGACGGACTCCGGTCCGTCTTTTTTTCGGATTTACGGAAATTAAAAAGAGGCCGCCCCTTCCGGAGCGGTCCACTTTGTTTAAGACGACTTATTTTTTTGTTTTTGAAAAGCACTTCGTCTTTATCATGCCGTCGCCCATATTCACGATGTCTCCGGTACAGATGCGGTTTTTGTTGAAAACGCATTCCGACGCGTCGCATTGGATCAGCACTTCTTTGCCTTCGTCGTAATCGAAATCCTTTGCCGCTTCGATGTTCACGCTGTTTTGCTGAATGATGCCGTAACGACGTTTTTGTCTGGTCTCGCACGAGCCGCTTTTGCTAACTTTTATCACGCCCGCGTTGCAGTGACAACCGCGGTTGAATTCGCAGTTGCACGTGGTACATCTGAGTCCTTTCATGTGATCACCTCCGCGTTTAGTATTTACACAAAGCGTGTTTTAATGCGCTGATAATTCTTGGAACGCGTTTTGTCCGTGAAATCGCGCAATGTGGTTGAAAACGCGGCACGGCTGTGTTATTATATAAAAAAAGACAAGGCAGGTATATATGAAAGTATTGCTGATACAGGACGTGAAAGGACAGGGAAAGAAGGGCGAGATCGTCGAGGTCAACGACGGCTACGCGCGCAATTTTCTGATCAAGAAGAAAATGGCGATCGAGGCGACGGCTTCTGTGATCAACGAAACGAGACAGAAGCAGGCGGCTGAAGAAAAACGCAGGAAAGAAGAGTACGACAACGCCGTGGAACAGGCAAAGAGGCTCAAAGGACTCGCCGTGGACGTAAAGATACGTTGCGGAGAGAACGGCAAGGCGTTCGGAGCTGTGACTTCAAAAGAAATTTCGGAGAGACTGGCAGAGATCGGTTACGACGTGGAAAAGAAGAAGATACTTCTTTCAGACCCGATAAAGACTGTCGGCAGCTATCAGGTGGAACTGAGGCTGATGGCTGGAGTAACCACTTATATCAACGTAAAAGTTGTTCCGCTTCAGTAACTCATAAAACGGAAAACACGGAAAACGCGCCCTTGAGGCGCGTTTGTTTTTGTCTTAACAAAGTCCGTCAAATTCTGTCAACGGCGGTTGTTTCCGTTCCTTCTGATCAGTACGATGAAAAGAAGCCTCAGCATCTGGATCAATGAGAAAGCGAAGTTGACGAGATATGTCTTTGCCGCCGCGCTGAGAACGGCGGAGGCGTCTTTTACTTCCGTTTCGTTGAGTATTCCGCATTCAACGAGCTGTTTTTTTGCTCTTGAACTTGCGTTGTATTCAGTGGGCAACGTGATAAAAGTGAAAAGGCAGTAGAAGAAATAGCACAGTACCGCAAGTCCGAGGAAGAAGGTGGAAAGCTGCATTGAAAAATCGCTGAAATATCCCATAAGTTCGAAGATCATTGCGATCAGGATCAACGGCATGCTGAGGCGGGAAGTAAAGTTCACGACGGGCACCAGTTTCGTGCGTATCTTAACCGGCGCGTAGCCTTCTTCGTGCTGGATTGCGTGTCCCACTTCGTGCGCCGCAACGCCGATCGCCGCTACGGACGAGCTGTCGTGGGTCGCCTGAGACAGCGCGACGGTGCGCGTCGTCGGATCGTAATGGTCTGTCAGACTTCCGGCACAACGGATTATCTGCACGTCTTTCATGCCGTTCGCGTCCAGTATCGCACGCGCCGCCTGCGCTCCGGTAAAGCCTTTTTCGGACTGTACGGCTGAGTATTTGTTGAACTGCGTTTTTACGCGTATGCCCGCGGCGAACATCCAGATTATCACGGGCAGAAAACAAGCGGACACTATCAGCAGAGCGATCTGAAGGCTGTATACGTCCGCGCTTAACAATATCATCTCTTTCACCTCACTGATCTGATGATATCATATATTATTTAACAATTATTAAAATTTTATGTAAAATTGTGTAAAATGCATGTCATGGGGTTTTCGCTCAGTCATCCTCTCAGAGGGAAGATCCCGGTGATAAGTCCGTCCTTTACCCCGAAAGAAAAATAGCGAACCCGGCAGAATCCGGAATTTTTGTAAACTCCGGCAATAAAAGGACGGTAAGAAAGGAATCCGAAATCCGCTACGCTGTCGTATTCTCCGAGAATTTCGCGTACGGCGGGAACGCTCAGGTTTCGCCCAAGGAGTTCTTCCGCTCCGGCGTCGTCGCCGAACAGCAGTTTTTCGATCAACAGGTACGGGAGAAGTTCGTCGGGATATTCGTGGCAACGCTTGTAAACGAAAGAGCTTTCGGTTTTTACGAACGCGCCGTTTCTGAACGCGTTTCTTTGCGTTCTCGTACATTTGTTGCACCCGCCCAGATCTTCTTTTATCAGCACGTCCGGACCGTCGAAGGAAAAATCGTCGCAGAATTTTTCGAGTACGGGCAGATAATCGTCTTCGTAATATACATACGCGATCAGTTTTTTCTTTTGCGCCGTCGCAGTGATCCGGAGAAGATATCCGTTTTTTACGCCCACTGCTTTGACCTTTATCCCGGAAAGAGGGCAGGGACAGACGATCTCGTATATTTCGCCGGGGGTTTCGGTCACAAGCAGAAATTCTTTGCGCTTGCACATCGTGATCAGGTGGGTCGTGTTGCCCGCTTTGCAGCGGGTCTGAGAAAAGATATGCGTTTCACCGCCTTTTTCTGCGGGCGAAAAAGATAGAAAGTAGCGCCCGTACCCCAGGTCGCAGACGTTTATCCCGTTTGCGGGAGACTCGCTTATTTCAGAGGGTATCTTTGCAAACAGAGGCTCGCAGTCTTCGCTGAAAAAGCCGAGCGCGAAGTCTTTTTCGGTGCGGAACCCCTGCGTAGCGGGAGCGCCGTTCACCGTTGCGAATCCTCTGGTTTCGTCAAAATAAAATTCTGCCATTGTCCACCTGAGAAGATTGTATGCCGGGCAACGGGAGGATATAACGCCGGAGAGGATAAAAAAAAGAGCCTTGCGGCTCCTTTTTCACATCTTATTTACTGTTCGTTGTTCGTCGTCACGCTTTTCAGAGTGTAAAGCGCGTCTCCTTCAGCGATCTGCACGATCATATTCTTGACCTGCGGGTCGTCGGAAGAAGGATAGGGGGTCGTCGCTATCGCACACTTCAGACTCTCTCCGGAGCCGGGGAAGGTGCGGTTGAGCGCGATGGAAACGTAATAACAGACGTATTCCGTTCCCGCTTCGTCAGCGCTTTTGATCGTCAGCGTTTCGCTCCTCGTTATGCTCAGGGTGACGCTCTGCGCTTCGCCGAGGGTCACGTCGGGCACGCTGAATGTGAAGGAGGAAACAGAGTCGGGAATGCATCTGGCGACTTGATAGAGGATCGAGTTGTCGATATAGGGAGAATCGTAGAACTCTCCGAGTTTGAGCTCTCCCGATTTTTCTTCTTCGCCTTCAGTGGTCGTGTAGTAGCAGCGCTCGTCTTTGTATTCGGCGGTATAGCCGCTCGTCTTTCCGTCGACGGTCTGAGTGCTTTCGGCGTACTTTACCTGAATGGTCGTGGTGAAGAAAGCGGAGGAGACTTTTTTGTCGCCGTTTTCCATTTCGAGATCGGTGGTGGCGACATAACCGGTCGCATTGTCGAGAGACCAGTCTCCGATCGTGACTTTTTCTCCGTTGTAGCTCTTCACGTTCACGGTCATCGTTCCCTTGACCTGATCGGGGGTGTTGCTCTTGTAGATGACGTCGTAGACGAGAGTTTCGTCGGTGACCCTGCTTGTCCAGGCTCTGCTGTTGGAGAGAAGTTTCTGCGTGGGGGTGGCGCGGTTGCAACCTGCGAGTGAGACTCCCAGTATGCAGACAATGACAATCGTGACAATTACAAAAATAAACTTTTTCATAGTATTTTTATTATATCATATATTTTATTTTTATCAATTGATTTGCGTGAATATTTGGACCGGCGTCCGATAAATCGCCCGTCAGGGTATTGCAAACGTCGTTTTTTGTCGTTATAATGGTGGTATGGTAGAATTTTTTGTCAGCGATACACTGGATTGCACGGCGGTTTTTAAAAAGATCGGAGAGAGAAGGGGAAAGGGAAAAAGACAGCTTCTGATCGTTCCCGACAGATTTATGCTTTATTATGAAAAGGCGGTGATGGATTACCTTGATCTGACCGCCTGTTTCGATATAGAAGTGGTCAGTTTTTCACGCCTCGCGAACAAGGCGATGGGCGTGAAGATGAACGACTATCTTTCTGCGCAGGGCGCGGTCATGCTTCTCAGAAAGGTCATTGAAAAAAACAAGAACAAGCTGTCTTGTTTCAGGGGTGCGTATAACAACGCTGATTTCGCAAGCGAGATATACGCGGTCATTTCTCAGATCAGAAACAGCGGAGTTTCAACAGATAAGATCGAGGCGATCCTGCCTTCGCTTCCCGTGAAAATACTCAACAAGACAAAAGACATAGTGCTTTTGTATAAAGGTTACGTTGAAGAGCTGTCCTCAGGATATTCAGACGGCTCGTCAAAGCTGGACGCGCTCGCGGACGCGATAGGCGATCAAGGCATGCAGGACACCGACGTTTACATCAGCGATTACCTCTATTTCAGCAACGTTCAGAGAAGGATATGCGAGAAGCTGTTCATGAGCGCGAATTACTGCGGCGTGTTTATGGTGAACAACGAAGGCGCCGGCAATTCAAGGATATACCCTGACAAGTGTATGAAGGTCCTCGTCGAGAGGGCGAGAGCGTGCGGTTGCGACCCTAAGATACACAAGATCCCGTCGTCGTTGAAGGGGGATAAAAAAGTCATCAGCGAAGAACTTTTTTCTTACGGCGGAAAGAAGTATAAGAGCGACGGAAGCACGCGCGTTTACGTCGCGGACGGCGTGGAAGAGGAGATAAAAAGGGTCGCGCGCGATATAAAGCGCAGAGTGGTGAGAGACGGTTACCGTTTCAAGGATTTCGCCGTGGTCTGCTGCGACGTCGCCACGTATGCCCCGGTTGTGGAAAGGGTCTTTGCAAATACCGGGATAAGGTACTTTTTCGACAAAAAAGAATCGCTCGCAACTCAGGCGGCGGCAAGACTGATCGTCGGAGCGTTCAGAACTGTCGCGAAAGGTTACAGGCGCAAAGACGTGCTTGAATTTGCGAAAAACGCGCTGATCTGCAACGACTACGAAAAGGTGTGCGTGTTTGAAAATTTCTGTATAAAATACGGCATTGAAAACATACGGAGCGACGCGCCTTTCGCCATCGGAACGGCAGATCCCGATTATGCGGTTGCGGAGGAGATAAGGGATTACGTCTGCGGGCTTCTGTCCTGTTTTTCTCTGAGAAACGCGACTGCGGAAGAGTATTATGAGGAACTGACAGCGTTCCTGACAAAAGCCGATTTCAACGCGCGCAACGAAATTTACGTGCAGTCTCTGAAAGACAGCGGAAACGAAGTCGCATACAACTGCGCTTTGCAGGCTACGGACAAGCTGAAGGAAATATTCGAAAAAAGCATAAGACTGCTCGGAGACTGCAGTTTCGCGGTGAATTCTTATCTGAACATGATAGTTTCAGCTGTGGCGACGACCGAAATTTCCCTGATACCGCTTTATATCGACTGCGTATTCGTGGGGGAATCGAGAGAGAGCAGGTACGACGGAGTGAAAGTGATGTACGTGCTGGGGGCTTCCCAGGGCGCGCTTCCTCCGGAGCACGGAGACAACGGTATTTTCGCGGGGAAGGAAAGCAAAGCGTGGGCGGATTGCGGCGTCGTCGTCGAGCCGGACGTAAAAGAACTCAACAACGCAGAAAAACTCAACACGCTGATGTTCCTGCTCAAGCCTGAAGAGGCGCTGGAGATCAGTTACAGCAGATATTCCGTGAACGGAGACGCTCAGAACGAAAGCGCCGTGATAAAGCAACTTGCAGATATCTTTTCTCTCGAAAAACTTCGCCCTGCTTCGACGGAAGCGACGTGGGATACCGCGCGTTATGCAGAGTATTTTGCGGGAGAAGGCAACGTTCCGGACGAGCTCATTGAATACAAACTGCGCGTGCAGTCAGGCATAAGACACGACGATCCGACTCAGTACGACGTCGCGTTTGCGCTTGCGAAAGAAAAGTACGGAGACCGCGTTGAGACGCTGCTTGAGGACAACGTATGCGAGAGTTATATTTCTCCCGACCGCGCGGACGTCTGGAAAAACGGGCATACTAGCGCGAGCCAGATAGAAAGGTATATGAAATGCCCGTTCATGCATTATATGGAATTCGTCCTGCGTATCCACCCCAGAGAAGAAGCCGAAATGGGAGTGCGGGATCTGGGGACGATAATCCACGAGGTCCTTCAGAACTTTTTCTCGTCATGCGATTATAAAAATTCGGATGAAGGCGAGATCGGCTCGCAGGTCGTCACTATTTTAGGGGAGATCCTGAAAAGGAAAGAATACGCGCGCATGTGCTCGATCCCGCACCTCAAAGGCGAGATCGACGAGATGGAACGGAGATGCGTTTTCATCGTTCAGAGCCTTTGCAAAAGAATGAAAAACAGCGATTTCGAGCCTGTGATCCTCGAAGAATCGTTCGGCATGGGCGGCAAGTACGACCCGATAAAAATCATGATCGGAAACAAGACGATCGATCTGTTCGGAAAGATAGACCGCGTGGACCGCTGCGGCGACTACATAATAATCATCGACTACAAGAGCGCCGCTTCGATATCTTTTTCGCTCACGCAGGTCATGTACGGGGAGCGTCTGCAGCTTTTCATATATATGAAAGCGCTGGTAGGGCAGCTGAACGCAAAGCCCGCCGGGGTGTTCTATCTGCCGTTGAGCAACAATTTCGAATCTGAAGAAAAGAGCGACGGAAGATTCAAATATGTCGGTTTTATAAACACGGACGAAAAAATTCTGTGCAATTTCGACCGCGTTTTCCAGTGTACGCAACCGGGAACGCAAAGCGAATTGTTCCCCTTGTACAGGACGAATGCGAGAGGACGCGAAGGACAGATCAGCGCTACTCCCGCGGGAACCGCAACAACTCCGGAAAGATTTGAAAAGCTTTGCGAATACGTTGAAAAGCTGATCACGAAAGCGGCTGAAGAGATAGACGAAGGCTATATAAAGCCGTCTCCCGTAAAATCCGCGTGCGACTGGTGCGAGTATGCGGACATATGCGGTTTCGCTTTGACGGGAGAACCCGAGAGAGAATACAAAACCAGCAAAGTGTTTAAAAAATACAAATATTTTTCGGAGGCGGACAATGAGCGGAAGGACGTGGAATGACGATCAGATAAAAGCCATAGAAAGCGTTGACGAAAACACGCTCGTATCGGCTTCCGCAGGCAGCGGCAAAACTGCGGTGACCATCGAAAGGATAATAAGGATAATCAAGAAGCGCACTCCGGTAAAGAAGATAGTCATGCTGGCGTTCTCCAACGCCGTTGCCGCAGAACTAAAGGACAGAATATCTTCAGAGCTGGTCAAAGCGATGCGCGAGGAGGGCGCAGACAAGGAATTTCTGAGAGAACAGATAGACGACGTTTCAATGGCGGACATCTGCACCGTGCACTCGTTTTGCGGCAATCTGGTCAAAGAATTTTTTGAAGAAGCGGGGATTGACCCCTCTTACTCCATTCTCGAACCGGCGGAAAAGGAAGGCATGCTGGACAAGGCTGTCGACGCAGTTCTCAAAGAATACGGAGAGGCGTCCGATCAGGTGGTATCTTCCCTGAAATATACCTTTGTCGGCAAATTCGATCTGCGCGCTCAGATCAAGAAAACTTACGATTTTCTTGAAGCCCAGCCCGACAGAGACGCCTGGCTTGAAAAATCGTTCGGAGATTACGGAGTCTACGACGACGCGGCGACGTATTATATAGATTATATGAGAAAACTGACGGCGGACGAGGGCGAGACGGCAAGATCCATGGCACGGGAACTGGCAAATTACCCGTATTTTGACCCTAAAAACAGGGTCAGACTGGCTGAAATTGCCGACGAGTGTGAAAGGCTTTCAAAAAGCGAAGGCACGGCATTTATCGAAGCGGCGGCAGGAGCTGACGTCAGATTTTCCGTCGGGCAGCCACTCAAGGAAAAGGCGTTTGCAAAACTTGCCGGTGAAGCCGGCGACGACTTCACGCAGGCTTTTCACAGATACAACGAAATGAGAGCTGCGCAGAAACGCGTTCAGGCAAAGTTGAGCGCGCTTGCGAAAAAGCTTGCCGAAGCCACAGAATATTCCCCTGAAAAGTGGAACGAATACGGAGAAAAGACAAAGACGTACGTCAGAAAACTGGCGGAGATCGTCGGAAAAGTCGCGGAAAAATACAGAGAAGAAAAAGTCTCCGAAAACAAGATGGATTTCGCAGACCTTGAATATTACGCTATAAAGATACTAAGAAACGACGAGATCGCAAAAGAGGTTGCTTCGCGCTATCAATACGTCTGCATCGACGAGTATCAGGACACCAACTACGTTCAGGAATACGTGCTCAGCCGCATATCGAACGGGCACAACCTGTTCATGGTCGGCGACGTAAAGCAGAGCATATATCAGTTCCGCCTGACCGAAACGGAGATATTCCTGTCGAAATACGACGCATACGACGCCGACGGGGAAGAAGGCAAACTCGTCACTCTCAATCAGAATTACAGAAGCGACAGAAGAATACTCGATTTCGTCAACGAGGTTTTCTCAACGATCATGACGAGAGACAACGGCGGCGTGGATTACGAGCGTACGGCAATGCTGAAAACGCAAAAAGATCCGGTGATATGCGGCGACGAACCCGTGGTCAGGATATGTCCCGTTTCTGCGCCGGAAAAGAAAAAAGTGATCCTGGGAGACGGGGTTTACAGCGTCAGAGAAAGCAAAGCCGCAGATGTCGACTGTACGGCGGAAGAAGCGCGGTACATAGCCGAAAAAATAGCCTCTCTGGTAGGGAAAAAGGAGATAGGTTATTACATCGGAGACGAGGTCGTCAGGAGAAAGGTGGAGTACAGGGACATCACTTTGCTTTGCTCGGCAAGAAGCGAAAGAGTAAAAGCCGTGATAGATTATCTAAACGAAGTGGGCATACCCGTTGCGGGCGCGAACGTGGTGAAGGACGAAAGCAATGCCGCAGTAGACGTGCTGATGAATCTGCTGAGGGTGATAGACAATCCTTTGCAGGACGTCGCGCTGGTTGCCGTCATGAAGAGCGCCTTCGGCGGATTCGACTGTACCGAACTTGCAGAGATACGCAAGGAATATCCGAAAGAGGAGTGCTTCCATTCCTGCGTGAAACTTTACGCTGAAGAAAAGGACGGCTGCCTTGCGGAAAAGATAAGAGGTTTCATGAATGGCATCAGGGAACTCAGAGAGTATTCCTTCCAGGCGCCCGTGGACAGACTTCTCGAACAAGCGATCTCCGAATACAGCTTCGACAAATACGCATTGTCCCGCTTCGGAAGAAAGGAACGCGACAAAATGAGGGTGTTCGTTTCAGGGCTTGCCGGCAAGAGTTACGCATTGACGTTGCAGGCGATGATAGCGTACGGTGAGGACGTGGCTTTTGCGGGAGAAAACGCTGAAAAGCCTGAGGACGACAACTGCGTGCAGACTTCAACGATACATTCGTCCAAAGGGCTTGAGTATCCCGTGGTGTTCCTGATAGACGCGGGAGCAGAGTTTAAAGACGGAACGGGCGACATCATCCTCGACAAGGATTTCGGCATTGCGATGAAGTATCCGGAAGAAGAGACGAGGGTGAAACGCGATACGCTTAAATTCAGAGGCGCAAAACAGAAATTTCTCAAGCGGAGCAAAGAAGAAAGCATAAGACTGTTCTACGTCGCGCTGACCAGGGCGAAGAACATGCTTTTCGTAACGGGCGAGGCAGAAGGCTTTGCGGAAGAAGAAAAGAAGGAAAATTCTTTTATGAACCTTCTGAACAACGTCTGTATGAATTCTTCCGGATTCAAAGCAAAATACGTTGAAAATTATCAGCCCTTGCAGGAAGAAGACGAGGAAGACGGGCAAGAGGATACGTTGACGTTTGCCAGACCTTCGCCGCAAAAACTCGCGGAAATGAAGGAGTATCTCGGATACGAATATCCGTATAAAAACAGCGCTGAAACGGGTATAAAGCACACGGTTACGGGAATAAATAAAGAAAATCCCGAAGATTACGGCACGACTTACGTGAAGAGCTGGTTTGAAGAAGACAGCGCAGGCACGGGCACCGCTTATCATAAAGTCATGGAAACGATAGACTATGACTGCGCGGACGTAACGGCGGTAAAAGCACACATCGCAGATCTTTGCGAAAAGGGCGTCCTGGACGAGATTTCCGCAAAATCCGTAGACCCCGACGTCGTATTCAGGTGCCTTTGCAGCGACGTGATAACCAAGGCGCGCGCTTGCGAACACATGCGTGAAAAACAGTTCATGCTGAGAGTAAGAGCGAAAGACGTGCTTGAAGACGGCCCCGAAGACAAGATATTGGTGCAGGGCACGATAGACCTGCTCATCCCGGATTATAAGAACGGCACGGCGACCGTTGTGGATTTCAAAATGAGCAGACTCGCCCCGGAAACCGTTGCAAAACGTTACCGTAGACAGCTTGAACTGTACGCAATGGCGGCTGAAAACGGACTGGGACTTAAAGTCAACAAGAAACTGATATATATTTTGGGACAAGACGTGGTTTCAGAGGTGTAAAAAACAGAAATCAGGCAATCATTACAAGGCGACGGATCCGCGGCAGTACGGTCTTTCGCGCCGCATCATATTTGTATTTTAAAGGCGTGACACTTTCCGCAGTACATATCAACAAAAAAAGGAGTATGTTTGCTGTGGAAAACATCGTTTTGCAAATCGGCGCCGCGCTTGACAAGGTTCTCGGTCTTCTGCCCGTACAGATCATGACGCTTGCCTGCGCCGCGCTCAGCGTAGTCGCCTTTATCATCCAGATTTTTTATATTTCTGCCTGCTCCGGAAATATCAAGAATTATCGCAGGATCAAAAGGTTTGTAGTCAGAAGAGGGGATATCGACCTCTCCAATTCTCACCGCTTTTACAAAAAGTGCGTGAAACATATGCCAAGAAGCATCAGAAAGGCGTGGAAAAATCACGCGCTGGTCGGGTCTGAATATGCTGGTAGCGATCTTCAGTACAGAATGAACAAGACGCTGACCAAAGAAAAACGTCCGATGATGTTCTATTATTACGTCGCGTTTTCGTGCGTGGCGGCGCTCCAGACGTTGCTTATATGCAAAGGGCTTGAATGGACGGTGGCTGTCTGCTATACCGCGCTTGTGGCGGCTGTCTGGGCGGCGATCGGTCTTGTTGCCAGGCTGTATGCGTATATCGCTTACAAGCGTGACAGAAACGCGGCGGCAGGAATACTGCGCATTTTTGAAAACAGGCTTACCCTGGAGGACAAAAGCCGCGCGAGAGTGTATTTCGTCAAATCCGATTGTGTTGACGGAATAAAGAGAGCTTCCGACGTTCCTTCTTCGGACGCAAAAGAAAAGCTTGCAGACTGCGTGCAGTCTTTCATAAAAGAAAAGCCTGACAAGGAGCTCGCCTCGATCGTTGCGGGCGGACTTCAGGAAAGCGTATGCGCAAGCGGCGCGGCGGACGGGCAGGATTCCGCATTGAAAAACGCCGCGGACGCGTTGAAAAAATATAGCGCTTAAAGGTTGCCAAAACCCGAGAAACAGTGCTATTATATTGAATAGGAGTCGCGGATTTCTGTTAAAATCTACCGAGCGTTCGGCGTAAGGGCGGAAATGCGCGGCTTTGTTTTCTTGAAAACCTATGCGGATTTTCGCGGAAGGAGGGAAGTCGATGATCGAGATCTTCAAAACAGACGAATCTGAAAAACTCCAGCACGTGCAAGAGGAGATATTCTCGGCAGAAGGGTTTTCTCCCAAAGATTGCTGGATAAATCTGGTAAACCCCAGCGACAAGGAAATAGAGTACATAGCCGGGATCACCGGCATTGAAGCCGACGTCCTCAAAACTCCTCTCGATGATGAAGAAAGATCGCGCGTGGAAAACGAAGAAGATTATTCCATGGTCCTCGTCGACATTCCTGTGATAGAGGAAGAGGCGGATTATTACAGCTATTTCACGATACCTCTCGGCACTTTCATCAAAATGGACTGCATAGTCACCGTCTGTCTTAAAGACACGGCGGTGTTGCGTGATTTTGCAAGAAACCGCATCAAGTCTTTCGCGACATATAAAAAGACCAGGTTTCTGTTCCAGATCCTGTATAACATAGCTACGAAATTCTTGAATTACCTCAAACAGATAGACAAAGCAAGCCAGCGTATTCAGAACGAATTGCACAAGTCGACAAGGAACAAAGAGCTCATACAGATGCTCGACCTTGAAAACTCCCTTGTATACTTCAGCACTTCGCTGACCGGCAACGACGCCGTGATCACCAGGTTGCTTTCGACCAAGACCACGAACAGCAGCATAGTCAGGATATACGAAGAGGACAAGGACCTCCTTGAAGACGTAGCGGTTGAAACGAAACAGGCAATGGAGATGTGCTCGATTTACAGAGACATTCTTTCAGGAACCATGGACGCATACGCTTCAGTCATTTCCAACAATCTGAATATCGTGATGAAAGTTTTGACCTCAGTCACTCTCGTGTTTTCCATCCCAACGCTGATAGCCTCGTTTTTCGGCATGAATACCGGCGTTCCGTTTGAAAACAAATGGTGGGGGTTCTGGGTGGTCATTGCGATCA
Organism: uncultured Christensenella sp.; assembly: GCA_949298505.1. Lineage (GTDB taxonomy): Bacteria > Bacillota > Clostridia > Christensenellales > UBA3700 > Ornithoclostridium. The sequence goes on along the minus strand of CASFWW010000046.1, from coordinate 592 downwards.
GCGCGGCAATATCCACGATCCTGGCGCTGTTCCTGAAGAAGAAAAAACTGTTGTAAAACATATTTTCGTAAAAAGGCGGCGTCTCGGAGAAGAGGCGCCGTTTTTATCGGAAAGAACTGAGAACAAAGCTTTCGATTATATAAAACGCGCACGAAAGCGGCGTAAAAAAAGGTCAAAAAATTTTCTTGAAAATCCCGTAAATTTGTTTGACATCGCGCGGCGGTAATGATATTATATAAAAGCTGTCGAAAAAACAGCACGAATATTTACCCGTGGGGGTGTAGCTCAGTTGGCTAGAGCACCTGCCTTGCAAGCAGGGGGTCAAGGGTTCGACTCCCTTCATCTCCACCACACGGGCTCATAGCTCAGCTGGTTAGAGCACACGCCTGATAAGCGTGAGGTCGGTGGTTCGAGTCCACTTGAGCCCACCAAGCCGACTCTGATCGGCATCGCACATTGACAACTGCATAGTAGAGAACACTATCTTGACGAGAGATAGATGTTCAGGCATGGTGAAAGACATGCCAAAGATTAGCGAAATATTATACGAGAAGATATGAGTAATATGGACTTGTATATATATTACAAAGCT
>CASFWW010000045.1:0-20479 GCA_949298505.1 uncultured Christensenella sp. | reverse complement strand
TGCCGCGCCGGAGAAGGACGATCATACTTTTGAAGGCTGGTTTTTCGATAACGGGACATGGCAGGAACGGTTGACGGCAAACACATACGAAGAAACTCCGCTTACGGAAGACGTGAGCGTGTATGCGTATTACAAAAAGATTGGAGGATCGGAGCCCGAACAACCGCAGGAATATACCGTGACTTTCGATACCGACGGCGGAACGTATGTAAGCGATATGATAGTATCGGTCATAGACCGATCGCCGGAAACGACAAAAGACGGATATGAGTTCGAAGGCTGGTATACGGATAAAACTTTCTCTAACAAAATCTCTTTCCCGTACGAGGTGACGGAAGACTTGATGCTTTATGCGAAATGGACGCAGAGCGGATCGGAAAAGATCGTTTTCTCCGTTGACGCCAACGGCGTTCTGACGGGAGTGAGCGGTCTGTCGGGAAGCGACATAACGGTAGAGATCCCGTCCGAGGTCAACGGCATCACGGTCACGGAGATAGGAAAGGACGTTTTCAAGGATAATAAGAACGTCGGCAGACTTATCATTCCCGATTCCGTGACGAAACTCGGTTATCGGATGTGCTCCGGCTGTACGGCTTTGAGCGAAGTGCGCCTGCCTGCCGGACTTACGGTGATACCCGACGAGGCTTTCGACGGATGCTCGTCGCTGCGAACGGTTAACTTCCCCGATACTTTGAAGGAGATCCGTTCCGACGCTTTCTGCGGCACGGATCTGACTGAGTTTATCGCGCCGGATTCGCTCACAAACGTGTGGTCCTACGCTTTTAAGGATTGCGCCGCTCTCTCGGCGGTCGAACTGAAAAATGTGCGCAGCGTAGGAGACGGCGCTTTCGGGAACTGCACGGCTTTGCGATCGATCCGTTTATCGGATAAAATGACGGAGCTGTCCGATCATATATTCGACGGATGTTCGTCGCTTGCGGATATCGATATGCCGGACAATCCGATAGCCGTATCGTTTTCCGTGTTTAACGGAACGGCGTATTACAATGAACCGTCCAATTGGGAAAACGGAGTGCTCTATGTGGACGGCTATCTCATAGCGGTTAGCAAGGATTTTGCTCCGCTGACCGAATATACGGTAAAAGACGGCACGATAGTGATCGCGGACGATGCGTTTTCCGGAGTCGGTTATTCGTCGAAACTGAAGAAGATGACATTGCCGACCGGCTTGTATCGCATCGGGCAGTACGCTTTCTCAAAGCTCTTTTCGCTTACCGAGATCAATATCCCCGATACGGTGCGTTCCATCGGTTACGGAGCGTTCAGCGGAACGGGATACGACGCGGATACGAACTATATAAACGGCGGATTGTATATAGGAAATTGGCTGGTGGCGGTCAATAATGTTGCCATGACTTCGTTCACGGTACAGGAGGGGACAGTCGGCGTGGCTGACGGAAAAGATACGTCGCTTTTTCCGACGAGAGCGCAGAAGATCACCGTTTTGGAGTTGCCTTCGTCGTTAAGATATATCGGGTCGCGGAGCTTTGCCCGTCTTAGGATCACGGAACTGAGACTGCCGTCGGAGCTGCAGACGTTGGGCAACGGCGCATTTGCGAGTTGCTCGGCATTGAATACCGTAAATCTCGGCGATTGTTCCGGGTTGGAGAGCATAGGCGAAAAAGCGTTTTCCGAGGCGGCGATCTCGGAAATAACGATCCCCGAAAGCGTGGTTTCCGTTGGCGAACTGGTTTTCAACAACAATACGGTCGATCTTACGGTCATTTGCGAAGTAGCGGAAAGACCCGAAGGTTGGGATCCGGATTGGTCTTATACTTACAGACAGGGTACAGAGATAACGGTAGAGTGGAAAAATAGATAAGGTATCCGTTATCGGCATTGCGGGGCTGATCTTCCCCGAGAGGTTTTCGCTGCGCATTATATTGGGAGCATATATGCGCATTGCGCTTGTCTGCGGTACGGATAGCAATATTCACTCAGGTACCGACCGTTCGAAAATGTCAAGACTCTTTTATCAGGAAGCCGGATCTGCGTGACTGCGATCGTTAAAAGGCTGCGAAAGCCCCTGCCGACATTCCCGATCCGAAGGCGCGATCCGTCTTACCGCCTATGCGTACGGGCGGCTTGGAATATCGGAACCTTGCAAGAATTCGTAAGTTTTGCGCTTGCTTTGAATGAGGTCATTCCCGCTCGTATAAAAGACAAGCACACGCACGGGTTGCAAACAATAAATTTTCATGTTTTTTTGAAGAAAAAATTGCTTTAATAAGTCAACGGTTTTATCAATTAAATTGCCTTCAGTTTTTGCTCACTGACGATTGATTTTTCTTGAGTTGACTAATGAGTGAAAAACAGATATAATAAGTAAGGAAAGTAAGGAATTTTTAGGAGGCAGATATGGAAATTGCAAAAATGACGTCGAAAGGACAGTTGACTATACCCAAGGACGTGCGCATAGCTCTCGGATTGAATACGGGGGATAAGGTTTTGTTTATTGAAAAAGACGGCGCATTTTTTATCGTCAAAGATACGCCCAAGACGGATATGAGGGTGAATATAGACGGTGTTTCGGCTTCGCTTGCAATGGAAGATATAGAAACGACAGACGAAATGCTGGATTATGCAGAAAAACGTTTAAGAAACGCAACTTCTTATGCAAGCAAGATCGCTGAGATCACGAAGAGGTATGCGTATGGAAAATAAGAAGGACAATTTTTTCGATAAATACGAGCTGTACGCTTTCGGTAATTCGATATATTGCTATGAGGGGAGTACGGTCTTGAAGAACAAACTCAACATAACGGATCAGGAAGAGTTTTTTAAAGCGGAAAGCGAACTTGCATTTGCCGGACTTCTCGAACTTCAGATAAATCCGATAAAAGGCAACTTTGACAAAAAGCATCTGTACGCGATTCACAAATTTTTGTTTGATCCGATATACGACTTCGCAGGACAGACGAGGAGAGAGGATATATCCAAAGGCAACACTAAGTTTTGCGTATGGGAATATATCGACGACCAGCTCGACGAGTTGTTTGTCAAAATCAAACAAAGGCAAAAGGACTTCAGGCTGAAGAGCGAGCTTGCGGATTTTCTCGCATACGTTCTTGCAGAACTCAATATAATCCATCCTTTCAGAGAAGGCAACGGCAGAGCAATCAGAGAGTTCGTCAGAGAATACGCGCTTTCATTCGGCTTCGATATAGATTGGAGCAAGGTCGACAAAACCCAGCTTATGGACGCTATGATAGAAAGCGTGTTTGACTCAAAGTCGCTCAAAGCGTGTTTGCTTATCTGCCTTGAAAGGGAATAATAATTTATTGAATTTTAATCAGCATTTTTGTGTAAATCTTTCGCTCTGACATTGACTGAGGAAGGATCTGTTTTATGTTTACCCGGTTTTTTTGCTTTTGATCGATTGTCATTACGATCGATATGACGGATTAACTTGATGCAAGATCAAACTTTTTTTCGATTGCCAATCTTAAATTTATTTTTTCGTGCCTGTGTAGGATAATTAAATTTTAATTGTTAAGCTTTACTACTTTTTTGAAAAGAATTGGTTGAAACTGAGTAATTATGTTATAAAGAAAACGCTCACGCAAATTTGTCAGAAATATAAACACTGGAACGTTTGTAACAAACTTGATAAGTTTTTCTGTGTCGGCTTTCAATTATTTAAATATAGTTAGTTAAATGAAAATACTATCCCAAACCAATCTTTTGCAAAGAAAAATACGAACCTTGAATTTACAGGGTTCGTATTATTCATGCTTGGTGCACCTTCAGAGGGCTTTGCCTGCGGCAAAAGGTGCAGAGCACCGCGAACGTTCACTTTGTTCACGTTCTCGTGTCCGAGGTAACGATAACAAAAAAATACGAACGATTTGGTTCGTATTTTCTGTTATGGTGCACCTTCAGAGACTCGAACTCTGGACCCACTGATTAAGAGTCAGTTGCTCTACCAACTGAGCTAAAGGTGCATATCTTTTAGCGGTTGCCCGCGTTGTTGTCATGGAGCGGGTAGTCGCAGTTGTTTGCTGATTGGAGCGGGAGACGAGATTCGAACTCGCGACATTCGCCTTGGCAAGGCGACGCTCTACCACTGAGCCACTCCCGCATATATTTGTATTTCAAGTTTCATATGATGGTGCGGATGAAGAGACTCGAACTCCCACGTCGTGGACACCAGATCCTAAGTCTGGCGCGTCTGCCAATTCCGCCACATCCGCTCAGTTTATCAGAGTGGTGACCCATCCGAGAATCGAACTCGGGACACCATGATTAAAAGTCATGTGCTCTACCGACTGAGCTAATGGGTCAAAACCTTTGTTATTTTAACGCATCCGTTAAAAAATTGCAACTGTTTTTCAGTACCTTTTCAACTTTTGCGACCCGTTATCAAGTTTGGCAGGGGTGGAAGGATTTGAACCCTCAAGTGCTGGAGTCAGAGTCCAGTGCCTTAACCATTTGGCGACACCCCTACGTGTCCATATTATTTTACCCTTGGCAGGGGTAGCAGGATTTGAACCTACGAATATCAGAGTCAAAGTCTGATGCCTTACCGCTTGGCGATACCCCTGTGTTAATGGGGTGAGTAGAGGGAGTCGAACCCTCGGCCTCAAGAGCCACAATCTTGCGCTCTAGCCAACTGAGCTATACCCACCACACATTGGCGAGCCTGAAGGGATTTGAACCCCCGACACACGGCTTAGAAGGCCGTTGCTCTATCCAACTGAGCTACAGGCTCATGCAGAGTTACCGCAATGGAGCGGGTGATGGGAATCGAACCCACACGACCAGCTTGGAAGGCTGGGATTCTACCATTGAACTACACCCGCGTGGGCGGATCTCCGTGATGCTTAGAAATTCTATCACACGGCCGCCTGAGTTGTCAACAATATCGACTTATTTTGTTGCGAAAAATTATTGTTGACTTTCTTTTTTCATCTTGCCGATGAGTTTCATGCGCTGTTCTTTGCTGAGGATGGTTTTTCTCAGGCGGATATTGAGCGGGGTGACCTCGACGAGTTCGTCGTCAGCGATGAATTCGAGGCATTGCTCGAGGCTCATTATGCGGGGAGAAACCAGCTTCAGAGCGTCTTCGCTGCCGCTGGCGCGGTTGTTGGTCAGCTGTTTTTTCTTGCAGACGTTGACAACGAGGTCGTCCTCTCTGGAGTTTTCTCCGACGATCATGCCCGCATAAACGGGGACGCCGGGTTTAAGGAATAGGGTGGAGCGTTCCTGTGCGTTGAAAAGCCCGTATGTGGTGGTCACGCCGTCCTCGAACGCAATGACGCTGCCACGAGTCCTCTCCTGGATGTCGCCTTTGTAAGGTTCGTAGCCTTTGAATACGCTGGACATGACGCCGAAGCCACGCGTGTCGGTCAACAGTTCGCTGCGGTAACCGATAAGGCACCTGGAAGGGATGGAAAATTCGAGTTTTATTCCGCCTCGGTCGTCGGGCATCATTTCTACGAGTTCGCCTTTACGCGCGCCGAGTTTGTTGATGACAGTGCCGGCGTAGTCTTCCGGTACTTCGACGACGACGGTCTCTACCGGCTCGCATTTTACGCCGTCGATCTCTTTATATATAACTCTGGGGCGCGAGACCTGGAATTCGTACCCTTCACGGCGCATATTTTCAATGAGAATCGAAAGGTGCAGTTCGCCTCTGCCGTAGACTTTGAAGCAGTCGGGGGAGTCCGTTTCCTCGACGCGCATGCTGACGTTGGTCTGCACTTCGCGGAAAAGTCTGGCGCGGAGATGACGGCTTGTCACGAACTTGCCTTCTTTGCCTGCGAAAGGCGAGTTGTTGACCATGAACATCATAGAGAGGGTGGGTTCGTCGATCGCAACGAAAGGAAGAGGCTCGGGCATATCTACGTCGCATACTGTCTCGCCGATATTGAGTTTTTCAATGCCGCTGATCGCAATGATGTCACCAACGCAGGCGCGGTCGCTTTCAACGCGTTTAAGACCTTCGAATTGGTACATTTTGACGATTTTTTCATGCGTTACAGTGCCGTCTGTATGGCAGATCGCCGCAAGTTGTCCGCCGCGCAGAGTGCCGCGTACTATTTTGCCGATGCCGATCCTGCCGATATACTCGTCATAGTCGATATTGCAGATTATTGCCTGCAAACCGTCGGTGTCGTCGCCTTCGGGTGCGGGGATCTCTGAAATAATCGTGTCGAGAAGGGGTTGCATGTCCGTGCCGGTTTCGCCGGGGGTGAGGGTAGCCCAGCCTTGCTTGCCCGAAGCATAAACCGTCTTGAAATCGAGCTGGTCGTCGTTTGCGCCGAGTTCAAAAAAGAGGTCGATGACCTGGTTGGCTATTTTATCGAAATCGCACCCTCTGTCCACTTTGTTTACGACGACGATGGGTTTCTTGTTGAGACCGAGCGCTTTTTTGAGCACGTAACGCGTCTGCGGCATGCAGCCTTCAACCGCGTCGACGAGGAGCAGAACGCCGTCGACCATGGATAGTATACGTTCGACCTCGCCTCCGAAATCCGCGTGCCCCGGGGTGTCTATGATGTTGATCTTCACGCCTTTGTAATGGACTGCGGTGTTTTTTGCGAGAATGGTGATGCCGCGTTCTCTTTCGAGGGCGTTGTTGTCCATGACGCGTTCAGCGACGGCTTCGTTTGCGCGGAACACGCCGTTCTGTTTGAGTAGCTGGTCGACCATTGTGGTTTTGCCGTGGTCGACGTGAGCGATGATTGCAATGTTTCTGACGTCTTGTCTGATCATAAAAAACCTTCTTTATAAGTCTGTGAGCGTAACCAGTTTTGCGGCGAATCTGCCCTGATACGCGCTCATATAACAATAATTACCCTGATAACCTATGCTGCCGGGATTTATCAGCGTCACTGTGCCGTTTTTCTGTATGACGGGGCGGTGAGTGTGCCCGAACAGAGCGCAGTCCGCGCCCTTTTCCGCTGCGGCGTAGTACAGCGACAGATAATCCGTTTTCACGCCGTAATCGTGCCCGTGAGTCAGGAAGAACTTTACGCCGTCGATCTCGACGAGTTCTTCGCGTCTGCCGCTCCTGAAATCGCAGTTGCCGTACACATAGTGCAGTTTTGAGCGGTAAGCGCCGGTGAGAAAATTTATATCGCTGCCGCCGTCGCCGAGGAAGAATATATAGTCGGCTTCGTCCAGCACGGTCAGGAACTTTTCGGTCTGGGGAAGTCTGCCGTGCGAATCGGATATGACGACGATGTTGCTCATAATTTCTCTTTCAGAGCGGCGAGAGCGCGCGCCCTGTGACTGACGGTGTTCTTTTCAGCCATTGAAGCTTCTGCGAAAGTCTTGCCCAGTTCGTCGCAGTAGAACAGCGGATCGTAGCCGAAGCCGCCTGTGCCGCGGTATTCGTCGAGAACGGTTCCGTAAACTCTGCCTTCGCCCGAGATCTTTCTGCCGTCTGGGAGCACTGCGGCGACAACGCTTGCGAAATAAGCCTTGCGGTTTCTGGGCAGAAGTTTTTCTCTTTCGTGCAGATTGTTGAGAAGGAGACGGTTGTTCTTGCCGTCGTCGCACGGTTCGCCGGCATAACGTGCCGAGTATACGCCGGGCGCGCCGCCGAGAGCTTCAACGCAAAGCCCGCTGTCGTCCGCGAGTACCGCGTACTTTCCGCCAAGCATATCGAAGATCGTCTGCGCTTTTATGAACGCGTTTTCCTCGAAAGTCTTTCCCGTCTCCTCGATTTCGGTATGAACGTTCATGTCCGCAAGAGAGCAGACCTTGTCGAACTTGTCCGCCATAAGCGCGCGGATTTCGTCCAGCTTATGAGAATTGTTGCTTGCAAGTACCGCTATCATTCTTCTTTTTCTCCAACAACTTCTATCACTGCCTGAGAAGCATGTTTTTTTATTGCTTTGGCTATTTCGTCAAAATATTTTTCATTGACTACGACGCGTACGAATTTTGCCTGCATACCGGTTGCTTCGTCCTTCAGAACGCCGTTTTTTTCGACCGTGTAATAGACCAGAAAGATACGGCTATCAATGCTGTAACGCACGAGACAGATGTCTTTGTACGGCACTGATGTCAGAGTCACGCCGAGAAAGCAGTAGAGTTTCTTTTCGCCCAGTACGTAGCACGAAGCGAAAGTGACCGCCGCCATACAGAGTTCGACGAATGACATGATGCATATCGCGAAGATATCCAGCGGGTGGTTGGTGGACGTCAGATTGCCTGCCTGCGCCAGCCTCAGACTATTGACCGTTATGCAGGTTAGCGCCATTGCCGTAACGACTGCGAAAAGCACGTAAACCGCGGCTCTTTGCCTGAAAGAGTAACGTTTTTTCATAACGTTTATTATACAAAATAAATATTAATAAGACAAGGGATTTTTACTGTTTTTCAATTTGATAAAATTAAAAAACGATAAATAGCCCGGGCGAGATCCAAGTCATGACGGTTTATGTCAAAAACGGCTGTTTAATGGTCAATCTGCCGTGGACGGATCTTTCAGATATACATATGGCTGTGTCTTCAGAACGGCAAAGTATTATCGGATTCATCGTCCGCATGACGAAAGAAGACAGGAAGCGGGGCGGAGAATATTATATGTGGTCCTGCAGGACATAGAGCCGTATTTCAGGGCGCATGCTTTTGCTGTCGTCGTATGGCGCGTCGGAAACCTCGCCATCGACAGCGCACATTGATCCAACGTCTTTTCCGTATCGCTTTAAAAGGTATTTTCCGCTATCCGTGTTTATAAAACGAGTATGAAGTTACGTTTTGCTAAATGTTTCTTGTCATATGAAGTTGCGTTTTGCAAGATACTTTTTGCCATTTACTTGCATCTGGCAGTAAGGTGAGAGGACTTATTCCGCAAAAGAAAAGGAAAACAAACAGGCGCGCGCAATCTAAAATAAATTGATTTTTGCGTGCGCTTGTAGTATTATAGACGTAACGATCGAAAAAAAGAGGTTCAAAATGATAAAGACCTGTTCAAAAGGAATGTATTACATTGACGGCAAGTTTGTAGACGAAAGTCAGATCAAGGCTTACAACTTTAGCGAGGACGTGCTCGCCGACGCATACAAGGGCACGATGGCTTATTCCATACTCAGTGCTCACAACGCCGACGGAGAAGCCGAAAAAGGCAAACTGCTCAGGATAAAATTCGACGCGCTCGCGTCTCACGATATCACTTACGTCGGCATTATTCAGACCGCTAAAGCCAGCGGACTTGAAAAATTCCCGATCCCGTACGTGCTGACAAACTGTCACAACTCGCTTTGCGCGGTCGGCGGTACGATCAACGAGGACGACCACGTTTTCGGTCTGTCAGCGGCAAAGAAATACGGCGGAATTTTCGTGCCCCCTCACCAGGCGGTCATCCATACTTATATGAGGGAGTGCATGAGCGGTTGCGGCAAGATGATCCTCGGCAGCGACTCTCACACACGTTACGGCGCGCTCGGCACCATGGCTGTGGGTGAAGGCGGACCCGAACTGGTCAAACAGCTGCTTTGCAGAACTTACGACATCAGGTATCCCGACGTCGTGGCGATCAATCTGAAGGGCAGACCGCGTCACGGGGTGGGTCCGCAGGATATCGCGCTCGCAATAATCGGCGAGGTTTTCGCGAGCGGATTCGTCAAGAACAAGGTGATGGAGTTTGTCGGTGAAGGCGTGAGCAGTCTCCCGATCGAATACAGAAACGGCATAGACGTCATGACGACGGAGACCACCTGTCTTTCCAGCATCTGGAGAACGGACGACGACGAGGTGAAAAACTATTACGCGGTCAGGGGCAGGCTGAGCGATTACAAGCCCGTCAGACCCGCGCCGCTCGCTTATTACGACGCGGTGGTGGAAGTGGATCTTTCCAAAGCGGAGCCGAAAATAGCTCTGCCTTTCCACCCGAGCAACGTCTACAATCTGAAAGACGTGATAGAAAATCCTTACGACATCCTTTCGGAAGCGGAAAAGAAGGGCAACGAACTTCTCGGAAACAAGAACGTGACTTTCAGACTTACCGACAAGATAAAGGACGGCAAGGTGATCGTGCAACAGGGTATAATCGCCGGTTGCGCCGGAGGCACCTACGACAACATCTACGAAGCGGCGAGCATACTCGGCGGCGCTTCGACGGGCAACGACGCGTTCACGCTCAGCGTGTATCCGTCGTCGACCCCCGTGTTCTACGATCTGCTTAAGAAAGGCGCGATAGAAAAGCTCGTGGACGCCGGCGTAAACGTCAAGACGGCGTTCTGCGGTCCCTGCTTCGGCGCTGGAGACGTGCCCAACAACAACGCGCTCAGCATCAGGCATACCACCAGGAATTTCGAGTCCAGGGAGGGAAGTAAACCGGGCAACAATCAGATCGCTTCGGTCGCGCTTATGGACGCGAGAAGCATTGCCGCGACCGCGAAGAACGGAGGCGTGCTGACTTCGGCTGCCGACGTTGAATACGACGACTCGATCCCTGCTTTCGAATACGACGGACGCATTTACGAAAGAAGGATATACAACGGCTGGAACAAGGCGCAGACGCAGGAAGAACTGCATTACGGTCCCAACATCAAGGACTGGCCGCCCGTCATTGCGCTTACCGACAATATATTGATAAAACTTGCGGCGGTGATAAACGATCCCGTCACGACGACAGACGAACTGATACCGTCCGGCGAGACGTCGAGCTACCGCAGCAATCCGCTCAAACTCGCTGAATTCGCGCTTTCGAGAAAGGTGCCAGAGTACGTGGGAAGGGCGAAAGCGATCGCGGCTCAGCAGAAGGAACTCGAAAACGGCGTTCTCCCCGAAGAATACGCGGCGGCGCTGAAGGCTTGCGGCGCAGAGCTTGAAGGAAGCGTTTCGATAGGCAGCGGCGTATATGCCGTGAAGCCGGGCGACGGCAGTGCGCGCGAACAGGCGGCAAGCTGTCAGAGAGTGCTCGGAGGAAGCTGCAACATCGCCAAGGAGTACGCGACCAAGAGATACAGAAGCAATCTGATCAACTGGGGCATGATACCTTTCCTCAGTGATGACAAATATTCGGACGGCGAGATAATAATCGTCAGAGGCATCAGGACGGCGATAGAAAACGGAGATACGACTTTTGCAGCGAAAGCCGTCGCCAAGGACGGCACCGTACGCGATCTGACTCTGAGAATGGATCCGCTGACCGCAGACGAACGCGACATTATCGCGGACGGCTGTCTGATGAATTACTACAAGAACAGGAACAATGGATAAAAGACAACTCCGCAGGGAAGTGTCGGTGCGGATAGCGGCGATGAGCGCGGAGGAAAAGGCTGCCGAGAGCGCCGCCGTCGCCGGCAGAGTACTCAGGCTGGGGATAAAAGGGAAAAAAGTGTTTATATACAACGCTTTGCCCGACGAAGCGGACACTTCGCTTCTGATAAAAGAACTTGCGGAGACAAACCGCGTTTATCTTCCCGTGGTCGACGGTGACGAGATGTTGCTTGCGGAATACGACGGGAGCGCGAAAAAAGGCGCTTTCGGGATATACGAGCCGGACGGAAAGAGGTATACCGCGGCTGAAATAATGCCGGACGTGTGCATAACCCCGCTCCGTGCGTTCGACGGCAGGCTGAACAGGCTCGGCAGAGGAAAAGGCTACTACGACAGGTTTTTCGCGGTGTGCGATTGCAGAAAGATCGCGCTTGCGTTCGACTGCCAGAAGGTGGAGAGCATATCTGCCGACGAATACGACGTCAGGCAGGATATGGTGATAACGGCATCGGAGATTTACGGAAAATGAGGATAATCACCGGCAGATACAGAGGGAGGAAGATAATCCCTCCCGAAGGAAACGACGAGATAAGACCCACTTCGGATATGGCGAGAGAGGGCATTTTCAACGTGCTTCAGGGCTACGTCGAAGGCTCGAGGTTCATAGATCTGTTTGCAGGCAGCGGCGCCATGGGCATAGAGGCTTTGAGCCGAGGCGCGGACGAGGTGCTTTTCTGCGATACCGGCAGGCAGAGCATGCAGCTTCTGAAACTCAATCTGAAGGGGATAGACGGCAGGATAACCGTGACTTCGAGGGATTTCAGAGACGCGCTGAGGTCTGCAAAGGGAAAGTGGGATTTCATTTTCTGCGATCCGCCTTATAAATACGATTACGTTGCCGAGGCGGCGGCGATCGTTGCCGAAAGGGATATGCTCGCTGACGGCGGAATGTTGATCTACGAGCATGACAACGACCTGAAACCCGCCGTGCCGGAAGGCTTTTCCACGGTAAAAACAAAAAGATACGGCAGAGCGACAGTGGAATTTTACGAAAGGAAAAATAGAGTCTGCGCGGTCACGGGCAGTTTCGATCCGTTCACGAAAGGTCACAGGTTCGTCGTGGAAAGGGCGCTTGAAAAGTTTGACAAAGCAGTCGTGATCGTCGCAGTCAACCCGGACAAGAAAAGGCTTTTCACGCTTGACGAAAGCCTGGAGATCGCGAAAAAATCGCTTGAAGATCTGAAAGACAGGGTGTCCGTCGAAGTCTGTTACGGAATGGTCGCCGATTACTGCAACGAAAAAGGTATAACGACGATAGTCAGAGGCTACAGAAACGAGCGCGACTACGCGTACGAGACGGAAATGAGCGCATATAACGCAGAGCGCGGAGGAGTTGAGACGGTGCTGGTAAAAGCTTACGGCGAAACCGAAAACGTCAGCGCCACAAGAATACGCGAGGCGCTCCGCGGAGGAACAGACCTTTACGACGACATATGCGAGAGCGCGGTCGGAACGGTAAAGGAAATGATGAAATACAAAAAGGAAGAGGAGAAATAATATGGATCTTGAGATCGAAAGATTGCTCGACAAGCTGGAAGAGGAGATACGCATAGGCAAAAAGACCGTGTTTTCGGGAGGAAGGACGAGCATCGACGACATAAAGTGTCTGTCCATCATCGGGCAGATCAGAAGCGCGCTGCCCACCGCGATAACCGAAGCGAGAGTCGTGCTTCAGGACAGCAACAATATAATCGAACAGGCGAATCTGCGCGCAAACGATATCGTCTCCAAGGCTCAGCGCGACGCAAATGCGATGATTTCGGAAAGCAATATCATTGCTCAGGCTCAGCACGAAGCCGACAGGATCGTCGGCATGGCGCGCCAGGAAGCCGACGCGATAAGGAACGAGAGTTACGCGAGCATATACGATCTTTTCAACAACGCGGAAAGAGAACTCAGACGCTCCGTGGAGATGGTCGCGAGCAGCAAGAACGAGTTGTCCGCCGCGATGAACAGCCGCAGACGCTAAAGGAGCAGAGAGACGATCAGCCCCAGCGCGAAAGAGATGACCGCCTGGGTGGTTTTCGTCAGCAGATAAAACAGGGGACTCACTTTGCAGTTGCTTAAAAAAGTCAGAGACTGGAGACTGACGGAGATCCCTCCGAAGGACAGCAGTCCTGCCACGACGGGCAGGGCTGTTTTTATTTGCGCTCCGCTTTGCGCAATGCTCATACAGCCGCGAGTGATCTCGAGCAGACCAAGCACCGTGCCGTGCGCCGCGTCAGGCGCCCATCCGATAGACGAGTAGAGAGAGGCGAGAGGCTTTGCAAAGAGATCGACTGCGCCTATATCCGTCAGTACGTCAGCCACCATGCTGAACACCGCGATGTAGCCGCCCACAATGAAAAGGCTTGTCAGCGCGCCCGTCATGGACTTTCCGAGAAGGTCGTCGAAATCGGGGGGAGTGCGCACGAGTTCGCCGTATTCTTTGCTTTCTTTTTTGCTTATTCTGAATATCAGTCCGTTGATCAGCGCGCCGGCAAAATGCACAGCCATCAGAAGATAGCCGAAGCCTGCGCTTTTGAACATCACCGTGCCCACGGTGCCCACAATGAACAGAGGTCCGGACGTAGACGTGAAGGCGCTGACTGCTTTTATCTGCCGGCGGTCGACGATCCCGGCGGCGTACAGGTCGCTGAGAAGTCTGCTTCCCACGGGATAACCGCTTATCGCGCTCATGAAAAACACGTAGCCGCCCACGGACGGGCAGTTGTAAAGTTTAGCGATAGGCTTTTTCAGCGCGTCGCCGAGTATCTGCGCCGTGCCTACTGACGTGAGTATGCGAGTGAAAAAGAAAAAGGGAAAGAGGGCGGGCGCAACGCTCGTCGCGAACAGAAGCATGCCGTTGTAAACGCTTGAAATGTAACGTTCGGGATTTACTACGAGGCAAACGGTGAAAAATCCGACCAGAACGGCGACCGTGACCGCGAGCACGCGTTTGCGTCTGTCAAGAGCAGAAGTGAAGTTCATATCATATGATATGCGCGCGCGTGTAGCAAAAGAACGCGGGAAAACGCGTTGAGTCTCAGACTTCGAGAAAAGAAAAACGAGCGAGGGAAAGAGAACGAGAGGTCATCTTTCGACGAAAATCACCCTTTCGGAGAACGGATATGCCGCGGCGGCGAAAAGTTTGTCCACACGGTCTGTCAGAGCGAAATCGTCTTTGAAAGAAGCGCGGGCTTTAGCAGACAGCGCGACGGGTACGGATATTTTGGAAAGCACGCTTTCCCTGCCTTTAACAAGCGCAAGGACGTTGACGAAATTGACAGGCTTTGAGGTGAGCGCGGAGTGCGTGTAGAGGTTCCGGACGAGAGTGTTCAGCGCAAGTCTTTTGATCCTTGCGCGGGTATATCGCTTGGCTGTCGCCATGGAACAGAATTCTTCGAAACTGTCCGCTTTTTCCGCGCAAGCGGCGAGGCGGTTTGAAAGCCCTTCGGCGTCGTCGTAGATATTCTCCGCTTTGAAAGACGTCAGCGTATAACGCAATATTGCATAGTATTTTTCATCGTTCAACGCGTGCTTTTCTAGGTCGGCAAGTACGTAAGAGGGGGAGAAAAACGGGTTGATTTTTTCGCCTTTTTTTGCGCTGTTTCTTAGAGAAGACGATGTGGGATAGCCTGAAGGAACGCTCGGACAAGGCGCGTCGGTGCGCTTCAGCGTAACAGCTGAAATTTTCCTGCCTGTGTTTATTATTGCACGTATATATTCTATGCCGAGGGTGTTGTTGGGTCTGCTTAACGTCTCGTTTTCTCCCGTCGCTTTCGCGATCGCCGCAGGGTAGCCTGTGCCCAGAGAGACTTCGGCTCTGATCCTTTCGTTGAGCTCCGGGTCGTCGAGTGCGGACGCAAGTTTTTCAAGCGCGTCAATATCACCGCATTCGCTGCCGAAAACGAGAGTCGCGTCTTTTACGCAGTTTGCGATCTTTACACCGCCGAGGGCGAATTGCTTTGCGGCTGAAAGGGTGTATTCCGCAGGGAGTTCGACGACAAGGTCTGCGCCTGCAAGCACGGCATGTTGAGCTCTCGTGTATTTGTCCATGCAGGCAAGCTCGCCGCGCTGGACGGCGTTTCCGCTCATGACGCAGATCACGTTTTCCGCGCCGAGGGAGCGGGCGAAATCCAGCAGGCGGATATGCCCTGCGTGGAGAGGATTGAATTCACAGATTATAACGGCGTTTTTCATAAAAATCTCTTTTCGACATCCGCTTTTGCCTTTACAAAAAGTTTTTGCGGTAGTATAATCAATTTGTGAATATATTGTAATATATTTTTGCGAAAATATAAAGTGTTTCGGAGGTCTTTCAAGTGAACAAACTCATTTCTGCAATAATCGAAAAGGCAAAGAGTCTCAAAAAGACGATAGTACTCGCAGAGGGCGAAGAACCCCGCACGGTTGCCGCCGCGGAGATCATTTCCAAGAACGGCATTGCCAACGTGATACTTCTCGGAGACAAGGACAAGCTTGCTTCCATGTATCCGAATATCGACCTTTCCCTCGTCAGGATCGTAAACCCCCTCACCGCGGACATCGAGGACTTTGCAAACGAGTTCTACGAGCTGCGCAAGGCTAAGGGCATGACCCTTGAAGAAGCGCGCGTCCAGATGAGAAAGAACCTCAACTTCGGCGCAATGATGACGAGAAAGGGATTGGCTGACGGTATGGTTGCCGGCGCCATCAATTCCACCGGCAACGTGCTGCGTTCGGGTCTTACCATAGTCAAGACGAAACCGGGCATCAAGACGGTTTCCAGCTGCTTCATCATGTGCTTTGAAGGCACTCCGTACAAGGCTCAGGACGTCATGATTTTCGGTGACTGCGCGGTCAATATCGACCCGACTGCCGAACAGCTTGCGGATATCGCGATCTCTTCGGTCGGTTCCGCAAAAGCGCTCGCCGGAATAGAAGAACCCAAGGTCGCAATGCTTTCGTTCTCCACCAAGGGCAGCGCAAAGCACGAAAACGTGGACAAGGTCGTCAACGCAGTCGCGCTCGTAAAAGAAAAAGCGCCTGAGATCAGCGTGGACGGAGAACTTCAGCTCGACGCGGCGATCGTGCCGTCGGTCGCAATGCTCAAGGCTCCGGGAAGCGACGTCGCAGGCAAGGCGAACGTGCTTATTTTCCCTGATCTGCAATCGGGCAACATCGGCTACAAGCTGACTCAGAGATTCAGCGGGGCAGACGCGATCGGTCCTATCTGCCAGGGCTTTGCGAAACCTGTGAACGATCTGTCCAGAGGATGTTCTTCGGACGATATCGTCGCGGTCGTGGCGATCACAGCCGTACAGGCTTCTCAGAACTAAGGAGGGAAACATGAAAGTACTCGTAGTAAACGCAGGAAGTTCTTCCCTCAAATATCAGGTCATCGAAATGACCACGGAGACCTTGCTTTGCAAGGGCGGCATAGAACGCATCGGCATCGAAGGCTCCAACCTTACGCAGGAATCGGGCGGCAAGAAATACAACGTTGAAAAACCGCTCGCCAACCACACCGAAGGTTTCGACCTTCTGATCAGATGCCTTACAGACAAGTCTGTCGGCGGCGTGCTTGACGACATCTCCGAGATCGAGGCGATCGGTCACAGAGTTCTGCATACCGGCACCGATTTTGACGATTCCGTACTGATCACTCCTGAAGCGCTCGGGATCCTTGAAAAGAACGCTTTTCTCGGGCCTCTGCACATGCCTGCCAACATAGCTTGCGTAAAATCGTGTATGCAGGTGCTTCCGGGCGTTCCCAACGTGGCGGTTTTCGACACGGCGTTCCATTCCACGATGCCGGCATATGCGTATATGTACGCGATCCCGTACGAGGATTACGAACAGTTCAAGATCAGAAGATACGGCTTCCACGGCACCTCTCACAAGTTCGTTTCTCAGACGGCTAAGAAGTGGCTTGAAGACAACGGCTTCGCAAGCGGAAAGATAGTGACCTGCCACCTGGGCAACGGTTCTTCGATCACTGCGGTCAAGGACGGAAAGTGCGTGGACACTTCTATGGGTATGACTCCGCTCGAAGGCGTTCCTATGGGCACCAGGAGCGGCGATATTGACGCTTCTGTCGTCGAGTTTTTGTGCAACTTCAAGAAGATGACGGTCGGGCAGGTCATCACGTATCTGAACAAGAAAAGCGGCTTCCTCGGCGTGAGCGGCGTCAGCAGCGACTCCAGGAATATGCTTGAAGAAGCGCACAAGGGCAATCAGCGCGCTCAGCTTGCCGCAGATATGTTCACGTACAAGGTCAAGAAGTACATAGGTTCTTACGCCGCGGCAATGGGCGGTCTCGACTGCATCGTATTCACTGGCGGCATAGGCGAGAACAGCGACGAGATGAGAGCGGGAATACTTAAAGGGCTTGAATTCCTCGGCGTCGAAATGGACGAAAAAGAAAACCTCAGGCGCGAAAAACCGCCCGTCAGAGAGATAAGCACCAAGGCTTCGAAGGTCAGAGTGCTGATCGTTCCCACCAATGAAGAACTGATGATCGCAAGAGATACCAAGCGTATCGTGACCGGCAAATAATTTTTGCCGGATATGCAAGAAATCTTGTAAAAAAAGTTTGACAAAACTCAAAGCAAAATATATAATAGTGAAGCAATCACGTTAAAGAAACAAATGGAGGTGTGCGAAAATGGCAGTACCTAAGGGAAAAACTTCTAAGGCAAGAAAGCATTCGAGATCCGCAAACTGGAAGCTTGAAGCGCCGACTATGGTCGAGTGCCCTCATTGTCACGAACTGAAGCAAAGTCACAGAGCTTGCGATAACTGCGGTTATTACGACGGCAAAGAGATCGTAGCTCAGAAGCAGAAGAGCGCGAAGTAATACACGTTTCAAACGCTTATCACCGGGGCGGATTTTATCCGCCCCGTTTTTTTATTTTACCCGTTTTATCCGTTCGGTTTTTAATTTTTGTGTTGCAAAAAAGAATAAATATATTATATAATAAATATAGTCCGTATATTTCCGCGCGTGCGCGTTACGGGCAAACCCTTTCAGGGAGGTTAATATGAAAATACTGGTAGACTGTCACGGAGCGGACGCCGGCGTTCAGGTCGCCGTTGAAGGCGCTTTGCAGGCGCTTGCGGAGAGAGGTACGCTCAGCGTTGCGCTTTGCGGCAAGAAAGACGAGATAGACAAGTTTCTCACGGGTAAGGCTTACGACAAGGACAGACTGTCCGTCATAGAGGCCGGGGAGCCGATCACCAACGACGATTCTCCCGCGCTTGCGATCAGGAGAAAGAAAGACAGTTCTATGGTGCTCGGCCTGCGCGCGCTTCAGGCGGGCGAGGCTGACGCCATGATCAGCGCGGGAAACACCGGTTCGCTTCTCGTGGGCACTCAGGTCATCGTGAAGCTTATAGAAGGCGTAACGCGCGCGACGCTCGCGTCAGTCGTTTCCACAGTCAAAGATACGCATACGATAATCGTAGACAGCGGCGCAAACGTGGACTGCCGCCCCGAAATGCTTGAGGAATTCGCCATCATGGGCGACGTCTATATGAGAAACGTCTTCAGCATAGAAAGACCCAAAGTGGGGCTTCTCAGCAACGGCGCCGAAGAGGAAAAGGGAAACGCAGCGGTAAAACAGGCACACGAACTTCTCAAGAACGGCAAACTCAATTTTGTCGGGAATATCGAGGCGAGAGACGTGCTGACGGGCGAAGTGGACGTACTTGTCGCGGACGGCTTTGCAGGAAACGTAGCGATCAAGGCGTGCGAAGGCATGGGCAATGCTATGTTCGCGCTGATAAAGGACGGTATAATGCAGGGCGGTCTGAAAGCGAAGATAGGATTCTTGCTTTTAAAGGGCGTTTTCAAAGGAGTCAAAAAGCGCGTTTCGGCAGACGAAGTGGGCGGAGGAATATTCCTGGGCGCGAACAAGATCGTCGTCAAAACGCACGGTTCGTCCAGCGCGGTAAGCTTTGAAAAGAGCATTCTCAACGCAGACGCGCTTGCCGAAAAGAACGTCGTAGGACAGATAGCCGAAGGGCTTAAGAACAGAGCGCAATGACTGATCTGAAAGGTTTGAGCAAGGCGATAGGTTACGCGTTCAGGGACGAAAGTCTGCTTGTTACGGCAATCACTCATCCCACTTACGCCAACGAACACAGGACTGAAAGCTATCAGAGACTGGAATATCTCGGAGACGCGATACTCGACTATATCGTGGCTGAAGATATGTTCAGACGGTTTCCGGGCGCAGACGAAGGCGTGCTGACGAAAAAGAGGATAGCCGCCGTATCTGCTGTCCCGCTTGCGAAGAAGGCGAGAGATCTGGGGTTTGAAAAATACATCAGGATAGCTCCTCACGTCAATCTTGATGGGGTGCTCGGCGACGTATTCGAGGCGATTCTGGCGGCGGTGTATCTGGACGGAGGCATTGAACCGGCGAAAAAATTCGCTTTGACGGTGCTTGAGGAATTTCTTGACGTGAAAGCTGGAGCGAGGGATTACAAATCACGGCTCAACGAAGCGCTTCCGCAGGCAAAAGTGATATACAGGGAGATTTCCAGGACAGGTCCTCCGCACGATCCGGTGTTCGAAATAGAGCTTGAAATAGACGGAGAGTCTGTTGCAAAAGCGAGCGCAGGAAGTAAGAAGAAGGCGGAACAGAAATGCGCTTCGATCGCGCTCAGGGCGCTGAAAAAGGACGAATTGTGCCGATAAACGACAAAATGCGCGTGAAAACGGCGCGAGCGGATAAATGTTGCCAAAGCGTTATATACGTGTTATAATAACAAAGTATGAAAATTGACGGCTTGCCCGTCGGGAAGGTCTATGAATCTAAAGAAGATAGAATTTTTCGGTTTTAAATCGTTTGCGGACAAGCTGGGCGCGGAATTTGACGACGGCGTCACCGCCATTGTCGGTCCGAACGGATGCGGCAAGAGCAACGTCGTTGATGCGATCAGGTGGGTGCTAGGTGAACAGGCTCCCAAGGCTTTGCGCGCGAGCAAGATGACCGACATCATTTTCGGCGGAACGGAAAAGAGAAAATCGTTGTCTTACTGCGAAGTTTCGCTGTATATGGACAACTCCAATCACATTTTCCCGAAAAGTCCGTTTGAAGAAGTGATAATTTCCCGCAAGCTGTACAGGAGCGGGCAGAGCGAATATCTGCTCAACCGCGAAACGGTAAGACTTGCGGATATTCTCGACCTGATAAGAGACACCGGTCTCGGCAAGGACGGTTACAGCATTGTCGGGCAGGGCAAGATAGAC
>CASFWW010000044.1:0-14486 GCA_949298505.1 uncultured Christensenella sp. | reverse complement strand
GACTCTGCAATGCTACGGCGACGTACGCATCCCCCTTTCCGACGAGTTTGATCTCGAGGACCTCCGCGCCGTACTTTCAATGACCAACGTGCCTCTGACCGATGCGCAAGTCGCAGAGATAAAGGAAAAGGGCTACCTTGATCTGAGGAGCGAGATACTTCTGCCCCTTCTTCTTAAATCCGCGAATTACTGGGATCAGCTGATGGTGCCGCAGTATTATACGGACGCAAACGGAGACATTCATTACGATGCGGGCAAGACTTCTCTTGCCGAAGGGGAGACTTACTGCATAATCCCGTCGTATTCTCCCGAAAACAATCCTTCCAACTACCCGTCGCCTTCGTGCGCAAACGCGGCGATCGACATCGCGGCGTGCAGAAGCAATCTGGAGATGCTGATCGAGATATGGCGCTCGGTGGATCCTACGGTTGACGTAAGCAAATGGGAAAGCCTGATGGAGAAGATCCCGCCCTATCTTTACGACGAGAGCGGAGCGATAAAAGAGTGGGCAGCCAATCAGTTTGAAGAAAACAATACGCACAGACATCTGAGCCATATGTATATGGTCTGGCCGCTTTTCGAGACTCAGGACGACGAGGCGCTGAGACAGGCGGCAATACAGGCGATCGACAACAGGGCGAGCGAGAACGAAGCGAGCCACGCGCTGATACACCGCGCGCTCATCGCGGCTAGACTCAAGGACAGAGACAGTGTGACCGAGGCGATGGTAGGTCTGATGAACAAGACGATATATTACAATTCGCTGATGACAAATCACCATACAAACAGGAGCAGTTGCTACTGCACGGACTTTGCGATAGGCTATCTCGGCATGGTAAACGAAGCGCTGGTATATTCGAATACCGGAGTGATAGAAGTTCTTCCCACGCTTCCGACGAGCGGTTTCGACGAGGGATACATCAAGGGTATCATGTGCCGCACGCGCGCAGAGGTCGTCAACCTCAGCTGGTCGCTGAGAACCGGCAAAGCGAGCGTAACTGTCAGGAGCGATATCGATCAGACGATAGAAGTGTCATGCGGACTTTCTTCCAAGACTCAGAAGGTTACGCTCAAGGCAGGCGAAAGCGCGACTGTCGAGTTTGACATAAAAGGTTGAATAAAATAATGGCGGTCCCGGCAAGCTGGACGGCAACGGCACCGATTATACAAAGGAGAGCGAAAATCCGACAAAGAATACGCCTCAGGAGACCTTTAATCTGAAAGAAAAAGTGCTGTCTTACCGCGAAAGACTGAGAGAGCGCAAGAACGAGGAATTCGGATGCAATCTGATTTACGCGAGAAACTGTGAAAACGTCTCGCTTTACAATCTCGTGCTATACGAGCCGTCGACCTGGACGGTCAAACTCGAACTCTGCGACGGCGTTGACATTTCAAACGTGGTCATAGACAACAACATATACGTAGCCAACAGCGACGGCTTCGATATCTGCGGCACCGTCAACGTTGAAATATCTCATTGTTTCATCGCGACCGGAGACGACGGCATTGTGCTCAAGTCCAACGTCGGTCCGGTAGAGAACGTCACCGTGACAGACTGCGAGATAATGTCGCTTGCCAACAACTTCAAGATCGGCACAGAGACGGGTTACGACGTCAGAAACGTCACCGTCAGCAACTGTTATTTCTTCACTGCGGAAATTGCCGGCGGCTATTCCGGCATAGCGTTAGAGTCCGCAGACGGAGCGAATATTTCCGGCGTCACCGTGACTGACGTCAATATGAACAACGTGCCATCGGCTTTGCTGATATGGCTTGGATGCCGACTGGATAAGGGCAGCGGCAGCGACGGAAGCGTCGGAAGTGTGGACGGAGTGACGATAAAGAACGTCCACGCAAAGAACGCAGACATTGCCAGCGCGGTCGTCGGATGCGAATATAAAGGAGAGGTTTACAGGGTCAGAAACGTGATCCTTGACAACATCAACATCGCTTACCGTGAGTGCGGCGAGGAGCTCAACGTCTACAACGGCGACGACGTGCTTCATGCAAACATGAACGGATATCCCGAAATCACGCGCGTTTCGCATCAATATTTCATTTCGCACGAACTCAGCGCCTATCACGATATTCCCGTTTACGGTCTGTATCTTAACAACGTAGAAAACGTAACGGCGACGTCTTTCAATGTCATACCGAGAAGCGTGAACACAAGACCGTTTACTAACGCCGGGCAATACGACGAGCGCGACGGGATCGTCGCTTCTTCGGTGAGTCAGGATAACTGAACGACAGACAGCGGACAGCGGTCAAATTTTTTAAACGTATTGACACGCGCGCCCGTTTGATGATACATTTATTACATAAAGACCAAGGAGAAAAGATATGAAACAAGACATGATAGTCATCCTCGACCTCGGCAGCGAGAATAACTCCGCGCTTGCGAGAGAAATTCGCGCGCTTGGCGTTTACAGCGAGATATATCCGCACGATATCACCGCTAAACAGCTTGCTGCGATCCCCAACGTGAAGGGCGTTATCCTGAACGGCGGTCCCAACAACGTTATCGACGGCGTGAAAATAGACGTCGCGGCGGAGATATATGCGGCGGCGGTCCCCGTCGTCGCGCTCAATCACGATACGGACAAGTGCACCGCGATAAAGGAAAGCGACCTGAAATCCTTCGTGTTCGACACCTGCAAGGCAGAAGCAAACTGGAATATGCAGAATTTCATAGACGACCAGGTCGAACTGCTCAGGAAACAGATCGGCGACAAAAAGGTGCTCCTCGCGCTTTCGGGCGGCGTTGACAGCTCCGTCGTCGCGGCGCTCCTGATCAAGGCGATCGGCAAGCAGCTGGTATGCGTTCACGTCAACCACGGGCTTCTCAGAAAGGGAGAGCCGGAACAGGTCGTGAAAGTTTTCAGAGAAGAACTGGGCGCGACCCTTATATATTCTGACAGTGTGGACAGGTTCCTGGACAAGCTTGCCGGCGTGTCGGATCCCGAAAAGAAGAGAAAGATCATCGGCGCGGAATTCATCAGAGTGTTTGAAGAAGAGGCGAGAAAGCTTGACGGCATTGATTTCCTCGCGCAGGGCACCATTTATCCCGACATTGTCGAAAGCGGCACAAAGACAAACAAGATCGTCAAGTCTCACCACAACGTGGGCGGTCTTCCCGACGATCTCAAATTCGAACTGGTCGAGCCTCTCAAATATCTGTTCAAGGACGAGGTCCGCGCTTGCGGCAAGGCTCTCGGTCTTCCTGACGATATGGTCTACCGTCAGCCGTTCCCGGGTCCCGGTCTCGGAGTAAGATGCCTCGGCGCAATTACCAGAGACAGACTGGAGGCGGTCAGAGAATCTGACGCGATCCTGCGTGAAGAGTTCGCTAAAGCGGGCTTGCAGGGCAAGGTATGGCAGTATTTCACCCTTATCCCAGACGTCAAATCCGTCGGTGTAAGAGACAACGCGCGCTCCTTCGAGTGGCCGGTTATCATCCGCGCCGTAAACACCGTGGACGCAATGACCGCGACGATAGAGCACGTGGACTGGGCTGTGCTTGACAAGATAGTCAAGAGGATCATCACAGAGGTCAAAGGCGTCAACCGCGTCTGTTTCGATATGACCCCGAAGCCGACCGGCACGATTGAGTGGGAATGATCGTTGATACGGCAATAAAGATACGGGCGAAGGTCCGTATTTTTCTTTTTTATAACGGAGAGACTTTATGAGAAGATCTGACAGGGAGATAAAAGATTTTGACGAAATTGTAAAAGTGCTTGAAAAGTGCGACGCCGTGCGCCTTGCGTTCAATGACGGAGAATATCCTTATATCGTTGTGCTCAGTTTCGGTATGCAGGTAAAAGACGGGCGCCTCACGCTTTATTTTCACAGCGCAAAGGAAGGAAAAAAGATAGATCTGATAAAAAGAGAAGGCAAAGCGGCTTTTCAGGCGGACTGCGCTCACAGGTTGGTTTTCGACGAGAAAAAAGGCAGCTGTACTACAGAATACGAAAGCGTAGTCGGTTGCGGAGAGATAGAGTTTGTCGAGGACGAGAAAGAAAAGATACGCGCTCTGGACGTGCTTATGGAGCATTACAGAGGGGAGAATTTCAGATATTCTGAAGCGGTCGTGCCGATGACCGCGGTGTTCAGGCTTGAAGTGAAGAGCATTTCCGGAAAGAAGAGAAAAAAGAAGTGATCTTAACGAAAAGGCGAGAAAAATCGAACAGACTGTAAGATAAGACGCATTGCGGCTGAAATTGCCCGTTGACGTGCGCGCGTTGCAATGATAAAATGAATACGTAGGTTTGAGATGGTGTGCCACAATTGCGCCATCTCGATTTTTTTAAATTTACAGGAGGTTGTATTATGGCAAAGAAAAAGAAGAAAAAGGGAATGAGTACGATTTCACTCGTTCTGGTGTTCGTTATGATCGTCGGCGTTGCGCTTGCGTTTACCGGATTGTTTTTAGATTGGACGACTTCGACGACGAAAATCGGTCTCTCGGTGGAAAGTTCTACCACGCTTCAGGACTGGGCAGACGGGCACGAGCTCGCCACTGAGTTTGGAGGAGAGATTAAATATTTCGTTCTTACGAACATGTTCGCATGGATAACTGCGGCGGCTGTCGCGGTTGCGGCGGTGCTGTTTATACTCAAACTGGTTATCAGGCTCAGACTGCTTTCTACGCTAGGAGGCGTAGCCGGCATTGTCGGTCTGATATGCGCCGTTCTCACCATAATATTTACCGTGCTTATGGGGAATGAGTATACGAAAGGCGGCGATATGATCGGCAATGCGGTTGCTCCCGCGGTAGGTTGTTATCTGCTTCTTGCAGGCGGCGTTGTCGGCGGCGGCGCGGCGATCGCCGGCGCAGTCAAGAGTTGACGCTATAAAAAACGGTATGCCCCGTTCCGCATTTTACACGGAGCGGGGATTTTTTTGCCTGATCATAATGTGGACAATCTGTTGTAAAGCATTATCGGGAGGGATAATGCGTCGCCGGATCGTGCATAAAAAATACCGGCGTGATTTCACGCCGGAAAACTTTCTTGCGTCTTTTGCCGTCAGTCCTGAAGCAGATATGACGAGAGGATCTTTGTCACGATGGCGTAACCGTCCGCATTTACGTGCAGTCCGTCCATCGTCAGTTCTTCGCGCAGGTTTCCGTTTGCGTCGGTCAGGCTGTCGTGTACGTTGATATACGTGCACCCCAGTTCTTTGCAAAGGGGAACGAGAGCTTCGTTGATGAGCAGGATGTCGCTGTTTTTGCGGCTGGCAACGCTGTTGAGGTAAACAGGATGAGTGTAAGGGTTGACCGGGTACAGAGACTGGACGTAGACTTCACATCCGGGAAGGGCGGTTTTTATATTCGTCAGGATCAGCCTTATGTTTTCGACTATCTGACCGGGAGTCAGACCGTGGTTGAGGTCGTTTGCGCCGCCGAGGAACACGACTCTTGAAGGTTCGACAGAGAGCAGATTGTTGTCAAGTCTGTTCAGCATGCCGTCCGTCGTATCTCCGGAAATGCCGCGGTTGTAGAATACTTCGTCGGGGAAATATTGCCCGAGGTCGTAAAACTCTGTCAACGAATCACCGAAAAACACGGTCTGTCCTTTCTGAGCGGAAGCGTTCATTTCGTCGTAATGTTTCTCCTTGGAAGATTTACTGACTTTTATCACGAACAGAACGTCGCCGTAAGCTGCGTAGTAGCTCAGGAAAATGCTGAGTACAAGCAAGACGACCGACACTGTACAGAAAAATATCGCGAGATTGCGTTTTTCGCCTTTGAAAGCGTTGTTCATGTCCGTTTTCTCCATATAATACCGGCTGATCGCAACCGGTAGCAGATTTATAAGCAGATTATAGCGAAGCTCGGGCGTTTTGTCAACAAAGAGAAAGGAGCGGATCGCCTGAAATGTGTAAAAACGCGGTAAAATTTAAAACGTGAAAACAGGTATTGAGACTTGAGAAATCTGCATCCATGTTTTTCCATTAATATAATTTTAAAATATATACAAACGAAAAAAAGTGTGTTATAATAAAATATATTAAAATAATCTCGACCGGGAGAAACGGGGTATGGGAAAGAAAATTTTAAATGATCTGAAAGTCAAGAAGGTCGGCTCTGAAGACAGGACCGACAACGACAGACTTTATTCAAGAGAAGGCACGGATATTTCGGAAAAGGAGGCTGACAAACTCAGAAAGTCTAAATCCAAAAGGCGAATGTTCGTCGGTTTTGCCTGCATCAGTATGATCGTGGTCATAATTGCTGCGCTTATAGGCGGAGCGTTTGTCGCGTGGGATTATAAGATGATCCCGGGAGAAGGCGAAAATAATACCAGTCTTAAAGAAATGACCGGGCTTGAACTGACAGAAGCCGTCGGCATGCTGGTCGATCTTTACGGAGACGGATCCTCGGTGGTCACCAATCCTTACGACGAGAACGATCTTGACAGTTTTTACTCAAACCTGAAAAAGGGTCTTTATCTTTCGCAAGAATGCAACGTTTCGATAACGGATATCGTAAGCGGGCTTTTGTCTCAGGTGACCGGTGAAGAAAACGGCAGCGGGGACTCTGAAGTTACTTTGTCCGACGGAAGCAAACTGATAATGGCTGACGAAAGCGCGCCCGAGATCGGAGCAAACGGTTCCATTACGGGAAACAAAGCGCTGGACGATCTTCTGGAAAGCCTTGATTTCGATTTCAGCGTGCTTGAAGGAAAAGATCAGGATTCCCTTGAGAAGGAAATGCTCGAGCTCAGCGACAAGGAGCTGGCGGCTGTTCTCAACGAGGCGTTTTCTTCTATAACCGAGCTTGACGCGCTCAAGAAGATCGAAACCGATTACGGTATAGACATTGCGAGCGTGCTTTCCGTGGAGCAGGTCATCATTGATCAGGTCACCGTGCTTGAACAGGAGGACGTACGCGTCCGCGCGACGATAAAGATAAATCTGCGTGACGCGGCGAAGACTGCGTTTGAAAACAACAAAGAGCAGTTGCTTTCCAAACTTTTCGGCGGAGAAGTTCCCGATTTCGCAAAGACTCTGGCGGGTGTTATTCCTTCAATACTGCCTGAGACGCTTTACGTGACTGCCAGCGTCTATCCCAATCAGAACACATGGTCGGCAACCGTCGCCGTCAACGATATGGGCGACAAGGAGCAGGCGGCGATCAATAAGCTGCTTGACAGATTCCTTACCACAGAAGATACGGATGGGAACAACGTGTCTTTTATGCAGAGCATCAACGCTAAGATATGCGACACGATAACCAAGATCGGCGATATCATTCCGATAAGCTTTACTGCGACCGGCAGCGTTGACGCAAAGCCGATACAGGCAGTCATCAATATGCTTGGCGCAGAGAATCTGACTCAGGGCGATTTCCTTGCGCTGATAAGAGACGTGAAACTGCCCACCGCAGAATCGCTCGGCGTCGACATCTACACTGAAGAAGCGCAGACGCTTGCCGCCAATGCTTTCATCAACGGCGAGTTCAGCGAAAAGTATTATTTTGACAACGGGATCGAGGGCTCGGACGAGTACTTCATCACCGCAAGCAACCTGTTCTCAAAACTCAACACGTTCTCTGACGACGAAGAAACGCTGAAGAGGATTGAGATACGCGACGAAATAGTTGCCGGTCTCGAATACGGCGACGGCGGCGCGTTCAGACCTTTTGCGGATGAAGATACGCTTGCGGCATTGCTCAACGGCTATCTTAAAAACCAGCAATTCAAGATTGAGAACATGGAGCCGTGGATAATGGACGTGTCCTGCACGGCAACGGGCACCGATGACAAGAAGGGCGATTATTTCACGCTTACCGTCACGATCGAACTCGATCTGACAGGAACGATCGACGCTCAGCTCGGCGACAAGGAAAGCATGAAAAAACTGGTAAACCAGTTGTTGCCTGATTCTATATATGTGTTCCTGACTTATACTCAGTACGAAGGCACGGACGAAAATCCCAGCGTTGCACTTGTGGACATCAACAAGAAAGGCAACGAAATGAGCCGTCAGCATTTCGAAACGCTGATGAAACTGCTCAATGCGGTCCAGAAAAAAGGTGCTTCGGGTGAAGGAAGTGAAAGCGGAGATCAGACAGGGAACGTTTCCGGCATGACTTTTGACGAACTTGAAAGACAGCTCAACGAAAAGATATATCAGGCTTTCACAGACATTGAAAACAATCTGGGCGCAAATATCGAGTTCGTGTCCGGGGCGGGAATCGCACAGGGCGGCGCGATCCTTCCCAATATCTTCGAAGTTCTAGCGGCGAACGAAAAACTCAAGTACGATCCCGAAAAAGATGCGCCGATGAGCGAAGACGAATTCAACGCCGCATACAAGATGAGCGGAGAAGATATGTATCTGATCCTTTCGCAGACTTACAAGTACGAGTCTGACGGAACGGACGTTGAAACAAATATCACCTCGGACGTCGAGTCTCTGGGAATAAGAGGTTTCGTTTCGGAGATCGACAGCAAATATTATATCGATACCGACGTCGAAGGCGAGATCTGGTCGGCAAGCAATATAGAGACAATGCTGAATACAGTAAGCGAAGATTACGAAACCAGACTCAGAATGAAAACCGTTGACAGCAAGGCAGGACTTCTTGATGACGAAACGGATTATGACGATCTCAATCCCTATCTCAGCCAGTACGAATTTGCCAACATCGTCAACGAGTCGGGCAAACTCAACAACCTTATGCAGATTCTGCCGACGAGCAAAGTCGAATATATCCTTATCTATATTGACGACAACACAGGTCTTCCCAACATAAGAATGAGGATAAACGGCGACATTTCTTTTGAAAACGTGACCGGCGAAGGCGCAGACGCGATAAGCCAGAACAAAAAATACGCGACGCTGTTCCCGTACGACGTAGATATCATCGTGGATATCGCCGTGAGAGAGGAAAACAGCGTCAGGAATTACGACGTAAAAGTTGATATCAACGATATCGGCGACACCTATATGGACAAGATGCTGTTCTTCGTCAAACGTTTCTCGGGTCAGACTTCCGTCGGAGAGGGTGAAGACAAACAGGATTTCAACAAAGAAGGTCTGGAGAAGACGATCGAGAACAAAATGAAAGCGGCGTTCAACGAAATGAATGCGGGCGGCAGCGTAAGCACCACGTTTGTAGAAAAAGACGCGACCGAAGGCGGACTGGAATTCTCGACCGTGTTCGACCTTGCGGTAAACAAGATATACGTAGACGCTGACGGTCAGCCTGAGGAAAACAAACCTTCCGGCGAAGAGATGCGCTCCACGATAATAGGTCTGCACGCAGGACTTGAAGGATATTCTTATTCGAACGCAGACTACGTATCCACCGTTGACGAGTCAGGAGACAATATGGAAGCGTCAACGTTCACGATATCTCCTGCCGGAGCAGATTCGATAACCGTCAACGCTCAGTTCCTCGACGCGTATATGAATACGAAGATAACCGGAGACAAGTTCCAAAACATCGTGGGCGGCAATACGGGAGATATATCCTTCTATCAGAGCTATATTCTTCCCAAATACGACAACGGGCTGGAAAACGAGATCAGCCAGACGAACAAGATAAGGGATTATTACAACAATGGTCTTTCTGCAGAAAACCTGAGGATCGATCCGTCGGTTTCGTATCTGCTGGTTACGCTTGAGGTAAATACCGCGAACCTGTTCGCCGCAGAATCTATCGGAAAAGGCAGCAACCTCGTCCCGGATAGAATATACATCAACGCTATAATCGCTCTTATTGAAAATCCGGACGGCGATTCGCAGTCTCAGACCGAGATATTCGTCAACCGTATGACAGACAAAGAATGTCAGATTATGAACAGGATCCTTAAAAACGCCGGATACGATAAAGATCTGTTCGGTGACGAGACCAGCACGGCTAACATGATCGATGAGATTTACAATACTGAACTTGTCAATCACAATTATACCCTGCCTGCTATCGGAGAATCGTATAACATCAGGATAACGGTCAAAGACGTCGTGGATAACAGCTACGTCTGGTTCTGCTCACGTTACAACGGCGAGGATACAGGCGCCGCTGACGACAGGAAGAGCTATATAAAGAACGAATTGACATATACCGTCGGAGGCGAAACGTTTGACAAAGAGTTCAACGGAGAGGGTGACGCGAGAAGATTCGGCATCGCATACCTGCGCTACGAAATGACGTATTCGATCGACGATCTGAGCAGGATCTAAGAATAAACGGAGATAAAATTCATGAAGAAATACGATACACTCACAATAGGGCATATATCCCTTGACTATAATATAGATTATCTTGACAATCAGATAATCGAGGTCGGCGGCGCGGTCATCTATTCTTCCGCGGCGGCTTATGCGGGCGGATACAAGGTCGGCGTGGTCACCAAGGTCGCGCCTGAAGACAAGGACAGACTCAACGAGTTCGTCATAGACAAAGAGGACGTCTTCTATATCCCGTCGAGCGCGAGCACGTCCATCCGCAACAAGTATCATACCCCCGACAAAGAAAGGCGCACCTGCACCTGCATAGGACAGGCCGATCCGTTCAGGATTGAGGACATTCCCGAAGTGGACTGCAACGTATATCATCTTGCAGGGCTGATCTACGGCGATTTCGACGGGGAACTGATCAAGGCGCTCGCGGCGAAAGGAAAAGTTGCCGTCGACGTTCAGGCGCTTCTGCGTCACGCGGACAAAAAGACGGGAGCGATGTATTTTGAAGACTGGGCGGACAAGAAGGAGATATTGCCTTATATCACATACCTTAAAACAGACGCCGCGGAAGCGGAGATCCTGACCGGTCAGCCCGACAGAGTCGTCGCGGCGAAGATGCTGCACGCCTGGGGCGCAAAAGAGGTCGTGATCACGCACAATACAGAGGTCATCGCCTATGACGGAGAGAGGCTCTGCACCTGCCCGATAAAGGCGAGAAACCTTTCCGGAAGAAGCGGCAGAGGAGACACCACGTTCGCGGGTTACATCACGGAAAGGATAAATCAGCCCATGGACAAAGCTCTCCTGTGGGCGACCGCTCTGGTTTCAAACAAGATGGAAAATCCCGGACCTTACAGAGGCACCCGCAAGGACGTTCAGGCGTATATAAAGGAATTTTATCCGGAATTCAAGTGAGGTATTATGAAACATACGTATATGACTAAAGGCACGTGCTCGCGCCGCATAGATTTTGAACTGGAAGGCAACGTCGTGAAAAACGTCGTGTTTTACGGCGGTTGTCCGGGCAATCTCATAGCCATACCCCGTCTCGTAGAAGGGATGACTGTTGACGAGGTTGTCGAAAAGTGCGGCGGCGTAAACTGCGCGGGCAAGGGCACTTCGTGCGCAGATCAGCTCGCAAAAGCCGTTTTACAAGCATATAGCCAGGAAAATTGAAAAATTTTGCCTGCGGTTTTTCATTGACATGAGGCAGGCGTTGTAGTAATATAAGTATACCGCTTTTAAAAAAGCATAGTGTGATCAGGAGGAAATTATGAAAATCGACGACAAAAATAATTTCTCATACAGCGAGAGTGAAGAATTCGAAGACCTTTCGGAATTCGACATCAAGTCTGACGAAATTGCTCCCGTTGAAGAGGTCGTCCCTGAGGTTGCGGTTTATGAAGAAGAACAGGTTTATGAGGAAGAACAGGTTTATGAAGAACAGCCGCAGGAAGAGTACGAGGAAGAATATGTCGAGCCGGACGTTGTTACTGCGATCGGCGTTGTCGGCAGCATAGACATCCGTCCGAGCTTCATAGAGAGACTGAGCGCCATGGACGAGAGCGTCATCGCTTACCATGCGATGCTTCAGGAACATCTGACTTCTTACCGCAAGGTAAAAAGCCGTTACAGCGCGCGTTGCGACAGCTACCGTATGGGCAGAGATCTTCTCGCGAAAATGGCTATCGGCGGAAAGACGCTCAAGCTGTATCTTGCGGTCGACCCCGAAGACGCGGCGCTTACCGACGGAAAATACCATCAGCGCGATCTCAGCGAGACCAGCGCATATCAGGAAGTGCCGTTCATGCTTCCCATCAGGTCTGAGCTTGCGGTCAGAAAGGCTTGCAGGGTCATAGATTATATGATGGAGAATTTCAACATACCCAAGAAGCGTCCCCGCAGAAAGAGGATGTCGACCGTGGGTCAGAACTGAATATATGCATAACCCGAAAGTCCGCGTGAAAAAAAGCGGACTTTTTTATGCCTTCGTGCGGAAAAAGGACAAGCGGTTGAAAAGTGTTTTTCTTTATGAATAGCTTTAAAATGCGCGTTTCGGAGCGCTCAAAAAATCCCCGGTAAAATATGACGGGGATCAAAATTGTCGACATGTATTGAGTTTTACAGCAATATCGAATACGCTAGGAGTATCGTCGCCGAGTAGTAGAATAGCATCACTACGTAGTTGAGGACTCTGCGCAGAGTGACGGATCTGCCGTAATAGGTATAACACAGTGCGGTGTCGGAGATCATGAATGCGAGCAGGGCGACGAAAAGCGCAGTCGAACGCGGAGACGGACTGACGATCATAAGATTGAGCGCGCATACGGTCGTAAAACCGATTATCACAGAATAGATCAGAAGACCGATCGCCGTTCTCTCCAGCTTTATTATGTTGAGTTTGTGAGAAACGAGCAGTATTGCCGGCGCGATGAGCACGAGCGGAATGAGCCAGAATATGAACCTGTCCGCGTACATGATGAACCTGATCGCGAACATGATCTGCGCCAGCGTGAACGCTCCCACTCCGAGAAGAAGATACAGGTTGGCGGTGCGTTCGGTAAACAACTCTTTCATCATCAGGAATACGTCTCCGACAAAGCAGAGCATCAGTCCGGTCAGCATGACCATGCCGTACTTGAGATTGAGCAGATTGTCGAAATTCTTGCTCAGCGCAATGAACGCTATCAGCATAAATCCGAGCGAAGACACGGTTTTGGCGATCGTCGCGACGACGCGGTGTTCGTTGACGTAGAACGCCGCGGTCAGAAATGCAGTGACGATCATTACACCTGATATGACGTAAATGCCGATCATCTGGTTACCTCGCGGTTAAGTATTTCAGAAGCAGAAATTGCCGTCTCTGAATATCGGGGTTTCCGTGCCGTCCTCGGAAATGCCGGTGATGCTCAGATCGGGGGTGCCGACCATGAAGTCAACGTGTTCTCCCGAACGGTTGACTCCCAGTGCGTCAAGTTGTTCGCGCGTCATCTTGTCAGCGCCTTTGATGAGAGGGTATGCCTCTCCGATCGCGAAATGACAGCTTGCGTTTTCGTCGAACAGGGTGTTGTAGAAAAGGGTGCGAAGATTCTGAATGGGGGAATCGTACTGCACCAGCGCGATCTCGCCCAACCTCTTCGAGCCTTCGTCCGTCTCTATTATGTTTTTCAGCGTTT
The DNA here is from genome assembly GCA_949298505.1 of uncultured Christensenella sp. Taxonomy (GTDB): domain Bacteria; phylum Bacillota; class Clostridia; order Christensenellales; family UBA3700; genus Ornithoclostridium. The sequence goes on along the minus strand of CASFWW010000044.1, from coordinate 1,113 downwards.
CGTATCCCTTTTTCGCGTTGAAGTCCACGATCCTGCCGTCTTTCAGCACGAGATAGAAGTCTTCGATGATCGTGCCGTTATGCACGAGAGGCATTGACGCCACGATTTTTCCGTCGCCCGTGTTTTTGTCAGGCAGAGTGAATATTTCCTCCGTCGGCATATTTGCGCAGAACGGTGCGCCGTACGTCGTGTTTTCTTTTGCTCCGCTGAAATACGCTCCGGCGGGGAGCCCGATCGTGAAGTCAGTTCCCAGCGAATTTTTATATCGCATCTGCCTCAGGTTGAGAGAGTTGAGTTTTTCTATCCTTTCGAGAGAAGCGTTCTGGAAATCCTGCCACGCCTTTACGCTGTCTTTTTGGTCGAGCCGCATGGATTTGATTATCAGTTCCCACAATTTAGCCACCGCTTTTGAAGCGGACAGCTCCGGGAATACGGTCTTTGCCCACGCTTCACCCGGAACGGCGCAGAGCGTCCAGCGGATCCTGTTGGACATCGCGTTGTCGTAATATTCTTTGTAAGCTTTGTGAACGGCGCGCGATCTTGCGGCGATCTTGTGAGGATCCACTCCGTCGTAAAGGTGCGGATCTTCGGTCAGGATCCTGATCGTCACGGCGTGCTTGTCGTTGTAGCGGTTTCTCATTTCGGCTTCCCAGGAAGGAATGTCCGTCAGCGTTTCTTCGTCCTGATACAGGAAATGCAGGCGGCTTGCCTTGTCGTCGGCATAGGTCACCGTAACGCGCTTAGCCTTGGCTTTGTAGCAATATTCCGTGATCGCCTGGGCGAGAGGCGCCCCTTCAAGCGACGAAATAATCAGCACGTCGTCGTCTTTTTTTACGCACGCGCCGATTTTTACCATAAGTTTTGCATACTTTCTGATAACAGACTTCATCTTCCACCTTGCCTGAGTTAGCTATTGTACGGATATTGTGTCCGCACAATAATATTATCCTATATAAATCGCGCGTTGTCAAGATAAGATTTAATTTAAAGGCGCATGCGCGTATGCACGTAATTGTAACTGACTCCGGCAATGTCTGGACAAAACAGAAGAGGATGTGATATAATGATTTCAGATCGCGGAGGTGTGATTATGATATCTACAATATCTGACGG
>CASFWW010000043.1:0-12413 GCA_949298505.1 uncultured Christensenella sp. | reverse complement strand
GGATGCCTACGATCAGCGAAACGAACGCCAGCGGAAGCGCGTACCAGCTGAGGTAAGACCCCGTCGCGCAAGAAAGAAGTATGCCGATCACGATGCCGGTATACGCCACCGCGAGAAGCTTGGCGTTGCTCATGCTCTCAAGCGCCTTTGAATTGGAACTGTAATTCAGATATACGTAAAATACCGCGAAAAGAAGAAATACAGCGACCGTAAGCGCGCATATCATTACGTACTCGCCGAACACGTTGACACGTTTGAGCGTGAGCATCATTCCGAATATCACCGTGACGGCGGTAACGACGAACAATATGCACAAAATCGCCGTATTTCGTAATATCGCCTGTTTTTTCTCCTGAGACATTATTCGTTCTCCTCTGTTTGTCTGCGCGGCTTTTCCGCCTTTTCGTATGCGGCGACGATCGCCTGTACAAGCGGATGACGCACAACGTCTTTAGCCGTAAGTTTTATTATCGCTATTCTGGGGATGTTTTCTAAGATAGAAGAAGCGTGGATCAGACCGCTCATCGTGTCTCTCGGCAGGTCTATCTGCGTGACGTCTCCGGTAACGACGATCTTGCTCCCTTCTCCCATACGGGTCAGGAACATCTTCATCTGTTCCTTGGTCGTGTTCTGCGCTTCGTCGAGAATGATGAACGCGTTGGAAAGCGTCCTTCCTCTCATGTATGCGAGCGGAGCGATCTCGATCGAACCTTTCTCCACAAGCCTGTTGAAGGTTTCCAGCCCGAACATCTCCTGCAAAGCGTCGTAAAGCGGTCTCAGATACGGGTCCACTTTCGCGCCCAGATCGCCGGGCAGAAATCCCAGCTTTTCGCCAGCTTCGACGGCGGGACGCGTCAGGATTATCTTTTCGGCTTCCTTGTTCTTGAAAGCGAGCGCGGCGAGCGCGACAGCAAGATATGTCTTGCCCGTTCCCGCCGGACCTATGCCGAACACGACGCTGTTCTTCTCTATCGCTTCAACATAAACGGCTTGTCCGAACGTCTTGGCGCGTATCGGCTTGCCCTTTGCCGTATGTGCGATCACGCGGGTCGCGTCCTCGAGCTTGTGCTCGCTGTCGTTGTCCACCGCTTCGATCACCATGTCTATCGTGGATTTGCTTATCTTCCCTTCTTTCTTCGCCTGTTCGAGAAGAAGCTCGACAACACGCGTTGCGCGCCCTACGGCTTCCTCCTCTCCGGACACCGTAAGAGTGCCGCCCATCGTGTTTATCTTCACGTTGAGTTCGCCGTTTAGATATGCGACGTTTTCGTCGAACTGACCGAACAGCGCCATAACCGGCGCAACGTCCGTGACGTTTATCCTGGCTGTGACTATAATTACGCCTCCCTGCAACCGATGAGTTGCTCTACTTCATAGTATAATATAATTATATAATAATTGTCTACTTTTTTTTGAGATTTATAGCTTCGCAGAACGGTCGCCGTCTTGTCCAGCGACGCCGAAAGTGAGGAAAATGCGGCGTAGACCTCGCTTTCTATATAGCTCTCGTCGGGCTGCACCGTAACCGTTTCCGTTTCGTAGTACCTGTCAGTCACCGTCACGAACGGGAGAACGCTGTCCATACGCACGGTCTTGCTGATTTTTTCCCATTCCCCGAAGCCGTGATCCGCCTTTGCCCCGAAAATTATCATGTCTTTCAGATAAAGCGACGTGGAGACGTACGTCCTGCCCGTCCTGACCGTCACTTCCCGATATTCCGGTATGATCAGCCTCCGGGTATACCATGTCCTGCCGTAGACGTCTCCCTCAGCCGCCGTCGTTATCTCCTTATGCCCGGGATCGAGCGGGTCTCCGACAACGATCTTGTCCTCGATCAGCACCTCTCCCTTTCTTACGGTATCTCCCGGTTTCACCGCCGCGGTGCCGCCGGAGACTTCCACTCTCGTGACTATCGCGTCACGCGCGGCGACGATTTTCCCGGCGGTTTCTTCGCTCTCGTATTCCGGCAGTCTTTCCCTTACGCTGACGACAAGCTTTACTCCGTCAACGTATACTTCGGCAAACGCGACGTCGTCTGATCCGTTCAGCACCGCCTTTTCTATCTCTTCGGCGTCGATACGGCTTTTCGCCGTCATCCCGCTTATGCCGTTTTCGGCAAGCGAAGCGGTTATTTCTGCGGCGAGTTCAGGAGACGCGCCTGTCACGACCACCGAGAACACAAAAAAACGCGACGCCGCAACGCTTACGATCAGCGCCGCTAGAGCCGCAAAAGCGCCCGAACGCCTGAGGAATCCGCGCGCCGCACTTTTCATGTCCTTTCTCTCCGAGACCTCGAAAGTCATGCCGAATCTCGCGGCTATACGGCGCAGATCTTTTTCACAGTCTTTACCTGCGATGCAGACCAGAGTCTTTCCCTGAGTTTTTATCCCGCGCAAAGATATCCCCGCATTGTTCGCCGCGCCTATGAACGCCGCGAAGTCGTTGCCTCCGACCCTGATTTTTATGCTGTTATTTCTCATTGTGACAACGTCACCCCCGATATCTCTCCGCCGAGATAATATTCGTTGCCGTTGCAGGAAGTGATCTTCAGATCCTTTCCGGTAATTTCAAGCACGCGCCTGCCGACCGCGAATTTTACAGCCGACGCGTCGTAATACAATATCCTTTTCGCTCCTTCCACTGCCGCCGCGCGCGGACCGAACATAGTGAACACGAAGGTGGTCAGTCCCTCCTTGAGCGCGCCGTCGAATTTTTCGTTGAGTTCGTTTAAATAGGTCATATTCCGCTCCGTCAAAGTCTTTTTCAAGTATATGCCGGCAGCGGCTCCGAAATGAAAAAGCGGACGGGTTTCCCCGTCCGCCTGAGTCGATTTTCTTTTACTGTTCGTCCGAAGGCGGCAGAAAATCAGCCGAATCCCTGAGTTCTGAAAGGTCGTAGTCCCCTCCCTCCGGCTCTTCGAGCGGAGCGAATCCTTCGTCCGCTTCGTAATATTCCTCCTCTTCGCTGAGTTTCCTCGCGATCTCCGCGGCGTTTTCGGGTGCGCCTTCCTGCGCTGTGGGAGCGCTTTCCGCCATCTTTTTGTTGACGGCGACCGAGAAACGCATATGCTTTTTGTCGAAAACGTAATATATCGTGCCGGTCGCGCCGTTACGGTGCTTGGCGATGATAAGACTGACGTTTTTCTTTTCGACCGTGTCTTCGTTTTCTCCGTCGGCGTTGTTCAGGAAGAAGACCATGTCCGCGTCCTGCTCGATCGAACCCGATTCTCTCAGGTCTGCAAGCATAGGCGTCTTGTCTTCTCTCTTTTCAATGTCACGCGACATCTGCGACAGGACCATGACGGGAACCTTGAGTTCCTTTGCCATCATCTTGATGAATCGCGAAGTGTCTGCGACTTCCTGCTGACGGTTGCCGTCTCTGTTCTTGCTGGGGCTTGTCAGCTGCATATAGTCTATTATTACGAAGTCCAGTCTCTTTTTCTTCGCCTTGAGCCGGCGGCACTTGGACATGATCTCTTCGGCAGTCTGCGCCGCGGTGTCGTCCACGTACAGATTGCTTTCCGAAAGCTGCCTCTGCGCTTCGAAAAGACGTTGGAGTTCTTCCTGCGTTTCCTCTCCCTTTATCATCGTGGAGTTGTCGATGCCGGTCAGAGAAACGAGTATTCTCTGCACGAGTTCCTGAGACGACATCTCCAGGTTGAACGCCGCGACGACTTTTTCGGGAGAATATTTTGCGATATTCGTCGCTATGCTCATAGCAAACGACGTCTTGCCGCAACCGGGGCGCGCCGCTAAGACAATCATCTGACCGGGCATAAAGCCGTTGGTCATCCTGTCAAGGTTGCGGTAATGAGTCATAAGCCCGGTGGCGGGACGTTTCGTGCGGAATACTTCGCTGAGCCTGTCCACGACCTCGAGAGTGGGCACGCCGATCTGTACGAGTTCCCCTCTCTGGTTTTCCGTGCCGATTTCGTAGATAGAAGCTTCCGCGAGCGCCAACGCTTTCTGCGCGTCGTCAAGCGAAAACGCGTTGTCGATGACAGAAGTGCAGGTGCCGATTATACGGCGCATGAGCGCGTCTCTCTTGAGTATGCTTATGTAATACTCGCTGTTTGCGGCTGAAGGCAGAGTGTCTGCCAGTTCTTCCAGCCTTTCAAGTCCGCCCGCTTCTCCCAGCAGTCCGTCTTTTTCCAGCTTGCCGGTGACCGTGACGATATCTACCGGCACGCTCCTTGCGGCAAGATCTTTCATGCAGTTGTAAACCGTACGGTTGGCGAGAGAATAGAAGTCTTCTTCCCTGAGTTTCGCCAGATTTTCCGCAAGGATGTCTACGTCTGTCAGGAAAGCGCCCAGCACGGCGTCTTCGGCTTCCAGGTTGTGCGGAAGCGTGCGGCGTAACGCCACTGCGGAAGAACTCTTGTCCTCTTTTTTCTGTTGTTTAGCCATACTTTTTCCCCTTATCAGAGCGCTTTCAGCTCCTCAAGATAATTTTCCATAACTTTCATCGCCTTTTCGAACGGCTCGTCCGTGGTCAGATCCACGCCCGCAAGCTTGAGTATCTCTACGGGAGGCATACTGCCGCCGGCGCTGAGGAATTTCATATAGTTTTTCAGCGCGCTTTCGCCCTTTCCGAGTATATCCGCGGCGATGCAGACCGCGCTGATCAGACCGGTCGCGTATTTATATACGTAGAACGCGGTATAGAAATGTGGGATCCTGCTCCACTCGTACTTTATCAGATCGTCGTTGACGACTTTCTCTCCGCCGTAATACTTGCAGTTGAGCTTGTAGTACAGATCGTTCAGATAATCGGGAGTCAGCGCAGTGCCGTTTTCGGCAGCGGTATGCGCCGCATACTCGAACTGCGCGAACTGAGTCTGCCTGAACACGGTCGTGCGGAACATGTCAAGCATATAAGAAAGCAGGAATTCCTTCTGCTTCTTGTCCTTGCAGTTTTTGAGCAGATAGTTGAGAAGAAGCGTTTCGTTGACCGTGGAAGCCACTTCTGCGACGAATATCCTGTAATCCGCCTTGGGCATAGGCTGAGCCGCGTTGGAGAAATAGGTGTGCATGCTGTGTCCCATCTCGTGCGCGATCGTGAAGACGTCATGAGTCGTACGCTGATAATTGAGCAGTACGTAAGGATGACAGCCGTAACAGCCGGTCGAATACGCGCCGCTGCGCTTGCCCTTGTTCTCGAATACGTCCACCCACCTTTCGGCAAACGCCTTTTCGAGCAGTCTGCAATATTCCTCACCGAGAGGCGCGAGCGCTTTCACGACCAGTTTGCAGGCGTCCTCGTAATCCATGCCCATCTCGTAACCTTCGACTACCGGCACGTGGAGATCGTACATGTGCAACTCGTCAAGCCCCATCTTTTTGCGGCGGTATTCGAGATAATCGTGAAGCTTTCCGACGTTTGAATCAATACAAGAGGAAAGCCTTTCGTAAACCGCGGTCGGCACGTCTTCGCCGTGAGCCGCCGCCGCAAGACAGCTGTCGAACCCGCGCACGCGGGCATAGAACACGTTCTTCTGCACGTTGCCGTTGTAAAGCGACGCCAGCGTGTTTATGTTGCTCTCAAAAGCGTGGTACATGCTGTCGAACGCCTTTTTGCGGTCGTCGCGGCATGGTGACTGCATCATCAGGCTGTATACGCCGTGAGAGAGTTTTATCTCCTCTCCTTTGCTGTCCTTGAACGGCTCGAAGCGGATATCCGCGTTGTTCAGCATGGAAAACGCTTCCTGCGGAACGGACGAGAACATATGCGTCATCGCAAGGATCTTCTCTTCTTTTTCTCCGAGAGTGTGCTCCTTGTCCTTGATTATTCCTTCTATGAAATAGCTGTAATCCGCAAAATCAGGATCCTTTGCAAGCTCTTTGAGGAAATCTCCGTCGAGCGCGCTGAGCTGAGGCATAACGAAGCTGGTCTCTCCGGCGTAGCCGATATAGAGATTGTGCACGCTGTCGTAAAGCGCCTTGTTTTCGCCGTTGCCAACGTCCTGATCGCGCTTCATATGAGCGTAACAGAACATTCTGCTCAGGATGTCTTCGTATTTCGTGGACGTTCTGAGACAGGCGAGTATATCGTCTTTTTTCGTGAGTCTGCCGTTGAAAGCGACGATCTCGCTCACGCCCTTTTTAACGCTGTCGTACAGAGAGTCCCATTCTTCTTTACCGGAGATCATGTCCTCCGTTTTCCAGGTATACTTTTCTTCGATCTCGTCCCTAGTCCTGACTTGCATATTACCTCCCCGAAACTCTGATCAATTGTTGTAATCGAGTTTCAAATCGTTTTCTTTTATCCAACTGACCTTTCTGAGCAGCAATCCCAGTCCCCAGCATATCACAGCCGGAAGAATTATGAACAGCAATAGCACGCATATAAGGAAAAGCCACCACTGCATCGAGCCTGTCGACACGCTCGCGTTGAAAGCGTCGATTATTCCGACGAAACCGCACGTTCCCATACCTCCGCCGGACGCGCCGCACTTGAGCTTGAACGCGCACGTCGCTATCGGTCCGCATATCGCGCTCGCCACGATCGGCGGCAGGAAGATGCGCGGGTTTCTCATTATGTTGGGGATCTGAAGCATACTTGTGCCCAGTCCCTGCGATATTATTCCGCTCCAGCCGTTTTCTTTGAAGCTCATCACGGCAAATCCGACCATCTGGCATGCGCAACCGACGACCGCCGCTCCGCCCGCAATATACATTGCCTCCACGTTCGCCGCACTCGCCGCCGGATCAGAAAGTATCGGACTTGCCACAGCGACCCATATTGCCGCGCTCGAAGTTGGCATTGTGAGAAGTATTCCCATTACAACCGCAATGATTATTCCCATAAAGAACGGGGTGAAATCGGTTGCTATGGCAATGCCTTTGCCCAGCATGTTGATCAGCCATATGAACGGATAAGCGACGTACGAAAACGCCAGCGCCGTCAGCAGACAGGTCAGCGGTACCAGCAATATGTCCAGCTTTGTCCTGCCCGAAACGAGTGAGCCGAGTTCTGTCGCCGCAAGCGCCGTTATGTATGCGCCTATCGGGTTGCCCGGACTTCCTGCGCCGACAAGCGCGGATATGTCGGTCATGACTCCCGGCGAGAAGTTCGCCGCCGATCCGATAAACTTGTCTGAGAACGCTCCGACAAAGCCCGCCACCATACTCGCGAAGATGACGAGTTTGCTCGCCTTCAGATGGCTGGCTATCCCAGCGCCGATGCCTGCGCCCATCAGCACGGAGGCTATCTGCCCCAGTGTGGTGAACAGTCTGCCCACCGCGTTGTCACCGATAAGCGAACCGATCGTTTTGATGATCGTGCCGGCGATCAGGGTGACGAACAGACCTTGCGCCATTCCCGTAAATGCGTCAATAAACCATCTCCTGGAGATTTTCTTGACAGTTGCCCGGAATTTCTGCGCCTTTGTCTCCGGCGCCACCGGGGGTTGAGGGGGATTTGAAACTACTACTTCCTCTTGGGTTGCCTTTTGCACGTCTTCTGCAAGATTTTTTTCTTGTGTCTGCATAAAACCAACCTCAGAATTTATTTAGGATTTTATTATAATATAAAGACTTCTTCAAGTCAAACAAAAAGCCGCCTTTGACAGGGTAAAGACGTCGGGTTCAGGTCTGAACTGTGCGCAAATACGTTTTCTTCACGTGTTACTCACCCTGCGCCGCCCGCTTTACTTCACGTGTTACTCACCCTGTCGATTCGCAAACGATACGGTTTTTTAATATCTTCGTCGCAATTTTCCCTCATTACGTAATCCTTTCCCTGAAAACTCTATCCGTTTTATTCTCTGTTTTCCACAAATTTCCACGCGTCGTATTTTTTAGTACTTAACAGTACATTATCAAGACAACATATACTGAATTTGACTTTATTTAATGCTGTACGGTGCGATTTTGTCATTTCTGTCAAAGCGGCATTCTGTTATTGTTGCCGGGTGCAATTTTTCATTGCGATCAAAGCGGAATTTTTGTTGCATTGCGAATTTTATTTCAGTTCAGAATCCATTTTGCATTTGCAGTCAAAACGGGATTCTGCTATTGTTGCCGGGTGTGATTTTATCGTTGCGATCAAAGCGGAATTTTTATTGCATTGCGTATTTTGTTTCAGTTCAGAAGCAATCTGTCTTTGCAGTCAAAACGGGATTATGTTATTGTTGCCGGGTGTGATTTTATCGTTGCGATCAAAGCGGGATTTTTGTTGCATTGCGAATTTTGTTTCACTTTGGGAGCGTATTGCAGAAATTAAAAAATGATGCGCATTTTTTATAAAAACGCCCTGAAGTTTTGCCGTCTCTTAAAATGCACGTTTAAGCGGCTTGACGGACAAAGGGATCAGGTCTTTGAAATCAAACTCCCGGACTGAAACAAAAAAGACGGCGTTGCCGTCTTAAAATTCAAAACATCTGAAAATATATGAGTTCTGCCGCAAAGCGTTTGCGAAAATTTCCGTCAATATAAATCAACCGCTTCTTTACTGCCGTAAACGACGGCTCTGCCCTGTCTGATCATATTGGGTTTGTTGCTGTCTGAATTGTGCGCTTCGTAATAAGTCCTCGCGTCGTCAATTGTGTTGAAAGTGATCACGAAAACCTGCTCGACATTTGAAGAATTGGCGTTCTTAAGCCCGTGATACGCAAAGTCGACAAGATCCTTGTCAACTCCGGCGCTGGCAAACGGAAAAGACTGTGCGTCATATCCCGCCTGCTCGTATTTTTCCTTGAGCGCAGACTCCTCAGTCGCACATGCGACAGCTGACAGCAATATAATTGCCGCCGTCAACGCTATAAATACGGTTAAAAACGCTCTTCTTTTTTTCATATTTATGATTATAACGTTTTTTTGCCTGCGTTGCAACTTTTACGCATTATAAAAGTTTTTGTCTTATACTTTCCCGCACTCGCAGACAGTCTGAAAGCTGCTGCAAAATCAGTTTTTAAGAATTAAAACCGCTCTTCGATCCACGCGCTTTGCAGTAACAACTTAAATATCTTAATCACTTTCGTCCGACTGCTATCCTTTTTAGAAATTCGATTTTGCTTTTACGCATAAAAAATACGGGCGCTTGCGCGCCCGTTTAATACTTTTTTTATCATCAGAACAGTTCCAACGCTTTTTCAGTACCGAAAGCTACTGCGTTGCCCTTTTTCTTGACGTTAGCCGAATCTTCGTTTCCCTCGTATGCCGCCTTCGCATCGTCAGAATTCTTAAAGCAGATGACGACGCATACGGGTACGACGTTGATACCGGCAATGCCGTCAGTAACGACAAGTACGTATTTCACAGGAATTTCTTCAGAATCTTCTCCCAGATAGTCGTCCAGATATTTCTGTGCCTCATCGGAATTTACACTTGTTACCGTATAATCCGCTTCTTCATACTTCTTTTTGAGCGATTCTTCGCTGGGCGTACAAGCCATCAGCATGGTTGCGAGCACGATTGCGAGCACAACGATAGATGTAACAGTGATAAACTTCTTCATAAAAACCTCCTCAGGTTAAGATACATTTATTATAACATTGCTGATTTTAACTTTCAATAAATTTCATGTAAAATTTTTGCAAATATGCTTTTTATTCATATTTTATGCGCACAATTTTTAATTTTTAACATTTACTGCTTAGCACTGTGTATGTTTATGCACACAATGTACGATATACTACGCTTGTTTTCTGCATCCGTAAAACGCGGTTTTCATGCCTTATGCGGGTAAAATCGTAATCCGGCAGTTCGGGTCTTTGTGAAAAGCCGGGTAGCTTAGGAAGAAATGAAAAATGCCGCGTGGTCCGCGGCATCTGTTGACTTAGTATTTCAGTTTTGTTTAAAGCAATGTAATTTCAGTTATTCCTCGCTTTCTGTTTCCCCGTTTCCTTCCACAAGCCCGCCTTTGTTGTTGTAGATGTCGAGCGCGTTCTGAGTGCCGACAAGGACGACTTTGCCTTTCTGTTCGACGACGTATGCGCCTTCTCCGGTGTTTTCAACGTTTTCCCTTTCTGCATACGCGGTTGCGTTATCCTTTTTCTTGAAGGCGACAATTCTGATATAATCGCCCGAATCTTCCCTCACGCCGCAATAAATAAAATCAACGTCTTCGCCGGAAAGTTCAAGCGAATTTGCTGAAAGCGGAGTCGTAGTATATCCCGCGCTTTCGTATTTTGTCTTGCACGCGTCTCTGCTGGGCACGCACGCAACCAATGCAAAAACCGTTGTAACCAATACGACGAGCAAAACCGTCGCGACAAGAAATTTTTTCACGATACATCCCCCGTTAGTTCTTTTCCGTAATATTATACCATATTGTTTCAATCTTTTCAACAACAGATTCCAAACAAAAAAAGACTCCGTAAAAACGGAGCCGTAAAGTTATTTGTCAGAGTTTTTTTCTTTGTTTTCCGCAACCTTAACGTCGTCCGAAATGCGGATCTCTTTCGCCGGAACGTATTCCTTTTTCTGTTCTATCAGTCTTTCCCTTTCTCTGATAACGAATTTTTTGCTATACCTGAATATCACGCATATCGCGATCACAGCGATCACGAGAACCGCCGCCAGAATGTAAAAGAAGATATCGCCCATATTGTCTACGGGCTTGATGTTCGTCTCCGTCGCCGCGAAACAGGTTGTTCCTGCGAGAATACATGCCGTCAATGTCAGAGCGGCAATCAGAATCAGCTTTTTCTTCATATTCTTTACCTTAATGATATTATTGCACACGCTCCCGTTCTATGCAAGTAAAATCATTGTAAACACATGTGCGCGTACGCCCTCTGCCTCTTGAAAATAATGAATTTTGTCTGGACATCGCGGCGCGCATATTGTATAATGATTGTATTATATGTAACTGAGGTGCATTATGGATTTTACCAGACAGCAAAAAGACGACGCCGTAAAATTTATTTGCGACGAGATCGAACACGTCATCAAAGATTTCGGCGACCGCGACCCGGGCAACGACGGCGAACGCAAAGCGCTGGAATATATGAAATCTCAGATCGCGCAATACGGCGACGATTCTCACGGCGAAAGCTTTAAAGTGGCTCCCCACGCGTTCTTCGGATGGACGTATTTCGTGGGCGTATTCATGATGCTCGCGATCGCCACCTATTTCTTCGCGCCGATAGTCAGCGTGGTTTGCATAGTTTTCGCGCTCGTCCCCATGATCGGACAGTTCGTGTTTTACCGCGAAACGATAGACTGGCTGTTCAAAAAACGCGAATCCGGCAACGTATGGGGCGGGATCAAACCCAAGGGAGAACTCAAGCGCCGCATTGTCCTCAACGGGCACTCTGACGCGACCTACGAATGGCACTGGCATTACGTCGGCGGATACAATCTCTTCCTTACCAGCATAATAATCCCGATAATCGGCGTTGTTTACCTGCTTGCCTGCGTGGTAGTCGCCTGCATAAGCATGGGCGGAGTGATCGGCACTCCTCAAGGCGCTCCCCTATACATGGGCATTGCTTCGGTAATATTCGTTCCGTTCTACATCGCGTTTTTCCTCTTTTCCGACATCAGGAGACCTGTGCCGGGCGCAAACGACAACCTGACCGCGTGCTATATGGCGATCGCCACCCTCAAGCTTATGCACGAAAACGGAGTGCGCCTCGAAAATACAGAAGTGGTCGCTCTTGTGACCGGCTCTGAAGAAGCGGGACTCCGCGGCGCGAAATTCTTCTGCCGCAACAACCCCGATCTGTGGAAAGAAAAAGACGTGGAGACCGTCTTTGTCACATACGAAACTCTGCGCGAGCTTGAACATCTCGTGATTTACAACAGAGACCTGAACGGCACTGTAAAACTCGACATGCCCACCTGCGAACTGATCAGACGCGCAGGCGCAAAGAACGGAATGGATCTGCACTACGGCTCCGTATACGCAGGCGCGACCGACGCCGCGGCGTTTGCCCAGGCAGGCAGAAAATCGGCTTGTATCGCGGCAATGGCTCCGCAGGTCAAGGAGTATTACCACACCCGCCTCGACAACTACGACAACCTCAGCCCCGAGTGTCTCTCCAAAGTCCTCGACATGACGATAGATTTCGTGACCGAATTCGACGAAAAAGGACTTGAAGGTCCGGACAAACAATAATACGATTTTTCACATCGCATAAACAATAAAAACAAGCGGACGGAAACGCCCGCTTATTTATTTGTTCTGTTTATCGGCACTTGCATCAGGTGCTTCAGCCTTGTTTTATTCCCCTGAGCACGCACATCATCGGCGTGTAGACCATTCCCCTGTAGTCTACCGTCTCGCCGGCTTCTACAAAACCCAGTCTGCGGTATATCTCAAGCGCGTAAGGAGAAGCGTTTACCGTGACGTAAGAATTCATGCTGTCCTCCGCAAGGCGGTTGAAAAGCGCGCGCCCTACGCCCTGTTTCTGAAATTTTTCACATACGTAAAACGCCACTATGTGCGACAGATCATTGACCGCCGCG
>CASFWW010000042.1:0-42097 GCA_949298505.1 uncultured Christensenella sp. | reverse complement strand
CTCACGTGAGAGAGAAGACTCTGAAAAAGAATCTGGCGTTAATTAACGCCAGACCTAAAAAAGTGCTTGGGTACAAAACACCGGCAGATTTATTTGAACAAGAATTGCAAAAAGTGTTGCACTTGGTTTGACAATTCACTCCCGGAGCGCGGCGCTGCGTAAACTTCACGTTTCCTCCTCTGCAGCCCGATCTCCGTCTTGGTCTCCCGTCGCCGGAATATTGCGGGATCCGACGTTCTCAGTACACTTCGTTGATCGGATTCCCGTCAAGAAAGGCTTCAAGGTTGCGCGCCGCGGCGTGTAAAAGCCTTGATCTCGCGTCTCTGCTCGCCCACGCGACATGCGGAGTGATTATGCAGTTCTTTGCCCCTATCAGCGCACTGCCGTGCACGGGCGGTTCTTCCGCCAATACATCCGCACCGTAGCCGGACAACGTGCCGTCCTCAAGCGCGGTTGCGACAGCCTGTTCGTCCACGAGACCACCGCGCGCAGTGTTTATCAGTATCGCACCCTTTCTGACATTTGACAAAAAGTCCGCGTTCACCATCTTCACGTTACCTTCGTTGAGATCACAGTGAAGGGTTATCACGTCCGCTTCCCTGAGCAGATCGTCCTGACTCCCGACAAGCTTTACCCCTTTGTCTGCCGCGCACGTATGACGCTTGCAGGCGACGACGTTCATGCCCATCGCGAGCGCGATCTTCGCGACAGCCCTGCCTATGCTACCGTAGCCGATTATGCCCAGAGTCTTGCCGGCAAGTTCTGTCACGTCGCCTTTGAACAGACAGAAATTGGCGCATCTGCCCCACTCTCCGTCCTCCACGCTCTGCGCGTGATCAAACAGTTTTGCCGCAAGCGCTGTCATCAGCATGACCGCATGCTGAGCGACGCTCATTGTCGAATACGCAGGCACGTTGCAGACGGGTATCCCCCTCTTTTTCGCAGCGGCAAGGTCGACGACGTTGTAGCCCGTAGACAAAAGCCCGACGTATCTGAGAGAAGGGAGAGAATTAATCGTTTCCGCGGTCAGATTGACCTTGTTGTCAATGATCACGTCAGCGTCCTTCGCCCTGGCGACCACCTCGTCGTCGGGCGTGGAAGGATATACCGTCACGTCTCCCAGTCTTTCAAACTCTTCCCAGGAAAGATCTCCCGGATTTGCGCAATTGCCGTCAAGCACAACTATCTTAAGCCGTTTCACCGCCGTCAGCCCCCTCGTCGTATTCTTTATACTGAGCGTCGTACAACTTTCTGTACGCGCCGTTCTTTTCAAGCAGCTCCTTGTGAGTGCCGCGTTCCCTGATCTCTCCGCCTTCGATGACGATTATCTCGTCCGCGCTCTTGATCGTGCTGAGCCTGTGCGCCACGATCAGCGTGGTTCTGCCTTTGCAAAGCTCGAACAGCGCCTTCTGAACGGTCAGTTCGGTCGCGTTGTCAAGCGCGCTGGTGGCTTCGTCTAGAATGAGTATGGACGGATCCTTGAGGAACACTCTGGCGATGCTCAGTCTCTGCTTCTGACCGCCCGAAAGCTTGACTCCCCTTTCGCCTATCTGCGTATCGTAGCCGTCCTGAAGCCCGCAGATAAAATCGTGTATGTCCGCTCTCTTCGCGGCTGAGATCACGTCTTCGTCAGTCGCATTTATCGCTCCGTACGCGATGTTTTCCCTGAAAGTGCCGGTGAACAGGAACACGTCCTGCTGTACAATGCCTATGTTCTGCCTGAGCGAACGGTTGGAAATATTGCTGATCGGCGTGCCGTCGATATATATATTGCCTTGCTCAAGATTGTAGAACTTGGGGATCAGATGGCAAAGCGTCGTCTTGCCGCCTCCGCTTGGACCGACGAAGGCGTATATCCTGCCGGCGGGGATGTCTATGTTGATATTTTTGAGCACCTCTTTGCTCCCGTCGTACGAAAAACTGACGTTTTCAAAACGCACCTCACCCTTCGGTTTCACGATGTCTTTCGCGTCCGGGTTCTCCTCTTCTGCCTGCGCATCCATGATCTCGATATAACGCCTGAACCCGGTCACGCCGTCCTGGAGTTGCTCCGAAAACATCAGCAGGTTTTCAACGGGGGATATGAAAAGCGAAATGGACAGCATGAACGCCACGACGTCGCCGTAATCCAGCTTGCCGTATATGCAGAACAGTCCGCCCGCGATCAGCACCACGGCATTGCATATCTGAGTGGTGAAACTCATGCTGGCGGAAAATCTGCCCATAGCCTTGTACGCCTTGGAGCGCCAGTTGACGTAGCCGGAATTGTTCTTTTCGAACTTGCTCTGCTCGTAAGCGTCGTTGGCGTACGCCTTGGTCACGCGTATGCCGGAAAGGCTGTTTTCAAGCGTCGCATTGATGTTGCCCGTCTCCTGCCTGCTCTTGTCGAAAGCGGCGTTCATATCGTTCTGCGCCTTTACCGATACAAGGATTATCACCGGAAGGAACGCGAACACGATCAGTGCGAGCGCCCAGTTTATAGTGCACAGATACACGAAAGACCCGACGATCATGAACGACGAAATAAACAGGTTTTCGGGACCGTGATGCGCAAGTTCGGACACCGTGAACAGATCGTTGGTCATGCGAGCCATAAGCTGACCCGTCTCGTGGTTGTCGTAAAACGAATACGGCAGTTTCTGAAGATGCGCGAACAGGTCGCTCCTCATTCTCGCCTGCATTTTCACTCCCATCACGTGACCGCAGTAGCTGATGTAATAATTCATGCTCGCGCGCACTATGTAAATACCCACCAGTCCCACGCCGAAAAGCACGATCTCTTTTATCATGCCTTGCGGGATGAACTCGTTGAGCATCTGCCTGGTCAGTATCGGATAAAACAGCCCGCTCAGCGAAAACACGAGCGAAGCCAGCATATCCAGAACGAACGTCGTCTTGTGCGGCTTGTAATACGCGACGAAACGCGCGAACAGACCGCGCTTTTTGTCTTTGACTTTCTTCTCTTTCATAGTAAACTTCACGCTTTTTCTGTTTTATCTTTCCGTCCGTCTCAGCCGCAGTATTCGCTCGCCGCGAGAGCCGCGACGCTTCCGTCTGCCGCCGCCGTGACAAGCTGGCGCACCTTTTTGGTGCGGCAGTCGCCCGCGACGAACACTCCGTCGCCTGCGATACAGCTTTCGTCCGCGACGATATAGCCCGCATTGTCTCTGCTGACCAGCCCTTCGAACACGTCGGTGGACGGAGTCTGACCGACCGCGACGAATACGCCGTCCAGCTTGAGTTCCCTCTTTTCGCCCGTCCTGGTATCTTCGAGGATCACGCCTTCAACCTTGTCTTTTCCGACAAGCGAAACCACTTTTGCGTTGAGCACGAACTCGACGTTGGGCATATTCCTGACCTTTTCGACCTTTTCGGGTTCCGCTCGGAAACCTTCCCTGCGGTGTATCAGATAGACTTTCGCACACATCGAAGCCAGCACCTCTGCGTCCTCAAAAGCGGTGTTTCCGCCGCCCACGACAGCAACAGTCCTGCCCTTGAAGAACGCGCCGTCGCAGGTCGCGCAGTATGACACGCCGTAACCGGTGAGCCTTTCTTCGTCCTCGACTTCGAGTTTGCGATTTTTCGCACCCGTGGCGATTATAAGCGCTTTTGTCCACAACTCTCCGCCGTCGTATTCAATGACGAAACCTCCTTCCGAGCGTGTGACTTTCTTTACTTCAGCGCTTATCATCTCAGTGCCGAGCTCAGTCGCCTGATTGTATAGACCCATTGCGAAATCGTAGCCGCTGACCTTGCCGAGAGCGGGATAATTGTCCACTTGAGGGGTCACCACTATCTGCCCGCCCGGCATGTAGCCCTCAAAAATCACAACGTCTTTGCCGGCGCGCTTTGCGTATATCGCCGCGCTCATACCGGCTGTGCCGGCGCCAACGATCGCTATATCTGTTTTGTTCATTTTTTCACCTCTCAGTTGTTGCCTATTTTTTCGTCCAGGTAGGACGCCATGATGTCCGCAATATGCGTAAGAACCGCCAGCGGATATTTTTCGTACGCCTTGGAAATGCTGTAATCGCCGCCCTTGACCCTGACGTCGTAGCCGCCCATATGCCAGTTGATCGCCATCGCTTCTTCTCTGGTGAGCCTCATGAAGCCGTTGACGATATAGACCGACTTTTCACCGTGTCCGTAAGGTAGCTCCTCGTCTATCGCGAAATAGGGCACCCTTTCCCAGACGTCGTTTTTCTTCTGGTTGCGGTATTCGACCTTATAGAAATTGGCTTTGCAGACGTCGTGAAGAAGCCCGCAGATGACTATGCTTTCGTCCGTGATGGACGTGACGGCATCGTTTGCCGCGTGCAGTTTCTTTTCCTGATCGACGAGCATTTTCAGGCGTTTGCAGACGTTGATGCTGTGTTCGCAAAGTCCGCCTTCAAACGCGTTGTGGAATTTAGAACTCGCGGGCGCGTAAAAAAAGTCGCTCTTGGACAGCCACTCAAGGAACTTGTCCGCTCCCGGGCGTTTGACGGCATTGTTGAAAATGGTGATGAACTCTTTCTTGTTTTCTTCGCAATCCATTGTTTTTCTCCTCTTTGTCGCTGGATTTTATTATAGCGGATTGCGAAGAAGTTGTCAATGTAAGGCGCTTTAAGTTAATCCCCTCTCCGCGCCTCAGCCGCTGCGACTTTGAAATCGCGTTCAAGCTCTATCGTTCTCTTTACAAAATCGCACGCCTGAGAATTTGCCAGAGAATAGGTCCTTGAATAGCGCTCAAGCGAACTTATCGCCTTGTCCGCACCCGAGATAGCAGACCTCAGCACCTCGCCCGAGTCGTGCCTGCCCTTGAATTTAAACTCGATCCCCTTGACCGCGAACCATTCCGCGATCCTGTTTGCGTTTTTTGGCTCTTTCCCTTCACTTCTGATCGCCGCGTCGATCTCCTCTGCAAGCGCGACGTGCTTTGCGACGTAATCCGAAAGCGTTTTTCTAATCTTCTCCTCGTCGCAGAAGCGCGCCATGTTTTCAAGCGCTGTCGCGCCCATCTTTGCGCCTTTGGAGCACTTTGTCTCCAGCTTATAACTCTGTCCGTCCATAAAAACCTCCGTTTTTTGGTTATTGTCCGTTTTTTTACATTATTTATTCGTTCATAAGACAAAAACCCCAAACGCGTCAACACAGCCGAAATCTAACTTTTGCCGAGCTAAAAATAAATATTCTACGTTTTACTTGCAAAATCCGTTTTTTTATGGTAATATTGCTTTTGCAATTGAATATCGTTGCATGCAGAGATGGCTGAGCTGGCCTAAGGCGAGACTCTCAATCGTGTGTACGGTAAAACGTACCGAGGGCGCGGCAATCCGCGTAGCGTAGCGAAGCGGTTGCTTTCGCGGTTGGAAGGAACTTCCGACCTGCGCAGAAAATCGTTGAGCGAATCTAACTCTCTCTGAGAGAGGGATTTATAAAAAACTTAATAAATACATGCAGAGATGGCTGAGCTGGCCTAAGGCGCACGATTGGAAATCGTGTGTACGGTAAAACGTACCGAGGGTTCGAATCCCTCTCTCTGCGCCAAGAGGTACTCATAAGAACCCTATCGTTCTTATGAGTCCTTTTTTTTGCGCAGAGAGAGGGATTCTCAGAACCCTCGTCATAAGCAAAGCGTTGACGGGGTGCGGCAATGCGCGTAGCGGTTGCTTTCGCGGTCAGAAGGAACTTCCGACCTGCGCAGAAAACTGTTGAGCGAATATACCTCTTTTTAACCTCGCCATAAGCGGTCGCGGGACGACTCCCAGAGCGGCTTCGCTTGAAACATTCCGTTGCGCATAGCGACAGCATATTCATGCACCCCGTCACACGGGCGCGGCAAGAAAAAACCGCACCCTGTCGGGCGCGGTTTTGTTTGTTGCAAAATCAAGATACCGTGATTTCGATTGTAAACTCTCGCGTACTGTTGAAAATGTTAAGCTCTATTTTATAAATAATGCTTCCGTCTCCGTTGATGATCTCATTACTGACGAGATTTTCAAAACTGTTATCCACGGTAAAATCCTGAGTCAGCAGAAGCTCCATAATTTCTACTTCATTCCCTTCCGCGTCAACGAATCTCATCATATTGAAGGTCTCCAGCATCAATATGCTGGTCAAATAATCAATATTACCCTCTAAGATTACTCCGGCATTTTCAAAACTGCTTGCGTTTTCGTCTATCTTGTCATTTAATTCTGCCTCGCTTATTTCCAAACTTGTCTGATAAACGTTGTAAGAATTGCAATTGAGAAGGATATATTCTTCTATGGTCTGTTTGGGCAAGTTGTATGAATATATACAATAATTAAACCCGGCAGAAGCAATCACGTTCCCGTTGCCGTCGCTGACGGTTATCGTCGTATTCTGCTCCTGATCAAGCAGTTCGACGTCTATATCCCACACTGCAGAAGCTCCAAGCGGCTCTAAGAGACCGTTCAATTCTTCCAACGTATTGAAATAATTGTATCTGCCTAAGATACGGATATCCCCGTAAAAATTGAGGTTGTTGATATCCACCTCGTCATCAGGAGCGTCCGAGCTGTTAGGATCCATGTTTATTTCCAAAGAGTCAAGCGCTTCTTTCTGAGTGTAAACGTAAACTACCCTGCGATAAGTTGTGCCCTCAACCGTATAAGATATGATCTGTATTCCGGCTTTATCCGGATCGTAATCGGAAATTTTATCGTTGCCGAGCATATACTCCCTGTCGTTCGTTTCTCTGCCGACGCCGCTGGTCTCTCTGACCGTTATCTCAGGATAACCACCCTGCAAAACCAGATTGGAATCAAGATATGTGGCGACATCGATGATCCTGTCGGTTTCGTAAACGTTATAAAGTAACCCTATGTCATATTCGCCCATTGAGCATTTTACCTTCGCAACTGCGGCGGTCACACCTGTTTTTGAAGTGTCGGCAGGCGTAATACTGACCACCTCGCTTATTTGCAGATAAAGGTATTTTTTCGCAATTGTATCGTACAACGACAGAGAGTTGCCGAAATTGTCAATGAATTCGTTCTGAAGCTCCTGCTCCGTATATGTTTCTCCCTTGACAAGATTTACAACTTCAATGAAGTTTCTTCCCGCAAATAAGATCCCGTTATTTGCATCATTCACATCGTAAACCCTTACATATACGACATAATCGGTAGTATTAATGCCGGGCGTATTTGACTTGAGCGTGACGGGAACATAACCGGGTTTGCTCATGTCTGCAGAAACGATCTCGACATCACTCAAATAGATGTCCGATTCGATAAGCGTGCTCAACTGATCCGACGACGCGTTCACGGGTACGTAAATTTCCGAATATATTTGAACGACGGACAACTCGTTCTCATAGAATACCTCAGAACCAAGCTCTTCCATATATTGAGCGCATTGTTCGTCAGTCATACCGGCATCGAAGTCAGCAAGCACCTCGTTGAGTTTCTCAAAATTGACATTGAATATCTTTGCTACTACCTGAACGTTTTCAGCGGGAAGCATATTGAGATATTTCAACAGGGTCTTGACCGAACTCAGAAGGAGTCTGTTGTATGCCGCCTCCGTTTCGTTCGCTTCAATAAAATCGCCGTAACCGTCCATTATCGACTGTATGTCGCTTTCCGTAATGCTGTTGAGCATGGGAGCGACGTATGGCAGAATTTCCTTGATGTTATCGTACTGCAAATTGATGTACTCATCGACATCCGGAGTCTCGCCGATATTATTAATGACCACGGATACTATCTCTTCAGCGACGCTGCAGAACGCTGCGTAAACCGCATCGTCTCCGACAAGACCGCCAACCACTTTCTCAACGAAAGCCAGCGCGTTCTTTATTTGCGTTGCGGTCAACTGCTTGAGCGCCGTATACAAATAGTCGCCGGCGTATTCGTCGTTGTCGCCCACGCCGAGGAATTCGAACGCCACGTCCATGGCGCCCTTGATCTCTTCTGCGCTTGCGCCGTTGAATTTCAGCAACGCTGTCATAAGACTTTTTACGACCGCGTCTCCTGCGTCGGTAGAAACGATATCCGTGACGTCTGAAAGAATTCTTTCAAGTCCGGGGATATCAGGCGAATATGTATTGATAAAAACGTCTTTCTCCCCTATTGCTTCAAACAACTGAGAAATCTCTTCAACTGTGAATATCTTGTCGACGCCGTACATCGTCCTCATATTGACGTATCCGTTATCGATAGAAGCTATCGACCCGAAGAACAGGCTGACCAGTTTCACCGCCTGCCCGGGAGTCAGATTGTCGGCTATATAGTTTGTGACGTTGAGCGTTTGCTGAACGAACTCCAGATCGAAATATGCCTGCATTTCGTTTGCAGGGTACTCTCCCCAACCGTTTTTGTTGAACGCGTTGAGGATCTTTTCTATAACCGGCGTGGCGTTTTCCGAAATATAATCCAACGTCTGCTGAGTTATACCGATTTCTTCAAATGCAGAAGTAAAATACTCCCACATTTCGTCTTCAAGCTGCATCAGCTCGGTATAGTCGATCTTAGCATTGATCTCGTCTGAAACCGCGTTGAGAAAGACTTTGACGATAGGCTCGGCTGCCGCTTTTACCTCTTCAACGTCGAGTTCTGACGGCTCTGTGACGTCGTCTCCGCCGTCGTCGTCGCCGGTGCCGTCGTCGTCACCTGTTATTCCGCCAGGATTGTCAGAATCCTGATCTTTCTTATCGTTACAAGCTATCAACATGACGCAAAGCATCGACATTACCAAAGCCAGTACGATAAAAAGCGTGATAAGCTTTTTCGTTTTCATAAAGCTCCTCCTTGTTAAAACTGTTTATGACCAAAGCGGTATCGGACCTGTTCGTGCCGGCACCGTTCTCGTTCCGGTTGATCGGAACGTTAATTTGCGATCACAACATTTACCCATGTTTCGAAAATCTCGTTTCCGGCGCTGTCTTTTACACTGATTGTAGTGCCGAGCACCGCCATTTCGGTCAAGTCCCAACTGACGGTAAATCCGAGCCCTTCCATCGCGCGTCTGAATTCCCCGTAAGTATTGAAAGTATACCTCTCTCCGAAAAGATAATAGTTGCCTGATAATGCGGCGTTATCCTTATCTGCCGCAGAACTCAGATAGACTTGTTGTGTGCTTATATCAACCCAGACATAATCCGTCACTTCTTCATTGGTGTACACATAGACGGAGATCTTCGTCGTTTCTCCTTTGTACTTTACAGACACAGCCTGGGCGCCTGTCTTGTCGGGATCAAAACCGATAAGTTCGTATTCGCCGTCGTTCAGCTGCCGTTCTGAGCTGCAATCGTAATCTCCTTTGGATTCGTTAAAGCGGTAGGTATACTCTGTAATAATCGGATAACTTCCCTTGGCGACAGCCGTGTACGCAGGTCTTATATCAACGATCTCCTTCTCGGCATCTATGACGTTGTATACAAACGGGATCCTGATGCCGTCCGTATAAGTGGCGACAGCCGCGACAATTCCGCTGACGGACGTGTCCACCGGGGTCACGTCTTCGAGCGTCTTATTGCCGACGTAATAGTCAAACAACGCCACCGGATCAAAAGCGTATCCGTTGAAATAGATATAATTATTCACCAAAGCGACAAGTTCTGTCTGAGTCAACGATTTGCCTTTTACGATCGGCACCGATTGCAGCTTTTCCTGAGGATAGATCAGCTCGTTTTTGAAATTGTCGTCGTATACTCTGACATAAAAAACGTATTCGGTATCGTCGCTTCCGTCCGCTGTCGAACCGTATCTGATATTTGCCGCTACGTATCCCGAAGCGGACGTGTCGCAGGTCACGACCGGAGTTCCTGCGTCTTGCGGCAGGATTCCGCCGTAATAGTTATTTATAACACTGAATACCTCTTCGGGCGAAGTCCCTGTTTCAACGTACTGAGAAGTAAAGTATACATTATCGAACAGCGACTCGTCGTACATCTTCTCTTCTACCTCGTCCGCCAGCTGAAACACTTCATCGTCGGTCATACTGTTTTTGTATTTGGAAACCACTTCGCAAAGAGCGTTGTAATCAACGCCGAACAGCCTCGCCGCGCTCTGCACAGCTTCTTTCGGCACTCCGGAAAGACTGCTATCTATGACTTTCAGAAGTTTGAACATATTTCTTGCAGAATCGGCTTCACCTTGATAATCTCCGCTTTCAAGTTCAACCATGATATCGATCAATGCCTGCAGATCGCTTTCTTTGATCCCCGTCAGAACGTCTAAAACATAGGGCAAAGCCCCGGAGAATATATCCATATAAATGTCGACAACGTACCTGACGTAATACATGTCAGCTATGTTGATCACGTCAATAACGCTTTCCGCAAAAGATCTCAGCTGAGCGACGAACTGCTCTTCGCCGATGCCTTCGACTATCTTGCCGACGGCAGAGAAAACGCTTTTCAGCTGTGCGGCAGTCATATCTGCGATCGTTGCGCTGAAAGCGGTCTCGCCATAATCGTTGCTGCTTGATCTTCCTATAACGTCAAGAACAAAGTCAACGACTTCTTTAAGTTCGCTTGCGCTCAGACCGTTGAACGTCAGAAGCGTCCTGACAAGCTCATTCGCAATTCCGGCATTTTTGCCAACCTGATTAATAACGTTTCCGGCGTTGAACTCAAAGCTGACGCCGCCGATGAAAGCTTGTTCAAACTCTTCGTAGTATCCGGCGTCCTTGAACAGTTGCGCAATAGAGTCTGTTCTGTGTTCTTCATTCAGCTCAACTTCGAAATCAGACGTCCACGAATTGACGATCCGGGTTGCGTCGATCAGGCACGACGCAAAAATTACAGCCTGCTCCGTTCTCAGATTTGAAGCAATATATTTCGACACTTCGAGAACTTTGGATACGTATTCCAGGTCGAAAGTTTCTTTCAGCATCGCCTGGCCTACGTCTTCGTCTGTTTCGGTCAGATATATGATTTTATCAAAAAGAGGTGATGCGTTTTCAGCGCAATATCTTATATTGTCAATGCTGATCCCGCTCTGTTCCATAGCGCCGACGTAAAACTCCCAATATTCGTCGTTCCCGTTCATCAGATCGCAATATAACATCTCCCCGTAATAACCCTTTCCTGCAACCATGAGACACAGGTTCTTCATAAACGGAGCCACAGCCTCCTTGACCTCGTCAACATCAAGATCGGTGGGAATCACCTCTCCGTTGTCCGTGTTTTCCGTTTCATTATTCTTGTTTTTGTCTTTGCAAGCGACAAGCACGGTGCAAAGCATCGCAATTATCAGAATTGACACAATAAGTAAAGAAATGAACTTTTTTGTTTTCATAACATAACCTCCTCCTTTCTTAATTATAAACCCAATAATTATAATTGTCAACCTTAAACCGCATTTATAACTGTAATATATAAAAATCCGTATCCCGGCGCGATCGCCGGACAAAATACTCTATGTCGTTCACGGATGACTGCCGTAGCTTTTATTCACACCGTCAGAACAGAGAATATCCCAGCAGCGAATAGCCGAAAGAACGCATGCTTGCGTCTATCATGATCGTCACCACCGCCGAAGGAATAAGCGCCGCCACTGCCGTCACGACGAGTGAAAGCCCTATTTCCGCAGCCTTCAGCGCTTTGACGCCCGACCTGTCCATACCGCACATCGAATATGCATAAAATTCGTCTTTTCTTTTATTATATGACGCCGCGACGACTTCCGATATCCCTATCACGGCAGACGCGAGATTGAGGCAGAAGAACAGCGACATAGCCGTGATGAAAAGACTTGCTCTCTGCCTGTTTTTTTCGAGTATGCTCCGGACTTCGTCCACATAGATCGCCTTGCCCTGGGTGACGGCAAGCAATTTATCCTTTATTTCTTTGCTCTTTCCTCCGTCGGCGCGGATGAGCAGAGACGCGGTCCCCGTATCAACGTAATCCGAATCGAAAAATGCGATATACCCGAGGTTAGCATAGTTATAGACGACTTCAAATTCGCTTTCTTTACCGTTTACATTGAAAGTTACCCTTTCGCCTTCCTCGTATCCGTACAACTCGGCTACCGTTTCGGACATGATCAGTTTATCCCCTTGCGGAAGCTCCTCGATCTCTATCTCGTCGCTGACAAAGGTAGGATCTTCAATGCTTACGAACGTCATATTTTTGCCTTCCAACAGCACGTTTATGAAATAAAACGGCGTGACCGCGTCTATCCCTTGGATATTCTTTATCTCTTCTGTATCCTCTGCCGAAACGTTGCTGACGATATAATCGCAATTAAAGAACGTATTGCTGACGTCGTACTGCTTATAGCCGTACCCCAGACACACCGTGAGCCCCACGATCGCCGTGACAACTATGCAGAGTGTACTGCATACGTTCTTTATCTCTCTGACGGACGAAAGATTTTTTATCGCATAATATGCCGTTGCACCGTTTTGTCCGAAATCTTTGCCTTTTATCATGCGCGGGAAACCGATGCTGAGAAATGCCGGCACAAACGTTGCCGCACAAGCTATCACGGATACGGCTACGATGATCGCGTCGAAACAGTAATATCTGACCGGGATGAAAAACAGCGCCGCCATGCCTGAAACAACTATTGCAAAATATACTGCGCATAACCTGAACGAATACTTTCTGTATATCCTCTTGGCGCCGTCTTTGAAACTTCTCGTTGTGATCGCAACGACCACAGCGCCCGTCATCAGCTCACATAAAAGCGACGCGACAACGCCGCCCCACGTAAATTTCATGCTCATATACGTGAATTCCAGCGCCCCGTTCATCATATCCGTTATCCATGCGGACAACGCGCATCCGACTGCCGTCGCCAGAATAACGTAACAGAACAACTCCCCGCCGAACGCCGCGATGAGCTTGCCCGACGGAACTCCGGCAAGCGCAAAAGCGTCATGCTGTTTTTTGCGGTCGCTCAGTATCACGTTGAAACAATTGTAAACCAGGAACGTAGCAATAACGAACACGAGAAACGCCATTACGAAGAATACGAGATACAGCATGGAGGTGTCAAAGCCGGTACTGTCGAGTTCCTCTTTGATGCTGTAAGAAAAATTGCCGTAAGCCTGCCCGGAAAGCTTTGCCGCGACTTCTTGCGTCCGCGACGCGTCCGCAAGTCTGATATATGCGGATGAATACAAAAAATCGTTTTCGTCGAATACTGCAAGATAACCGATCTTGCTCGTGAGCACGTTGATCACTGCGGGCATGTGCACTATGAGATCGTATTTGCCGAAATATAGATATTCGCTTATCCCGCATACGGTAAACGTCAGCTGTTCGTCCAGAAACGTAAGCGTAAGGCTGTCGCCGATATCCGCGCCGTATTTTTCGGCATATCCCGAACTGATAAGTATGCTGGTCCCCAACTGAGATGCCTTTATTTCCGAAAAAGCCGTAAAAGTAATGTCGAATATCTCGTCTATATCGTAAAAATCGGTCGCCGCGCCCCACACGGCGTTTTTTTCTTCGTTGTAAAAAGGAAGAATGTAATAGCCGCTTATCACGTCGCCTTCTTCCAGATACGGCGCGAGATACTTTTCCGCAATCACCTTGGACGACCCGCTTTGCAATTCAACGACGATGTCCGCGTTGTCGAAAGTGCTTTTCGTCCTTGCCGATTCCTCTTTGCCGAGTGCGCTGAGCGTTTCGTACGAACACGCGGTCATTATCGCCGCGATTATAAGCACGAAAATCACAATCGCCGATTTCAGAGGTCTGGTAAGCACGCTCCTGAGCGTATGTCTGAAAAGAAGTCTCATTCTCCCAGCACTCCGTCCCTTATATGCAGGATGTCTCCGGGCGCGCAGACGTATTCAGCCGCTTCCCTGCTATGCGTGATATGCAATACCGTCGTACCCTTGTCGCGGTTTATCTCCTTGAGTATGTCCAGCACGTTCACCGTGTTCGCGGTGTCAAGACTGCCGGTCGGCTCGTCAAGAAAAAGTATTTCCGGATCGTGCGCAAGCGCCCTTGCCAACGCGACTCTCTGTTGCTGACCGCCTGAAAGCTCGTAAGGATATTTATCCATAGCCGCACGCGGCAGGAGCAATCTCTCCGCCCAATACAGCGCCGGCTCCTCAGCGCCTTTCTTCTTTCCGTCGAGAGCAAGCGGAAGTATTATATTGTCCAGCGCGGTAAGCGTGTCTATCAGCGAAAAATCCTGATATACCATGCCGACAAAAGTGCGGCGCATCTTTGCCGTTTCGCGTTCGGGCATAGAAAACACGTCGACGCCGCGCAGTCTGACGGAACCTTCGTCAGGGATCCTTATGCCTGCCAGTATTTCGAGAAGCGTCGTCTTTCCGCTTCCGGACGCACCCATGACGGTGACGAACCTGCCCTTTTCAACGCGGAGATCTATCCCTTTCAGGCAGGGCTCTTTGTTGTAACTTTTTTTAATGCCGTCAGCTTCTATCATCATAACCGTAAATCAGAAACCCCAGGAAAGGAGACCTCAGATTCAGCCATCCCCTGAGGTTTTTATCCGCCTCCGCTTCGTTTTTGCTTGAATACAGATCGCTTATCACCGCATAACCGGCGCCGGCGACGTATTCTTCGTATTGTTGTTCCAGACCGTATTTTCCGAGCGTTTCCACATAAGCTTCGTCTTTAAAAACAAGTCCCGTCAGAGAATCTATTGCCGAAACGTCGCTCTGCCGTACGGCAGATATCATAAGTCCCGCAAAAGTTGAGTAATTTCCTTTTATAAGCGCGTTTGCCTGCATCAGACCTATCTTTTCACAAGCATACGAAACGGCAAGAAGCATCATACCGCAATAAGACGCCGCGGTTTTTACGTCTCCGCTGCTTATAAACGTGCCCGCCACGTCGCTCAAAAATCCTTGTTCGTTTTGCGCAATGCCGCCTGCGACGTAATCGAGGATAAAGATCCAGCCTTCCTCTTTGACCGTTCTGCCGACCCTGGAAAGCCTGTAAGACAGCTCTTTAAAAAGAAGTACGACGTCCTGCGACGAATAGCCCTCAAAAGCGTTTCCTCCGTCCGGAGTCCTTATAACTACGTCTCCGCAGGCATACAATATCCTCAGCGATTCACAGAATCCCGTTTCCGTCACCTGTTTCTCTATCGTTTCCGCGACGGTTATCAGATCTTCGCGTTCTTTTATTTCTCCTGCGTAACGGAGTACGAGAATTGTAAAATCGTATAAAAGTCTGCACGCCGTATCCGCACCGACGTCTTTTGTAATATCTGAAAAAACGCTCTTGAACGAAGGGTACCAACTTTTGAGCGCCGCACCCGAATAAACTTGTGAAACCAGCCTGATTATTTTTTCAGACGAATTTTCCGCTGAGCCGACCGTCGACACGAAAGACTGCTCGGATATCTGTCTGTCGACGAAGGACCGAGCAAAATATTTTTCTATAAACGCCGATATCGCCGCTCTGTCTTCTTCGGCAACCGCCTCTCCGGATATTTCGTTTACTATCCCGAGAACGAGAGTCCCCAGCACAGAATCCGCATATGCGATCGCTTCTTCGCTGTACTGCAAGGGTTCTTCCTGCCCTCCTTCGTCCTCTGAAGGCAGATCGTCGGTTATATCTATGCCGCTAACCGGACTTTTCTCTCCGGTGCACGCGGTTGTTCCGCAACACGCGGCGATGAGTATCACAAAGACAAACAACGCGACCAGCCTCTTCATTTATCCCCCTCCTGCTTGATATTTTTATTTTATCACGCGCATATCCGTCCGTCAATGCCTTCTGAAGCCGGCAATTGAGCGTAAGCCTGCCGGCAAGTTTTGCGAAAAGCGTTTTTTATGTATTTCACGCATGTAAAAAGCCGCTCCCTTACCCGGAAAGCGGCTTTTTTAATTGTCAGAAATTCACGGTTTTACTCTTTTGCGGGAGGATTTCCGATGAGGTCCCTGACGGCTTCTGCGTCAAGACTGTTGAACTCTATCAGTGCGTTCACCAGTTTGTCAGCCGCGTCTTTATGCTCCGTGATCAGTCTCTTTGCGCGGTCAAGCTGTTCAGCCATGATCGCGTTGACTTCATCGTACACTTCTTTATTCACGGCGTCTCCGAAAAGCCCCGAAACGGCAAGTCTGCCCTTCTGCATACCCCAGCTTCCGACCAGTCTGTACGCGAGTTTTGTGGCTTTCACCAGATCTGACGAAGGTCCGGTGGTGAGACCTGCTTCCTCCCCGTAATACACGATCTCAGCCGCTCTGCCGCCGAGCGCGCAACATATCGAGTCAAGGATCTGCCCTTTTGTGTTCACACATTCCTTTTCGTCCGTATCGCTCATCATATATCCGCCGTAGTCTCCGCGCGCGACGATCGTGATGTATGAAGGAGTTTCTCCGTTTGCCCACGACACGATCGAGTGACCCGTCTCGTGACGCGCCGTGCGGAGTACGGATTCTTCGGAATACTTCTTCTCCTCGCCGTATTCGACGCGGTCGTAAGCGTCTTCAAGCATCTTGTCCGTGACGGGCTTGCCTTCTGCGTGCTTTACGATGTCGTCCGTCAGTTTTCTCAGAGAATCGTGGCAATATCCCGCAGTCTTTTTAGCAAGCATATCGATCCCTTTTTCAAGTCCTTCGGGCGATACTCCGTTGAGTTTGAGGAAATGCGCGAGAAGCTCTCTTCTTTCGTCGAGCTCGGGAAGTCCGACGAGTATCTTCCTGTCAAACCTCCTGACGAATGCCTGATCGAGCACTGCGTCGTCTTCAGCTTCTTCCTGCTTTATCGCGTAATTTGTCGCGCATACGACCACGACGGGTTTGTTGTCGTTGTTCTTGAAGCCGTCCATTTCGGAGAGGAAGGTGTTGAGGAGCTGTTCTGCCGCAGCGGAAGATTCAGACCCCGTCCTCATTCTGCCGAACGCGTTCACCTCGTCGATAAATATTATCGCGGGCGCGTATCTTCTCGCAGTTCTGAACATCTTGCGCATGCTCTCGGGACCCTGTCCGACGTACATTTTGAAAAATTCGGTGCCGTTTTTCTCAATGAACGCAACGTCGGTCTCTCCGGCGAGCGCTTTCGCAAGCATGGTCTTGCCCGTGCCCGGAGGTCCGTAAAGCAAGATCCCTTTGGGCGCCTTGCGGCCGCTGGCGGTGTATTGCTTGGGATTGGTCAGATAATTCACGCAGTCTCTCATCGCCTCTTTTACGTCTTCTGCTCCTATGACGTCGGCAAAGCTGATCCTGGGTCTGCTCATGTCGGCGACCAGGCTGTTCACGTCGTCCGCCTTGACCGCGCGTTTTATCTCCAGCTTGCGTGCGGTGATATGCAGCGTTTTGCCCCCGTCTTCGATCGCCTGAGCACAATTGTATGCAAGCACGTTGCAAGCTCTCGACATCTTATAGAAATTGTTGCCCGTGACGGTGGAGTGTTTTACGAACGCGAGAGCCGCGCCGTTGTACTGTGCGTCGCCTTTTCTGAAATGAACGATCCCCTTCGCTCCCCTTGAAAGGAAGGTGTCGTATTCGGCGTCGTCATATCCGTTTCCTTCGTCGTTGAGTATGTAGACCGGGATTTCGGGGTAATTGGCTGTGACGTACTCGAAGATATCCACGCCGCAGGAATTTATATCTTCGAAGTCGCTCGGGCGCCCGTTCTCGTTCTTTTCTTTCAGGAACACGTCCAGCACGATCGCTTCGGCTTCTCCGTCAAGCGCCGTCCTGACAGACTTGATATCGTTCTTCATCACGGCTTTTACACCGTTGCCGACGCACGCTTCCTTCAGATCTGCCGAATAAGCGTTGTCGGTAGCGAAAAGAATGGGCACTTTTGCCTTTTCCTCAAAAAGACCTCTGACCTTTTCGTCGGAATAATCCACTTCGATAAAGATCTTTTTGAGTTTGTCCACATCCATATTCCTGCGCGTGAGCTGGCTTATCGCGTCGAAAAGTTCGCTTTCCATAAACCTTGTCACTGCGCCCACCATCGTGCGTGCGTCTCCGCTGCCGCCCACCGAATACATTATCAGCGAGGCTATCTTGTCATAATCGCAGATTATCTCCACTCCTGTATTCTTTTCAGCAACTGAGATCCTGTACTTCAGCTCTTTGAGGACGATCTCCTTTAACGCGTACGGCTCGAGACGGTTGAACAGCACGACGGTGCCCTTTGCCCATCTTGAAACCAGTTCTTTGGGGAAATAAGGCTTGCCGGTAGCGGGATTTTTGTCGCTCTCGACCGCTGAAACGATAGTGCTCTTGCTGACGGTGGAAAGATTGCTGTCCTCGTTGTCCTCATAAAGATTTCTCGCCACATTGGTCGTGAATATCAGTATCGCGTCCTTGAAGGAGACCTCTTCCTGCGTGCCTGCGTCTCTGATCACGCCTGCGTCGAGTATCTGCAAAAACAGCTTCAGATTGTTTGACGAAGCCTTTTCTATCTCGTCGAAAAGAATAACGCACCTGGGATTCTTTTTCACGAATCTGGTTATTACGCCGGACTTGCCGGAAAAATCGTACCCGTTGATGGAAGAACCGAACTCACTGTACTCGCTCATGTCGAATCTCGCGTATATGCGGTCTTTGAGGTACTTGGACGCGCACTCGGAAAGGAAAGTCTTTCCGCATCCCGGAGGACCTGCGAAAAGGAATGTGGCAAGCGGGCCTTTGTGCTCTTTCTCCACAAGCACTTCCGCGCCGAAATACGCTCTGACAAACGCGTCCACCGCATGCTGCTGTCCTTTGACTTCTTTGAGAAGCGCGGCTTTCATGTCGGCGATATTTTTCTGAAGCGTGCCGAAAGTCTGTTTTCCTTTATCTCTGCCCCTGTCGGAAGGATCGTCGCCGTCTGAAGGATTGTCGTTTCCGCCTCCGTTTCCGGCAGGAGAAGCACTGCCGCCCCCGCCGAAAATCGTCCTGTTAAGCTCGGTTATGCGAGCAAGCACGTCGTTGCCGAGCCTTGAGCTTTCTTTTCTCTCTCCGGGTTCTCTTTCAGATTCGTCTTCAGCTGCCGAAACCGGCTCTTCGGGTTCTTGTCCGTCCTTATCGTATCCGAAAATGATCTTTGCGTTTTCAAACCCGTTCTCTTTGAGCAGATTCTCAAGTTTGTTTTTCCTTTCTTCCGGAAATTCGCTTATGTCCGGAGCGTCGAAGACCAGCGTGCCTTCTTTTTCTCCGAGATAAGCGAAGTCTATAAGGGCAGTTACAATCTTCACCAGAGTTTTAGCCTTGTCAGAGGCTTCTTTGCCTTTGTCGTTGAGTTTTATGAATACCTGCATAAAATTCCCCTTTGTATTTTTATATCTGTTCCCGTACTTCTCGCCGGGTTCAGTTTTGTTTTCTTTCTTTTTCGTATTCGACCGCAAATGCGTTGAATATGTTTGCCATGTCGTAAAGCTGAGAGTTCAGATCCGCATAAGGCACGATGTCGGGATGTACGCGGATGTGTTTGCTCTTCGGCTTGCCGACTATGTACCCGTTGGAAACGACGAACCTGATCCATCTGTCGTGTTCCACCGCGCCCAGTCTTATCACGCTTTTCAGCAAAATGTCGGGGTACGGCTTCGCGTTCTCTCCTTCTACAGCTTTATAGAGCGCGGCAACGTACGGACTGAACCTTGCCGCACAACTGCTCGAATTTTTTGAATACAGATTCATATTGCCCAGTGTGCGCCAGTCTTTTTCCGCGCAAGCGAGATCGTTTGCCTTCTCTTGTATGCTTTGCAGATAATCGCCGATCTTCACGTCCGCATTGCCCGCGAGCACGCGCGCCACGTCGTTCTTGAGTCTTTCTCCTTCTGCCGAGCCGCCCTGTATCGCGCTGTAACCGCTGTTCCATCTCTTGGCGAGCGAGCAATCCACCAGGTTTTCGTAACTGTACATATCCTCCGCGCTTCCGTAGATGATCACCTTCAGATTGGGATAATCTCTCTCGTCTTTCGCGCACCAGTTCACTCTGTCGAAATTCAGCCTGTCGCGCAGGTTTATCGCAAAGACCTGATACCTTGTCGCCTTCTGACTGCCTTTGCCGGCGTTTACCGTGAATTCGTGCTTACAGTCTTCCAGAAGGGCGTTGGCTATGTTGACGTTGCTGTCATCGTCGCCGAGCGCGATCGCGATCAGATTGTATCTGCTGATGTTCTCTCCAAGGTTCCTGTCAAGCATTTTCAGTATCGTCTCGCTGTAAGCGGAATCCTGATGCAGTCTTATCCTGACCGGCACCATCGGAGTGGGATATTCGTCCGCCTTCACCTTTGAAGAAACCGCGGAAGAACTCTGTCTTCTCACGTGGTAGAAACCGCCCATCGTGCCGTCTGTTCCATCGTCTTGATTTTCCTTTTCCGGATGCGGAAGGATCACGGCAAAAGACTGGTGCTTCATCTTGAACAACCCGCCCAGGTCGTCTGCGTTCTTGTCGTAAACGTCCGCGTGGAAAGGCTGCGGCTCGTAAAGCGAAAGAGGCGATTTTCTGAGAAGTCTCAGCCACTCTTCATCTGCTTCGCTTCCGCCCCTGCTTCCGGCGTCGTCAGGTTCGCTTTCAGGGAACTTGCCCGACGCAGCGTAGATATACGCCGCCTTGAGCGTCTGCTGACCGTTCTGACCGAAACCGACGAACATCGCGTTGTACTTGTCTGATTTGACGTCTTCTCTGTACACTTCAGGGAACTTCCTGATCAGTTCCGCCCTTTCTTTTATGTATAGCGTCGCCGCCATGTGAGCTTCGTTTATCACGTGAAGCCCGAAATGCCGCTTGTAATACGAATAATATTTTTTGTAGCCCGGCTTGTCTTTGCCTATCTCCTCACGCGCCTGCACCCCTATCCCGTAAAGACAGAACGGAGACTTTTTCTTTTCTTCGTCGTTGACGAATTTGCACATCTCGTTGTCAAAACGCATATCGACGTTGGAAAGATCTATCTCCTCGCTGACAAGATAGTGGTAATCTATGACCCTGTGATAGCCGGCGCTGCGCGATTCTGCATATTTATCCGCGTTTTCCGCACACGGCATGCCAAGGCGTATCCTCTCTGCCAACGTCGCCGGCTTACCGAATACTTCGACAGTCATTCTGGAAATGTCTCCGTATATTATGTTGTCGTTTTCACTCGTCTTGCCCTTTTCCCAGTCAAGCGCGAACACGTGCAATTCCGCAACTTCGTCTCTCAGCGTCGCCACGGTATATTTTTTGGAACTGCCCTCTGTGAGACAGCCGTCGTTTTTCACTCTGAGTCTGAGAAAACGCGAGAAAGAATGATTGTTTCTGCCCGGACTGTAACTGCGGAACAGAAAACCAGAATGCATTATGTCCGAATGTAACGGGTCCTTGCTGTCGAAACCGCCCTTGTCTTCTGTCCTCAAGAAGATTATCGCGCACTTGCGGCGGCGGAAGATATATCTGTAAAGCGCGCGCAGATAAGCGCCCCCTGTGAAATACGAAGCCTTTCCGGTCAGTTCCGAAACCTTTTTCTCCTCCTCGAGAAGCGCGGAAAAAGTCTGCGCTTTGCGCTTTTCTCTGTTAGCCTTGTCAATGCTGTGGGCAAGCGCGACGGAATCTTCCGTCACCGCTGTGAAAACGTATATCTTCGCTCTGTTCTTAGAGCCGAAATTCGCCCACGCAAACCAGCTGTATATCTCGTAGCTTATGCTGAAAGTCAGGATGCTGATGGCGACAAGTCCCGCAATCAGGGAACTGCCCGCATAGCACATCGTACGCCACGTCTCGTAAAGTTCGTACTCCGCAAGCCCTTCGAACGAAATCCCGCCCAGAGCCTGGTAAAGAGAATAATAGAATTTCGCGGTGCTGTCCCATGCGTCGCGCGGAATATCGACAAAAGTCTTTCCTCCCACTTCGCTGAAATAGGATATCAGCATCTTTCCGGCAACGCTCAGCGCGATCACGGCGGCGATCACGATCACTTCTGCGCCGTACCTGCTCTGGATCTTTTTCCTGAGCATGAAGTATATCCACATGAATGCCACATACAGATCGACTATTATCAGCGCGCCTCTGACTATGCCCAATGTCACTGCATATGCCGGGACGGTCAGATCGCCGTTGTCCACAACGATAACCGCCGCCGTAAGAGCAATCAAAAACAGATAAATCTTTCTCACGTCAACACTCCTTTCTCCGCACCGTTTTCAATCCGTTTTTCTCCAGTATCCGTACGGCTTCGTCCGCCAGCTGGAAATCGTATCTCTGCACGTCTGTGCTTTCTTCGTCGGTTCCCTTTCTCTCCGCTTCTTCGCGCCTGAACCCGGCAAGCCCTTCCCAGGTGGTCAGGTTCACATGCTTTCCGGCGGCAAGAAGCGCGTTCTTGTCAACCGTACTGTATTCAGTCCTGCTCGCCGGCCCCACTCCGCACGCCGCCACGTATCCGTTCCATCTGATATGTTCGCGCTTTGCAAAATCAAGCCTGACGCTATTGCGCGAACACACCTCATTGTCGTAACGGATAGCGCCGTCTGCGCCTCGCGTCCTGGGATTGCCGCAATCGTACAGCTCGTCGAACATATCTTTTGCGTCTTCTCCTTGCTCAGCGCAGTCGAATCCGAGCTGAAGCAGTATCTGTCTGATCGCGACAACCGCGTAAAGATTGGATTCCCTTTTTATTTTTTCCGCTCCCGTTACGTTGGGGAGAACGGGAACGACGCCTCCTTCGTCTTTCTTTATGCCCGAATATACCTCGTTGCGCGAAACTGCAAGCCTTTGCGCAAACATAAAGAATTCTGCCGCGCCCTCTCCGCAATCGAACGTATAAACTCCGTCTTCTCCCGAAAAACGGTCTGAGCTATAAAACACCGCGCAGGTTGCGCCTCTTTTTCTGAGAACGTCGCGCGTGCGCTCCGCCCTTTCACGGTCTCCGTTCGCAACAACCGCCCATACGAAAACGCCTCGGTATTCCCCGTCGTCTCCGCTCAGACTGTCAGCCACGCTTATCTCGGCAGGCGCGAACGGCATTTCGTAATAATCCGCTTTGCCTTCAGCCTCTCTCAGCGCGTTCAGCGCCCCGACGTAAGGCATTTTTTCAAATCTTTCCATTTCTTCTCCGTTCAGATAAAACCGGCAGGGCACGCTTTCTCCGCATACCTCGCCTCCGCGCAGCCTGGTGAGCGCGAACGTTGAAATCAACGCTTTGAATATTTCCTCGCACGTCTCGTCAAGACCTACGAACACTGCGCGGAATTTCAGCTCGTCGCGAAACGCGGCTCCGTTTGCGCAACAGACGTCTCTGCCCGCGAAAATCTGCGGAGGACAACGCCACAGAAGTTGCAGCGCCGCGGCTCTGCGCAGATTGACCGCCTGAGGATAAGTCCCTTCGAGCGCGCTTGCGAGAATACGTTCTGCCTCTCCGTCGCAAAGGACTACGGACTTTTCCGTTCCGCGGACATATTCCTCCGACGAGAGAAAACGCGCGGCGCCTTCCGCACCGAACGCGCGGAAAACTTTTGAGCCGTTCATTTCTGTTCTGTTCCGACCGAGAAAACGTTCCATAAACCCTTATCCGTATTTGCCGCGCAGACGGCGCGCCATGAGAATATTTTACAATATGTTGTATAACTTGTCAATATATACGCGCGACGGAATTCCGTTTGACTTTCGGAATTGCTCAAAATCACGTTCTTTCGACCGATGTAATAAAAAATCCCCGCCGAACGGGGATCATTTCTGCAAAAAAATCTTCCTTTTCAGATCACGGTATAGCAGGTCAGGTACCCGAAGCCCGTCAGTATCAGCAAAAATCCGAAGTTGAGCCCCAGAAACAGCAGAATGTATCTTTTCGTATCCC
This sequence comes from uncultured Christensenella sp., assembly GCA_949298505.1. Taxonomy (GTDB): domain Bacteria; phylum Bacillota; class Clostridia; order Christensenellales; family UBA3700; genus Ornithoclostridium. The sequence goes on along the minus strand of CASFWW010000042.1, from coordinate 18,440 downwards.
CGGGCATGAGCTTTCTGTATGTGTTCAGAGTTATCAGACTCGCAAGAGACGCGATCGGGGTGCCAAGACCTCCCAGATTGACGGCGATGAGAAGGCGCGCATAGTCTGTGGTGAACCTTGAAAGCAACACCGCGCTGGGCACGTTGCTTATCACCTGGCACGAAAGTATGCCGAACGCGAGCGGATCTATCTCCATCAGCTTGCCGAGAAAATCCTGTACCGGCTCTATCCTCGCCATGTTCCCCGAGAACACGAAAAACGCGCAGAACGTCAGCAACAGACCGTAGTCCACCTTGAGCACAGATTTGAAATCCAGCGCCAGCAACGCGACGGTCACCGCCAGAAGCCCCCAGTAATAGGGGAATATGCGGAAAACTATCAGCACGGAAACGATAAACAGCGCGCTGTAAACAGCCACTCTCCACGCTTTCGGCGCAGGGCGTTTTTTTGTCTGCACTTCGACTTTCTCAGGCTTTACGAACATGCACGTGCCGAGTATCAGCAAAAACGCCGCAGCAAAAGGCACAGCCATTATCCTGAAAAACTCAGCCGCGCCGATGTTGAAAAACGAATACAGATACAGGTTCTGCGGATTGCCGAAAGGCGTAAGCATACCGCCCAGATTCGCCGCGATGTTCTGCATGATGAACGTGAACGCCATATAACGCTTGCCGCCGCATGACTCCAGCACGAAATACCCGAGCGGAAGAAATGTCACCAGCGCCATGTCGTTCGCCATGATCATGGAGCCGAAATAAGTCACGAAAACAAGCGAAACGATGACTGTCCTTATACTTTTGAAACGTCTGACGATTACGTCCGCAAGCCACTCGAAAAAGCGGACGTTCTTGAACGCGGCAACGACCGCGAGCGTACAGAAAAGGCATGAAAGCGTGCGCCAGTCGAAATAGCCGGCATACTCGCTGTCAAAGGGTACGAAGAAACAAGTGACAGCCGCAGCAATGATCGCGATGAACAATACGGCGTTTGCTTTAAAAAAATCCTTTACGTCCTGCTTTCTGAACAGCTTGCGTATACGCACCCTTTCAGCGTGCGCTTCGCTCCCCTTCAGAGGCTCCCTGAGGTCTGCGCCGGTAGCGACGTCCCTGATCGAATCAGCATGCTCAGAGCCGGCAGTCTCGCCTGCATTGCCGGAAAAATTTTCCTGCCCGTGTAGGTTTTTCTCATTTTCGTCGATCTGAGGTCCTTCTTCTTCCATTCCTCTTTCCCTCTTTCTCCCTTGTTTACGAAATGAGTATATACCTTTATATGCGCGCGGTCAAACGTTTTGTCGCATTATCGCGCGATATTTGCCGGCAATATTTTCTTTCTCTTCTGCCGGCTTTCAGGAAGCGCTTCACGTCGTCCGGTTCCCGGCGGAGCGACATGAGCCGGAACAAAAAAAACGCCGCTTTACGCGGCGCGATCTCATTCTGAACGTTTGATTTCGTCGACGGTAGCTTCTCTGACGAATCCGCAGTACGGGCATGACACCTTCCCGTCCGCATACTCCATTATCGCGTTGCAAGAAGGACATTTGCCGACGTATATCCTCTCCTTCCGTCTCTCCTTCTTTTCGGCATAGACCAACGACTCGCCGTCGAACGCATAGCCGGCAAGATATCTCTTTTCTATAAGCTTGCGGATATCCGCCACTATCTTGTTCTTAGGTTTTCCGAACTGCGCGACAAGACCGTCGACAGTGACCCGCCCTTCGCACTCTATCGCGCTGACCAGCGCGGCGCGGAACCTGGATTCCCCGTACATGACCCAGCCTATCGGACAGCCGTAAAAGCCGAGCACGGTGAACGCGATGCCTATGCCCATGACCGCCCATATCTTGTTGGTCGCGCCGAGTATTATCATAGGCACCCCCGCTATCAGCATCACCGAAAGGATGAGCGCTATCCGGAAATTTTTCTTTACGTCTTTGCCGGCGTTTCTGATATTCTTTTCTTCCATAAACATTGCGGTCAGGACAGATAAACCGCTATTTCCTCCATTGCTTTTCTCTTTTTCTGCGGACGCGAGCAGGCGGGGTATCCGAGCGAGATCACAAGTTTTGTCTTTTCTCCGACTGCCGTCCCGAGGATCTTGTCCACGTTTTTTGTCTGCACCCATCCGATTATACAGGTGCCGAGTCCCAGCTCAGTCGCCTTGAGGCAGAAACTCTGCACCGCAATGCCCAGATCTATCGACGAAAAATCCTGATGCTTTATCTTGTCCGCCATCTTGTCGAATATTTTGGGTTTTACCGTAACGACGACCAGCACGGGAGCTTCGTCCGTAAAGCCGTTGGCGCCGAAAAGCTGAGTCTCTTTTGCGATCCTGGCTTTGAGCTCACCTCTCGTCACGTAAAATTTCCACGGCTGTTTGTTGATTGCCGACGGCGCTATACGCGCGCACTCCAGGCACTGTTCTATCAACCCGTTTCCCACGTCTTCAGACGTGTATTTCCTGCAACTGAATCTGTTTTCACAAGCTTCGCTGACGTTCATATTCGTCTCCGTATTATAATATATTCTTATCTTGATTATAATAGCGCACGCATACTTTGTCAATACGGCTTTTCCGGACACCGGGCACAAAATACTACGTTTGAGTGAAAAACGTAGCAAAAAATTAATTTCGGGATTTTTAAGCCCGGAAAATCGCTTTTAAATTGCTGTATTTAACCGCTTTTCCTGCTTTTTTCAAATAAATTGACGGTTTTTATACCCGTTTTTTATAAGAATTTTGTTTGACATAAAATTGATTCGATGCTAACTTTATAAACATAATGGTCAAAAATATGTATAAAACGGGTACGATATCAAAAGTCAGGCAAATATTGTGTTCAGACCTTGCCATGATGACGCAGGTCGTGATCGCGTCGTTGGCTTTTGCGCTGAACTGCGTGCCTCTTTGCGTGATATTTTTCTCAACCTGGCTTTCGCTGTTGCTTTTGTTCAGCGACGACGTAACGCCGGCAATACTGCCCGTCTGTCTCCTTTCGACCTCTCTGACGAGACAGTACGGCAGTAAACCCGAAGATTACTACGCATACATTCCGTGCGTTGCGCTCCTTGTCGTCTGCGCAGCGCTTCATTTCGTGTTTTATCCGCCCGGTTTCAGATACGGCAAAATGTTTTTCCCCTCAGTTGCCGTAGCCTTTGCGCTGACGGCAGGCGGGCTGTTCACCATAAGCGCAAAAGACTATTTCGCGCCCGTAACTCTTTATTACACCCTTACCCTCGGCGTCGGCATGGCGGCGGCTTGTCTGATAATATATTCATATACCCGCCCGTCCGTTCCTTTGACCGATCAGATCGCCTCGCAGATGAGCTACTACACTCTCGCCGCAGTACTGATGCTGATCTCTCAGATCGCGCCTTATCTTGCGCAAGGAAGGACAGACTGGTATTTCACATGGAAAAACACATTGTCGACCTTTTTGCTGTTGTCCTCCCCCTTCCCTTTCTACGTGGCGGCAAGAGAGAACTTCGGAATAAAAGCGTGGGCGCATTTCGCGCTGGGATGCTCCGGCTACGGCGCGGCAATACTTTCATTTTCGCGCGGAGGCATACTGTTCGGCGGTATAGCGTTGTGCGTATGCGTTATAGCATGCTGCGCGCTGTGCAAAAAGAAAAACAGGATAATTTATATTATCGTCGCCGTATCAGGCTTTGTCGCCGCGTTGACTTTTTCCCTTTCAAGCGGTCTTGTAAAAACCTTGCTGACAGAAATGCTGATCTCTTCAGACGAAGCGCGCGTAAATCTGTGGAAAGAAGCCTGGAGCAATTTTCTCACTAACCCCGTATTCGGCGCAGGAATAGGATACCGCGGGCAATTCTTCTCACCTAAAAACGGCAATATGTACTGGTATCACAGCACGCCTTTTCAGATAATAGGCTCGGCGGGGCTTATCGGCGTAGCGGCTTACGCGTATATGTACGCAGTTAAATTAAAGATAATTTTCAGCGCAAAAACTCTTTTCAACGTGTTCTTCGCGATATCGTTTTTCGGCTTTGAAGCCTATCAGCTCGTAGACGCAGGCACTTTCGTGCCGATACCTTTCGTCCTTCTGGTCACGCATATGTTTATAATCGCGGAAAGCGTGTCTTTTTCTCACAGCGGAACAACGATCGGAAGTTTAAAAGAAAACGTCGCGCGATACAACAAGGAGGCAACAATATGAAAAAACGCAATATCACGCCTTTGAAACAACTCGCACCCTCTCAGCGGAGACAGATATATTTCCTGATCGCATTATACGGCGCAATGAGTCTCGTCTCCGTCGTCATGCTGATATATTACAATACCGTAGGCGATCCCTACAAACGCACCGCAAACTGCATAAACACCGCGCTTGCGGTATGGATTCCGTTTGTTGCCGAAAGACTGCTAAGACACCGCTTTTCCTTCTTTCAGCACCTCGTCTACGCGTTCATAATGCTGACGTCGTGCGTGATAGGTTCAGTCTTTTACGTATTCGAACTCTGGGCGCCTTACGACAAGCTCGCTCACGGAACAAGCGGTTATCTGCTGATGATATTTATAATGGGCATTTACGCTTACTTTATCAGAGATTTTGAAAAAATTAACGCACCCGTGTTGATAATGTTTATGTTTGCGTTCAGTCTGGGCACAGCCTGCGCTTGGGAAGTGACAGAGTTTCTGTTCGACTGGCTGCTCGGACAGAACGGTCAGGGGCACGTGCCGGACGAGGTATTGCAAAAGATAGCGGAAGCGGGATATACAGGCATACGCGCCAATTGGGAAAAGCTGAAATACGTGGGGGTGCTGGATACCGACACGGATATGGCATGTCACGCGTTGGGATCGCTGATATTCTCAGTTCATTTCCTTCTGCACAAAATAACCAAACGCGACCTCCTTATGGGAAAACTTATTAAAGATTCGAAAGCCGCGGAAATGAATCCGCACGAAATCTTGCCTCAAAACGGCTCCACCGGCTGAAATAATAATTCTTTTGCGTCATTTATCATGAGCGGAAAATCAGCAAAATATTGCTTCGATTTTGTTGACAACTTATAAAAATAATGATAAATTTATATACGTAACGGGTATGATTATGTACAAAACGGGCAAACCGTTGCCGTACGTAAAAATACCTTCTCATCTTTCTCTCTTCGGCTTTAAGCCGAACTTCCACAAACCGCCCCTTCCCTCCCGGAGGGGCGGCTTTTTATATCCCGTTCTTTCATGTTTTCAAGCACAGGCGTTCTTCTCTGAAATGTATATCGCATAAAAAACGGCGGCAAACGCCGCCGTATTTTTATTCCGTCCGTATTTCACGTCCGGCTTATTCGAGTTCGAATGCGCCGGTGTACAGCTGATAATACACGCCCTTCTGAGCGATGAGCTGATCGTGAGATCCGCGCTCTATTATCCTGCCGTGATCGAGGACCATAATTGCGTCCGAGTTCTGGATCGTCGAAAGTCTGTGCGCGATGACAAAGACCGTTCTGCCTTCCATAAGGTGATCCATACCCTGCTGGACGAGGGCTTCCGTACGCGTATCTATCGACGAAGTCGCTTCGTCAAGTATAAGCACGGGAGCGTTGGCAACAGCCGCGCGCGCTATCGACAGAAGCTGCTTCTGACCCTGCGACAGATTCGCGCCGTCGCCGGTCAGCATCGTGTTGTAACCTTCAGGCAGACGGGTTATGAAGTCGTGCGCGTTCGCGAGTTTCGCCGCCGCGACGCACTCGTCGTCAGAAGCGTCCAGCTTGCCGTAACGGATATTGTCCATTATCGTGCCTGTGAACAGGTTGGTATCCTGCAATACCATGCCGAGGGAGCGGCGCAGATCGGCTTTTTTTATCTTGTTGATATTTATGCCGTCATATCTTATCTTTCCGTCCGCGATGTCGTAGAAGCGGTTGATAAGGTTGGTTATCGTCGTCTTACCAGCGCCTGTCGCACCGACGAAAGCTATTTTCTGACCCGGCTTCGCGTACAGCGAAACGTCGTGAAGAACTATTTTTTCGGGCACGTAACCGAAGTCTACGTCGAACAGCTGAATGTCGCCTTTGAGTTCCTGATATGTGACCGAACCGTCAGCCTTGTGCGGATGTCTCCACGCCCACTTTCCGGTACGGGTCGCGCTTTCGCGGATATTGCCCTTTTCGTCTATCTCGGCGTTTACGAGAGTGACGTAACCGTCGTCCGTTTCAGACTCCTGATCTAGAAGCTCGAAGATACGTTTCGCGCCCGCGGTACCCATGACGACAGAGTTGACCTGCATTGACAGCTGACCGATGTTTATCGTAAACTGACGGCTCATGTTCAGGAACGCCACGATCGCGCCCATCTTTATCGCGCTGGATTCAAGCCCGGTGATGCTGAGATTGTGTACGCCGCCGAGGACGAGCAGTCCGCCCACTATCGCGACGAGAACGTAAAGCACGTGTCCGATGTTGTTGATCGTCGGCATAAGCACGTTTGCGAATTTGTTCGCGCTCTCGCTGTCTTTGAAAAGCTCTTCGTTTATCTTGTCAAAGTCGCGCTTGGACTGTTCTTCGTGGCAGAACACCTTGATGACCTTCTGCCCGTTCATCATTTCTTCTACGAAACCTTCAGTCTTACCCATGGAGCGCTGCTGACGGACAAAGTACTTTGAACTTCTGCCGCCGACCGTCTTGGTCACTACCAGCATCGCGACGCAACCGAGGAGCACGACGAGGAAAAGCCATATGCTGGACTGCATCATGCTTATGATGAGCGTTATCAGCGCAACTGCCGAGTAGAACATCTGCGGCATGCTCTGCGACACAAGCTGTCTCAACGCGTCGATATCGTTAGTATAGGTACTCATGATATCGCCGTGCGTGTTCGTATCGAAATATCTTATCGGCAGAGACTGCATCTTGTTGAACATTTCCAGTCTCATGTGCTTCAGGAAGCCCTGAGTCACGTACGCCATTATGCGGTTGTAGACAAAGGAGCATATAACGCCCAGAATGAATACGCCCGCCATGATAAGACCGATGTTCAGCATCGTTCCCTTCACCGCGTCCCAGCCGAGTTCGAGCCCGGGAGTGACGACTTCGTCGATTATTATTTCGAGGAAGATGGAAGAACTTATCGCCGCTATCGCGTTTATCATTATGCATACCGCGACGACTAAAAGTTCCCACTTGTAGAATCTGAACATATACTTCAGAAGTCTGCCGAGGATCGCCATCGTATCGCCTTTCTTTTTCTGCTTTACGGTATTATTCATGATCCTCACCTCCTTTTGTCGCTTCGGCATTGCCGATCTTGTTCTGAGAATAATAGACCTCCTGATAAACGGGGTTGCGCGCAAGCAGCTCTTCGTGAGTGCCGACGTCGCTGACGGTACCGTTCTTCATAAGGATTATCTGATCTGATTCCATCACCGACGAAACTCTCTGCGCGATGATGAATTTGGTCGTATCGGGGATCTCTTCCCTGAACGCCTTTCTTATCAGCGCGTCCGTCTTTGTGTCGACCGCGCTGGTCGAGTCGTCGAGAATGAGTATCCTGGGCTTTTTCAGAAGCGCGCGGGCAATACAAAGCCTCTGCTTCTGACCGCCGGATACGTTGGTGCCTCCCTGCTCGATGTAAGTGTCGTATTTGTCGGGGAAAGACTGGATGAAGTCGTCCGCCTGAGCGAGTTTGCACGCCCTGACGAGTTCTTCGTCGGTAGCGTCAGGATTGCCCCAGCGCAGATTTTCTTTTATCGTGCCGGAGAAAAGCAGGTTCTTCTGAAGCACGACCGCCACCTGGTTTCTCAACGTTTCCAGGTCGTAATCCTTGACGTTGACGCCTCCTACGTATACCGCTCCTTCACTGACGTCGTAAAGTCTGGGGATCAGGTTGACAAGCGAAGTCTTACTGCTGCCCGTTCCGCCCAGGATGCCTATCGTCTGCCCGCTCTTGATGTCGAGGTTGACCTCTTTGAGCGCGCGGCGCTCTGCGTTTTCGTTATATTTGAAGGATACGTTCTCGAATCTGACCGAGCCGTCTTTCACTTCTGTTACAGGGTTTTCGGGGTTGTGCAGCGTGCTCTCTTCAGTGATGACTTCAACGATACGCTCAGCCGACGTTCTCGCGATCGAGAACATGACGAGCACCATCGAAAGCATCATAAGGCTGGACAGTATCTGCGCGGAATAGACAATCAGCGAGCTCATCTTCGCGTCGATAGCGGTCGCTCCTTTCGTAAGACCTACCATCGGACCCATAAAGCATATGAACAGCGTCGCCGCCCAGAAACAGAACTGCATCAGAGGGTTGGAAAGCGCGATCAGCTTTTCGCCGCGTACGAAGTCTTTTTTGACGTTCTCGGCGGTCGTTGCGAACTTCTGCTTTTCGTAATCCTCTCTGACGTAGGATTTGACTACTCTTATGCCCTTGATGTTTTCCTGAATGGATTCGTTCATCGCGTCGTATTTCTTGAACACCTTGTCGAAGATAGGCCAGCTCTTCCTGAAAATGACGAAAAGTCCTATGCCGAGCACGGGTATCAGCACAAGGAATACGAGCGACACCGTGGGATCGATGAAAAACGCCATGATGAGCGAGAACACAAGCATTATCGGGCTTCTTACCGCAACTCTTATCAGCATCATGTACGCGTTCTGCACGTTGGTGACGTCGGTCGTCATTCTGGTGACAAGACTGGATGTGGAAAATTTGTCTATGTTCGCAAAAGAAAAGCCCTGGATGTTGTAATACATATCCTCTCTCAGATTGCGCGCAAAGCCCGTCGAAGCGGTCGCCGCAAATTTACCCGCGAGCATGCCGAAAATCAGCGAAAACGCCGCAAAAACCAGCAACAAACCGCCCCACAAAAGTATGTTTTTGAGCGAGTTGTCGATCTGGATCTTTTCAAGCATCGTCGTCATGTAAAGAGGAAGAACACATTCCATAGCGACTTCGAATGTTACGCATACGGGAGACAAAATCGATGTCTTTTTGTACTGCCTGATGCTCTTTGCCAAAGTCTTTAACATAACTGTCTTTTCACTCCTTTTGAGCGGAATTTCCACCCAGATTGTATTTGCATCTTTCTATGAAAGAATAAAAAATGTCAAGTTCTTCGCTTGTGAAACCGCGAGTCAGCTGAGCTTCAGCCTGGTTTATCGCGTCAATGCTCCTCTTCATGTATTCGCGCGCAAGCGTGGTCGGCACGATCTTTTTCAGTCTGCGGTCTTTGTCACATTCCACCCTCTCGATCAGTCCCCTGCTTTCCATCGTATTCAGAAGCTGAGTCATCGTCGAACGGCGCACGCGGAATTCAGCCTCAAGATCTCTCTGAAAGATGTCTTCGCCGTCGTGGCGCGTAAAATAACCGAGCACCCAACCTTGCATGCCGGTCATTTGCTCGTTCGTTCTCATAAATTCGGTGTCGTCTATGCACTGCTTCATCATGCGCGCAAGCGTCTTCACCTCATAGCCCAAAGGTCTTCTCATTTTACCCTCGATAATTGTTAGGAAAACTAACATTTTTGTTAGGTTTGCTAACATTATATATGGAATAAAAAATATTGTCAACACTTTTTAAGCAAAAAAAACAGACTTTTTTTACTGTATTTTTATCTTGCAAACGACGCTTTTTCCCATGATTTTTACCAAGATTTCCGCCGGTTTTTTATAAAAACGTAAAAAAGCGGAGCGCCGATCGCGCTCCGCAAGTTTTTAATACTTTTGTTTTTAACTTGTCTTGCTCTGACCGTCTGAAGGCTTGTTGTTCTGTTGCTCAGCTTTCTTCTTCTCCACAGCCGCACGCGCTTTGTTGCAGATCATGTTTATCGCCCAGGAGACGAAAAGTATGATCGCTATCGTTACGAAGATGGCAAGAACGCCCTTCCACATTATTTCAAGAGACTTCAGAACGTTTTCCTTGTTCATCGGAGTCAGGTCTATGGATACTGCCATTAAAGATAAGATGTTCATGATTTCACCTCCGTCACGCTATGACCAGACCTATTATCAGTCCGCCCACTATTGCCGAAGCTATCTGCCCCGACACGTTAGCACCGATCGCGTGCATAAGCAAATGGTTGCTTGGGTCTTCCTGAAGCCCCATCTTCTGGATCACTCTCGCCGACATCGGGAACGCCGATATTCCCGCCGCGCCTATCATCGGGTTGATCTTCTTCTTTGAGAACAGGTTCATGAACTTAGCGAACATAACGCCCGCAACTGTGTCGAACACGAACGCGAGAAGTCCCAGGCAAAGGATTATCGCGGTCTCCCAGGTGACAAAGTTTTCAGCCTTCATCTGCGACGCTATCGTGATGCCGAGGAGAAGGGTTATGAGATTTGCAAGAATGTTCTGCGCCGTCTCACTGAGAAGCCTGAGCACTCCGCATTCTCTGAGAAGGTTGCCGAACATCAGGAAACCGACGAGGGCAAGCGATTTGGGAGCGATAAGTCCGGCAATGAGCGTGACGACTATCGGGAAAAGGATCTTGGTCGTACGCGAGACGTTGACGGGGTTGTACTCCATTCTGATCAATCTTTCTTTCTTGGTCGTGCAAAGCTTTACGACCGCAGGCTGTATTATCGGCACCAGCGCCATATACGAGTACGCAACGACTGTGATCGGTCCCAGGAATTTGCTGCCAAGCTTCATCGCCACCAGTATTGAAGTGGGTCCGTCAGCCGCACCGATTATGCCGATCGCCGCCGCGTCGTTTATATTGAAACCTATCATCGCCGCAAGAAGGATAGTCAGGAAAATTCCGAACTGCGCCGCGCCGCCCAGCAGAAACAACTTGGGGTTGGAAAGCAACGGTCCGAAGTCTATCATTGCTCCTATACCGATAAACAGAAGTATCGGCATTGCCTCGCTGGCTTCAATGCCTATTTCAAACATCCAGTCAATGATACCGGACGAAACGACTTCTCCGTCCACAACTTCGTTGACGACGTTTGAAAGAGGAATGTTGACAAGTATCGCGCCAAAGCCTATCGGAAGCAAAAGCGCCGGTTCCATATCCTTCTTTATCGCAAGAAAGATCAGGATGCCGCCGATTATCCACATCACTACGTTCTGCCACGTGACCTGTGATATAGATTCGATCAGAAAATCCATAACGCAAACTCTCCTATCTATTATTAAAAAAGCCGCATCGAACCGCCGTTAAGCGGAACGATGCGGTCTCGTCATTTCAAATTAAACCGGGAAGGATATCCTTCCGTGTTAGCGATTTAATTGCGCGATTTCTCGCGCCGACTACTCCCCGCGCCAGGGATCTTACCATTTTATTTTAGATTATTTGGAAAAATCTGTCAAGCGCGCGAAAGTAATTTTACGCTCAAGCGGAATACAACCCGTTTTTATACCGTCCGCGCGCCGTCCTTTTTTTGCTCATTTTTTCGCTATCGAAGGAAAGCGTCCTTTGTCTGCCGCCGTTATCGGACGAAGCACCCGGCAGGGATTGCCGCACGCTATCACGCCGCTCGGAACGTCTTTTGTGACCACGCTTCCGGCGCCGATCACCACGTTGCTGCCCACTGTCACACCGGGAAGTATTACCACGTTCCCTCCTATCCATACGTCATTCCCTATCGTAACGGGGAGCGCATACTCTAAGCCTTCGTTCCTTTCGTCCTTGTCCACCGGATGACCCGCGCAGTATATGCCGCAGTTGGGCGCAAAAAACACGTTGTCTCCTATCGTGACGCGCGCGGTGTCGAGTATCACCAAGCCGTGATTGGCGTAAAAATTCTCGCCGACGAAAGTGTTGTAGCCGTAATCGCAGTTGAACGGCGATTCGATCAGGAACTCGCCTTTCGTGCCGCCCAGTATCTCCTTCATCTTCGCCTTTCTCTCATCGCGGCGCGACGGCGGGATGTTGTTGTATTCAAAGCACCTGTCCTTGACCCACTCTCTTTCTTTCGTCAGCTCGGGGTCGTAATTGGGGTTGTAGAAAAGCCCTGCCTTTCCTTTTTCCTTTTCTGTCATATTTTCCTCTCTTTGCGTAGTCGGCAAAAGTATTTATGATAATATTATGATATCATAAATTTTCACGCGCGTATATATCCCCGCGTATATTTTCGCGCAATGTCGTTTATGCCGTATTTTACTTCCGGCTTCCGCCTTTTCGTTATCACAGCGGATATACAGCGGCTTTATATGGATTTGTAAAGCGTAGCGTTAAAGTACGACCTGCCGCGCACAAAAAAGAACCGCCCGAAGGCGGCTCTTTCTCTTTTGCTTTAAGCCGTATCACAGACCGCTGACGCCGGTGGTCACGGTGGAGCCTTCAGGCAAATTCCAACCCGCAGGCGTTTCTGCTGCATCCGTCCTGACGGTGACCGCGCTGCTGAACGCGCCCGTTTCAATAGTCGTTACGGTTGACGGAATGAATATCGTGTTTACCGAACTTCCGAACGCGTTCGCCTTTATTGCCGTGACGGTAACGCTCTCTCCGTTGAACGTGACGGTTGACGGAAGCGCGAATTTGCCGAGTATCGGCATTATCGAAGAAGTCTGCGCGCAACTGTATACGTATGCCGTGCCGTCAGTCTTTATCACGTAATTTATGTAAATTTCCTTATACGGAACCGAACCGAGGTTGTCCTTCTTTTCCTGTACCTTTCCTTTCGCGCTCCAGTATGTGGGCAATGCGGTGCCGTTCTTGAACAGCGTCTCCACCGCGCCCGTGATATTGCTGAGGTCAATTCCGGTCAGAGACGTCGTATAGTTCCAGCCCATCTTGTAACCAATGAGACCCGAAGCTGTCGGCGCGGAATCTCTGCCCATGAACAGTTCGACGTTGTTCGCGCCGGTAAACGCGAAGTAGCCTATCTCGTCGCAGGAAGCGGGCACGTAGACGTACTTGAGGTTGGTGTTCATCGCGAACGCAAGGTCGCCGATCGTCTCAAGCCCTTCCGGCAGGGTCAGGCTCTCGAGATTTGTGCCGTAGAACGCCTGGTCGCCTATCACGTTTATCGTATCGGGTATCGTGACGACGGAAAGCAGGTATTCGTCCTTGAACAGCTGCGCGCCCAGTTCGGTCACGGTATACGTCTTGTCTTTATACGTCACAGATGACGGTATCGTATAGTTGGTCAACGCACCGACAAATGTCAGATTCTGCGCGATCGCGACCGCTTCGCCGGTGCCTCTCAGCAGATAGGTGACGTTGTCTATCTCGACCAGACCGTCGCAGTTCCATTCAATGGTCAGATTGTCGTTCTTGCTCGTCAATGTATTATAATTCCAGCGCCAGCTCCACTTGCCGAACACATATCCCAAAATGGGCTTTTCCATCGCAATGTAGACGTTCGCGGTCACGTTCTTGAACAGATATGCTCCCAGCTTCATATCCTTCACTTCCGCAGGCAGGAATACCGTCTGAATATTCGTTCTGTCCGCATAGCAGTAGTCCGAAATGGTGGTTACCGTATATTCCTTTGCTTCGGTATCCGCTGCGCCCTTGTAGCTTATCGTAGTCGGTATATTCACGTACGGAGTCGTCGCGTTGACGAACTTGTGAAGGATCGCGTTGCTGCCGCCGTACATTATCACTTCATAATCTCCGATCGCTGTGATCGAGCTGACTTCCCAGAAAATATTCTTGCTGTCGAGTCCTCTGTCCCAGAACATATAGAAATCCGTTACCGGGTAATACAAAGCATTATTATTGCTTGCCTCAAGATAAACGCAGAGATTCTGAGCCAAACTGTCTTTGCTTGTCAATACTTCGTCGTTTGATCTGAAAGCTTCTATGTTCAAAACCAGTCCCTTCGGAACATAAACTGCGCTTATTTCTTCTTCGCTTCTTCCTTTGAACAGTTTGCCGGTAACCTCGGTGACCTTCTGACGGTTAGCATATGTAGGCAGGATAACAAAACTTGCCGTGCCGTTGTAACGTTTGAGATTGTTATTGTCGTCGAACTCGAAGCCTTCCATAACAAGGTTGCCGTAAAGCACCATATCGCCCTGTACGTGTCCGACGGACAAGCCGTCCTCGTCGACTTCGGTTATCTCCTCGGGCAGAGCGAGCGCGTAATAGCCGCCGTTGCCGTCCGACAGATACCAGCTGTCCCATTCGTAGCCTGCTTCAGCCATCGTGCGGTCGATAAGGCTTCCGTACGGCAGGGTGTTGGTGCCCTCGTAAGTGCCGTTGTTCAGGTCGTAATAGGTGACCGTATAGTTGCGCACAGTCTTGTTGTAAAGCGCGGTGATCACGGTGTCTGTATATATCGTCATCGGCTTATCCCAGCCGCTGAACGTAAAGTCGTACTTGGCGGTGGATGTCTTTGCGAGATCTTCTTCCGTGAACACGCCCGGATCAGCCGCGTAACCGTAAAGCACGGTCTGCGTGTCGCTGAGTCCGTTGCCGTAATAGAACGTGACTGTGTAAGGTCTCAGTTCTTTTGAATAAGTCGCTTTCAGATATACGTCGCCGCCGACGGTCGCCGTCGTCGTGTCTACGGATTCGCCCGAAGCGTTGACCCAGCCGGAGAACGTGAATACGTATTGTTCGGTGCTCTCCTTGGTCGGGGTCGCAGGCTCGATCGTGCTGAGCACGGTGCCGTAATCCACGGTCGCCGCGTCTATCGTCGTGCCGTCGTCGTCAAGGAAGGTCACGGTATACTGACGTATCGTCTCCGCAAAGTGCGCTGTGAAGGTGTAGCTGTCGTCGATCAGGTTGACCTTCGTTTCAAGGTCGCTGTGATAAATAAATCCGCTGTCGCCTCTCTCCGTCGTGTAATTCCAACCGTCGAACGCATAAGTGTGAGAAACCGTCTGCTGTTTGACTATCTGCGCAGTGTCGGGCAACGTCAAAGTGTCTTTCTCATATCTTACGTACTGCGGCGCGCTGAGAAGAGTCGTGCCGTCCTCCGCGAAGAACTTAACAGTGTGATAGACCTCTATCTCCAGATATACCGCGTTGACCGTCATGTCCCCGGTGACGTTGAGCCAGTTGGCGTTCTCCCAGCCCTGGAATATGTATCTGGTCGTCGCGGTGGTCGGCTTTGCCGCTTCCTCTGCGGTCGGAGCGGTCGCAGAAGCGCCGTACTCCACCTGTTGCACGTTCGTCTTGTTGTCGCCGTAAACGAACGTCACGGTATACGTCCTCACCGTCTCGGTAAATACCGCGCTGAGAACGGTCTCGCCCGTTACCTTCGTATCTTCGAGGTTTACCGCCTTTCCGCTCTCGTCAGCCCAGTGAGCGAAGGCGTAAGTGTATTTTGCGGTCTGCTCTTTTGCAGGATCCGCAGGAGCGATATCTGCAAGCGTTGTGCCGTATTCCGCAGTCGTCGCAAGGATCTCCGCGCCGTCGCTGACAAATACGACGTCGTATACCCTCGTCGTCGCCGCGAAATGTACGGTGAACGTATAATCTTTGTCAATGCTCGAGAAAAGCGCATTGTCAGGCGCCACGGTCACCGTTTCGCCGTCCGCGTTTTCGTAAGTCCAGCCGTCGTACGCGTAGTCGAACTGAGCGTCGGAAGCCTTCTTGAGTCCTTCTGCGGAAGGCAGAGTCGCGCTGTCTTTTTTGTATCTTACGTACTGCACCTCCGCAAGCAACGTTACGCCGTCCTCGGCGACAAAGCTTACCGCGTGATAATTGTCTACGACAATATAAACCGCATTGACGGTGACGTTGCCTGTCACGTTGAGCCAGTTGGAGCTGTCCCAGCCTTTGAATATGTACTCGTATTCAGCGTCTTCGCTCTTTTCGAGTCCGGTCTTCGGCTCGGTCGCGGAAGCGCCGTATTCCACGGTCTGCACGTCGCTCCTGCCGTCGCCGTAGTTGAATGTGACGGTGAACTTTCTCAGCGTTTTCGTGTAGCTTGCCGTCTCGGTAAGCGCGCCGGTAACGCTCGCGCCCTCCGCTGTATTCCAGCCGTCGAACGTATAGTCGTATTTCTCGTCGCTGTAAGAAGCCGCGCTTTCGGGCAGCGTTATTTCGCTTCCGTAAGCGAGCGTGGATTCATACTCAACGTCCTCGCCCTCGTCGTTTTTCGCGATGAACACAACGTCGTAATATCTGACGTCGGCTCTGTACTGCGCGACTGCGATGACTGCGCCGGTCACGTTTTTCCATGCGTCCGTGTCCCAGCCTGCGAACGTATAGTCATACTGCGCGTCGCTCGCCTTCGCTACCTGTTCCGCAGAAGGCTCGGTCGCCGATTTGCCGTATTCTATATACTGAGTTCCGCAAAGCCTGTTTCCGTCTCCGTCAACGAAGTCGACCGCGTAGACTCTGACTATCTTCTCGTAAGTCGCGGTCACGTAAAGCTCGCCGGTCACACATGAAAATTCCTTGTCCCAGCCGGTGAAAACGTAATGATACTGATCGGTGTCGTAAGACGAGAACGACGCGCCTATTCCGGAAGGAGCGTTTGCGCCCTTGCCGTAAGGCACTCCGACGGTGTATATCGTATAGCTGTTGTCGATGCCGTACTGGAAAGTCACGTTGTACTTCCTGAGTTCGTAGATCGCATTGATCCTGACGTCGCCGGTGATGTTGTCAAGCTTGCCGTCCCAACCGGTCAGAACGTATTTCGCGCTGTCGTATTCGATAGCGCCGGGAGCGGTAACGGATCCTCCGTAAGTGGTCGTTCTTTCGCCCACGAGCACGCCGTCAAGATAGAAAGAAACTGTGTACTTTCTGTCGCTCTTTTCGTACTCGGCGTATATCTTCATGTCAGAAGTCACGTTGACAGCCTCGTCGCTCCAGCCGCTGAACGTGTAATCGTACGTCGCGTCGGGTTGCTTTACGGGATTTTCCGCGGGAAGCACCGCGTCTCCGCCGAGAGGCACGTACCTGCGGCAATAAAGCACGTCGCCGTCGTAAAAATCGACGGTGTAATATCTGACATTGTTGTTGTAGATCGCGTTGATCACTCTGTCTTCGGTGACGTGACAGTAATTGTTGTCCCAGCCGACGAACAGGTAATCCACATTCTCGGTGGGAGTCTTGTCCAGCTTGCCGTTGTCGTTGACTGGCGCAACCGCGTCTTCGCCGTATCTGACCGTCTGACTCTCGCTCTTGCCGTCACCGTAATTGAAAGTCACCGTATACGTCGCATATTCGCGCGTGATGTCGGCGTTGACCTTGAGGTCGTGAGTGATCTCGGAAAAATCCTTGTCCCAGCCGGCAAAGCTGTATACGCTGCCCTCAACGGAAGGAAGCGCCGCTTCTACCGCCTGCTGAGAAGGAGCCGTCGCCGCACCGCCGTATTCGACCTGCTCCGTGCTGACGACAACGCCGTCCACGTTGAAAGTCACGGTGAACATTCTGACTGACTGAGCGTACACGGGGCGGACTTCAAGATCTTCAGTGACCTCGGAAAGGGGCTGATCCCAGCCGGCAAAAGTGTAATCGTATTTTTCGTCGGAAGGTTTGTCAGAAGCCTTGACGTAGCCGGTCAGATCGCTCCCGATCGGGAAATACGCGCTGTATATGACAAGGGAGTCCGTCCAGTCGTAGAACGTGACCTTGACGACCTCGTCCATATCAAGCCATCTGGCATAAAGTATTGTCCCTTCTTCAGCGTTGATGACGGAATTGTAATCGGCAGGAAGCTGCCATATCTCCCTGTCAAAATACCAGCCGCCGAAAACGTAACCTTCTCTTTCGGGCACGGAAGTGAACAGCGTCGCGATCTCGTCGTCCGACGTGACGTTTACCGCGTTGCCTTCCCAGTATACGGCGTTGATACCGGTGTCCGAAATCACCGGAGCGTCGCTACCCTCGACGTTCTCCTCGGTGTCACAACCCGCCAGCGCAAACGCGCCCGCAAAGACAAATGCGACAATTACCAGAAAAGAAAAAAATTTTTTCATAATCCATGACTCCTCAGCGCAACTACGCGCTTTCATAAACCCTTCGTTTTTTACTTGGCTGATATAGCCGTCAATTTTTCAAGTCTATCTTTTTACGCGTTTAAATTATATTATACGAAAAATTAAAAATCAACGTTTTTAAAGTATTTTTGCTTGTCAAGCCGTTCCCGTTTTGTCCATAATTTTTGCGCGCATAATCTCGGTTTTCCGTATAAATATCTGTATCGGCTTTCAGCTATATTTACAAAAAAAGACAGCGGCATTTTTGCCGCCGCATGAACGTTGCCGGTTTAAATTTTAAATTTTTCTGCGCCCGGGTTCGTTAAAAGCGTTTTTGCAAAATCGTTGCACTCATGGCAAACTCTTTTCTTCAACGCCGCGCCCGCCTTAAACGTGCGTTTATCCTTTGAATAAAAATAACCGCCTGCCCGGATTTTATTAATAAGTTAATTTTTTTACAACGCGTGCAGAACAGCCTGCTCATGCCGGACCAGAATAATACGAACCAGCCCTGAGGCGCCCGCGTGGCGGGAGCTTTTGTCGCTGTCTCGTATAGCAGCCCAATTCACAAGCGAAGCCTTTTTGTTTTATGCCGTAGTTTCAAAAAGACTCACTGAAAATCATCGCCTGAGGTAGCATCAGTTTCAAACCT
>CASFWW010000041.1:0-45512 GCA_949298505.1 uncultured Christensenella sp. | reverse complement strand
TATTCACGCTTTTCCCAGTTTATTGGGAAAAATAGATTTTACCAATAATTTTGGTAAAACCAACATCTGCAACGGTTTGATTTGCCGGCGATTTGGTGAAATAAGCAATTAAAATCGCACAGAACAAGTGTTTTACCAATAATTTTGGTAAAAAATATATTAAAAACAGTATGTACGCAAAGTTGTTGTTTTTTCGCATCTGTAAAAAGCTGAAATATGTCGCAAAAAAAGGATACGACACCTTGCCGGGATACGGCATTTTGTTAAAATCAACGTTTTGTCGGCTGGGAACTTAAAAGCCCACATGAAAATCATGAATAATCTCTGCGATCGTGGCAATACTTCTCACGACGGAGGTAATTATGCAACTCAAAAACAGCGAAACTTTCAAGAATCTTGCCCGCGCTTTTGCGGGCGAATGTATGGCAAAGGCGCGTTACGACTACATCGTATACGGCGCAAAGCAGGAAGGCTATTCTGAAATGGCGAAGATCATAAAGCAGGTAGCCAATCAGGAATTCCACCACTCCAGAATGTTCTACTCTTTCATTCAGACGGCAGACAAGAATGCGGCGATAAATTCTGTGGAGATATGCGCGGAATACCCGTTTAAGGAAAAATGGAACCTTGTCGAAAACCTGAAATTTGCGGCAGAGGACGAAAACGAAGAAGCAACGAGGATCTACCCCGAGTTTGCGAAAGTAGCGCGCGAAGAAGGGTTCAAGGATATCGCGGGACTTTTCGAAAACGTTGTTCAGGTGGAGACCTGCCACAACAAACTGTTCACCGATCTTTACAAACAGCTTTCTCAGGGCAAGCTGTACTGCCGCCCGACCGCGGTCAAATGGAAATGCGCAGACTGCGGCTACGAAGCGACCGCAAAAGAAGCCTGGAAGGTCTGCCCTCTCTGTCAGGCAAAGCAGGGCGCAGTGATGCTGAAGCTCAACGACAATAACTGATTTTTTATACCCGTGTGCGTTAAGCACACAAATCCCCCTCACAACAGGCGGCGTTTTTCGCCGCCTCTTCCTTTTTTTCGAGTTTTGACAATAGCCGTCTTTCATGCCGCTCCTCACTCCTGTACCCAAAGATTATAAGCATGACAATTGATAATCGGCATCACGATTTTTATATTCGTTTTTGCTAATTTACAATTTTTTTGTTCTCTATCGCAGATAATATGGTATAATGAATATGCTATGAAAAGAAAGTCGTTGATTTTAACTCTGATCGTGATCGTTTTTACGCTCTCAGTTCTTGTGGGAGCGCTCGTCGGTTGCAGCAACATCAAGAACCTTTTTGAAGTCAACGCGACCAATCTCGCGGACTACGCAAATTTCTCTTACAGCAACGGCGATAACAAGATCAACTTTTCTCTCAAGGCTTCAGGCGAAGCGTGGGTGAAAATTTCGTGGGACAGCGCTGTCGTATGCAACGAAATATTCCTGTACGAAAACGGCAACAACGTGACCGGGTTCGAAGTTTACGTCAACGACGAACTGGTGACGACTCAGGACGAAATAGGCAAAATGAGAAACGTCTACCTGGGCACGACGACCGCCACTTCCATCACGATCAAAGTCACTTCTTGCAAAGGCACTTACAAGCTGACCGACGTCGGCGTATACAACCTGCCGCGCAACAGAGATTTCCACTCTACGGCTTTCGTCAGACTCAACGAAGGCGGCGACCCGTTCGAAGGCGTGAACTTGTCCCAGATCAAGAATTACACCGACTATATCGTCTACCCTCTAGCATACTACGATTCAGACGGCAATCTCAACGTCAACGGTTCAGATCTGCTTTCTGTCACCAAGACGATCAGATCTTTCAATTACTCTGCGAAGATCCATCTGGTGATCCTGCCTAAGCCAGACGAAAACGAGGACGAAAACGACGTCCGTCACAACGCGCTCAAAGACAATGCGGAAGTTCTGTCAAGCAACGTTGCGCGCCTGCTGAGAGGCTCAGGGTTTGACGGCGCTGTGTTCGGCTTTGATTTCAATTTTGCCGAAAACCTGTTCGATTACGGTTCATACAACGATTTTATCGAAACTCTGCGCGGAAAACTGATGTCCCCCTACGAAATAGGCGTGTTCATCAATCCGGACGCTTCCTTCTTCAATAAACAGTCCAAACAACTGATAGACAACTTCTACGTGCTGACTCCCAACCTCGCCGACAACACTCAATGCACGTTCTCTCAGACAGTCTGCGAAACGCTGGAGACGCTCAAGGACAGCGATCTGCCAAAATCGAAAACTTACCTCACTTTGCCCTTTTACAGCTATGACAAAGAAAGCGAAACGCTTTACAAGTATTGCGATTATGCCTCTCAGCTCGGCAAATACGGCAATGTGATCACTCTTGACGACGAGACTAAGATACGCTTCAACGGCTATGCGTTCGTGCGCGATATGGCGGCGTTCTGCTATGATTACGGCATTGCAGGAATCCTCTCCGTCTGTCCGCATTACGACGCAAGCGAAAGCCTTTCTCTGGCAAACGCGATTAAAGAAAGTATGTGACGGTCATCCGTCCCCGCCGCGGAGCGAACAGCTCCGCTTTTTTATTGCTTTTTCATAACTGATTAATATTGTTTATTCTGCCCTGCGTGCGGGATCCGCATTTCGCCGGACTTTTTCGCACGTCGCGGTCCGGAAACGCAAGTTTGTTAAAAAAATATTGATTTCTCGTCTTTTTTTAACTCAAATTGACAAGTAACGTTATTTATTTTATAATATATTTAATCTTTAATTTAAGGGTTGTCTGTTATATGGGTTTGGGGACGAGGAAAATAGCGGGCATTTCAGTTCTGCTCGCAATGAGTCTTATAGCGTTTATGTTGGAGAGTTTTCTGCCGCCTATGTTTATTCCGGGCGCAAAACTCGGCCTCGGCAACGCTTTTTCAATGCTCGCTCTCGCGCTCTATTCCCCTTATGCCGCAATTCTCATTGTTATGCTCCGCTGTGTTCTGGGCAACCTGATCGTGGGGTCGCTTTCTTCAATGATCTTCGGTCTGTGCGCAGGCGCGGTCAGCGTGAGCGCGGCAATAATTCTGTATACGTTCGTATTCCCGAAAATCAGCTTCGTCTGCATTAGCGTATGCTCTGCGGTGCTCCACAACACCGTGCAGTGCGTCGTCTTCTGCGCAATATCCATGACGTGGCAGGCAATCGTATATCTGCCCTATCTGATACTGCTCGGCGCGGTCAGCGGCTTTGCCGTCGGCGCCGCGTGCGTGCTGATCGCAAAACGCATCCCTTCGCGTATGTTCGCGAAAATGGGCGCGAACGTCTGAACCCGGAACAAATTGCCCCTTCTGGGGGAAAGCACTCGGTGCAAATACATCATCGGAGGTAACTGTGAAAGCAAGAAACGGCAAGTTTTTCAGCCGCGGCGTGCATTTCCGCGACATGAAATTCATCAGTAAAGACTGCCCGATCACCCGGCTGGAAGCCCCGAACATAGTCTCCATCGCCCTGCAACAGCACATTGGCAAGCCTGCGACGCCCGTCGTCGCGGTCGGAGACGAAGTGAAATGCGGTCAGCTCATCGCAAAAGCGGACGGCTTTGTCAGCGCTAACATTTACAGCAGCGTCTCAGGCAAGGTCATCGCGATCGAAAAACGCGCGAATCCGCGCGGAGGCATGGACAGTCACGTGGTCATCAACCGCGACCCGGAAGCGGACGACACCTTCGTCCCCCTCGAGCCGCTCAAGGAAAAGACAAAAGAGTCTATCATCGCAAGGATCGCGGAAGCCGGAATTGTCGGTATGGGCGGCGCAGGCTTCCCCACCTTCATAAAACTCTCTCCCAAGACCCCCGTAGATACGCTGATCATAAACGCGGCGGAATGCGAGCCTTATCTGACCTGCGACTACCGCCTTATGATCGAACAGACGGACAAGCTGGTTGAAGGCTTCAGGCTGATCGCCAAAGCGCTGGGCGTCTCGCACATCATCGTCGGCGTTGAAAAGAACAAGCCGGAAGCGATTGCGCTGTTCGAAAAGTACGACGACCTCGACGTGGTGATCCTGCGCAAGCGTTACCCGATGGGAAGCGAAAAGCACCTTATCTACTGTTGTACGGGAAGAAGGGTCCCGCCCGGAAAACTGCCTGCCGACGCCGGTTGCGTAGTACAGAATATAGCGACTTCTTACGCGGTATACGAAGCGGTAGAGCTCAATAAACCGCTCTTCGAACGCGTGGTCACCGTATCCGGTCAATGCGTGGAAAATCCCGCAAACCTCATCGTAAGATTCGGCACGAGTTTCGATTACATACTCGACAAATGCGGCGGCATAAAGGGCGATATCGGCATGATAATCGACGGCGGTCCGATGATGGGCGCGACTATGCTTTCGACCGACTACTACACACGCAAGACGGACAGCGGTCTGCTCCTTCTCCCCAAAAGCGAAGTGTCGCTTTCAAACCCGACCCCGTGCATAAGCTGCGGAAGTTGCGCGAGAGCGTGCCCGATGCACCTGATGCCTATGGATATAGATTTCTATACTCAGGCGGGCGACTACGTAATGGCGAGAGACCGCGGCGGAGTGATCAACTGCATTGAGTGCGGCTCCTGCGCGTACGTCTGCCCCGCTAGCAGGGCGCTCGTCCAGAGCATCCAGCTTTGCAAACAAAAACTCAGAGAGATGAAATAGGAGGGAAATATGGAAAAAGTAATCGTATCCGACAGCCCTCATATAAGAGGCAAACGCACGACGAGAGGAATCATGCTCGACGTCGTGATCGCACTGCTTCCGGCGGCGGTCATGGGTTGCGTGTACTTCGGCGTGGACGCGCTGGTGACCATTCTGATAAGCGTGGCGGCAAGCGTGGCGACGGAATTCGTATACAGCCTGTGCCTTAAGAAAAAACCGCTGGAGATCGTCAGATTGTTCGACTTCACCAGCGTTGTGACGGGACTCCTCCTTGCGATGTGTCTCCCCTCTCACGTAAAATGGTACGTTCCGCTGATATCCGCAATATTCTCGATCGCGGTCGTCAAAATGCTGTTCGGCGGCACGGGCAAGAACATCGTCAACCCGGCGATCACCGGCAGAGTTTTCGCGTTCATCGCGTTCCAGTCCATGATGGTCTCAGGCTGGGTGGCTCCGACGATTTCCGCGCTTGACGGAAGCGTGACGACGGGCGCGACGGTGCTGACTTCAATACTGGGAGGCAACGGCGCCAACGTCAGTCTGCTCGACATGTTCCTCGGCACGGGCATGGCGGGTTGCATAGGCGAAACGTGCAAGCTCGCGCTTCTAATCGGCGGCATATACCTGGTCGTACGCAAGGTAATAAAGTGGCAGTTCCCCGTTATCTACATTGTCGTCGAAGGTTTCGTCGCGGTCTGCCTCGCTAAATTCGATTTCGCTCAGTTCCTGCCCTCTATACTTTCGGGCGGCTTGTTCTTAGGCGCAATATTCATGGCGACCGACTACGTGACCAGCCCCAACAGCACGGCAGGCAATTACGTGTATTTCGTGGCGCTGGGTATCCTTACCGCGGTGCTCAGAGCGGCGACGAAGATAGAGGTCGTGTCCTTCGCGATACTTCTGATGAATCTGCTCGTCCCGCTGATCAACGCATACATCCGTCCGCGTCCGTTCGGCGCGCCCGGGTTCATCGAACGTACCCGCGCTAAAATAGCGGCGAAAAAAGCGGCGAAAGCCGCAAAAGAGGAGGGCGGAAAACAATGACGGTCAAACAGTTTTTCACAAGTCAGGCGTTTAAATGCATAATAGTCCTTCTTATCATCGCGCTTATCGCGGGCGGACTTCTCGCCATCCTCAACGACGTGCTCAGCGTATCCGAAGAAGAACGCACGATGCGCGCGATAGAAAAGGTGTACGGCGAAGAAATGCAGTATGAGGAGCTGACTTTCGAAGAAAATCAGCTGACGAACGACTACGGCTCGCTGTCAAAGGTATATCTGCTCGAAAACGGCAACTACCTGGTACAGGCGACGGGCGGCAACGGCTACAAAGGCGGCACGATAACCGTATGGGTCGTGCTGACCGTAAAAGATGGAGCTTTTGCGGGCATTGAAAAAGTAGTCCTCGAAAGCTACGAAAAACAGACCCTTATGTCAAAGCTGACATACGACGTCTACTCCGCTCACAACGACGAGATCGCCGGCGACATGTATTTCACGACGTCGGGAGACGGAATAAAGGTGCTGATCAGCGGCGCGACTTATTCGACCAACGCGCTCAACAACGCGGTCGACTGCGCGCTCATGTTCGCACGCGAAGTGCTTTTTGCAAAGGAGGCGGCTTGATATGACAGGAAAGAGATTTAAAACGATAGCCTTTGACGGAATTCTCAAAAACAACCCGACCCTCCGCCTCGTACTGGGCACCTGCCCGACGCTGGCGCTGTCGACGGCGGCGTTCAACGGTATAGGCATGGGCCTTGCGGTCACTTTCATACTGATCTGCTCAAACGTGCTGATATCGCTGCTCAGAAAGACGATCCCCAACGCGGTACGCATCCCGGCATTCGTCATAATAATCGCGACGTTCGTCACGATAGTCAGAATGGTGCTGGACAAGTTCATACCGTCGCTGTACGACTCGATGGGCGTGTACCTGCCGCTTATAGTCGTCAACTGCATCATCCTGGGCAGAGCGGAATCTTTCGCGAGCAAGAACCCGGTGCTGGATTCGGCTTGCGACGGTCTGTTCACAGGTCTCGGTTTCACCTGCGCGCTGACGCTGATCGGCGCGGTCAGGGAGATCCTCGGCGCGGGCGCGATATTCGGCTATACGCTGTGGGACTTCAAGATAGAGTTCTTCACCTCGTCCGCGGGCGCGTTCTTCGTATACGGACTCGCGATTGCGATATTCAACGGCGTTTACGCTAAGATAGAGAACGTCAGAAGAAGCAAGACGTTCGCTCAGCGCGTTATGCAAAAGCCGGACGTTTCCGCTCCCGACAACTTCGACCCCGAAGAAAGCGAGAAGGCGCAGGCGCAGGCAGATACTCAGAAAACCGCACAGGAGGTGAAGTGATATGGGTACTTTCTTTACTATACTTATCATAGCGGTCTTCGTAAACAACTTCGTCGTCGTTCAGTTCCTGGGCATCTGCCCCTTCCTGGGCGTTTCAAAAAAGACGAACAACGCTCTCGGTATGGGCATAGCCGTCACGTTGGTCATGACGATAACCTGCCTCATCACCTACCCGATATATCAGTATATCCTGACCCCGCTCGGTCTTGAATATCTCGAAATAATCGTGTTCATATTCGTAATTGCGGCGCTCGTTCAGATGATAGAACGCGCGATCAAACGCTTCTCCCCCGCGCTGTATCAGGCGATGGGAATTTACCTGCCGCTGATCACGACCAACTGCGCCGTGCTCGGCGTGGCGGAACTCGTCATAGACGAAGCTCAGATGCTGAGCCTCTTGGGAATATCTTCAATGAACCTTGGCGTTGCGGTGCTGTACGGTCTGTTCGCAGGTGTAGGCTTCACCGTTTCGATAGTCATTATGAGCGGTCTCAGAGAAAAGATCGATCACCTCAAAATGCCCGGCGCGATGAAAGGTTTCCCGATCACGATGATGGCGGCTTGCTTTATGGCGATGGGCTTTTACGTATTCAATATGATAGGCTGAGGAGGATGATACAATGACGAATTTATTGATTTCTGCGGCGATACAATGGAACAAAGTCGGCTTGGTGCTGGGCATCATAGCAGGTCTTGCGATAATTTTCGCCGTACTCATTCTTATCGTAACCAAGGTCTGCCATATTGAAGAAGACGAAAAGGTCGTCAAGATCTTAGAGCACCTTGCCGGCGCAAACTGCGGCGGTTGCGGGCACAGCGGCTGCGAAGGCTTCGCAAAATGCCTCGCATGCGGCAAAGCTTCCCTCGACGACTGCAAGGTCACGTCCGACGAAGAAAAGAAAGTCATCGCAGAGCTTGCCGGCATTGAATTTTCTTCAAGCGAACCCACCGTTGCCGTGGTCAAATGCAACGGCGGCATAAACGCAGAAGACAAATACGAGTATATCGGCAACGAAGGCTGTCTGAACAGAAAGATGTACCTGGGAGGTTGCAAGATGTGCTCTCACGGCTGTCTCGGCGGCGGCACCTGCGAGGAGATCTGTCCCGTACACGCGATAAAGGTAAAAGACGGCGTCGCGTTCGTTGACAAGACGCTGTGCACTTCGTGCGGCGCCTGCATCAACAAATGTCCTCAGCTGATCATTGAGCGTATCCCTGCGACGGCAAAGGTATACTGCGCGTGCTCGACTACCTGCAAAGGTAAAGAAACCATGTCTGTCTGCAAAGTGGGCTGCATAGGTTGCGGACTTTGCGCGAGAACGTGTCCCAACGGCGCGATCACAATGGTAAACAACCTGCCCGTCTTCGATTACTCGAAATGCACGGGATGTATGGAATGTCTCAAAAAGTGCCCTAGGAAGATAATCAAGGAGCACTGAGTATTAAAAAACCGGGCGGCTTGAAGCCGCCCTTTTTTATGCCGTCATTTAAATGCCTGAAGGTTGAAACCACGCCGTTTCCTCGCAGTCGACGAAACTGAAAAGCTCAGGTATGATACTGACGGCGCGCGTTTTCCGGGACACCCCACGTCGTTTTTCTTACGACAGGGTAGCACGTTTTCAATGTTAATCGCCGCAGACCGGGCGATCATGCGTTCTGTGCAGATATGCGTTTTCTCTGTCAATCGATATTGATTCTGATTTACGCATAAAAAAGAAGAAGCGGCACATTGCCGCCTCTCCCTTATCGTAAAAAGCCTACCTCTTCCTCAGTTCTTTCACATCGTCTGCAATGACTGAAAACATCAGCCGGCAAAGTTCTCTGCGACATTCCGTCACGTCGCTTTTTTCCGGATATTCCGGACGCGCGGTAACTCTTTTCATCAGTTCCGCAATTCTGTCAAGGGCATCCTGATAACTGACCTTTTCAGCGTCTATACAGCGCCTGAAATCACGCCCGCGTCTTGCTCTGCTCTCAATAGTGTTCATTGCACTTCCTCCTGAAAACTCAGCACTCGGACGCGCGTCGCAAGTAGCAACTCAGCGCGACCTTATATGCCGCGTTCAACGCAAGAGCGATACAGCTTACCACAAGCGCAGAAACTGTGTCTTCTCTGTTTATCATAAGCCACGGGATCAAAGTCACCAGACCCACGGTCACCGCGTTCACCGCATAATTCGCAACCGTGTGCGCCGAAATCTTGCAGTCTCTCAGCCGCCAGTATATCAGCGGAGCGATCAGCGCGAGAACCCCTGTCAGAACGTACAGCGCGGCATAACCCGCTGTCCCCTGATTGTGCTGAGCATACAATACGCTAAGCGCCGCAACCGGGATTACAGCGACGCTCTGGACCACGTTCATTCCGCACGCGGTGCTGACCCAGTTTTTCTCACCTCTGTAAGCCGCATAGATATACGCGGTAAAAAATATGACAGTCACCGCCAGCGCAGTCAGCATTACTATGACCATCATGGGAAGAATAAACGTCTTTATATTATCCGCGGTATACTGACCGAATACCGACAAGACACAGACGAAAACCGCCAACGCACAGAAAGTAAACAAAGACCCGTAAAAATTTCTCTTGCAAGTTTGTGCGCCCGTTTTCTTTATCTCCTTGAAATAACCCATATATAATCTGACCGCGAGAACAGTGCATCCCGCCGCCCATGCGGCAAGCAATATCACTCCTGTCCATATCCCGCTGTAACCGTGATCAGACAAAAAATCTTTCGTTCCGAAGACGGTAAAACATACGACGGCAAGCATGTATCCGAACGCAAGCATGAAGTTGAGCACGACAGATCTTTTCGCCATGACGCTCAGCTTTGCGCCGCAATCCTCCGCGCAAATGCTCGCCGTGCCGCCCATATCCTTGTTGAGCAGATCGTCAACGCTGACGTTAAAGCACTGCGCAATTGAGTTCAGGGTCTGAAGGTCGGGCTCGCAGACCCCTCTTTCCCATTTGCTTACCGTTTTGTTGGACACGTAAAGTTTGTCCGCAAGTTCCTTCTGACTCATTTTTTCGGATATTCTTAGAAAATACAGATTCTGAGAAAATTTATCCATGGTCAATTGTCTCCGAAGATGGGTATTCCGCCGATCGAGCCTTGCTGCTGCAGATTGCTCGTGTAACTGAAGTTGTTAAAATAGTCGCTAGTGTTGGAGTCTGTGTTGCCTGCCGCGATCATGTATGTCCTTGCGTCGAAGCCGGTATTCCATGCGCCTATAACCGCCACGGTGTCTTCGTTGCTCTCTTCGAAATTGGGGTACCAGAGATAACCCGTCATGGACAAGTCGTACAGCCTGATCATGCATCCTGCATTGACGTAATCTGATGTTCTCAGCGTGTGCATGAACATTGCTGAATACACTGAACCGTAAACGGTTATGCCGTGCGGAACAACGCTGTATGTAGAGACAATCTGATCTGTCTCAGAGTCTCCGTCGTCATCTACGTAAACAGGCGATCCTCCGGTGACGTCCACCGAATACAACGGGTAACTGAAATTGGAAGCATAAGTTACCGTAGAGGAAACTCCGTCAGGCAATTCGCTTGCCGCACCTGTTCCCATGCTGTGCGTGACGACGGTGGCGCCTGAAGAAGAATAGCTGTTGTTGGTCCTGTTCCTGACCTCAAGGCTTCCTTCAGTCAACGCGCTTATGTCGACTTTGAAACTGTTCACTTTGTAATTGCTCGACTTGGGAGCGACGTAAACTTCTGCAAACACGTTGTAATAGCTCACGCCGGCATACCTGGTTTCATAATAATCCACATAATTGTAAATGCCCGCGGTCGCCACTTGAGTGTTGTCGTTTGCGTAAACGAAGAACGCAACACTCAGAAACATCGTGATCTCTCCCGACGATCTTGTCATAGGCATTGCCACGGCTTCGTCGAGAATTGAACGATAATCGTAAGCGTTCTCCGGAACCGCACGGTCGTCTTCGGCGATCGCCATGACCGGCACGCAGTTAATCTCGCCGTCCGTAGCGAAATACCTTGAACCTATCACGTTGCCTTCTCCCTCGATCACCAGAAGATCTCCTCCGCCGAGAACGTAATCTTCAAATTCCGCTTCGTAGCTTTCGTACTGCTGCTGCGTTGCGACAAGCGCTTTATGAGCGTCGAGTTCCCCCAGCATGTCTTCGCTGAAATACTCTGCTTCATAGTCAACTGACGCAAACGTCGTCATACCCGTGAAATATACCGCGGCGGCAACAAGCGCCACGATTATCAGCACTGCTTTGATCCTGAAAGTGTTTCTGTTTTCACTGACCATATCCAAATCTCCTTTGTCATCTTTGGATTCATTATAACATCTTTGGTAAAATTTGGAAATATCGCCGAGTCTCCTAAAAGGAGAATTTGAGGAAGAGTTACTTCACCAGGTAAAACTTTGTAAAAATATAAAATAAAAAACGGTCTGGACCGTTTTTTAAAAAAAGAATTTTTCAGTTCTCCGCTTTCGAAACCGCAAACAGCTCCGAGATGAGTTCTCCGATTCTTCTCCTTGCGAAAACGTCGCTTCTGTGCTCGACGCACTTCTGCATTGTGACTATGCGCGTAAAAATCTCTCTTTCGCCGTTACTGCCAGGCGCCGGACGTCGCCCGTCGGCACGGAGCCGCCCGGATTTGCTTAAATCAATGATATCCATAAAAACCTCCCAACCACACATGCCGCATTATATAATTTTGAGGGCGGAAACGCAAAGCAATTTTATCACTGAAAATTTTTACGAGCAAAATAGTGGTTTTTCGACCTTTTCTGCGCGTATTTTAGCCGAAAAGCGTGTGCAAAGCATAAAAAAACGGAGCGCAGAAGCTGCCTGTGCTCCGAAACGTAAGCTATCCTCTTTGCAAGGCAAATCTTACGTCTTGACTGAAGACGCTTCCATGCCTCTGAAGATCTATTTCTTTTCTTCTATCTTATATCTGCCAATCCCGTAAAGATACCCTCTGTCAACGGTGATCTCTTTGCCGTCGTCCGATACGTCGAATACCTTATAATACATACCGTTGCTGACAAAATACTTGCTGCTGCCCACTTCTTCGAGCCTGCCGGTAAAGGGAGGTACGCTTTCCTCTTTCTGTGCCCTTTCTTTCTCTTCCTGCTCTTCGCGGCGCTTTCTTCTCTCGGCGGAGCGCTCCGAAAGCTCCTGAAGCTTTTGCGTCAGTCTTTCTATATCTTCAATGCCGAAGCTGTGTCTTCTTTCGTTTTCGTATACGAATTCCGCAAGGTCTTTCTCTGCTTTATTTGCTTTCTCTATCAAACCGGCAACATAAAGGGTATATTCGTCCGGCTCGCCTGTGTCAGCGAAATCCGCGGCTTTTTCAAGCATTTTTTCTGCGGCGCGTACGTCCTTTTCAATTCCTTTTCCGCTTACGTACATATCTGCGCAACGCGTGCAGACCAGCTCAGCCATTCCGAGATCGTTGCCCGTTATCTCAAAAAGCTCCGCGGCTTTTTTATAACAGGAAAACGCCTCTCTGTACATCTCCCTTGCGTACAGTTCTTCTGCAAGACAGCTTAATCCCCTTACAAACATAGCCTTGTCGCTGAATATCATGGAAAGCTCTTTGCTGCGCATATTGTCGTCAAAACAGAATTCGTTGCAGAAGCGACTTGTCTGTATCAACAATTTTGCGTACTTGTCGTCGTCCTCGCAGAACTCGGGTACAATGCTTTGCACCGCCCCTGCGTAC
This sequence comes from uncultured Christensenella sp., assembly GCA_949298505.1. Classification (GTDB taxonomy): domain Bacteria; phylum Bacillota; class Clostridia; order Christensenellales; family UBA3700; genus Ornithoclostridium. The sequence goes on along the minus strand of CASFWW010000041.1, from coordinate 32,780 downwards.
ATCAGCAGCAACAGATAATGCGCGAAAGGATCTTTTGCGTATATGAGCGCGGTCTCCATTGTCTCCCTGGCGTTGTCAACCATGTTGTCGACTTCTTCTTCCGACATTCCGTCCGTACTTCCCGGATAGGCAACCGCAGTGATCAGAAGCTCAAGACCTTTGCCGAACGGATGCCTTCTGGCATTGGCAAGTTCTACGATCCATCCGATGACATCGTCAACGGCTGCTTCATCTAAAGACAGATTCAGTCCGGGAACGGTCAAAAGAAACGCGCACATGCTCATGCCCCTCTCGCTGCCTGCGAGCGCCGCTTTTCTGTAATAGCCGAACGCGTCTCTAAATCTTCCGCATTCCAGCTCTTCCGCTCCTTTGTCACAAAGCGCGCTGTTTTCTTCAGTCTCTTTTGCAAATTCATGCTTTACCTGAAGGGGAAGCCCGTCTTCGTCAAGCTCGGGCAAGGACTTGAGATAACCTTCAATACCGTCGGGCTCCTCGCCTTTATGCGCAATCTTTACATACGACCCGTCAACGGCAGCCGCGCCCGCCTCTACGGACGCGCCGCGCTTCTCGGCGTGATCTTCGCCTCTATTGACCGCTTTTGCGCGATCTGCCTTGCGGCTTTCACCCGTTCCGGATTTTTCCCCGCGTTCAGTCTTGCTTTCGCCCTTTCTCTTCTTTAGTTTCTTTCTTATAATAAATATGCACAAAGCGATCATAGCGATGAAGCAAATCACTTCTCCTATGATCATAATCACTCCGAAGGAATCCATAATTCACCTGTGTCAGTCGAGAGGTACGAGGATCTTGGGATAAGACTGCTTTACAAACAGCCCCGCGCTTATGCAGAAACTTATCAGGTACGTATAGCACCAACCGTACAGATACGCCCATTTGCTCTTGCCTTTGAGTTCAAAGTCTTTGTCGAAATAGTATACGCCTTGCCACAGCTTAGACGCTTTGAGTCCGTACGGCAGTATCCAGCCTATCACAATAAAGGAAAGTATTCTTGCCTTTTTCGTCATCTTTTCAGCCTCGTTTTTTGTAAGCTCTATCGCCTTTTCCAGCTTGCCGGCTTCTACAAGTTTCTGATAAAGCTCTTCTCCTTCCTCTCTAGTAGCTATCAGCACTTCTTTGTACTTCTGCTTTGCCATTTTTAATAATACCTCCACTTATAATTTGATCAATATAATTAATCATTATAGTCATTATAGATTAATTTATTTAATATGTCAACACTTATTATAAAGAAATTTGATAGTATTGTTTTTGGAGATGAGATAATGATCAGATTACTTGAACTTCGCACCGAAAAAAAACTTTCTCAACGGGACGTCGCAAAATTGTTCAATATCAGTCAAGGCACCTACAACAACTGGGAAAACGGAAAAACCCAGCCGTCAATAGAACAACTTGTCTCTATCGCAGACTATTTCGACGTATCCTTAGACTATCTTTTGGGAAGAAACGACTATGAGCAGTACGCAAATGCGAACAATATGAAATCAGACAGACTCCGCAAGATGATCAGTCTTTTCAACAATCTTGACGAAGCGGATCAGGACGCGCTTTTAAGACTGCTTTCCGGGAGAAGGTAACGCCTATTTATTTTCAGCCTGCCGCAAAACGCGAAACGGTTCAGAGAAAAGCTGTTTTTCTTTGTATGTGTCGAACCGGCATCCTGCATATAGATTTATTATTATTTCTCTGTCCGCATTTGCCTTCCACGGTGCGTTTTTACACATTTTCACCGCGTTTTGACCTTGACCCTCCGCCCCCGTACGCGTATTATATAAGTATAAAACGATAAGGGGAATATTATGGACGTAAACACAAAAACCATTCTCACTTATATCCGCAACCCGTTTATAGCTTCTCACCTGGAGATCGTAAAGCAAAACGTTTACAAAAAACTCGTTGCTTTCGATTGCGAAATTGCCGTAACAGACGAACCCGTTCCTTACGAAAAACGCAATACTCTGTCTTACGAAAAGATAACGCGCGGACAAAAGTGGGGAAGACTCTTTTCCTGCTGTTGGTATAAACTGACGGCTTCTCTTCCTCGAGAAGCGGTCGAAAACGCGGAAAACTGCGTTGCCGTACTCGACCTGGGCGGCGAAGGCTGTATCTTCGACGACGACGGCGTAGTCCAGGGTCTTACCAACGTACTGGGCGTAGCCGACTTTATGCAACCGATAAAAGGTAAAAAAATCGTCGCGCTTTCAAAGCTTAAACCTGCCGCGGATAAACCTCTCACCGTATGGGTGGAAGGCGGCAACAACAGGCGCAGGAACGGTGCGCCGTTCAAGGGCGCATATGTTGCGCGTTTTAACCGCGAAATACACGCTTATTTTTACGACTTTCTCTCTCTTTACCAATATTCGGCGATATGCGGAAGCGGAGCGCAAAGGCGAAGGATAAACGCGGCTTTAAGAAAGGCTTGCCTTGCCGCGGCGGCTCCGACCGAGGAATCGTGCAAAAAAGCGCGCGAAATACTAAAGCCGTTTTTATCGGGCAATACGCGCACGGATTTCACTCTGTACGCGACGGGTCACGCGCACTTAGACCTGGGCTGGCTGTGGCCGATACGCGAAACTAAGAGAAAGGCGGAAAGAACTTTTTCAAACGCTCTCGCGAATATAGAAAAATACCCCGACTACGTTTTCGGAGCAAGTCAGCCGCAACAGTTCGAATGGATGAAAAACAACCGTCCCTCCCTTTACGCAAAGATAAAGAAAGCGGTCGAGGACGGCAGGATAGAACCGCAGGGCTGTATGTGGGTGGAACCCGACACCAACGTGCCGTCGGGCGAAAGTCTTATCCGTCAATGCAAGTACGGCAAAGCTTTCTGGAAAGACGAGTTCGGCATCGACTGCGATATGCTGTGGGTGCCCGACGTGTTCGGTTACAGCGGCAACCTGCCGCAGATATTAAGGGGTTGCGGCGCGGACAGATTTATGACAATAAAGCTGAGCTGGAACATGGTAAACAAATTTCCTTACCACTCTTTCGTATGGCACGGGATCGACGATTCGGCAGTTCTCGTACATATGCCGCCGGAGGGCGATTACAACTCCACCGCAAGCCCGCTCGCCGCGGACGTAACCGAAAAGTGTTACCGCGAGCGCAATATAAGCGATAAGGCGATGATGCTTTACGGGATAGGCGACGGCGGAGGAGGACCGGGCGAATATCACCTGGAAATGATCGAAAGATGCAAGGAGATCGACGGGCTTCCCCGCGTAAAACAAACACGGGCAAAGGAATTTTTTGACGAACTGGCTAAAGACAAGGACAAGTTGCCGCAATACAAAGGAGAACTTTACCTTGAAAAACATCGCGGCACGTACACCACTCAGGGCAGGATGAAACGCTTTAACCGCACGACGGAAAGACTGCTCTGCCTCACAGAATGGCTCTGCGCCTGCGCCGCCCTGAAAGGTCGGGCTTATCCGGAAAGCGAACTGGACAAAGTGTGGAAAGAACTGCTTTTATATCAATTCCACGATATGCTGCCCGGCTCCTCGATAAACCGCATCTACGAAGAATGTCACAGGCGTTACCCTGTCATGCAGGCGGAACTTGCTAAGCTCAGAGAAAGCGCGCTGTCCGCGCTGAAAACAGGCGACAAGCCGAGCGTAATAAACGACTGCCCGTTCGGAAGAAGCGGATACGTTTCCGAAAACGGCAGACTGTACTGCTTCTCCGCAAAAGCGTACTCATCTGCCGCGCTTGAAGAAACTACGCAGGAAAAGGCAAACTCCGGGCTTTCTTCAGACGGCGAAAGCATTGAGAACGCGCAGGTCAGGGCGACTTTCAATAAAGACGGAGAGATAATCGGTCTTATCCTTAAAAACGCAGACGGGCGCGAATTTATAAAAACGGCTTCCGGCACGATGAGGATATATACGGATAAACGGATGATACCTTACAACGCGTGGGACATACGCCCCGATTACGAGAAGTTCGCGAGCGAAAAGATGAAGCTCGTCTCGTCAAAGCCTTACGTAAAGGACGGCAAAGCGGGCATGGAACAGCTTTTCTCTTACGGCAACTCGACTGTAAGACGTCTTGTATATCTGACCGCAGACAGCCCGGCCGTATACTTCGAAAACAAAGCCGACTGGCACGAAACGCACAAGATGCTGAGGGCGGATTTCTTCCCCGCCGATTTTGCGGATACCGTCAACTGCGACATCCAGTTCGGGCATATAGGAAGAAGCACGAAAACGCAAAACAGCGTAGAGAAGGCGCAGTTCGAAGTCTGCGCGCACAAGTGGGTAGACGTTTCCTCAGGCGGCTACGGCTTTTCCCTTCTCAACGACTGCAAATACGGACACCGCGTCAAGGACGGCAAGATCAGTCTAAACCTCCTGCGCTCAACCGTATACCCGGACCCCGAAGCGGACAGAGGGGAGCACGAATTTTCTTTCGCGATCTTCCCGCATGCGGGCGGCGTTGAAGACAGCGACATAAGAAAACACGCCTACGAGCTCAACAGACCGCCCGTAGTCCTGCCGTTCACGGCGGAAGTCAAGGGAGTGAGAACGGATAACTCAAACGTTATCGTGGATTCTGTTCACCGCGAAAAGGACCTGACCGTCGTAAGACTTTACGAAAGCTCCGGCGCCACGCAGACCTTCAACCTTATATCCGACTTTGACGAAGACGAGCGCTTTAAAGCCGATATGCTCGTCACGACCCTTACCCCGATCGGCGCCGGAAAGATAGCGTTGAGACCCTTTGAGACTATGACGGTAGTCCTGAAACAAATTGCCGCGCCCAGCTGAAACGGCAAGGCGAAAAAGCGTATGAGCAAGTCAAAACGACAAAAGCAATACTTTTGGCAACCCGGAAAACGAGCAGGCAAAACGTCAAGAAAAAACAATAATTGAAAATACAGTTTAACGTACACGGGCACGAAAATTTCGTGCCCGTGTACTTTCCTTCTCTCTCTGGTGTTCCGCCATTATCTCAAGCGGAAAAACTTTTGATCTCATTTCTTTGAACGCTGTCGTTTATTCTGTTGTCTCACCTAAATCAATTTTGTCGTACAGCCTGACGTCGCCGACGTCCGTGATGTCCAGGATTATCCCGTTATGCTTTGCGGTCTGATATATCGGAGTCATGTTGATCATCGTCACGACGATCTGCACGGATAAGTTCGCCGGCTTGTTGTTGGTCTGTATTGCCATGTCAGGGTCCAGAGTCCTTATATAACTTAACGTGGACGAGCCGAGGTATCCGTGATGTCCCAGCTTCAGCACGTTGACTTTGCCGATTTCCGGAGCCAGTCTCTTTTCATCGCCGTCGAAATTGTTGATATCCCCCGCAAGGAATACCCTGTAACCGTCTTTTTCGACAAGCACGCCCAGCGAGTTTTCGTTTTCTCCGACCTTGTCGTCGGGGTCCGCTTCCTGCCCGTTTAACAGAGTGATGCTGAAATTTCCGAAAGCGAACGACAAGTCCTCTAAGTCCTGCACAAGCTCCGCGCCCTGTGCCTCAACGGCGGCGACCGTCTGTTCGTAAACCTCTTTATTATCCCAGCCGCTGACCTCCGCTTTCTTTATCCCTTCTTCTGAATAGCGCTTTAAATACGCCCTCTCAAGGTGCACGTTGTCCTGCGCCAGCACGGTGTCGAAGCCGCCCAGATGATCTGAATGAGCGTGCGTGCCTATTATGAATTCCAGGTATATCTGCCCGTCTTCGCCGGCGCAGAACGAGTTCAGATAATCCACCACGTAATCTTCGTATCCGGTCAGATCAAGGCTGCTCAGCCCGCGCGGATTGTCGTTGTCCTCGCCGCAGTCTATCAGCGCGAACTTGCCGCAGCTTTCGAGAAGTATCGCGTCGCTGTTGCCGACGTTGAGAAAATGTATTCTGTCTCCGCCCTTGCTGCCGTCGTATGCGGTGAAAGTAAAGTCGTCCTCTACCGCCAAGCCGAACAACGCGCAGCTGCCCGCTACTATGCCCGCCATCAGCGCGAGTACGCCGATAACGCATACGACTATAAGCAACGCTTTCTTCCACTTTTTCATTTTACGCCTCCGTTGCCGTCAAGCGCGTTTTCCGCCGCCGCTTCAGCCGCCGCAACGTTTTCCGCAAGGACGGTATCTTCAAACTTTTCCTTTGCGAGTATTCTCAAAAAGCCCTTTTCTCCGCGCGCTTTTCTCTCTTCAACGTCGCGCTTTATAAACTCCTTTTTCCTTGCGCGGAACTCCTTGAAGTCTGCAATGAGCGCCTCTCTTCTCTTTTTCGACCTCGCTTTCAGCTCCGCTTTGCGGGCTGATCTCATCTCCTTTTCAGCTGACTTTATCAGCTTTTCGGGCACGCCCTCCGCGCGTTTCTGTTCTTTCATTGCCGTTACGCTCTTTTCAAAATCGACTTTTTCCTTTTCCTGCGCCGCGCGTTTTTCGTCAGCCTCTCTTTTCAGCTCTTCTATCTTTTTGCGCTCTGCTTCCTGTTCGCGTTCAACGCCTTCAAGATATTCGACGTAAAGTTTTCTTCTGTCCTCTTCCGGCAAGCCGGCGCACTCCTCTCTGCCACAGAATTTCTTGTATTCCAGCCTTTCTCTTATCTCCACCATATCTTTCGCTTTCAGGTTGCAGAAAAGATAAGGAAGCGCAGAAAGCGCCGCCGCTATTATGACGACAATGACGACCCATTGTATGATCGGCTCCCTGACCGCCGCGTCTGTGAGTATAGAATAATCGGTCAGCCCCGTCGTTTCGTCCGCAACGAGACCGAACGTTTCGTATATGATCGAGAAGGTGACCGTGGAAAGTATCGTGCCGACCGTGGTTATCATCAGCATGAAGTTCTGCGCAAACCCCTCCAGGCGGGTGCCGTATTTGTCCTGGTGGTAGTCCAGCCCGTCGGAAAGAAGGCTGGTCTGCATTATGTACTGCGGACCCGAAGCGAAATTGTAGAAGAACAACGCAATAACGAAAAATACGAATCCTTTCCTGAACGTCAGCAACATCAGCGCCGCCGCAACGCAATTGAGCGCGTGAGCAAAGAACGTAGAATATTTCGCGCCCATTTTCTTTATCAGCAACGGAGCAAGTATTATGCCCGGCGTAAACCCGAAGGACACTATGCTCTGAACAATCCCGAGCGCCGCGGAATTGTTCAGCTGATACGTGCATACCCAGGTGAGAAGCACGCCTATGCCGCCCTTGAAACCTTCGAAAAACTTTGACAGAGATACGATCCAGAAATAGCGGCTTTTGCTCAGCTCCCTTACGCCTTTGAAAAACGGCACTTTCGCCGCCTTTTCCTCTTCCTTTACCAGCGTGCGCTCCCTGGTGCCGGTCATCACAAGAAGTCCCATCAGAAAACCTGCGACCGCGAATATCGGAAAAAATATCCTGTAAGTCAGAATATTTGTCATGCAGTCCTTGCCCAGAAAAAGTCCGGCAAGCGACGGCAAAAGAAGCTGAACCAGGCTGGGACCGAGATTCGCGACAAATTCTGATATACTGAGGATCTTGGTTCGCTCGTAAGAATTGGGCGTGATTATCTGAGAAACGCCCATATATGCGTTGTTGTAAAGCGGCTGAGCGATCGTGACCAGATTTATAAGAATACCCACGACGACGACCTTGACGACCGGCGGCGCGTCCAGAGGTATGAAAGCCATTCCGACGATCCCGATCGCCGTCGGTATCCCTGCCCATAGCACGTACGGCCGGAATTTCCCTATCTTAGTATGAGTGTTGTCCACAAGCATGCTTATGAACGGCGTCTTTAAGATGCTGATGACGTTGGTGATGACGGTGAGGATGATGAAATGCCTGGGACTCAGACCGTAAACGGCGCCGAACAGCAGACACGTTGACGCAAGTGTCATATATGAAAGCAACGACCCCAGCGTCTTTATGCCCATACCTCCGGCGCAGAAATTGAAAACCTCTTTATAAGAAACGTATTCGTTTTTCCTCGGCCTTTCCCAGTAACTTTGCAGATCGTACCTTAAATTCGCGATTTTCCCCATCACACTGTCTCCCTGGCTCTTGCAAACGTTCGCACGGTATGCTATTATAATTTTAACATATTTCACACATGCAAAAAAGACGGCAAACTGATTATGAAAGTTAAAAAAATAAACCTCCCCGGGGAATACGTGGAGCTTTGGAATTATTACAACCCGTCAATACCATTCTTCGTCGGCATGATCGGAAGCAACGGCTCTGAGCGCAATCCCGCGACAAAACCGTCTCAGCGGTTCAACTTTCGGGCAACGGGCATTGCTTATATGAAAAAAGGAAGCGGCACGGTCAGCGTGAACGGCGCTTCTTTTAGCGTCAGCGAAGGCGACGTGTTTCTGCTGCCGAAATACAGCGACCACACCTGCGTCGCCGACGATTCTTCTCCGTGGGAAGTGGAATGGATCGTGGTGGACGGAAAACTTGTGGACAGTCTCCTTGAGTTGTATCTCCCCCGGAATCGTCTGATCATTGAAAATTTCAATGCCGAATACGTGTTTTCCGGCATGAAAGACCTGCTCAGAACTTATAACGACAATATCGATCAGTTCGTCAAATATGCGACTCTGCTCTTTTTCAGCTTTATTGTGGACCTGAATTTCTCTCTGCAAAGAGCCGCGGACAGCGTTGCATACAAAGTGAAACAGATGCTTGACTACAACTCCCACAGGAATCTGACGATCAAAGACATCGCCGAAAGTCTGCACTATTCAGTCAACTATGTCATACGTTCTTTCAAAAAAGAATTCAATATGACGCCCGCTCAATACTATATCAGGCGCAAGATCGAACTTGCCGAAATGTATCTGAGAACAAGCGAAGAAACCGTCTGCGAGATCTCTGACAAGCTGAATTTCATAGATCAGCATTATTTCGCAAACGTCTTCAAACGCATGACCGGAACGACTCCCAGCCGTTACCGCGCGCAGTTCAGACAAAATATGTGAAATAAATAACATGCTTCGCCGTCTTGTTGTCACTATTCTTTTAAGACGCGTTTATGTGCATGAATTTACACAAAAAGCCCGCTGAAAAGCGGGCGTTTTCTGTTGAACGGTACCTGATCTTTTCTCAGAATCTCACCGAATAAATAAAGTAACCGCTGTGGAAAAGGAAATTATTATCGAAAAACTTTTCTTCAAGATCGTCGTAATGCTCGTCCACCCATTTAAGTACGTCTTTTGCCACTTCGTCTGAAGGATTATCAGCCAGCATGCGCTTGAAATCGTTGGGGATAAACCCGAACCAGCAATCGAAAAGCAGACGCCGCTTGTTGAAATCCATAGACGCAGAACTGAGACCGCACCTCTCAAGCCTGATGTCCTTTGCGCCCAGCTTTCGCATCAGATTGTATACCTGACGCGCGGAATACCGCGAGCCGCTGAGCAGATCAAGCTTGTAAAATTCCTTGAACTGTCCGAAAAGATTGTCTTCGTCCGGGAACGCGAAAACAACGCCGTCGTCTACGTCTCTGACAAAAGCCACAGCGCCCGGATTGAGAAATTCCTTGAGCTTTTTCAAAGTTTTGAATGGATTTTCAAGATCCATGATCGCCATCGTCAGATTGAGAAAATCGAAGCCTTTCACTCCGCTTTCACGCATCGCGCTCTCGATCTTTTCTTCAACGTTGTCTTTCCTGAGGTCGAGGTGATAAAACTTCGTGTCCGGATCTTCGGCGCACAGGTCGTTTCCTTCCCTGACCATATCCTCGTTGTAACAGAAACACACCCTCTTGGAAATCTCCGGACGACACAGCCTGCGCATCGAACTGCGTGGGTCGAGCGTGTCGAAATCGAGCGCCGCCACGTCGCTTTTGCCGAAAAGCAGTTTGTCATAAACGGGCAGTTCGTATTCGTAAAGCAACTCGTCTTCTTTCCTCAGCCTCTTTATTTCCACATAATCTTCCGAAGAATAATATTGCACGTTCTTCCTCTGAAGATTTGTTTCGGGTGCCTTTTCTTCAAGCACCTCCTCCTCTTTCCTGAGCCCGAGTATCGGAACCAGCTGATCGTAAAGCTTCAGGATGGATTGTTCGAGAGGTTCGCTGACAGCGTCGATCCAGTGCAGACGTTTTACGTAATACTCCATCGCCTTTGAAAGCATGCCTTCGTCAAGCTTGAAAGGAACGATGGTGATCTCTCCCTCTATTATTCTCTTGTATGCCATCTCCACTTCGTTGAGCACGTGCGGAGAGTTGGAAGCGTTTTCGCTCAGGATCAGGACAAACACTTTGCACGCCTCTATCGCGTCCACGATGGAAGTCGCGTAATCTCCGTAAACGTCCCTCGGAGCGTACCAGCACCTCACTCCCTTTGATTCAAGCACCGCGCATATGTTGTCGGCGACAGACTTTGACTGATGTTCGTAACTTATAAAAACGTCCATATAATTCCCCCTCAGCGTTTTTCTCTTTTCATTTTATAGCAAGGCACGGCGGTAAATCCGGGATATTCGAATTCGATTTTAAAACCGCGCGACGTGTACAGCCTGAGCGCGCTTTCGTTTGCTTTGACGGTCTCCAGTTCGTATTCTTCGTCATCTTCGAGAACGGCGTCAAGCATTTTTCCGGCGACTCCCAGCCCTCTGTATTTCTTGTCCACGCATACGTTCGCGATATAAATCCCCGGCGACGTGCAATCGAACAAATTGTAGTATTCGTTGAACACTTTTGAAAATCTTTCGTCTATTATCTCGCCCGCGTCGATAAAGCAGTCCGCCATGTTTTTCAACACTACTTCAAAAGGCTTCCTGACGGCGATCACAATGCCTATTATCTTGTCGTCCAGGAGCGCCACGGTGACGTTCCGGTAATTGTATACCGTATCCGCCGCAACCATTCTGCTCATCACTTCGGCGGCTTTCTTTACGTCGTTACAGTAAAGATACGGAAAAATGTAATCGTCCGTATAGTATATCAGCTCTGCAACGCGCCTGAAATCGTCTTTTGCGTTAAGTTTTCTGACAATTATCCTTTCTTTGCAATCTTTCATACCGCTCCTCCGCTTGCGCTATATTCCACATGATAAACCGCGTCGTACAGCCGCTTCACCGTGCCGTCGAAATCTTCGAGCGCGCAGGGAAAACTCATCAGCCTCATCGGGACCCTCTCGCTGTCGCTGCGGTAAGCCGGCTGTGAGTAAGGCTGCGGATTCACGGTGAAACCGTGCCTTTCGTAAAAAGCTATGCGCCTTCTCTTTATTTCGTCTTCAGGTTTTTCCACTTCAAGTATCACCTTGCCAAATTTTTCGCATACGAAGTCTATCGCTCTGCCTCCCACGCCTTTTCCGCGGTAGTCGGAATATATCACGAAATGCTCTACGAAAGTGACTTCTCCGAGGCTCCATAAGCATATGAACCCGACTTCAGAACCGTCTTCGGTAATGCGGTAAACCCCGTATCTCTCGTCGTCGAGTACGGCAAGCGCGCTTTCGTAATCGCGCAATTCGTCGCTGACGAAATTTTCCTGCATTGCGGCATATATTGCCGGCATTTCTTTCTTGTCTGTTTTTGTGAATTGCATAAAACCCTTATCCTCTCCCGGGGAAAGCTCTCTTTCCCAGACAATGAAATTATAGCATAAACGTTTAGCAATGACAATAACGGCGCAGAAAATTGCTCGTCTTCCATTATTTTTTACGTCAAAAGCAAACGCTTCTCTTGTCCTTCCTCATGACGGTCAGTGTTTTTACCGAAAAATGCCGCGGCATTTCTGGCGCGGCACGGTTGGTATTGCAACCTTATTTTCTGTGCTCCGGACGAAACAGTCCGTTCACTGAATAAAGATCACTCGTTGTCGATGAACTGCTGCAGAGTTATCATACCCTTGTTGAGCATCATGAACTTGTCGTTGTAGTTGTCAGTGGTTACGACTGCGGTTGCCATCATATCGTAGAAGAAGCCTTCTCCGAGCTCACTGTCGCAGAAACTCGTGGTGAGTCTGAATCTGATCTCTCCGTCTGAAATGTCGAAATCGAATGAGCCGTTTACAAGACCGTAGTTCGCAACGCAGACAGCCACTGCCGCGTCAACGCGCTTGCTTTCCTCAATGTTGAAAGGAAGCGGAGAAATATACTGAACAACTTCTCTTTCTGCGTCCACTCTCATCAGATAGTGAATGGGGATGTCGTCGCCGGTGTAAGAAGAAACGATAGTGAGATCTTTATCGCGCTCTTCAAAGTGCCAGTCCTTAGCCTTGAGGGCTTTTACCATGGTCTTGTAGACCTTCTGTGCTTTAGCCTGTTTGTCGCTTGCCATAATTTCCTCCTTGGGTTTGCTTTTGATTTTCCGCGCTGCCGCGCGTGATTTTTTGTTTTGTCATATCGGATACCGCCGCTTTTCAGCCGCTTTCACCGCTTTTTGTCTGCGGAGATCTTGTCGTCGCAGATCTTCGTCGACATCAGCTACAATTATAACATATTAACGTAACGTTATCAAGAATTATTTCGTATTTCTTTGCGATTTTCCCCTCTCCGACAATAGTCGTCGTTTCAGGGCAAGACTTTACCTGCGCGCTCTCCTTGCGCGCTTTCCACGACCCGTCAGACTATATAATAATCAAGATCTTCTTTTGCACCCGATCTGTAAAGAAATCCGATCACGTCGTCGTCGAGAGAAAGCATGGGGTAAGGCTCGTCGCTGTCCTTTGCAATGTCTGCGACGATCACGAGATAAAGTTCGGCGCCCGTACGATCAAGCGTCTTTCTCATGTCCTCCTCTTTCCCGACATATCTTTTGATCGTCTTGCGGATCATGTTGTTTATGTCCGCGTCGTATTCACAGTTGACTTCCGTCTCAAGATCTTCCCCCGCAGGGCGCATACCCTCGAACACGGGTTCTTCTCTCAGCAGTTTTTCGGGATCGCATTTACCGCAAGTGCACAATCTCAGATATATCCGTACGCGGTGCGCGCTCTTTGTTTTTTCGTTCATCTCATTCTCCTGTTCGATTCTGAACATTGCGATCTTTTACACAATTATAACCTATGGGATAAAAATTGTCAACAAAAATTATAACCGACAGATAAAATTTCTCCGGTAAAATAAATCAGATGAGAAGACGGCTCTTCCGAAAAGACGGCTCTTCCGAGCCGCCAATGTTGTATACAGCCGGATCACTTAGCGGCTTTGACCGCTTCAGCCGTTCCTTTGTATACCAGGTTTCCTTCCTTTTTCATCACGGTGCTTTCGAGAATTTCTTTCAGCGTCGTAAATTCCTCTTCTGTAATATAGCCTTCTCTGTAGAGGTTTTCTTTTTCTACGATCAGGTCGTTGATCTCGTTCGCCCAGCCTTCGTTCTTCTCCATATATGCGGCGGCGGAATCGCTGTCCTTGAAATAGTACATTTCAATGCTTTCTCCCTCGCCTATAAGGTCGTGCTTTTTGTATGCGCTGACGTACGCCGTGCATCCGTCGGGGAGAAGATAATCCGTCACACCTGAACCGCCGTCGGCTTTAACGGAGACGACAATATACCCTGCATTTTCAAGATTTGCCGCCGCTTCGTCCGGATCGGAAGGCATGCACGCGACAAGACAGCTCAGCAATACCGCACTCAGCAACAATGCCGTTATCAAAACAGGAACTCTTCTTTTCATAACAATTCCCTCCTTACCATCAAATCATAGCACATGTATAAACTCTTGTCAATGTTGATGACTAAGGGTTATACGCAGGCTGCGACGGCGTGCGTACAAGTAAAATGAAAAATGCCGGGACGCAAGCCCCGGGCATAAAACATACTCTTTTCCGCTCTCACTTCCGGATAAGCGAAACGAGAGTCTCGACGTGCTTTGTCTGCGGAAACATGTCGTACGGCGAAACGCAGAATATGTCGTATGCGTCGTCGAGAAGCGCCAGATCGCGCGCAAGCATCGCGGGATTGCAGGAGACATAATAAACTCTGTCCGGCATTGCGGATTTTATCGCATCAATGACCCTTGCGTCGCAGCCTTTGCGGGGAGGGTCCAGAACGACGCAGAATTTCCCGCCGCTTTCTCTGAGCTTCTCGGCAAGCGCAGGAAGCTCTTTTGCGCAGTCTCCGCACACGTTCTTCACCTTGCCCGAATTTCCGCTTTTCATTGTCAGTTCGTCTGCGTCCGCCACCGCCTCCGGCACGATCTCTATGCCGTAAACCTTTTCAGCGCTCCTCGCAAGCACGTTGGTCAGCACGCCCGCGCCGCTGTAAGCGTCTATGACGACCTTTTCACCGCTTTCGCTTATCATCGAGGCTACGCGCGAATATATCATATCCCTTACGCCGTCGTTGATCTGCATAAAAGAAAGCGGGCTGACTTTTGCCTTTACGCCAAGTATGTCGGCGGTCAGTCTCTCCTCTCCGCAGATCACGGAAAGATCTGAAGTCATGATCACGTTGGTCTTTTTCGTATTGCTGTCAAAATAAAGTGAAAATTTCCTGCCCGTGTTTGTTAAAGCAGTTATAAGCTTCTTTTCCAGCGGTAGTTTTTTGCCGTTGCCCACGACGACCACGGCATATTTGTCTCCCACTCTGCGCGCCACGAAGTGACGAAGAAAACCTTTCCCCGTGCGCTCGTCGTAACAATCCAGTCCCGCGTCGTCGGCATAGCCGAGAAATGCGTCCAGCACGTCCTGCATGCCTCTTTCGTACATCACGCATGCGCCGAGGTCTTCCCTGACTCTTTCACCGAACGGCACGACGCTGTGCGTGTTGCCCTTGTAATAGCCCGCCACGACTTTTCCGCCCGCCACGGCGAGAGGCACCTGTATCTTGTTGCGGTAACCGAATATCACGCCGTCGCCGCGCACGTCGTCGACGTTGACCTTTCTGCCAAGCGCTTTGTACAGGCAGGCTTCAACGTTGGCTTTTTTTATCTCAAGCTGCTTTTCGTATTTTATATGCTGCATGTCGCAGCAGCCGCAGCGGTAGAATACCGGGCAAAGCGGATACACTCTGTCAGCGCTCGCCTCAAGCACCTTGATCACGTTCGCTCTGGCAAACTTTTTGTTCACCTCGCGTACCATGACCCTGACCTTTTCGCCCTGCATGCAAAGCGGAACGAAAACGACCATGCCGTCCACGCGCGCCACGCCCTCTCCTTCCATTCCCGAAGAAGTTATTTCAACGTCAATTATGTCTCCTTTTTTCATACCTCAATTGTATCATAAAAGGAGCTTGCAGGCAACACGTATCGCAAGGAATAAACGCGGCGCGCCGGCGCACAATAATATCGGGAGGTGAATTTGATGAAAAAGAAGAAAAATTCCGAAAAGAAGACCAACCCGTCCAAAGCAAGACAGATCGACGTCGACAATCTAGAAATGAGTCTGAAAGACGAATCAGACGGATTCTACAATTTCGAAAACGAACTTGCCGAACGCGTAAAGGACTGAAAGGTCTTGCAAAGCCGCTCCGTTAAGGAGCGGTTTCTCCTTCGTCGCGGAAAAACCACTCTACTATCTCCCTGAGCGTCAGATCTTCAATGCCCAGATCTCGCGGAGACTTGTCCTCGTACCTCTCCCCCAAAAATCCGAACATGCCGGCTTCGTCGGCTTTGCCCAGCTTTTCGAGAGTAAGCGAAGAATACCCCCAGTAAAGCGCGAAAAATATCACAATCACGGCAATCACTATTTTTGAAAGACAGCCGCCGCATCCGCATCCTCTTTTCATACCACGATTATTGACAATAACCGCGCTTTCAAAACGCAAGAAAAAACGCGGGCGCGAAATTTTGATTTTTTCGCGCTCGTGTCTGTTAAAATTGCTTCTTGAATACCGTTCATTCTTTTTTCAGCAACACGACCTCGCATCCGTCGCCGGTGAGAGGCACTTCTATCCTGTCCCCAAGCGGGTAAGTTTTGCCCGAATAAACCTCTTTGCAGACGTATTTCCCGCCGCTATCAAGCCCTGCGTAGCCGTCTTTTATAAGCTTTTCAACGCTTATCGATCCTTTGCTCGCTCTTCTCTTTTTATTGAACAGACATACCGCCGCGCCGCCTTCCAGAGGTCTTGCAAGAATATCCACGCTACCCTTGACAACTCTTTTAGCCGCTTTGCCCAGCTTGTCCTGATCGACCGCGATCAGATCTTTATTTGTTACTATTTTAAGCACTTCGTCCGTGATCTTCCTGACGTCGTTGCCCAGTACGAGAGGCGCCGCCATCATGCACCACAGCGCGAAATGCGACTTGTTCTGCTCCTCGGTAAGGTTGCCGTTGCCCACCTCGAGCATGTCGGGGTCGTTGTATGCGCCGACGGACGCGTACCCGTACAGCTTCACCGTCTTTTCGTATATCATCTTTATCCAGAACCAGCGCGGGATTATGTCTCCCGTCGTACGCCACATATTTCCTGCGAGCGCTCCCCACTTCCACGGTTGATTCTTGCCCCATTCGCATATCGAATAGACAATGGGTTTTTCAGGGTTTTCCGTTTCCTCCGCAACTCTCGCAGTCGCCGCTTTGAGCGCTTTGCCCATCGTCAGATATTGAAGCATGGAACTGTCCGCGCGGCTTGACACCGGATTGAATATGCGCACCTTGTTGACGCCCTTTTCAAGCCTGATCTTTATCTGGAAACGCGATGTGAGATTCCAGAATTTCTGCGGAGGCACCGGGCAAAGATAAACGTCTCCGTTCACGGTGACCATCGCCAGCTTTTCATACTGACTGTTTGTCTTCTTGCAGCAAAGCGTCAGCACGTACTCGCCGCCCTCTTCGCTGTACACGTTGTTGTACTCCATCGCGCCGCGGCACTTGTCCATACCGCTTACAAAACAGCCTGTGGACAGTTTCTTACTCGGCATGAATTTTGCAAGTCCCTCCAATCGCGCGTCCGTACAAGGATAGAATTCTCCTTCTTTTTTCCCTTTTTCAGTCAGCTCTATCCCGTAAATCAACGGCGCGTAATACGGCAAAGGCACATTGTGACAGAAATCGTATTTGAAAAATTCGATTCCCCATTTCGCAAAGGTGTAAGCGTCGCGGTATTCGTTGCCAAGGCTCGCCGGCAGATCTTCGCAGGTCAGCGTTCCGTTGGAAGAATATATCCCCACCTTCAGACCCAGCGCGTTTATCCTTCTGACAAGATTTTCAATGCCGCCCGCGAAACGGGTCAGGTCTCCCTGAAGGTTGCCGTCCTCGTCTCTCAGCGAACTGTGCCAGCAATCGTCCATGTTCACTCTGTCATAGCCGGCGGCAAGCAGTCCCTTTTCCTTCATCGCGACTGCGGTCTCGTAGATCAGATCTTCGTCGATGTTGTTCTTGAATGTATTCCAGCTCGACCAGCCCATAGGCGGCGAAGTCAGAGTTCCCTCGTCGTACTTGCGCGTCGGATATACGTTGCTCACCTTTGACGGACGCGTAAAGATCGTCTTCAGGAAACATATCGGGCACATTGAATTGCGTTTCATAATTACCTCCATGAGACGCCATAGCATCTCAACTGCGTTTATTATACCATACCTTGCGTGTGATTACAAGAGAGAAACTCCTTTGCCCGGCTACCGGCTTTTCATACGAAATGTTGCGTTATTGACACGGGCGCGGAAATTATCAGACCTGTTGGAAAATTTTGTGTGTTGACCTTCAGGTATAATAACCGTTACAATGTGCTTGCGGACATGATCCGTAATACTACAAAGGAGACAGAAAATGAAGACTGTAACTGTTATAGCCGCCGTGGCTTTGCTGTGCGTTTCTCTGTTCGCGCTCGTATCCTGCGGGCAGTCGGGCGGAAACGATTCTCCGGCATTTTCCATAGCGGACAAAATCGACGCATTGATCTACGCAAACTATATCGGTCAGAACCAGAACGGCGGCAGTCAGCCCCCTGCCTCTTCAGAACAGGACGTACTCGTCCTTTCGCTGACCAACGGTCTCACCGTCAGAAGCGGTAAAGGCACGTCTTATGCGGCGCTGGGAACTCTCGACAAAGGCGACATGGTCTCTTTCGTCGCGCTTGAAGACGGCTGGTACAAGACCGTGTACAAAGAAAGGGTGGCGTACGTTTCCGCCAACAGTTCGTACACGACGATATACCGCATGGACAAGGCAAGCGAAAAGGTGGAAAGCGTCATCGCCGTGGGCAAATCCCTGCTGGGCTACCCTTACGTGTGGGGAAGCCAGCGCTATCACTGGGGAAACGGAGTGCTCAACAAAAACTTCGTGGCGGGTCAGTTCGACTGCTCCGCGCTCACGCAATACGCATATTACAAGGGAGCGGGAGTTCTGCTCGACGTGACCACAAGGACTCAGGTCCTTCAGGGCACACGCGTTACCCGCGAAAACCTCAGGAGAGGCGACCTGATGTTCTTCACCAACTCGTCCAGATACAATCTCTCCGGGGTTGAAAGAGTGGGACACGTCGCGATATATCTCGGAGACAACTATATTCTGCACACAGCAAGCGACCATGCCGTCATAGAGCAGATTTCATCAAAACGCTGGTCGTATTTCATAGAAGCGCGCAGAGTGCTCGCCTGACGCTTTTTTACGACGCCCTCCGCCGCGGCGGAGGGTTTTTCGTTACCGCCGTCGACGACGGCGCGGACTCTCCTCCTTCTCTGCAGATTCCGGCTCAGCTTACGGCAAAGATCACCGCGTCTGCGATTTCACGGCACAACCGGCGCCTGAAAGCCTCCGTTTTCAGCAACGCTTCGTCTTCGGGATTTGAAATGAATCCGCATTCTATGATAAGGGATGGGCAATCCGCGCATTTCGTGACGAAGTAATCCCCTGCCTGCGGCGCAAGATCAGACCGCTTGCTGTATTCTTCGTTGATCGTCGCATTAAGCCTCTCCTGCATGAACGAGGCGAAACTCACGCCCTTGCCCGTGTCGTCGTAAAACACCTGCACTCCCCTGCGCGTCTTGTCGGGATAGCTGTTCAGATGGAGACTGATCACGCAGTCGGGTCTGCTGTTTTTTATTATTTCCGCACGGGCTGACATGTCTTGTCTTTTGGTGCTTCCCAAAGCCTCGTCGGCAGTGCGGGTATAAACCACTCCGACTCCGTCTTCCTCAAGTATACCGCCGAGAGTGAGCGCGAGTCTGAGGTTGAGATCGCTTTCCTTCGTGCCGCTCACACCCACTACGCCGCCGTCGAAACCGCCGTGCCCGGCGTCTATCACGACGATCGCGCCAAGCACTGTACGGGAGTCTGCGACGGTGTTCACCACGGCGAAAGCTCCCAGCCCGGCAAACGCGAATACAAGTGCCGCGGCGACGACGCAGACGACGCTCCTTTTCCCTATAAAAACCATATAAAAAATCCGCCCTGCAAAAAATGTCGCAAACACGCTTTTTTTGGCAAAAAGCCGCTTTAAGGCGAAGTTATCCACAGACTTATCCACAAGAACGAATGTTTTTGTGGATAACCCGGCTGAAAAAACGACGCTTGCAATATCATTTATATGTGTGGATAAAACGCAATATTACCCGTGAAAAACGCATTAAAACACCGCCACGTGAAGTGGCGGTATTCATTGCCGTTTTGTACTTGTTTTCCTCTTTTATGCTGACTCACGCCGCTCCGCCGGAACGCTTCATCAGCTTTACTCTTTCTCTGTAATCGGGCATATATTTCTCAACGAGCGCATAAAAATCCGACTGATGCCCGCAGACCTTCAGGTGACACAGCTCGTGCAGGACAACGTAATCTATCACTCCGTGCGGTTTAGCCGCTAAGCGGCAGCTTATTCTGACGGTGCGCTTTTTCACGTCGCATCTCCCGTAATACGTCGTTGCGGAAGTTATGCTGACCGATCTTACGGAAAGTGAAGTGATTTTTTCCCATTTTTCGAAAAAGGCGGTAAGAACAGGGCTCAAAGCCTGCTTGTAATGATCGAGAAGCGCTTTTTCTCTCTCCTTTGCGTCCTTGCCCCCGATGCGGCAAACCCCTCCCGAAAAGACGACGTACGGCTTTGCGCTCTCCTCTTCCCTCCTTTCGTAAGGCACGCCGAAAAGCCAAACCTTTCCCGCGTTGTCTTCTGCTCTTTCCGCGTGTTTTTCAATCCACGAAGCGTGTTTTTCTATAAAAGACCTCACCCTCTCTTCGCTTGCGTGGACAGGAGACGTCACCTCGCACCCCGTACGCTTCAGTCTGAGAGTCAGATTCTTCACTCTTTTTTTGAATACGGTAAATTCTCTGCCGCTCACCGTGATCCGGCAAACGCCGACGACGGGACGTTTCATTCCGTTCTCCTGTCTGAGATCCTGCCCTCGTCGAGAAACCTGAGACACGACTTCCTGAACTCCTCAAGTCTGCCGTCCTGTAAAAAACTGTAAGATTTGTCCTTTGCGATTATTATATGATCTATCAGCAGAACGTCAAGAATCTCAAGCGCCGTGACCGCCCACTTTGTGAACTCGACGTCTTCTCTCGACGGCGCCGCGATACCCGACGGATGATTGTGCGCAAGATATACGTACTTCGTCTGCGAATTCTGACAAAGCATCACGAGTTCTTTGACTCTGAGGCGGCAATCGTCGCTGCTGCCTCTGCCCAGCTCGCACCTTTCCTTGAGCCTGCCCGCGCCGTCCACACATATTGCGTATATGCGCTCGTCCTCGAGAGTGCTCATAAAGCTTCTGAGATATTCCATGATCTGCCCACGCGTCTCCATCTTGGGCTTTTCGCCCATCTTGCCGGACTGATAACGGCGCGCCAGAGAAGAAAGACTACTGAGATAAAGCGCGGCGTTTGCCGTCATTCCTTTCACTGCGGAAAGCGCCTTTGCGTCACTGTCGAGGACCGCGGAAAGCGACCCGAACCTGGAGATCAGCTCGTGCGCGATCCCGTTGGTGTCTCTGCGCGGAACGAACGGATAAAGCAGGTATTCGAGAACTTCGTGCTCATTGAGAGAATCCAGAGAATTTTCTCTCACTCTTGTGCGCATCCTCTCTCTGTGGTTTTCGTGCGGATTACTTTTCTTCTCCACTCTTTTCTTCTCCACTCTTTTCCTCTCTTCCCTCGTGTCTTCTGTTGTATTTCTCCAATCTCTTCTGTTTGAAACCGCATATCTTTTCATCCATGCCGGTGACGATCTTTTCGCCGTATTTGTTGTCGAAATATGTGATAACCCAGCGCGTACCCAGCATCGCGAGCAAAGCTATGACGGAGCTTACGATTATCCACCACGCGTATTGCATCGGTACAAAGTCCATTCCGAGAAACGTGCCGCTCATGAACTTGTTGTCAAACCAGACGGCGAGCAGAGATACGACGAACATCACGCCGATCACGATAAGCCTGAATTTGTTGGGAGGCATACTTATCACCGTCAGACAGACGAACCCTGCCATCGTAAGCGCGAACGTAGCCATGATCGCTTTGATCGCTTCCACCTCCTCGGGCGTGGCGGCTATCGCGGAATAGTCTATGAAGCCGTTCATGATCATGATAAATCCCGTTCCGGCGATCAATCCCACCGCCGCCGACAGCGACGACTTGAGCACGTTTCTCAGGAAATTGCCTTTTGGTCGCGCTTTTGTCGGTTGCAACGCGAACAGGAACGTGGGTACGCCGATCACGAAGAACTCGATCATCAGCATCTTCTTGGTATCGAACGGATAGCTGTTCTCCTTGGTGACTATGGTGATTATCGCATAAAGCAAAGTCATGAACATGACGAAAATGTTCTTCATAACGTAAAGCGCAGACACTTTTTCTATGTTGCCGATGACCTGCCTGCCTTCGCGCACGATGTCCGGCATCGACGCAAAATCGTTGTCCATGAGGATTATTCTGGAAATATTCCTCGCCACGTCGTTCGCGCTGGCGAAGGATATGGAACAGTCAGCCTCCTTGAGCGCCTGCACGTCGTTTACGCCGTCTCCGATCATACCGACGGTCCTGCCTTCACTCTGAAGCTGTTTTACTATCGTGGCTTTCTGCTCAGGCGATACTCTGCCGAATACGGCAGTATCCGCCGCGACCTCTCTGAGCCTTTCGTCGCTGACTTCGGCACAATTGATCGCATGATCGCACCGCCTGAGTCCTGCTTTGCCGGCTATGTTGGCGACAGTCTCAGGATCGTCTCCCGAAATGATCTTTATATCCACATCGTTTTCGTAGAACCAGTCAAGCGTCTTGCGTATGTTGGGTCTCAGAGTGTCCTCAAGCGCAAAGACAAAGCACGGCGTCGTCTTTGTCTTGTCGATATCCGCGATCGCGCCGTCATAACGCGACAGAAGTATGCTTCTCCTTCCTCTCTTGGAGTTTTCCGACACACACTCCTTTACCTTTCCTTCGAGCACCCCGACGAAATCGGGCGCGCCGAGAACGTAAGTCGCCCCGCCTTCAAGGGTCACGGCGCTGTATTTCCTCGCGCTGTTGAAGCTCATCACATCGGAAACCGGCATGATGTTGCCTTCGCCCACGCCTTGCAGAAGCGCAAGCGCGGTGGATTTGCTGTCATGAGTGGCGCTCATGATCGTGTTCAGAAGGTCAACGGGACTTTCTTCGTCTCCCACCTTCACCGTCTCCACAAGTTCGAGTTTGCCGTCCGTGATCGTACCGGTCTTGTCAAGAAGGAGCGTGTCTGTCAGCGCAAGCATTTCTATGCCCGAAAGATCCTGCGCCAACGCGTGTTTTTTGGAAAGTTTCAGCACGCTTGCCGCAAGCGCGGTGGAAGTTAAAAGGAACATGCCGATGGGTATCATTCCCAGAACGCTGCTTGAAACCGTGATTATCGTCTGTTTCCATTCCCCTCCCACGGTGATTCTGTCCGCGACAAGCAGGAATCCGGCAAGTATTACCAGGACCACGGTGATGCCTTTGATGAATGAATCGAGCACGGAGAATATCCTGCTTTTGGGTTTGCTTACGCGCTTAGCCACTTTGGATACGCCTTCGATATACCTGTCCTTTCCCACGCGCTTCGCTATGCAGCAAGCTTCGCCTTCATGGACGTTGCTCCCGGCAAGTATTTTCGCACCGGTCTCTTTACGCACCGGACGCGATTCTCCGCTGATGATGGACTCGTCGACCTCGATATAGCCGCCGAGCACGGTGGCGTCGACCGGCACCTGCGCGCCGGCATGTATGAAAAACACGTCTTCGTAAACAAGATCAGCCGTGTTGACGTTCACGCGTTTGCCGTCTCTTATGACGTCGCACTTGGACTGAGCGACCAGCGACAGCTTCTGCACCGTCCATTTGGCTTTGATCTCCTGGATTATACCTATCGCGATGTTGAGCAGGATTATGCTGGAAGACAGCGTGTAGTCCCACGCTCCGATAGCGAGAAGCAATACGACGAGCAGTATCGTGACCGTATTGCAGAAATTGAAAATGTTTTCAAATATTATCCTGACGTAAGACTTGCCGGAATTGTCCGTCTTTTTGTTGACGAGTCCTTCCTGCATGCGTTGCGCCACCTGAGCGGAAGTCAGCCCTGTCTCGACAGACGGATTGAACTTGTCCGCATGTTTGAGTTTGTGGCTGTCACGCTGTTTCTTTTTGCGCGCACGCTCAAGTCTTTTGAGGTCTCTTATCTCTTTCATAGTAACATAATAATAACATACGCACGCGTATTTATGCAAATATTAGCGTGTCTAATCTTAAAATTACATAAAAATGCATGCGGGTCACGCGTTTACATTTTTCCGTCTGCGTACACTTTGCCGTTGACGACGTTAAAACGAAACGACTTTTTCTCCCCCTTTTCTTCGTATATTATCCCGATAACGTTTTTTTCGACGTATCTGACGTCGGACACCGTTGCCTGCCGCCCGAAACATTCTCTTACGATCGCCTTCTCCTCTTCCCCGTACTCAGCCGCATTGTCAGACACGAAAAGCACTCCTCCGACAAGCGAATTGAATTCCGCAAGCAGTTTTTTCTGCTGCTTTGAAAACTTCAGATTGCCCTCTCTCAGGAAAAACACGTCGGGATCGCATACAAACGCCCTGCCGTCAAGATGCTGTCTGAAAGCGGACGACGTCATCGCGTTGTATGTGGAGACGATCTCGTTATTGGTGAGTTTTGAGAAAATCCTCTCTCTGAAACTCAGGTCTACGTCGCTTCCCACGCGGCAGAAATCGCATGTTCCGAACGCGGGGAAAAGCGGGACTCCGCATCCTAATAACCACTTTTCTCCTACACAGGCACGCAAAAAATTCATTGCGCCGGTCATCAGTTCTCCTCTCGTCTTTCCGTCTTTCGGGAACATGGCGGCGGCATAAAGGAAGTCAAGCTTCACCATGTCGTAACCCCACTCGTTCAGCACGACGTCGAACACCCGGGAGAGGTACTCCCTGACGCATTCGTTTGTCGGATCCAGCACGTAAGCGCCGCCCCAGCCGACGTTGCCGATCACCGGTTTTCCGTCTTTGCTTACCTGCCAGTCCGGATGCTCTGCGGCGACTCTGCTGTTTTTCGCGCACAGATACGGCGCAAGCCATATCCCCGCCTTGAATCCGCGGGCATGGATCTCGTCGCAAAGCTTTTTCATACCCGAAGGGAACTTTTCCGCCTTGACCTCAAGCCAGTCTCCAACAGCCGCCTGATATCCGTCGTCTATCTGAAAGATCTGCGCTCCGATATCTGCGTTTTTCAATCCGTCAAGATCTCTCATTACGCTCTGTTCGTCTATCTTCCCGAACAGATTATACCAGCTCGTATAACCGCACAGCCGTTTTTCGCGCGGCTTTCCCGTCCCGAGCTTTTCGAAATATGCGTCGAACACCTGATTTCTTCCGCCTTTGCAGAAATACAGGTCGAACAGCTTGTATCTTTCCCCTGCGCGCAGGGTAAGTCCTTCAAGATCCTTTACAACTTTGATCTGACCGCCGTCGCGGTTGTGGTAAAACACCGTGTAGCCGCGGCTTTCGTCCAGGCTTCCCGCAAAAGAAAACTCGTCTTTGTCTCTGACGTATGTGTAATAGAACGAATGGCAGTCCCCTTCTCTCAGGCTATACGTCGCGAAGTCGTAGTCTCCGAAAGCGGCGGCGTATTTGCGCGCAATGCCGTATCTCACCGGAAGGCGCAGCCCTTTCTGTATCTCGTGCGCGCCGTATTCCCTAGAGTGAGTCCACGACTGATAACCGCCTGCGTAGACGGTGGATCCCGCCGGATAATCGTATTTATATCTCAGCTCGCAGATTAACGGAACGATATCCTTGTGTGCGAGCACCCACAGACGGTACCCGTTCTGAGAACACTCGCAAGTGAACTCCACCTCGTCGCGCGAACCGCTTGCGGTCAGAATGTCGTCTCCGCATCTGAACGCGAATTTAAGCACGGGATTTTCCAACATAGTTACCTCTTCTCCTTGCCGTATTTCCTTTTCACCGCCGCATTGTCGATCAGATTGTGCAGTCCCTGCCAATGCAACTGTCTGCGCTCGAAGACGATCTTCTGAAAGAACGCCCTCGCCTTGCCGGGCATGGTCTGAGCCCTGCCCGACCCCTTGTAACCGAGTTGCGCCAAATACTTTTCAAAAAAATCAAGTCTTGCGCAGAACCCGGAAAAATCTCCGCCGTATCTGCCCCACATTGCGTCCGACAGCGCGCAGAGCCTGGGCAGAGACTTCCTGCACGCACTTTTGAAGTTCGGCACGTATTCGGTCCAGAGAGCCGCTTCCGCACCGACAAATCCGCCCGGTTCAATTCCGTCCGGCATGGGCGTGAACGAATAACATTTTTCAAGATTCACGTACGCGTACGGCATGTCGAGATAGGCGTAATTGCTGTCGCTGTTTATCACCCCGCCGTGTTTTGCCGCAAATCGCGCGATGTCGGCTACGGACAGCGCGCCGCCCGTGGTCCATATCTGCCAGACCGCCTTCTCGTGACAGGGGAGCGAAAGATCTGTCTCGTTCCACATCACGGGCGTAAAGCCTTTTCCCACCACGTGATCGGCGACCCTGGACATAAAATACGCCTGAAGTTCGCCTTCAGACTTCAGCCCGAGTTCTTTCATCTTTGCCTGACAGTGCGGGCATATCTTCCAGCGCGTTTTGACAGCTTCGTCGCCGCCGATATGAATATATGCGGTGTTGCCGCCGAACAAGCCGACGATCTCGTCCAGCACGTCTGTTACGAAGGTATACGTGCTCTCCTTCCCGGCGCACATGACGTCGTGTTTGACGCCGGAGTGCGTCGCCACTTTGAGTTTCCTGTCAAAACATCCCAGCCACGGATAGCATGAAAGCGCGGCGACGGAATGTCCCGGAACGTCGAACTCCGGGATAACGCTGACGTTGCGCTTTCTGCAGTATTCCACGACTTCGGCTATATCCTTTTTAGTATAAAAGCCGCCGTGCGGTCTTATTCCGAAATTGGTATGCGATCTTCTGCTCCCTTTCTCTGTGAGCAAGGGATATTTTTCCGACTCAAGTCTCCAACCCTGGTCTTCGGTAAGATGCCAGTGAAACGCGTTGATCTTGTGAAGTACGCACAGATCCACCAGCTTGATCACGTCTTCTTTCGGGAAAAAGTATCTGCCGGCGTCGAGCATGAATCCGCGGTAAGCGGTCGACGGAGAATCCTCGATCTCGCAGACCGGGATCTTTCCGCCGTAATTGCCGATCAGTTGCGCGAGCGTGACCAGCGCGTATATAAGCCCGGCGTCGGTTCCGGCGCGGAGTTTCACTCCTTCGTCTGATATGCTCAGTTTATAACCTTCAGTTCCGCAATCGTCAAGCCCGGTCTCGCAACTGACGTTTACGCCGTCCTGACCGGTATTCACTCCGTATATGCCGAGAAATTCGCCCACATCCATGCCGTTTACGCGTCTCTGCCCGCTGATGCGGATGGAAGTGCAATCCTTGTAGCCGTTTATTCTGCCGACTTTGCGCGGATACGGTATCAATCTTATCTCTTCAAACATCGTTTTCTCCTGATAATTTACGTCAAAGGCGGACCCCGTTTATTGCGGATCCGCCTTTTCCGTTATTCTTTGGGTTGTATTATCATATACGCTTCGCCGCCGGCAACGCATATCATCTTCGCCGCCGCGACCGTATACTCGTCGGCGTATACGTGCAGTTTTTTGGTCAGCTTGTCGCTTTCGGTCACAGAAAGGTAATTCGCGTTCACCGCGCACAATCCCTTTTCGCGTACCGCAGCTATGTCCACGACGTCGCCGTCTTTGAAATGCTTGGCGATCTCCTTCAGCGAAAGCTCGGCTTTGATGAAGCGGCTCGCCTTCTCCGGCGCGTAGATATACTCCACGGCGTTGGTTGCGAAATCGTCGGGGATCTTGTCCACTTCCTCTTTGAGCGCAACTCCTTCGGGATTCACGAGATAGCCGTAACCTTTGCGTTCGACAGTGGAGAAACCTTCAGTCGTCAGGTCTGCCGCGAAGTCCTGTTCAGTGTACTTCTTGGGGAATATGACGAGTTCTTCGGCGATCCTGTCGATCAGCATTTTCACCTTCTTGACCGCAACTTTTGAACGCACGTTTATCATTGTCGGAAGTTCTGCCACTCCTTTCTTGTCGCTGACGTCGCGGTGGTGATAATATTTGGGATCTATCTCCGCGGGGTTTATCGCAAGATATATCTTGAGTGTCTTTCCGTTTATTGCCATGCGTGCGATGTTGTTCCTGCCCTTGTTGAAATTCTCCTTGTGACGCGACATTCTCGCGTGCATGCCGTATGACAGAAGCGCGTTCTTGATGTCGCTGTAAAACTTCTTCACGTCGTCGTCCGCGATGCGAAGCTTCATTTCAAATGTGTACCTGGGTTTTGCCCTGCGCTTGTTGGAAGCCACCTCTTCCCAGGTTATCTCTCCGCCTTCGGTGGAAGGATTCTCTGCCGGTTCTTCTCCCGTTTCCTCTTCTTCAGGCTCCTCTTCAGTTTCTTCTTCAGGGAGTTCTTCCGGTTCTCCGGGCTCCTCTTCCGGCTCCTCTTCAACGGGCTTCAAACAGACGCCGTTTGCGATAAGGCTTTCGGCATATGTCAGTCTGGAAAGAAGCTTTTCTATCGTGAGCATTATGAACGGATAATCCTCCATTGCCGCGCACGTCTTCTCTTCCTTTTCCTCAGGCTGAGCCGCAATCAGACTTTCGGCATAGGTGAGTCTTGAGAGGATTTGCTCGAGAGAACGCATCACGAAGGCTTTGTCGTCTCCGTCCGCCTTTATCACGACGGTCTCCGTCTTCGCTCCCGCTCTGGTTTCAAGATAAGACAGCCTCGACATAAGCTTTTCAACGTCACGCAGAACGAACGCGTAGCCGGAGTTGAGTTTTTCCACTTCCTTTTCAAGCTTGTCGCATTTTTCTGTCTGAACTTTGAGCGCTTCCTCAGCCTTGGCGAGTCTCTCTTCAAGTTCGGTATTCTGTTTGTAAAGTCTGTCGAGAGTTTTCTGGACGGCTTCGAGAACCGCGCCGTAGTCTTCGTGCTCTCCGGCAAGCGCAGCGACAGAATCGTTCACCTCTGCTACCGTCTCAGGCGCAGAACAGCTTTCTACGGGCGCTTCTTCGACGGGCGTTTCCGCTTGTTGCTCAGGCTCTGCGACTTCAACGATCTCTTCCTCGTCGCATACTATGCTGTCGATCAGGTATGTGGTCTTTATATAGACCGCCTGAAGCGCAACGCCGATCACGAGCGCGCCGATCGCGAGTACAAGCGTTGCGGCGTGCTGAACGATTATGTAACTGACGACCATGACGATTCCCGCCGGTATCAGCGCGAACGAATACGCGTCCATAAAGTTCACAGTCTTGTTGTAAAGTCTTACCGCAAGTCCGACGAGGAACAGTATTCCGGCAAAGCCGCCCATTACCGCGCAATTCGCGATCATCGTGTTTTTAGCGCTTTCGTTGAGGTCGAAAACGTCGAGCCAGCCTTCAGACTGCGCAAGTACGAACATCAGCGAAACGACGAGCGCCGCGATCACCATGAACCAGGTCGAAGGTCTCTTGAATATATCTTTGTAATAACTCCTGAAATCAGAGTTGCTCTTCTCTTTATGCGTTGAGATCAGCTTGTTGTTCCTTGGCGAAAATCTTATCCACCTGACTATGCTGATTATGACTGTCAGCACAAGCGGTATCGCGTAAAGCGGAATTTCGTACCTTGTCTCAACGTTCATGTCAACGGCGAACTTTTTGATCATAATGATTATGTCCGCTATCCCCACCACGATCAACGCCACGTCAAGCGCGCTTGTCCGTTTTGACGCGATTTTGAAAGCGACAAACACGATCACCATCGCCATCAGCACAATGCCGAGCGCGATCAGCGTGTACTTCAGCGCGTTGTTCGTCGCAAGTTCAATCTTCAGATCGCCGCGTATGTAATTGTAGAACATATAATAGATGACGTAAATCATCGCGGAAAGCGACAACGCCGAAAAGACGCCGCCCACTCTTGCGACCGTCTTGTAGTAGTCGAACAGCCTGAAACCGCTGCCGTACTTTGCTTTTTTCATAATAACACCTCTCCTCTTATAATAATATGGCTCCGCGCTTTAAGCGCGTATTTCACATGAACGTATCCGCTATCCCGGCGACGTCGGCGGGAGTTGCCGCAAAGACTACGGCGCCCGCTTTTTCAAGCGCGGAATAATGCCTGAATCCCCATGCCGCCGCGATAAAATCTATCCCCGCCGCTTTAGCACATTCTACGTCCGCCTCTCCGTCCCCGCAGTAAAGCGCCTCTTCGGGCGTCACTCCTGCTTCTTTGAGAAGCGCGAGAAGCGCTGCGGGATCGGGCTTGACCTTCACTCCGTCCTTCTGCCCCACGGCGTAATCCGTCTTTTCTCCGAAATAGTACGCGCACAGTTCCTTGACCGCGCTGTCGTACTTGTTGGAAAGCACCGCTATTTTCAGTCCCTTTGCCCTCAGGTCGTTCAGCATTTTGTTCACGCCGTCGTAAGGTCTGGTCTGATTGCGCATATCTCTGTCGTAAAGTCTCCTGAACGCGGCTTTACACTCGTCGAACTTGTCCTGTCTGTCGTCGAGCGCGCGCCTGATCAGCATATCCACTCCGTCTCCGACGAAACTTCTGACCTCTTCTTCGCTCCTGTAAGGCAAGCCGCATTCCCACAGCGCGCCGTTGATTGCCGCCCAGAGGTCTTTGAGCGAATTGAGCAGAGTTCCGTCAAGATCGAATATCATCAGTTTCTTCATACACAAAAACTATAAGCACTCCGTTTTCCGCGGATATTTCCGCCTTTTTTCCTACGAACTCGTTGCTGACGCCGAGCGCGAACGAATTGGTCAGAGTCACCCCTTCGACTTCGTATTTCAACCCTCTGATCGTCACTCCGTCCGTCCTGTCCGGACTGAACACCGAAACCCTGCCGCTCTTTCTCTCACCGAGCGCGAGAGTCCCGTCCTTGACGAAATACACGGTCAGCCCGCTACCGACAAAACGCACGTCTATGCCTCTTTTGTTCAGCCTCGTGCCCAGCTGGAGATTGGCGAGCGCATGATCGGGCTTTCCTCCGAGACAGCCGTAAAACACTATCCTTTCCGCGCCCTTCTCAACTGCGTATTCCGCCGCGCGGTCAGTATCGGTCTCATCTTTTTCGCGTTTGAGCTTTATCACGTTTTCCGCTTCCGGCACGTAACCCAGAGAATCGAAATCGCCTATCACGACGTCTATAAGGCTCTTGTCGGATATCTTCTCGTAGCCGCCGTCTGCCGCAATCAGGATGTCTCCCTCTTTCTTCTCAAGTCCGCGTGAGGTAAAATCCCGCGCCGCGCCGATTATGTACGCCGTCATCACATTATCAGTCCGTATATCTTTTCAAGCTCGTCTGCCCCCAGAAGCCTGGGCACCGGGTAAAGCGGATTGCCTTCCGCCGCCGCTCTCTTTGCCATCTCGGGCACGTCGGCAGGATCTATTCCGTCTATCGTTCCCGGGATCAGCATTTTCGTGTTCATATCCTTTATCGCGTTGACGAACTTCTGCGCCTTTGCCGCATCGTCGTCTCCTTCGGCACATATCCCGACGATCTCTGCAAGTCTTGCCAGCGGTTTATGCGCGCTTTCTCCGTAATATTCCAGCACCACGGGCAAAAGAACGCTGTTGGCAAGCCCGTGAGGAGTGCCGTAAAAACCGCCGAGCGCGTGCGCCAGCGCGTGCACATAACCCACGTACGCCCTGGTGAACGCAACGCCGGCATAGTACGAAGCCTCCTGCATATTGCGCCTTGCCGTCAGATCGTCGCCGTGCTCGTAAGCAGTGAGAAGATTGTCGAAAATGAGCTTCACCGCCTTCTCCGCGCTCTCCCTTGTCTTTTTAGTATTGCTTCTGCCTATGTACGCTTCGACCGCGTGAGTAAGCGCGTCCATGCCCGTCGTCGCCGTGGTCTGAGGCGGAAGCGCCGCGGTCAGGCGAGGATCGAGCAACGCGTACCTCGGGATAAGCGTGAGGTCGTTGATCGCGTATTTCTCGTGAGTCACCGAGTCGCTGACGACGGCGGCGAGAGTCGTTTCGCTTCCGCTGCCTGCCGTTGTGGGAATCGCGTAAAGATCGGGGATCCTCTTTATGACTTTGAGAAGCCCTTTCATCTTCTTGACCTGTTTGCCCGGTCTTGCCGCGCGCGCGCCGACGACCTTCGCCAGGTCCATCGGAGAACCGCCGCCGAGCGCGATTATCGCGTCGCAGCCTTCAGCCTTGTAAAGCGCGTAAGCTTCTTCTATGTTGTCTATCGTGGGATTGTTCACCACGCGGTTGAACAGCGCATAAGGCACCCCGTTTTCTTCAAGCCCTTTGATCAGATCGTCCGCAAGCCCCCTTTTGTATACGTTGGGTCCCGTCACGACGAAGACTTTTTTATAACCCTTGTCCTTGACGAACGCGCCCAGACCGCGTGTGCCGTCGTCGAAATGCAACATCTCCGGTTCTCTCCACGGCAGGACGGCGCTAGCATATTTCATCACAGTCTGAAAAGTTCTGCACCAAATTTTCTGAAAAGTATTCATAAAAACCTCATAACTCAATACTTGTCGCACGTTTTAATTTAGTATACCCCTTTTTCTTCCGTTTGTCAACGCGTAATTATATAAGCGTGCCTGCGCGTGTCCGACGCACGCGACTTTTTCTTTGCGGTTTATTTCTCTTTCAGGGGCTTTTTGTTTACTTATCCCGTCCGAAGTGCTAAAATATATCCGAGGTGAAAAAATGAAAGTACTGAAAAAACAGGCAAACAGCAAAAGTTGCATCATATGCGGCATGAACAATCAGGCAGGCGTAAAGGCGCCCTTCTACGAAATGGAAGACGGCAGCGTGGTCACCCTGTTTTCCTACCGCAGCGAACATCAGAGTTACCCCGGCAGAGTGCACGGCGGTATGATAACCTGTATGCTCGACGAACTGATAGGCAGAGTCATCTGGGTGACGGATCCTTCCGTACTTGCCGTCACGCTGGACATAAACGTCAAATTCCGCAAGCCGGTACCGTATGATACAAAGCTTATCGGCGTGGGCACCATAATAAAGAACGGCTCCAGGGCTTATACCGGTCATGCCGTGATAGAAGACGAAAACGGAACCGTTCTCGCAGAAGGAACGGCTACATACTACAAAATGCCCGCAGACAAGATAACGGACGCGGATATGCACGAAGAACTGGACATGTATATCCCCGACGACGTGAAGGAGATCGCGCTCCCCTGACAAACGGACAATCAGGACCCTTTCTCTTTTACAAAAATCACGATCTGAAAAACGAAAATCACGACACTAAAAAACGCGCAGGATTGCGCGTTTTATTTTTTCCCGGGGTGAATTATACTTTCAAGTGCAACACTTAGATAAGAAAAAAAAGAAGTTCATATGAATCTGTTGTATAATTAAAATTGCAACAAAAAAACACAACAAGGAGATCCATATGAACTATACTCATCTTACCATAGAAGAACG